>JAGXFL010000010.1 GCA_024637295.1 Sulfuricurvum sp.
AAGCCGTTTATACAGCCAATCTGCTTCTGCCTTTAGCACGACGAGCATTGATAACTCGGCGACCATTCTTTGTAGACATACGTAAACGGAAACCGTGCGTACGCTTACGTGGTGTATTATGTGGTTGGTATGTTCTTTTCATTACCATTCCCCTTGTTATATTTTGACCGCAATGGTAGTCAAATCTTACTTAAAGTGCCATTAAGCTTCATACAAGCTTATTTAATCTTTTCATCATTTGACCGATATTGTAACTATAATTAGTTGTAGTAAGGGGTAGTATTATGACAACTTCATCATTGAACGCCTATCGTTCGCATGATCTAAGTATGCAGATGAAAACCAGCAGTGGAGATACTTTATCTCTAAATTTTGAAAACACTCAGGAGCTTTCCCTAAATTCCCGCCAAGATGAGGGTACAAAAGAGAGCTCATTTAGTTTTTCCTCTACGCAATCCTTTGCATTTGAGCTCAATACCAACGGTATCAGCGAACAAGACCAAAAAGAGATCGATGCGTTTATGAAAAAAGCACAGCCTTATATTGATAAATTTATGAAAGAACTCAGTGACGGCGAACAAAAGTCTCCGATCAATAAGATGGCATCTGATCTAACCAAAGCACTAGGAGATCTCAAACACAGTGATGAAAGTGTCAAAAATCATACCAAAAAAGGGATAGTCGATCTGTTTGATAATGCCCTCAAACAAACCCCTCCACCGAAAAATGAAAACGATATGTCAAAAATAATCAGTGAAGCAGAAAAGTTTTTGAAGAAAATATTCGAAGGATTTGACCGACTCTTCGAGCCGGTTTACGCTTAAGGCTTTAAAAAATCCCGTAGTGTCGGGGCAGAAGACTGTCCTTGCGGTAATGTATCCAAACCAACAGTGATTTTCATCTTCATATGACAATCACGGCACTCACGAATAACCGCATGCTCTTTTACGTTTATCCCTTCAATCTTTGCCACCGGATGACACGCGAAACAGTCACTTCCACAATCCGCCATTTTGGCAGGATTGGCACTGTGACATTTGATACACGTCGTCATCGGTTTATGTCGTTTATCAAAATCAATATTTTTGAGCAATGCAGGATGGCAGGTCATACAATCACCTGTGCATCCCCATGACTCAATGGCGAAAATAAGAAAAAGGGTTAAAAATATCTGTTTCATAAAGCCAATTATGCCACAGATACGGTAATCTCATCACCTACAGCATCGAATGCTACTGATGAGCCCTCGATCACTTCACCACCAAGAATCAAATCTGCAAGACGGTCTTCGACAATCTCATACAATGCACGTTTGAGTGGACGCGCTCCATAGACAGGATCAAATCCGGCTTGAGCAATATGGCGTTTTGCCGCATCAGTGAGAGTAAGGGTAATATTGCGCTCCTCGACTTTTGCCACAATGTCCGCAAAGAACAGATCGACGATGCTAAGGATCTGACTCTCACCCAACGGATTAAAGACCACTACATCGTCCAGCCTATTCAAAAACTCCGGCTTGAAATGCTGTCGCAACTCACCTAATACCATCTCTTCGAGATTTGCATCGCCATGGTGCGCCATAATCTTATCGCTTGCGATGTTGGAGGTCAAGATAATGATCGTGTTGGTAAAATCTACCACCACACCCTTATTGTCCGTCAGACGTCCGTCATCGAGTACCTGAAGCAGCACATTAAACACATCGGGATGCGCTTTTTCAACCTCATCAAACAAGATGACACTGTACGGTTTACGACGTACCGCCTCAGTAAGCTGTCCGCCATCATCAAAGCCAACGTATCCCGGAGGGGCACCAACGAGTCTGGACACCGCATGTTTTTCCATATATTCGGACATATCGATACGGATCATCGATTCACTGCTGTCAAACAAAAACTTCGCTAACGTTTTCGCTGTTTGCGTTTTTCCGACACCGGTAGGTCCCAGGAACAAAAATGATCCTATTGGACGGCTTTTGTCCGAAAGTCCCGCTTTGTTACGCTTGATCGCACGTGCTACGGCATGCGTTGCTTTTTCTTGCCCTACGACATCACGATTCAATTCATCTTCGATGTGTAAGATCTTCTCTTTTTCACCTTGTAACATTTTATTGACCGGAATTTTCGTCCAACGGCTCACAACCCCTGCGATCGATGCTTCGTCTACACTGTTTTTCAACAATGTCCCTTGTGCTTGCATGATCTTCCAATTTTCTTGAAGCTGCTTCTCTTCTTCTTCGAGTTTTGGAATCTGTCCATGGGTTATTTCTGCAACTTTCGCATAGTCCCCTTGCTGTTGTGCTGTTTCCGCTTCACGTCGTTTGGATTCGATCTCACGCTTAATCTTAGAGACACGATCAAACTCTCCTTTTTCATGTTCAAACTGCGCTTCAAGACTTCGGCGCTCTTCGCTCACGTCGGCCAGCTCTTTGACTATCTCTTCGAGTCTCTTGGTATTAGCAGCACTCTCTTCCATCTTCAATGCTTCTGTTTCTACTTGCAGCTGTGTCATGCGACGTTTTACACTAGCAAGGGCATTAGGTTCAGACTCAATTTGCATACGCAGTTCTGCCGCCGCTTCATCGATCAAATCGATTGCTTTATCGGGTAAAAAACGGTCACTAATATAACGATCAGAGAGTTTCGCCGCGGCTACCAATGCCGAATCCGCAATGGTAATACTGTGATGCGCTTCAAGACGCTCTTTGAGTCCACGCAAGATCTGCAATGTCTGATTGACGCTTGGTTCTTCAACGTGCACGGGTTGAAAACGGCGTTGCAATGCGGTATCTTTTTCAAAATACTTACGGTATTCTTTGAGTGTAGTCGCACCAATCGTATGCAACTCACCTCGTGCCAATGCCGGTTTTAAAATATTGGCCGCATCCATAGACCCCTCTGAAGCTCCTGCCCCTACAATGGTGTGGATCTCATCAATAAAAAGGATAATATTGGCACTCTTTTTGACTTCATCAATGACCGCTTTGAGACGATCTTCGAACTCCCCGCGATACTTCGCCCCTGCAATGAGTGCGCTCATATCCAAAGCAATCACTTTTTTGTTCTGAAGGCTTAATGGCACATCTTTACTGATAATACGTTGTGCCAACCCTTCTACCAAGGCCGTTTTACCAACCCCTGGTTCACCTAATAAAATCGGATTGTTTTTGGTACTACGAATCAAAATTTGCATCATACGACTGATCTCTTCATCGCGTCCGATAACAGGAGAGAGTTTCCCCTCGACTGCCATTTTGGTTAGATCAATCCCGTATTTTGAGAGAGATTCGAGATTCTCATCAGCGGTTTGTGATTCGATCTTTTGACCCGCACGTGATGCTTCAAACGTCTTTGCCAATTCTCGCAGATCAACGTATTTGCCCACAATGGATTTAAAAGGGTCATTGTTTAAATTAGCAACCACATACGTGTCAACTGCCAAGAAGCTGTCCCCATTTTTTGCCATCTCTCCGGAACTCACTTCCAGGGAATGGGTAAAGTTTCTTGACAGACGAATACTCTCTTTGGTTACACTCGAAGAGGTTGGAAGTTTTGATGCCGCACTTTTGACATCCAATTCAATAGCCGTCTTGTCCACGTTCATCTTGGTCAACATCTGATTCAGCGGTGAATTGCTATTGGCGAGCAATGCCCATAAAAAGTGGATCGGTTCTACTTCGCTGTTTTTACTGTGTAATGCCAAAGAGATCGAAGACTCGATCATCTCGGTCATTTGATGGGTTAGTTTTTCAAAAATATTTTGCATGTTCTATTCCTTATTGTTTAGCTAAAGAAATTATAGTACTTTGAGTCACTTAATGTCAAGTCTTTTGAGTGAGATTATTTACAGTATAAGTGATGAGACCAATCCAATAACCGCTCCAAACACTCCTCCCCAAACAACAAGCCATCCTAAATGCTCTTTCATCAGAGTATGTAACATCTCTTTGACCATATCAGGTGTCAATTCTGCAAGACGCGATTCAACAATCTCACCTATACTTTGTGTCAATGTTGAACTTCCTTGATGCATATGGGTATTAAGAGCATTCATAAAAGAATCGCTTTGTGATATTTCAATGGTTGAGCACTTGATTTTTTCAATAAACGGCTCTTTGAGTTTTGAAATCAAGGCCTCTCCACCAAACATCCCAAGCATTCCCCCCATTGGTGATTCCATGACACTTAATACCAATGCATCATAGGCTGGGGTAAAATCAGTTTGCTCGATTATAGGCGCTAAATTAATCGAACGCTCTTGAGACTGTACAAACGCTTCAATCTTCTCAGGACTGAAAAACTGTTCCATAATCAATGTTTTAAGCGCTTCTCGTATCGATTCAAACCGATCCAATATAATCCCTGAACCGTATAAAAATGGGACTTTTTCAAAGAGCATATGTATGGCCAATTGGTTAGTAACAGCACCTGAGAGAGCAAATAGTCCAGCTGATCGAATTGCATTTGCTACTTCACCTTGCAGTAAATACGATCCCCCTACGAATCCAAATGCGATGATGTTGGTGCTCCATCCTTTATCCATTGTTTCAACTCCTTGTGTTAATGCTTGTATTATACAAAAAAGGTTATTGTTCTATAAAAAAGATGCCCCATGAAATTACATTCTATGTCTACACTGCTCCAATCAGGTGAAGCCCCTGCAATTTTGGGAGCTATAAAGTCGGCCATTGATCGAAGTGATGAAGCCCCCTTTTGGCAGCAGAAGACCCTTCCCTACTGTGAAGCCATTTTAAGTGTTTTGATCCCCCTGCGTGAGCAAAAACTCCTTTTTGATCCTGAAGGGAACCCTGTTCCAGCATTAACGATGGAGCTATTTCTTCGTTGGTGTGATTTGATGAGTCTCAAAACCCTCGCATTTACATTGGCAAAAAGTAATACGGCTGAAAAACTCATGCGTACCAAATATGACGCGCAATCTTGTGCTGCATATACCCCTATTGATTTGGAAGTTTTAGGGACATACTTGAGTGTGTATACCGTCAACTTGAGTGATGAGTCGATTGATTTTCCTATTAGCAACTATAATCTCCATATCGGAATGACCACATTGATTACAAATATTTTTAACGGGAACCAATAATGGCTGAAATCAAACCTCTTAGTATCAATACCTATCTCTCACACAACGAAATTCAAGCTTTATTGGAAAACGTCGACTTTATTGTCATGGCATCTCCGTCATTACAAAGCGAACCAGATCCGTCATTGCACTTTACCTTTATTCTCAACACAGCCGACAAGATCCCTGATCCCATCAAAGAACAATTGCTTGAAAAATTTTGTTTTGATTACAACATCACAGACATAAAACATGTCCTCAATAACCGTGAACGTATCGCTTTTGCCATGACGTCCCAAGAAACGCCTATGCCTCGCCATCTCATCGACGATGCCGAAGCCAACACCATCCCATGGACCTTGTTACACATTATTGATTTTTTAGGTGAGTCAAAAGATTTTCAAGAGGCCAAAGACGGCCTCAGCGGTTGGAGTTATAGCTATAATTAAACAGGTGGGAAGTTTACTACGCGCAATGAGACAAAACAAGTTCGTGTTTTAGCTTGTAGTCAATAATCCCTTCCAATGATATATCTTCATCTATATCATCGAAGTGGATACCTCGTCCCCCACCGATAAGATGGTAATTTACGAGTTCCGACACACTACTTTGTTCGATGCGTTTGGTGTAAGAATACGGCAGACTTAAAACATCACCGCTATCAAGATGGACTAAAATTTTAGTATCCAGTTCAATCTTACTGATTAAAGTATTCATTCCACGCCTCCATAAAATCTTGTTTGTGTTTTTCAACGATCTCTATAACTTCTCGTATCTCTTTTGATGTCATTTTATAATTGTCGGTGACTTTTAAAGTCTCAAGCTCGATTCTCATATACTTATCCGATTTTTCAATATGTACATGTTTTGGCAAATGCTCATCACTAAAAAAGAAAAATCGGTAACCATCCACTCTCAGTAATGTCGGCATGGCTCACTCCGCTATTTCATTGCTCATATTATAGCTCATTTTGATTGTCGTACATCTAACTGGAATGATACAGTATTTTGGAAGAGTTCAGAAGGGTGATTGAAGAGGGGTATGAGGTTTTATAATCTTTATTGGTCATTTGCTATTGTTTGTATCTCAAACTCAATATTATTATTTTTAAAATTTTTATGTATCGCACGAAACAAGACAATATATTCTTCTTTTTTAAATACAGATGTAAAGTAGTTAATCACTTCTATTTGTAGTAATTCTTGATTTATTAAATATTTTTTCTCTTTGCTATGCAACAAATTTATAATGATCTACCAAGCATTATCTTCTCTATCTCTTCTACGCTCTTAACGATCATAGCAGAGAGATTTTCACATCCTTCTGACGTAATCAAAATATCATCCTCGATACGAATACCGATACCGCGGTATTTTTCCGCCACATTCTCATCATCGGCTCGTATATATATACCCGGTTCAATCGTCATCACCATCCCCTCTATAAAAGAAAGACTCTCACCCGCATCATCCACATACGGGCACGGATCGTGTACATCCAGACCCATCCAGTGGCCTATCCCGTGCGGTGCATATTTTTTGTGTGCCTTTGATTCCAAAAGAGTTTTGCATTCACCGCTCAAAATTCCTAAATCGATTAAAGCTTGGCAGAGCAGCTCTTCACTGTATTGTTGTAACCAGTCACGTTTGACCCCCGGTTTCATCGCTTCAATCACGCGCAGCTGCACATCCAATACTTTTTGATAAACGTCACGCTGTGCGTCGGTAAATTTGCCATTGACCGGAAACGTCCGTGTGATATCACTGGCATACAGTTCCCACTCACATGCCGCATCGATCAAGACCAAATCACCTTCACGTAAAATATCACGATTGTCGATATAGTGAAGTGTATTGGCATTATTCCCACCTGCTACGATCGCGCCGTATGCCTCGGCTGACGCGCCGTTAGAAAGAAATACATAACTCATTTTCGCTTGCAGTTCATATTCATACATCCCCGCTTTTGAAACCTTCATGGCTTCATGATGGGCTTTTGCGGTCAATTCAATTGCTTTTTTTATCGCTTCAATCTCTATATCACTTTTGATCAGTCTTTGACTACGGATCAAATGGGTGACATCATAAATAGCTTGTATATGACGCTTTACACCGCGCGTCGATAGCAGTTCTTTGGCACTTTTTTTTGCTTGCTCTAGCCACGGTGGATCGTCAAAAAGGTCGATATACAAAGCAACATGATCACGTAAAATATCTGTGATAAGGGTTGGATAGTCATGAATATCATGTACTTCATCCACGTCAAACCGTTCTTTGGCTTTTTCAACACCTAATCGTGAACCATTCCAAAGAGCATGTTCTTCATCATACCCTTCAACAAACATCATAGATTTAACGACTTCTTTTGTTTTTACCATAACAAGTAATGAATTGTCTTCTTGAAAACCGCACATATAATAAAAATCGCTGTTTTGTCGGTAGGGATATTGCGTATCATTCGATCGGGTTTTAGCAGGGGCAGAGGTGAGGATGATCACCCCTTCTTCGAGAGAACTGAGAAGTTTTTGTCGTCTTGATTTATAATATATTTCATTCATGAGTGACATTGTGCCACAAATGAGTCAAGGGATGATTAAAAGTTTCGCTCTAAAAGTTTATGTACTTTTAAAATGGTGACTATACGATCCGATTGTTTACCGACACCATCGATCATCGTCTCAGCTTCTGAAACGGTTTCCGGTGCTGGTCCAATGTCTTTTTTAGGCATACGAATCGCTTCGGTCAGACGGTCAATCACAAATCCCGCTACATCATCTCCACTTTTCATAACAATAAATCGTGTTTCATCAGTATGCTTTTGAGGAGTCAATCCAAAACGAGAACGCAAATCGATCAAAGGGATAACCGAACCGCGCAGATTAAAAACACCCAAAATATACGACGGTATTTGTGGAACTCGCGTGCAACTGATCGGCTTAATGATCTCTTGAATACTCAAAATGGGTATCGCAAACTCTTCTTCTCCGACAATGAAGCCAACGAGCTGTATAACATCATCAATCTTATTATCATCACCGATGAGAGCCGTACTTTGTTTCTTAATAATTTGTTGTAATTGCTCACTCATGATTACAGCCCTTCATTAAATTTAATATTACGTTTAACAACATTCATCAAATAATCAGGTGAATATGGTTTAGTGATATACTCAACCATACCCGATTCAACACCACGCATACGGTCGGCTTTTCCTGCTCTCGAGGTGACAGCGATCAGTGGAAGGTTCTTGTATTTATTGTACTTCTTAATCTCTGCAGCCAAAGTATACCCATCCATACGTGGCATTTCGATATCAATGAGCATCGCGTCGAAGAAATGGTCTCCCTGTTTCAGGATATTCATCGCTTCAACACCGTCAACCGCTTCAACGAGTGTAATACCCGTAGATTCCAGTGATTTTCTCATAATCGTGCGATCCGTCTTTGAATCATCTACGATCATGATACAATAATCACTCGCGCTATTTTTTGCTCCAAGTTTCTTAGCACTGCCGCCTTCATCGCCTACAGTCGATTTTACCGATTTTGCCATTTGCATCAGCGCTGCGACATCGACGATCAACGTAACACCACCATCACCGCGGATAGTCGCTCCGGCAATACCTTCGATCCCTTTGAGATATTCCCCAAGTGATTTAATAACGATCTCTTCTTGCCCGATCAAGGTATCGACAATAAGCCCGATTTTGCTTTCGGCAAGTCCAAGAACAACAACGTACGCGTGTTCACTGTTATCAAATACACGCTCAACTTCAAAGATATCGCCGATATGTACTAATGACAGAACTTCATCACGCAGCCTCATAACCGAACGATTCTCAACCGTGTAAATCTCATCTTTGCTAATACGTACGGTTTCCAAGACGGATGCAAGTGGAATAGCATAATATTCTTCTTGGACACCTACCAATAACGCCTGAATAATCGCAAGTGTCAATGGAATCTTAAGCTTCATGGATGTTCCCTGACCCAATTCAGAGTCAATATCAATCATACCGTTAAGCTTTTCGATATTGGTTTTAACAACGTCCATTCCAACACCGCGTCCCGAAACGCTTGTAACTTGTGCCGCTGTTGAAAAACCAGGACGGAAGATGAGGCCATATGCTTCTTTATCCGACATCGTATCGGCTTCTTTTTCCGTTATAAGCCCTTTTTCCATCGCTTTTGTTTTCAGCATGTCTGTGTCAAGACCTTTACCGTCATCAATGATCTGAATAACGATATGATTGCCTTCATGGTAAGCTTTAAGCTGAATCGTACCGACTTCATCTTTTCCTGCAGCTACACGAACATCACCAACCTCGATTCCATGGTCACAAGAGTTTCGGATAATATGAACCAATGGATCACCGATCTCTTCAACAATGGACTTATCCAATTCCGTATCTTCACCCGAAATGTCCAACTCGATTTTCTTATTCAACTCTCTGGATAGATCTCGAATCATACGTGGGAATTTATTAAATACTTTTCCGATTGGTAGCATCCGTGTCTTCATAACGGCGATCTGCAAATCAGTAGTTACCAATGAGACAATGGAAACAACTTGATTAAGTTCTTCCAAGAAGGCTTCCCCTTCATAACGCTCTTCAACATCATCATTGATCTTGATGAGTCGATTTTTCCCAAGTACCAATTCCCCAATCAAATTCATCAAGTGATCAAGTCGTTTAACATCGACACGAATGGTCTGCTCTACCGTTGCACCCTTGGCATCATCCTCTTTTGGCTCAATTTTACGTGCCGGTGCAGGTGTCGCTGCAGGTTTGACTACAGGTGCAGCTTGTGCTGCCGGTGCAGGTGTTGGTTTTGGTTCTTCCGCTACAGGTGCAGGTATTGGTGTTGGTGGAGTGGGTACTGCATTTTCACTTGTCTGACTAGCCCGTTTTGCTGCAGCTTCTGCATTTTTAATTGCCAATAACCGCTCGATTTCTGCTTCAACTTCAGCATCACTCATCCCAGAATAATCAGGTTCTTCTTCCTCAACAGTAGATGCTTGAGGTGCACTTCCTGCTCGTTTAGCGACCGCTTCTGCATTCTTTATCGTAATCAATCGCTCAATCTCTGCTTCGACTTCAGCATCACTCATCCCAGAATAATCAGATTCTTCTTCCTCTTCAGGCGCTTCAGTAACAACGGGTTCCACAACCGCAGGTTCAGCCGCAACAGGCGCATCGCCGTTGACTGCCGCATCCAAGCGAGTAACACATGCACTAACATCCAAACCATCATCTGAACGGGTATCACGGATACGTACCAACAATGCTTTCATCAAATCAATGGATTCTAAAATAACATCCATGACTCCCGCATCGATAATAATGTCACCATGCCGTGCCAAATTAAGAATATTTTCCATGTGATGTGTCAAATGGGTCAATGTATCAAAATTTAAAAATGAACTAGCACCCTTAATCGTATGGGCAACACGGAATATTCGGTTAAGGAGGTCCAGATCATCCGGACGCGTTTCCAACTCTACTAAATCCTGATCAAGCTGTTCGATTAACTCAAACGACTCTACTAAAAAATCTTGTAATATTTCTTCAAATTCATCCATTTTTTACCCCTCTGACATATGAGCTTGCACGACACGTGCAATCTCATCGAAAAATATACTTCCATCAAACTTAACCAAGTACGCTTCCGCACCCGCCTCTTTTCCACGACTTTGACTAAAGTGATCACTGATTGAAGAGTTAAATACAATAGGGATCATTTTAAAGCGTGGATCCTCTTTTACTTTTGCAGCAAAATGAAATCCATCCATCCGAGGCATCTCAATATCGGATGCAATAAGGCGTAATTTTGAAGACAATTCAGAGCCATGTACTTCATAAAGCTCTTCAAGTATCTCAAATCCTTTTATCCCGTCACTGGCTTCTAAAACCGAAAAGCCCATTTGCGTCAACGCATCTTTGATAATTCGTCGTGCTGTTGAGCTATCATCCAGTAAAAGAACCAAGCCATTAAAGCGATTTTTATTTTCAACCAGCCTTGTATTTGATGGCTGATAGAGTCCAAGTTCTTGAACAACGCTTTCTAAATCTAAAATGAGCAATACATTATCGTCTTCAATACGTGTCATACCTGTGATTTTTGAACCATCTACACTGCCATCCACGAACGATGCAGGCTCAATATCTTTCCAGTTAATACGACGAATTCTTTTGGCTTCATGAACAACAAATCCAATCAAGATATTGTTAAATTCAGTAATAATCACCCGTGCATTACGGGTCATCTCTTCGGGTGCATCAATCCCCATCCATTTTGCAAGATTGATAATGGGGATAACAACGCCTCGTAAATCAAAGATCCCCTCTATAAAACTCGGAGTTGCCGGTAGTTCTGTAAGCATCGGTAATCGGATAATTTCACGTACTTTTGCAACGTTAATCCCATAAATACCTTCGTATATCTCACCGTCTTCACGCTTAAAGATGCGAAAATCAACCAATTCCATCTCATTGCTACCGACTTTTAAGATATCTGCATGTCCCTTCATCGGGGCTCCTTATGAAAAATAGCTTCATCTAAAATAATTCGATCTTTTAAAGATTTTACAACATAATATCTTTCATTACAAGCAAAAGCACCCAGATTATAGTATTTGAATCCATCCCATTCATAGGTGCAGTTTTGATGATAATGCCCTTCTATCACCGTATCGCATTGACATGCCCATTTTGAATCTATATGCCGTTTGGCAATTGATTCAAAATCATCAATAGTATTACAATGTTTTTTTCGCTTCATATCTTGCGATAAGGTGTTGATGATAATGCCTCCAAATATTTCATTAATAATATTTAGGCAAAATAATATCGCCCTATTGCGAATCAAACTTGTATAAAGGGCATATCCAAAAGGGACTTTTATATCTCCATGCAGTAAAGCGATGTACTGTTCTTTGAAGCCCATAATCAAAGGCTGTTGCCGACGCTGCACAACCTTGATGTTTGGAAATAATGACGTGAGGCGAAAATCATGATTTCCCTCAAAGTAAATGATCTCTATTTTTTGTGAAAGGCGGTTTAAGCGCTCTATTGATTCGTGATTGTCTCGTAGCGTTTGTTGAACGGGCCCAAAAAGAAGATCAAAATTGTCCCCCATCAACACCAATTGTGTTGTCTCAATCGCACCAGATTCTAATGCACTCAAAAAATCCAAAAAGGGAGTACGCCATGAAGCGGCGTGAGAATCAGCAATAAGGATTGCCCCCTCGTGAAGAACGTTAGGGGACATACGCTATTTTTGGAACTCCGAGAGTCTCATCCAATCCCATCATAATATTGGCATTAGCAATCGCTTGAGAGCTTGCCCCGCGCATCAGATTATCAATCGCACACATACTGACCAGTGCATTACCATTGCGCTGTGCATACACATCGGCAAAGTTGGTTCCTGAGGTCATTTTAGTATGTGGGGGTTCATTGCGTACACGAACAAACGGTTTGTTCGCATAAAACTCCTTCATGAGCTTCAAAGGATCACAATCTTCTTTGAGTGTTGCATAGACGCAGGCCAGCATACCGCGCGTCATCGGTATAAGCGAGGGGACAAATGTCACCCGTACATCGGTCTCGCACAGTGCGCTTGCATGCTGTTGAATTTCTGTTGCATGACGGTGTTTGATAATGTTATAACAGTTGATATTATCATTAACACTTACATAATGAACACCCGATGTCGGTGATTTTCCGGCACCAGACACCCCTGTTTTTGAATCGACAAAAATTGGAGCGGTATGGTCGATATAGTCAAGAAATGGAGCTAATGCCAACAGTGTTGCCGTCACATGACATCCGGGATTAGCAACCAGCTTGGAGCCTTTGGCTATTTGTCCATGCAGTTCAGGAATCGAGTAAATCGCATGAGAGAGATTGTCAATATCTTCGTGCTCACAGTAAAACGCTTCATAGTTTTCTTGACTTAGACGGTAATCCGCTGAAAGATCAACCACTTTGACCCCGTGTTCCAGTAATTCACGTGCGGCATTCATTGCCGTTTTGTGCGGAAGTGCTAAGAATATGAGTTCGCACACTTCAGAGGCTTTGACCAAATCGACTTTTTCAATAGTCATATCACACACACCCATCAAAGAGGGATGTAACTGCGACATTGTCGTCTCACCTTCGGTATTCGCACAATAAGTCAACTGAAAGATCGGATGCAGTAACAGCATTTTTACGAGTTCTAATCCCGTATAACCGCCAACTCCGATAATACCGACATTAATGGGTTTCAAAAACAATCTCCTGATACTTTACTTCCAAGATTTCAAATGTCTTTTCACCACCAGGCAAACGAGCTCGCACTTCGTCCCCCTCTTCGCGTCCCAAAAGCTGTTTTGCCAAAGGAGAGTTAAACGAGATCAGCCCACGATCCGGATTACTCTCAATCCCACCTACGATAGTATAGGTGATCTCGTCATCGGTACTTAGATCACACAAAACAACTGTCGAACCAAAACTGATACGCGCATGCTCCAGTTCGCTTGGGTCAACAATCTGCGCACGTGAGATAACATCACCCAATTCTGCAATACGCGTACCGATAAACGCCTGTTGTTCTCGCGCTGCATGGTATTCTGAATTTTCTTTTAAATCCCCGTTCTCTTTTGCACGGTCAATCTCGACATTGACAGCGGGTAAATCAATATTTTTAAGCTTATTGAGTTCATCGCTTAAGCGTTGAAATCCGAATTTTGTCATAGGCTCTTTTTGTTCCACTGTTCTCTCCGTGCGAAGTAATAATGGTGTATTATATACCAAACTACGCTAATCGATAATCAAACGAAGATGATCTGGAGAATGTTTGGCATTTTTCTTTTCAATAGCAAATATTTTTTGAAGTTGCTCTCCTGAATGGATCGATGAACCAAGACTTCTATAAACGATCACCGCACTTACATTTAACAAGTCAAATTCTCGAATATTTCCATCACGATCTTGTGCAATAATGCCGCCGCGTTCACGATCTTCAACACTGTAAAAATCACGGACATCTTCACTAAACTGATGAATCAGTTTTCGCACCGACGTACAAAATTCATCATACATTTCCTCTGATTTAATCACTGTACCGGCAAAAAAATCATCTCCACCAATATGACCGACAAAGTACTGATTCAAGAAAATCTTATGCATCAGTTCGGCGAACAAGACAATAACTCTGTCTCCGTTACGAAATCCATAATGATCATTAAAAGGTTTAAAATGGTCAAAATCAAAATAACAGAAAACACTTTTTTGCTCTGAATCAAAGGAGTGGGCTATATGCTCATTAATCATAAAATTGCCTGGTAATCTGCTTAATGGATTTTGATCACGGGCTCGTATCAAATGGCGTTCATGTACCGCTTCGATCATAACCCGTGCACTAAGATATCCAATGTATTTGGAAGATTCAATAACCAAAACACCTGGCGCGTTAGCTGAGAGTGAATAGAGTTCAACAATCGTTTCCAGCGACATAGTGACATCGACAATTGGAATCTGTTCCACGTAGTTTTCCAATACAGAAAAATTAGATGAGTTATTTTGAATCAATGATCGTCCAAATTGTGAATAGATAATCCCTTTTAAACGATGTTCATGAACAATCCCCACTGGAACCCCTTGCCCATCTATCACTGGGATCAAGGAAAGTTCCTGATCCACCTTAAACAGTTCAACAACTAATTCCATAGGATCGTTTATACATACAGGTTTTAATGTTTCCAGTCGTCTACGTATGATATTTTGATCACTTTTATTATCCGATTTACGCTTTTCCAATAGCGTGAGAGTACTGATATTGATATTTTGCAACTGCAGTTCGCGACACTCGCATGTTGGTCTTTGAACGAAATAGCCCTGAACCATATGACACCCGATCTCTCGACACACCAACAGCTCTGCTTGCGTTTCTACCCCCTCGGCAATGACACGGCATCCCATCAAAGTGGATAATTGAACCATGTTGCGAGCTAACAGTTTTTTTTTGGGATCACTGTCAATATCACTTAAGAAGAAGCGGTCAATTTTAATAATATTAGGGGTGGAATGATAGAGCATTTTGAATCCCGACTGACCGATTCCAAAATCGTCTATCGCAACGCAAAAACCTTCATGTCGATAGTGGTTCATGAGACTTGTAAAATTATCAATGTTCCCTATTTCATTGTGTTCTGAAAGTTCAAACACCATACTGTTGTGATCCAACCCATAGCGTTTTAGAATACGAGAGGTATTACCCTTGGAAAAATCTCCCATGCCAAACAGCCGATTATCAAGATTATAAAAAAGCTTTATCCCTTGATGCGATTCAATCGTACAAAACTTTTTGATCACTTTCTCACGTAAGGCTAGATCAAATGTATAGAGGGTATTAGCTTCAAACAAGCAATCGAAAAAAGATTCGATCGATTCAAATCCAAGCTTGTCTGTTCCCCGTAAAAGTGCTTCTACACCAAATAACTCACCGGAATGAATATCAACTATAGGCTGAAAGGCGATGTCGAGTACATCGAGATAATAATGATACATTGAGTGTAACGGTTCCATAACCGTACTATAGAACTTATAGGTAACATAAGGGTTACAAAGAAAATAAACTCATATCAAAAGATTACATTAGCTTACGAAGTGCCAATGAACACATTGCCAGCCCAAATGATCCCGTTACGGCCACAAAACTCCCTTTTTCTTTTATACATGGAAGTTCGGAACTGCAGATACAATCAAACTTCGCTTTAAACTTGCGTTTGCGCAGCTCATTGCGTAGTTTCGAGGCAAAAGGATCACCTTCCGTCTTCCAAATCGAACGTACTTCAATCTTGGTCGGGTCAAGACGCTTTGCAGAGCCAACTGAACAGATAAGTTTGGGATAGCATTTTTGGATAAGGGCGATTTTTGCCCACATATCATCAATCGCATCCAATACCAAATCGTATGGTTCAAAATCAAATGCTTCTACCCAGTCAGGGGTAATTTTTTCAGCTATCGCAATCACTTCAGGATAGTGTTGCTTGAGTGCTTCGACTTTAAGCTCTCCCTCGTGGGATTCTGAATGCATCTGGCGATTTTGATTGGTCACATCATAACGGTCAAAATCGATGATCGTAATATCCCGCACTCCTGAGCGGTACAGACAGTCCAGACAAAAACTCCCTACACCGCCAACGCCCAATAAAAGAATCTTGGCGTTTTGAAGTTTTAGATGCGCTTCTTCTCCGAAAAGAAGTTTCGTACGGGTGTGTCTCATAACCACTCTTGCAATTGTTTTATTGATTTATAGGCGCTCATATCCAGTTTGATCGGAGTCAGTGACACCATCCCCTGCTCGATGGCTTCAAAATCACACAATCCGCTTCGGTTATTGCGCGGTTTAAAATCAAGAGGATGGAGTCCTAGCCAATAGTACTCCATACCTCTAGGATTTCGATGCAAGTGAGCATCGTTGCCATAGTGGCGATATCCCGCATAGGTAACTGAAAATTTTAACTCGCTTGCATCATACGGAACGTTGATATTGATAAACTCACGCTCTTGCAAGGGAAAATTTCCAGCAAAGATTTTCTCGACAATCGTACGAATCGCCTTTTGAGCCAATGCATAATCACCTTCAGGCTGTGTAAAATCCATCACTTGAGAAATAGCGATTGAAGGGACACCTTGCAATACCGCTTCCATAGCACCCGCGGCGGTGCCTGAATAAGTGATGTCCTCACCCATATTCGATCCCTTGTTGATCCCGCTGATCACGAGATCAGGCTTATTATCTTCAAACATCGAGTGCAAAGCCAAGTAGACACAATCGCTAGGTGTTCCATCGTCAAGTTTAAAAAAATCATCTCCAACACTGACAAAACTCAATGGCCGTGTAAGGGTGAGTGAATGACCGCAAGCTGATTTTTCAGTAGATGGGGCAACCACTGTGATGTGTGCCAGATCCTTGATTGCATCTATCAATGCCAACAGTCCCTGAGACTCGTATCCATCATCATTTGTTATTAATATTTTTTTCATTAATGTACTTTTCCTCGTAAATTTATTCGTTTGTTTGGGATAAATAAAAAACAGTTATCCCCTTCTCTTCGTTCATAGGCCAAACAGTAATTGTGCTCTATTAAGATTGCATTTACAATGTATAAACCCAGTCCAAAGCTGTCTTTTGTCGGATGATCTTTCGTAAAAGGTTCTACATAGTAAGACAATGGTTTTTGAAGCGCGTGCCCTTGATTGATAAAAACGATCATATCCTCTTCCATATGGATAGACATCGAATGGGTCGGTGAGTATTTAACTGCGTTGTCGATCATATTTTTAATGGCGGTTGCAAAAAGTCTGAAATTGGCTTCAATCATCACCGAACCTTCTACATTACGATCAACCCAATCAGACTCGACCATCGCCATATCAACGGCTTCATCAATAAGATCCACTAAACGAAATGCCGTCTTTTTCTCTAATGACTGGGATCCTGAGCTTACCTCTTCAATAAGTGCAAATTCATTTATAAGCCCCTCAAGACGCTCAAAAATACTTACAAAACGGGCGTGCTGCTTAGGATCAGTGATCATCGTTGTCACAATACGTCCTTTTGCAATCGGTGTTTTGAGTTCATGCATAATATTACGTAAGAAAAGGGTACGAGAATCCATCAATGCACGGATTTTCTTTTGCGTCATTTCCAATTCATTCGCGATAAGGGCAATCTCATCTTCCCCATTCATATGAAAAATCACTCCCATATTTCCCTCACCAAACGAGGCGATTTGACGACGAAGACGACGAAGCGGAGAAAGACGGTGGATGATCAAACCAAAAGCCAACAGCAATATGGTTAAAATCGTAGCATACGAATACAGCAAATTCCAAGGGCTGTACGGCTGACTGCTACGATCTTCCAAAAGAATCGGATAATGCGCGGACTGAATCCAAAAATAGATTTTTCCCTGATATTTCAGCATACTGGCATGAATATGATTCACAATGAGACTTTGATACGGTGCTTGGGGAGAAGGTTGACGACGCATTTCAATCGCAGAAACACCATTTTCTTTCAGTACTGCCCCATTGTCAATAATTGTGCGATACTCAACTTCACGTTCTATGGGATACAAATCATATATGGCTAAATTGGTTTCAAAAACAGGTAAAGAAATTTGCTTGAGCAGAAAAGTATGATAGATTTGAGAGATCAATGCGTATTTGCCAAACATATTGTCATTATGCTTGGTCAGATTCGTTTGATAAAGCTGATAGAATGTATAACTGACACTCGACACAGTAACAATCAAGGCAAACAGTATCGTTAAAAATACACCGTTTCGTTGCAGCATTTACTTCAGTAACTTATAGCCGATACCACGAATCGACTCTATGAGATTTTTATCCCCGATTTTATTACGGATACGTCCCATCATGACATCAATACTTTTGTTTGAAGAGTCTTCGTTAATCGCACTTACATTGTGTATCAAGTCTTCTCTGGAGACAACCATCCCTTGCTTTTTGATCATGTGACCTAAAATCCCATACTCGGCATTGGTCAAATCTAAGGGCCGCCCTTTGTAACTGATCTGCATAGCAGACTCGTTGAGTTTAAAATCACTTTGAGACTCTGCCGCCAATGCGACAATAGCATCGTAACGGCGTAATACTGAGTGTAAACGCGCTTCAAGCTCTCTTGGGTCATATGGCTTAGGAAGATAATCATCCGCCCCAAGTTCAAGGGCATTGATCTTGTCCGTCACATCCGATCGTGCCGATGAGATTATAATAGGGATATTTTGGCGCTCACGTATCGCTTTGCACACTTCCAATCCATCCATCCCCGGCAATGTCAAATCCAAAATAACCGCGTCAAATTTCTCCAATTTCAAGATACTCAACGCTTTAAACGGATCATCTTCAACAGTTACTTTAAACCCGCACTGCTCTAGAAACTCACTCAATATCTCAGCTAGTTCAAGATCATCTTCAATCATTAATAATGTATTCATGACACTATTGTAGCCAAGCGATGATTAACGAATGCTAACCGATCCACAGCGTGAAGTGATACGCAATAAATGCGAGCGAATAGGCGACAATCGTCGTAAAGGTAAACAAGTACCCAAAATATTTAATCCCGCCCGCTTCACGGGTAAAAACAACCGATGCCGCCAAACAAGGTAAATAAGTCATGATCACCACGATAAACGCCACTGCTGAGGGGAAAGGGATATGATCGTGAATAGCATTTACAAGTGAATTACTCTGCTCATTTGCATCGGATCCCAATGAGTACAACACGCTCATCGTTGATACAACGACCTCTTTTGCCGCCAATCCCGTTTGTAATGCGACTGCCATTTTCCAATCAAATCCCAATGGAATAAAAAGTGGTTCTATTGTATGCCCGATTTGCCCTAAAAAACTTGCAGAAAGCTGTTCTTCGGCAAGCTTGTTTTCGAGTTGCTTGACTTGTATTTCTGAAGTTGCAGCCTCGATTTTAGTAGCAAAACTCGTTGCTAATTCTGTATTTTTCGGATAGGTGCTCAAAAACCATACCAATAATGATGCCGCGGCGATAAAGGTTCCCGCTTTTTTCAAATACATCATCGTTTTGGTCAAAACTGTATGCCAGATCAATTTTAACGACGGTAATCTGTATTTTGGCATCTCCATAACAAACGGTTCATCGGCACCTTTGAACGCTGTCATCTTCAACACTTTTGCTGCAATTAGACCAATAATCGCCCCCAGTATATAAATCCCAAACAGTATGTTTCCAGCCATTGCAGGTCCAAAAAATGCACCCGTAAAAAGAACATACACCGGTAAACGAGCCCCACAGCTCATAAATCCGATAACAAACAGAGTTAGCAATCGATCACGATCATTTTTCAAAATACGCGCTGACATATACGCAGGGATAGAACATCCAAAACCGCTTACTAACGGGATAAACGACTGGCCGTGAAGACCAAATTTATGGAAAAATCCATCAAGTAAAAAAGCAACGCGCGACATGTACCCCGTCGATTCCAATAATGCGATACCGACAAATAAAATGACAATATTAGGGACAAATAAGATAACAGCACCTACCCCTGAGATCACCCCATCTACAATCAGTGATCGTATTTCTTCATTGCCAATAGTAGCACCGACTGTCTCTCCAAGCCATCCAAAAAATACATTTATCAAATCCATCGGAATCGAACCGATTTCAAATGTGAGTTGAAACAGTCCCCACATAAAAAAGAGAAAAATCGGAATTCCAAAAAACGGATGGATCAATACCGAATCAATTTTTTCGGTTAATGTTTTTTTACTCTGTGCCGTGATATTTGTCTTAACGGTTTCCGCAAGGATCCCTCGATTGAAAGCACGATATTCTTCTGCAAAAGCCTCTTTCATATCATCCGTATCGTGATGCAATAAAACGTGATGATCTGCTTCGATAAGTATCGGTTGCAATTCAATCCATAAGGGATTATCGTGCAGTACACGATAGGTCTTGGTCTCTTTTTGGAGAAGATTGATCGCGATATTACGGTTGCTGATCGCCGCAGTAAAACGATGACGGTTGAGATAGTTTTCAATGAGGCCAATCTCCTCTTCCACTGCTTCGCTGAAAATCAGTTTTTGCTCCTGTACCGGTTCATTAATCACTTCGATAACCGATTGTATCAGCTCATCAAGCCCGGACTTAGCAACTGCTGAAACGCTGACACACGGAATACCTAGAAGCTGTGACAGATACCCAGCATTGATTACGATCCCTTCTTTGTCTGCTTCGTCACTCATATTGAGTGCCAATACCATTTTTTTGCTCATCGTCATCAGTTCTGCTGTGAGCTGAAGATTTTTTTCCATATTCGTAGAATCGAGGACATTGATGATGATGTCGTACGGTTCATTGATCAAAAATTCATGGGTAACACGCTCTTCAATCGAATAATCGGTAAATGCATAGGTCCCCGGTAAATCGATGATTTTAAAATCGTATCCGTCTATTTCAAACGAGACTTGTGTTTTTTCAACCGTGACACCGGTGAAGTTCCCCACATGCAGTCGCGCGCCAGAAATTGAGTTTATGAGCATACTTTTACCCACATTAGGCTGTCCTACGAGGGCAATAGTGATTTGCTTAGCGGACATTACAGACCTCGATCAATGCTGCTTCTTCTTTGCGAAGTGCAATGTTCAAAGTTCCCACTTTTACCTCAAAGGTGCTTTTCGTAGGTGAACATTCCATCATGACCAAATCTACTCCACGCATCAGCCCAAAAGAGACTAAACGCTGCTTGAGAGGCCCCGTAGCATTTATTTTACAGACCGTTGCCATCCCGCCTTTGGTACAGGCACTCAGCAAAGTCATGGTGGATTTTTCACTCATTGTCTTCCTTATGTATTAAAAGCGATAGTGCAAAC
Organism: Sulfuricurvum sp.; assembly: GCA_024637295.1. Taxonomy (GTDB): domain Bacteria; phylum Campylobacterota; class Campylobacteria; order Campylobacterales; family Sulfurimonadaceae; genus Sulfuricurvum. Next base: position 21,515 of record JAGXFL010000010.1, read on the forward strand.
GTGCTAAAAAGCGATCATATCCTGCATCGCCCCCACTTCCATCTGCGTTATCATACTTGTCATTTAACTTTGCGTAACTGACATCCAGACTCATCACTTCACTGTGCGTATACGTTGCGATTACATCCAACTCAGTCATTTTAGTAGCAGCAGGAGCACTTTTAAACTCCCCATACAATGTCGTAATACTCAAATCTTTGATTCCCACATCCGTCATATCCACAACTGCCTTATATTGATAGGCTTTGGCATCTTCAATTCCCATGATCGTCCACTCCTCCATTGAGGTATAGTAAGCTCCTCCACCAAGCCCAAGATCCAATGATTTTCCCTCTTTATTCGATACGGCATTGTATGCTGCACCTAGTGTGAGCATCTTCCATTGCCCATTCAAAGCTAACCCATAGATATGTCCATCCGTACCGGATAAGGTTCCGTCTGCTTTCCTATCTTCATTAATATTCGCATACTGTCCCATAAAAGTGAATCCCAATGCATCCGTAGCCTTCACGTTGTAACTGGCATCGGTATAAAACGTGTCTGCTTTTTTATCAATTGAATAAAACCACCCTTGTACCATTAAGTCATCAATGCTTTCATTGATAACACCAAACAGTGCTTCACCGTGACTCTCTTCTGCCACTTTTTTAAACTTCGAAATATCAGCACCTGAATCATATCCTGCCCAACGTTTGATATATCCTGCGGTTAGGGTTGTTTTATCAATACCGCTGTAAGTTGCCAATGCCGCCTCGTATCCATCTGGAAGCATACGAATGTCATCCGTATTGACCAATGGGGTATCGATGAGTTGACGACCAACACGCACATTTAGATCATTTGCATTGTAATCCACATACGCTTCTCCGACATAGACAAATGAATTCGCATTTTCACCTAAAAAATCAAGATCACTTTTATCCTCAAAACGTGATCCCGTTGCAAAAGGGAACTTTTGAACACCATAACCTGCAACACCCAGCTTTAACCCATTCCATGCCGGTGTTTCGTATTTCAAAATACCGCCAAGAGCTGTCGTATATCTATGAGGCCCAACAGCATTATCCTGATCCACATACCCTAATCGGACCAATCCACTCACAGTTCCCTTATCCTCAGGAATAACACTCCCTACAAGTGCCAATTGTGTACTGGCAACCAAACTCATTATAATAACTTTACTTTTTGAACTCATCATGCTCCCGATCCTATGATTATAAAATGATACCTATTATCAACTTAGTCCATTCTTAACTATTTGATAATACTTATCATTTATCTTATGCAAATCCTTTTGCGACTTCGTTATAATTGCACATACCATTCCCTATTAGGAAAGAACCCATATGAACTTTTTATACAAATCAACCAGTCACTTTAATCTTGCAAACCTTTTTACAATGGTCAACATCACCTGCGGCTTACTAGCAACTTATTTTATCACACAAAATCAATTTATTCTTGCAATTGTCCTCGCATGGATAGGGGGAGCATTTGATATCTTTGATGGAAAAATCGCTCGAAAGTTTGGACTTTCCAATGAATTTGGAGTACAACTTGACTCTTTTGCTGACTTTTTATCGTTTGTACTGGTACCCACTTTCTTGATTTTTCAAGCCGTATATTCGACTTTGGAAGGAGTTTCATTAATAGTAGTTGCTGTTGGATCGATTTACTATGTCATCAGCGGTCTTCGACGACTCATTCAGTTTAATATCAATACTGATGCAGGGGAAGTTAGCAAATATTTTACCGGTGTACCCACCCCACTTGGAGCGATTCTGCTATGGGTTGTCTATCTTGCGTCACCGTTGATCACGTGGGTGGGAGTTTTGGTTTTTATGATCATTATCGGGGCATTGCTCAATTCGAAAGTAAAAATTCCTCATCTGTAATATTTTCTTATTTTCCGTTCGTGGTGAGCTTGTCGAACCATGAACTATGATTACCCATACGCATTTTGACGATGTTTAAAATCGACCACGATAATGATAACTTTCCCATCATCTATAAGATAAAAAAGACGATAATCACCGAGACGGTATCGGTAATACCCCTCAAACTCCCCTTTGAGCTTTTTGATATTCGTTCCATAGTAGGGATTTTGTTTCAATTGAGGATAGACGATATTGGTAATTTTCGTATACTGTTTTTTGTCGATACTTACTTTTATTTTTTCAAAGCTTTTCGTTTCAGCAATTGAAAACTCAGACAAACGTATATTCTCCATTTTTTGCTTCTTCAAAACCTTTTCTCAAATTTTGAACCAACTCTTTATCTCTCATAATTTCAGCCATTTCCGTATTATCTACATATTGAGAAGAGGAAAGATATTGCAGTGTCGCAAACTCTATGAAGTTTGAAATATTTCTCCGTTCTCCAGAAGCTGCAAGAGAAATCATTTGATAAACCGAGTCATCCACCCTCATTGTTACTGTTTTCATAATATCTCCTTTTTATTCATAATAAAACAATTGTATTCAATTTTATTCACAATGTCAATTCGAAAGTAAAAATTCCTCATCTGTAATATTTTCTATCACTGATTCAGGAAGCGCTTTTTTAGGCTTTAATCCCAATTTTCGCATGGACTCTGCTCTTCGAATCAGATTTCCTTTTCCCGTAGAGAGCTTGTTCATCGCCCCTTCATAGCTTTTTTGTGTACGGGCAATCGAGTCACCGATTTTCTCCATATCTTCTACGAATGCGACCAATTTTTCATACAACGCTTCAGCAGATGCTGCGATCTCTTTGGCATTGCGTTCTTGGTATTCGCTTCTCCAGATATGTTCAATAGTACGAAGGGTCACGAGCAGTGTCGAAGGAGAAACGACGACAATGTTTTGCTCATACGCTGTTTTGAAAAAGGTATTATCTTGTTCCAAAGCGAGCAAGAATGCCCCCTCTATAGGCATAAAGAGCAATACAAAGTCGAGTGTTTTAACACCGTTTAGCTGTTCATAGCGTTTTTGGCTCAACCCCTTGATATGTCCGTGTATGGAAACGAGATGCTGTTTAAGCGCATGGGTTCTAGCTTCATCATCGGTCGCACGGACAAATGCTTCGTACGCCACAAGGGATACTTTGGAGTCGATAATAATGTCTTTGTTTTGAGGCAAGTGGACGATGACATCGGGGCGATATTTCTTACCCTCGTCACCCTCAAGCGTATTTTGTATGTCGTATTCATGACCCTCGCGAAGACCGGAATCTTGAAGGATACGTTCTAACACGATCTCTCCCCAGTTTCCTTGTGTCTTGTTCTCACCTTTGAGCGCTTGAGTTAGATTGATCGCATCTTCGCTTAGACGTTCATTGAGAGATTTGAGACGGACAATCTCATCTTTGATACTTTGACGCTCTTTGGCATCGTGTAAAAATCGCTCTTCGCTTTGTTTGGAAAAATTCGTGATCTGCTCTCGAAACGGTTTGAGCAGAAGGTCAAGCCCCTTCGTATGCGCTTCGTCAAATGTTTTGGCTTTTTGCTCAAAAATCTGCGTTGCCAGATGTTCAAACTGCGCTTTCATCTGTGCTTTAGCTTCATCCAAGAGTCTTATTTTTTCTTCAAACCCTCTGGCAGACTCTTCATGACGCGTATGTAAAACCGCATAATCACGTTCTAAGGCATTAAATTCACCTCGTTTACTCTCAAGTTTAGCATCACCCTCGATACGCAAGTTGTGCTCTTGATTAAGCAGTTCTTGAATTTGGAGTGCCTTGGACTGTAACAAAGCAAATTCCTGACGTGACTGATTCCACAGCCATCCCAATGTTCCGGCGGCTACCAAGCCTATAAGTGTTGTTAGTTCGTATATCATAAAGCGATTATAACCAATCCACACTAAGAGGTAAAAAAGATGACATTTTGTACAATAAATTTATGAAAATATCTCCCAACTCCCCATGCCCGTGTCACAGCAACAAAAAATACAAACAATGTTGTCAGCCCTACCATAAAGGGGTATACCCTAAAACAGCCCTATTATTGATGCGTTCGCGCTACAGTGCTTATGCTCTTGGGTTGACCCAATACATTATGGCCACAACGCATCCGAACAATCCGGATGCAACAATTGCTTTGTCTGACTGGCAAAATAGTATTGCTGAATTTTCTAAAGATAGCCAATTTATTGGACTAAACATTTTAGAGTTTATTGACGGAGAAGATGAATCGTATGTAGCGTTCGAGGCTCGATTGAACCATGGAACTATGAAAGAGAAAAGCCGTTTTTTAAAGGTTAATGGAAAATGGCTGTATGAGAGCGGGAGCTTTGATTAGCACCCTACCATCTCGATACAATCTTCCCCTTTTGGGATCAGACACAAAAAGACATACGCTTCATCACCGATCGTCTCATAACTGTGTGCTTCCCCCGCAGGGATAAACAGCACATCACCGGCACTTGCTTCAAACGTATTGTCTCCACTTTTAACCATAGCCCGTCCCGATAAGACATATTGTTCATGTTCAACCGTATTGGTATGATGCGGCATAAATCCCCCCGCATCGATCGTAAAACAGCGCATCGCAAAATTAGGAGCTTCTTGTAATGAGAGAAGCATCTGCATGCTCACACCCTTTCCTGCTTTTTGCGGCATTGCCTCAATTGTACTGCGTTTGCGATGAATCATAAGTATGTCCTATTTTTCGTCATATTATTCCATAATTCTTCTGTGCTTGACAACCTTATGACGGATTGTCTATAATGTCGTCATACATAACGTTACTATTTCGCAACTGCATATCTCACACTTAAAATCCACTCTATACTAAGGCTTCTTTTATAATGAGCGATAACGCAAAAACCCCTACTGCTAGACATAACTCCAAAAATCGTACCCACACACCCGTTGACGGATTCACGATTGAAGCACTCCGCACTAAGTCACTTGAAGAATTGCTTGCCATTGCAAGTTCGTTGAGTGTCGAAGATCCCAATGAGCTAAAACGCCAGGACCTGATCTTCGAAATCCTTAAGACGCAAGTACAGCAAGGGGGATTCATCCTCTTTACGGGTATTTTGGAAATTATGCAAGATGGATACGGTTTCTTACGCGCTGTCGATCAAGGATTTAGTGATTCAATGCACGATGCCTATGTCTCCAGTACCCAAATTCGCCGTTTCGCCCTTCGTAACGGGGATATCGTTACAGGACAAGTACGTGCACCCAAAGACCAAGAGCGTTATTACGCCCTGCTCAAAGTCGAAGCGATCAACTATCTTCCACCAGAAGAGTCTAAAAAACGTCCTTTATTTGAGAACCTTACTCCTCTTTATGCACTAGAGCAGATCAAACTCGAATACAATGCGACCAAACTCACAGGGCGCATGATGGACCTTTTTTCCCCTGTGGGAAAAGGACAGCGTGGTCTTATCGTAGCACCCCCACGTTCAGGTAAGACTGAGCTGATGAAAGAAATCGCTCACGGTATTACCAATAATCATCCTGAGATCGAACTCATGGTATTACTCGTAGATGAACGTCCTGAGGAAGTTACCGATATGGAGCGTTCGGTCAAGGGTGAAGTGTACAGTTCAACGTTTGACGAACCTGCTAAAAACCATGTCAAAGTGGCCGAGATGGTCATCGAACGTGCAAAACGCCGTGTAGAGCTTGGCAAAGATGTTGTCATCTTGCTCGATTCTATTACCCGTCTCGCACGTGCCTACAACACCGTCACTCCAAGCAGTGGAAAAGTCCTCTCCGGGGGTGTGGATGCCAATGCTCTGCACAAACCGAAACGTTTCTTCGGTGCGGCACGTAACATCGAAAATGGCGGGAGCTTGACGATCATCGCAACCGCATTGGTCGAGACCGGAAGTAAAATGGATGAAGTCATCTTTGAAGAGTTCAAAGGTACCGGTAACTCAGAAGTCGTTCTCAGCCGCAAGATCTCTGAGCGTCGTATCTATCCTGCTATCGATATCCTCAAATCAGGGACACGTAAAGAAGAGCTTCTTATCGGTGCAGACGTTTTGCAAAAAGTCTTTATTTTACGTTCAATGCTGCATAAACAAGAAGATGAAGTCGAAGCATTGCGTTTCCTTTATAACACAATGAACAAGAGCAAGAGCAATGCTGAATTCCTAGACAGCATGAATAACGGCGAGTCGGCCAAATAAAATGCGTGTTGGAGTCTTTGACAGCGGCGTTGGAGGCTTAAGCGTCGTCAAATCGCTGCTTGAGCACCAGCTTTTCGAAGAGATCATCTATTTTGGTGATACCGCTCGCGTTCCCTATGGGGTCAAAGACCAAAATACCATTATCCGCTACTCCCTCGAAGCCCTCGAGTTTTTCAAAAACTTTGAAATCGATCTCCTCATTACCGCATGCAACACCGTAAGTGCCTATGCTCTGACCGAGATGCGTCTGCATGCCACCTGCGACGTCATCGGCGTTGTTGACCCGGGTGTCCTTGCTCTTAAAAATGCGGTGCCACGTACCGATGCGACTATTTTGATCCTTGGGACCAAAGCGACCGTCAAATCGCAAGCTTATGAAAAAGGGCTTCAGGAACTGGGCTATCACAACCTTAGTGCCATTGCCACTACGTTGCTTGTCCCTATTGTCGAAGAGGGTCTGTATGAGGGAGAAGTACTGCAAAGTACATTGCATCACTACTTCAAAGATCTTCCAAAAGCACCTGATGCGATTATTTTGGGATGTACCCATTTTCCACTTGTCGCCGATGCAATACATAACTATTTTCAAGACAAAAGCACCCTTATCCACTCCGGTGAAGCGATTGTCGAATATCTGGAAAAACACTACGATTTCACACAGCGCTTTGAACATACACAGCTAAAATTTTTTGCTTCCGAAAATCCGGAAGGTTTGCGTAAAACAGCCCGAGAATGGCTAGGAGAAAACATATGAGTCAAAAATCCGAAGTCTTAGCCCTTAAGTACCGTCCAAGACGTTTTGAAGAACTGATCGGTCAAGAGAGTATTTCTCAGACCCTTTCACTGGCACTTGATACCAAGCGTTTATCCCATGCCTATCTTTTCTCAGGATTGCGCGGGAGCGGGAAAACCTCTACGGCACGAATACTGGCTAAATCGCTCATGTGTGATGATGGCCCTACCTCCGCTCCATGCGACGTATGTTCACACTGTACCATGGCTAACGAGGGGCGTCATATCGATATTATCGAAATGGATGCCGCATCCAGCCGAAAGATCGATGACATTCGCGATCTCATTGAACACACCAAATACCGCCCCGCGAGTGGAAAATACAAGATCTTTATCATCGATGAAGTGCACATGCTCACCAAAGAGGCTCATAACGCGTTGCTCAAAACGCTTGAAGAGCCTCCTGAGTATGTCAAGTTTATCCTAGCGACTACCGATCCTCTAAAATTGCCTGCTACCATATTGAGCCGTACACAGCACTTTCGCTTCAAACGTATCAGCCACCCTAACATCGTACATCACCTATCCCATATTCTCCATTTGGAAAATATTGAATTTGACAATGAAGCACTCGATATCTTGGCACGCAGCGGTTCCGGTAGTCTGCGAGACACCCTTACACTCTTGGATCAAGCCATCATCTATTCCAAGGGATTTGTAGATGTCAAAACCGTCGCCGATATGCTGGGGCTTTTAGACCCTAGCTACATCGACACCCTTTTTGAAGCGATCTTTGCCAAAGACCGTCCTGCCCTTATCCAAAAACTCAAAGAACTGGAAAGCTATGAAGCGGAGATGGTCGTCGATGAACTGATCGCCTATCTCAAAGAGAAACTCTATGAGGGGAATCATCGCTTTAATCCTCTTATCATCGAACGTTTCTTTAGAATCCTCAGCGATGCAAAAACCCTGTTTGCCATTAATGCCGATGGCGGTTTTGTCGTCAGCCTCATCCTATTTAAGATGATCGAAGCGTTAAAGATAAAAGAGATCGATGAGATGATCGAATCCCTCGAATCGCGTACACCGATGCACGACATAGTGGTTAATCCGACAAAACCCGCTTCCCAGCAACCAACTGTCCATATCACACCCGACACTCCTGTTCAATCACCATTTGGACTTTTGTGTGACAAGATCCGTGATCGCAGTATCGCATTGGGTGAATGCTTTGAGCGTAATGTCACCTTCCTCTCGTACGAAGACAATGCCCTCACATGGGAAAGCTGTGCCCAAGATGAAGACAGAGAACTGCTCAAAAACAGTTTTGGAATTATCCGTCAATTTGTCCGTGAAGTCTACGGTATCGACACCGTGATCAAATCACAAGCGTGCAGTAAACCCGCCGATGAGCCTGAATCTGTAGTCGAACCTGTCGATGAGCCGATTGTCGAATCGGCATCCATGATCGAAGAGTCTGAAGTGAGTGTGGGGAGCTGTGTCGCCCAATGCGATGAAACCAGTGTCAAAGAGTTTGACGGTTCCGATGTCCTGGCTGAGCCCATGATCGCCAAAGCGGCAGAGCTCTTTGAAGCCACCAAGATCACGGTGCAGTCGAAGGTTTAACCCTTACTTTCTCTTCCAAACCGACATTTGAGAGATCGTGTGTTGAAATTTACGGGCAGTCTCTCGAATGACAAACGGGACATCTTCGGTTGCAACGAGTTCAAAATTTGCTTCCAACAGTTTGGTCAGTCCCTCTAGCGTAGAGACTTCACATCCGTTCTCATCTACATATCCCCCTATCCAAAACTTTTTTTGCGTGTACTCTTCCAGCCACGTATACGGTGATGTTAAAACCAAAAATCCATCTGCATTGATTCTCTCGTGGATAGTGTTTAAAAACAGTTGCGGTTCATACAATCGGTCGATGAGATTGGTCGCCATCACCAGATCGTACTCTTTAAACTCCGCAGCGAGATCGCAAGCATCCCCTTGGGAAAATACGGCTTTTACGCAGGAGTCTCTGAAACCAAACATAGTCATATCAACCAATATTTGATTTGTTAGCTCACCCTCCCCGTTTTGCGCATAACGGATACGGCCAGTTTTTTGCAGCTCTACTGCCGCATCGATAAACGCTTGCGAATAATCAACACCGTCCACATGATCAAAGGCTTGTGTGAGTTCAAACGATGCACGCCCGGTTGCGCATCCCAAATCCAATGCTCTTTTTTGTTGAGTGCTTTTTGTATATCCGATCGCTTTTTGGGCGCAAGCTTTGGCAAAATTCATCACACCAAAATGTTCATCCCCATATTGAAAATCACAATATTGCGATACCAATGCATCTGTTTCATAGATATTGTTTTCTTTCATCTTTACCCTTTTGTGTTTAGTAACGGGAGGCTATCCAGTAGCTTATCGCAATAATCCCATTGATCCAATGTCTCTTTCCACTCTTGCGGAATCGCATTGACCCCTTTATAGGCACCCAATACCATTCCTATCGCGATACCGCGTGATGCATTGTCGCCGCCTACCATTGCATTGGCTTGGAGTGCTTTTTTCAACCCATTTTCTTCATCCGCATATTTGAGGATAAAATAGACAGCCCCCGGCAATGTCCCCTCAGTTGGACTGGCTTTTCCTACCTTGATCGGTTCGCTACGCCCTATGTCCCAAAGACGTGCCATGCTCGTGAGTGCCAAATCATCAACAAACGGTTCACGAGAGAGCGGTGCATCCGGATTGGTCGCTTCTTGGAACTTTGCGATGGCTTGAGCCACTTTCATCTCGAAGAAACCTCCCATCTGTACGGCTACCGCTTCGATCGCATCTTGCGGTGTCGCCCCATTGATGACACGATGGGTAACACGGGCAAAAAACTCTCCTCCCCCAAGCGCTTCACGGTTCTTATGGGTGAACATCGTCTTGCGTGCTACATCGACAAGTTCTTCCTCAGTCTCATAGTACGCGTGTGCGGCAACGTGGCGAATTGCCATAGCATTGGAGATACCGCCTAGCTGTTCTATTCCTACCCCTTGTTTTACTTGCATATAGGTCTCTTTGGTCATCGTACATATCCATGAACCCCAGCCGTTTTCCAAACGGTTCATCCAATGGGGGATCATTGCCGCAACACTAAACGCTCGCGGTGGGTTGGCAATAGACGCTAAATGCTCCAGCACCACGATATTGTAATCCCCGTAGTCTGTCGTTCCCCCCGCTTTTTTACCGGGATGATAATTGCGTTCACCCCATCCGATTCCATGAGTTTGTCCCCCCATCATCTCACCCGGCGACATAAACTTTTCAATCGGTTTATCCCCGTATGCCTTATGGATTTTTTGAGCATCGTATTCATAATGACTTCCAAGACACAGTGCATCTGCGACGATCGCACCCATGAATGCACCCTTGATCGATTCTTCTTTTGATACCGTATTCATTGTGTTCACCTAATTTTTTGTAAGATTCTAACCAACGAAGGGGTAAATACAAAACCATTCCTTGCACATTTAATATTTTTCAGCTATAATTAAGTCATAGAAAGATGATTTAGAGTTTCATCTTTAGGAAAGTTATTATTGAAGACCATGTGTTAACAGTGTAATCACCCTCAAGAACGCTCCATTATTATATTTTCGACCATCTTGGCAACAGGGTGTATTAACAACAAAAGGGTTACCACATGGCAGCTACAGTAAACGGAACAGTTAAATGGTTCAACAGTGAAAAAGGTTTTGGATTTATCCAACAAGACAACGGAGACAAAGATTTGTTCGTACATTTCCGTCAAATTAACCACACTGGTTATGGTCGTGTTTCT
>JAGXFL010000001.1 GCA_024637295.1 Sulfuricurvum sp.
TAGGTCGCCGCCTGGCCTCAGATTTACAACCCCCTTCTTCTTAACTTTTAATATCCCCTTTCTTTAATAATTTTAAACTGATATACTCCCATTCATGAACACAACTTTATTTTTTCTCAGATCATCCGAACAAAAAATTGCGCATAATCTGTTCCCGTATGCTTTATCAATTGATAGTAATACAGATATTTATACGATGGCTTACGGCCTTAAAAACACAGACTTAGGAATTTATTCACTAACAAACAATGTCGTCTCTGGCGCTGCGTGGATTCGTTTATTTAATGAATCAGATGGTGTTGCCGCTTATGTTGATAATGTTACGCCTGTATTAACGTTAGCTATTCTTCCTGATATGAGGGGTAATGGTATTGGAACATTGATAATGAATCAGTTATTACAAGAGGCAGCTGTTGTGTATGAGAAGATAAGTGTTTTATCAAATAAAGACTCTGAAAGTTTTTATCAGAAGTTAGGTTTTTTTTCTTTAGATGATTCAGAATCAAAAGATGTTTTTACAATGGTTAAGAAGCTTGAGAAGAAAGCAGTAATACGGCCAACGGATGGGTATGATCCGCGGCGTTGGATGGATTAAGTGACTAAAGATCGCCCTCTATCACTTGTTTGAAGGTGTTGTAATAAACTGACTGCATAGAAGAGAGGTTCATAGTTACATCATTAACTCTAAAGGTGTCTCCACCTATTGTTCCTATTTTTTGAGATTTAAGGTCACCCAGCATTGCTTCAAATGCAGCACAATTTTCAGGAGCTACTTCGATCACTGCTCTTGACATGCTTTCTGCAAAAATATCACGAGTATCAGCAACATTGATTGTAGCCTCGATACCTTTTCCACTGACGCACGCCATTTTGGCTAATGCTATTGCCACACCGCCTGAACTACAATCTTTTGCAGAGGCTAAAAGGCCTTTTTTATTTGCTTCGATGACGAGATTCCATAATGCACGTTCTGCTGTATAATCGATGCTTGGTATAGTTCCTGCAACGGTTGCATAAAGCTCTTTCATGTAAAGAGATCCACCAAATTCACTTTTGTTCTCGCCGATTAGATACAGGCTATTGCCTTCTTTTTGGAATGTTGAGAGCAATACTTTGTGCTGATCTTCATTCACCCCTACCATTGCAATTGCCGGTGTTGGAAATACTGATTTTCCATTGGTTTCATTGTAGAGAGAAACATTTCCGCCGATGACAGGAGTGTTGAGTTCAAGACAAGCCTCTTTGATTCCAAGACATCCTTGTGCAAATTGCCACATCACTTCCGGATTTTCAGGGTTTCCATAGTTGAGACAATCGGTGATTGCTTTTGGTGTTGCTCCACTCATGGCAACATTACGGCCACTTTCGATAACGGCTGCAGCAGCTCCCGCTTTTGGATCAATATAGCAGTAGCGTACGTTACAGTCTGCACTCATAGCCAAAGCTGCACCCGTCTCTTTAATACGAATTACCGATGCGTCAAGCTCTCCACCTTTTTTGACAGTGTTTGCTTGTACCATGGAATCGTATTGTTGATAGATCCATCCTTTATCGACCACTTCCATAGAAGCGATTAATTTTTCGAAAGCAGTCTGATTGTCAACGGTATCAAAGTCTGCCAAAGTGACATTCGCGATGGTATCCAAATAAGTTGGACGGCTCATTGGACGGTCTAAGATAGGAGCTTCTTCACTTACGGGATCGACAGGTACTTCGGCACATTTTTCTCCATGCCAAAACAGTTCCATATTTCCAGTCGCAGTAACTTCACCGATGACGGCACAGTCAAGGTCCCATTTTTCAAAAATATCGATGATAGCTTGTTCAGTCCCTTTGCGTGCGCAGATAAGCATACGCTCTTGGGATTCTGAAAGCATGAATTCATACGGCATCATCCCTTCTTCACGAGCTGGGACTTTATCTAGATGCATGATCATTCCACTTCCTGAACGTCCTGCCATTTCAAATGAGCTGGATGTCAGACCTGCCGCACCCATATCTTGAATACCGACAACGTAATCGGTTTTGAAAAGTTCCAGACATGCTTCGAGAAGGAGTTTCTCGGTAAATGGATCACCCACTTGTACCGTAGGGCGAAGTCCTTTTGACTCTTCTGTAAAGCTGTCAGAACTCATAACGGCACCACCAAGTCCATCACGCCCTGTTTTGGATCCTACATAGATAACAGGGTTACCGATTCCCTCTGCACGACCGTAGAATATCTCATCGCTTTTCGCAAGACCAAGAGTAAAGGCATTGACGAGAATATTACCATTGTAACATTCATCAAAACTCGTCTCACCACCGATAGTCGGAACCCCCATACAGTTACCGTATCCACCGATTCCAGCCACGACACCGCGTACTAAATAACGCTGATGAGCACTAATATCATCTTTGTTAAGCACATTCCCAAAACGAAGGGCATTGAGATTGGCAATAGGACGTGCCCCCATGGTAAAGACATCGCGCATGATTCCACCAACACCTGTAGCGGCGCCTTGATACGGTTCGATGAAACTAGGATGATTGTGGCTCTCCATTTTAAAAACTGCGGCATATCCGCCACCGATATCGATAACACCTGCGTTTTCACCGGGCCCTTGGATAACCCATGGAGCTTTAGTAGGAAAACCGTTTAAATGTTTTTTGGAAGATTTATAACTGCAGTGTTCACTCCACATCGCCGAAAAAATGCCGATCTCAACAAGATTTGGCTCTCGTCCTAAAATTTTTTTAATATGAAGATAATCGTCATTGGATAGTTTGTGTTGTTTAAGTACGGTTTGGATGTTTTCGAGAGTGCTCACTGCGATTCCTTGAACAAATTAAAGATAGTCGCGATTATACCAAAAGGGGTCCGTCTCCTCTCTTAAAAGAAAAGGAAAATTGCGTTAAAAGTGGTTTTGTAGCATTGCATCAAATGCGTTGACTTTCTCCATAGCTTTTATAATGAGTGCATTCATCTGTTCGAGATTGATATGGTAGCGTTCAATAAAAGGCAGGAGGGAGTTATTGTCCATATTCTCAATATGGCGTGTCATTGTTAAAAGTTGCCCCCATTTGCCTTGCGCTTCAAACATAGCCTCTTCAATCTCAGCAGAAACATGAAGTTTGTGTAAAAACTCTCGATGGTCAATGTTCAACAAGAGGTGTATCAAGGATAGCATTCCGACTAAATAGGCGGTATCTAACTCTGATCGTGTGTAGTTAGGTGTACTTAGTTTTAAGAGTCCTGTGACGATCTCTGTTCGATTAATGACCATCAACAATAAAGGATGATTGGTCTGAGTATCTGATTTATGAGAAACGAGCATCAATAACAGCCAATTAGCCAATGCATCGCGTCCTACAAGGGTGATGACTTGCCGTATGGATTTGATGGAAGTTGTAAATGAAAAGAAAGATGAATTGATAAACTGTAACAAGTGAAGCAACAGGGCATGGCTTTGTTCTAATGTTTTAACAATGTCACCTACATCAGCATCGCTGCGTAGAAGATTCCATACTTGTAAAATTTGTTCTTGAGGCATAGAGAGCGACTCATGTTCTATGGTATGGGGTCGCTTAATATAATAGCCTTGAAAATAATCAATATCATATTTTTTAAATTGCTCAAATATTTCTTGCGTTTCAACTTTGATAGCGATGAGTTTTTGATGCATGCTTTTTAAGTGCTTATAGACATCCTCTCCATACTCGTTAATATTACGGAGTGCATCGATGCGTATATAATCCAACCATGGGTGAAGAAATTCAATTTGCTTAACTGTTTGGGTATTTAGTACGCAATTATTTATACCAAATCGATATCCTTTGTCATGTAATCGTTGAAGAACATCGGGCAAATCGGGATGAAAAAGGGATGATTCTAGAATCATAAGAATAAAATGCTCTTTGGGGATGGTTAAAAGAATATCACTTTTCAAAAATTGGATATCAATTTTTAAAAATCCCAAATATCCGCCAAGTACATTTTCGAGTCCAAAACTATTAAGAATACGTTCGATAACTGAAGCTGAAATTGAGATATCAGAAGAGTCGGATTCCAATGATTCATCACGGAAGAGAATATCATATCCCATGATTTTATAGCGTGAATCACTGATGGGTTGACGACCGATTAAACTCATGAGCCCTCCTTAATGAAAACCATAATGCGATTCATCACGATGGATTTTTTTGAGAGTGAAAAGATCAATATAGGTGATAGAGTCTACTTCAAAATATTTTTTCCCATGAGGTAATACAACAGAAAATTCGTCTCCTTCTTCTTTACCAAAAAGTGCACGAGCCAGTGGAGAGTGAACTGAGATTAGACCGTTTTCTGGTTCACTTTCGAGTGTACCGCAAATGGTATAGGTAAAAGACTCATTGGTGTCTTGATCGATAATGTGTATTGTTGCCCCGAAATGTGCACGGTTATGATCCAATGTTGAAGGATCAATTATCTGAGCTTTTTGAACCATTGAATTAAGATAGAAAAGACGTTTGTCGATGTGTCTGAGTTTTTCTTTTGCTGCATGATATTCGGCGTTTTCGCTTCGATCCCCCAGCTCCGCCGCACGCTGTTTTTCGACATTTACACGAGGTTTTTCGACATCTTTGAGGTATTTGAACTCTTTGAGGAGTTCATCGTATCCTCTCGGAGTCATGGGTTCAGTGGACATATTATTTTTCAAAACCTAGGATGTAGTAGGTTGGTTTTCCGTCTACTTTCTGAATCTCAACTTTGTATTTTTCACAAAAATGGTTGATTTTTTCTTTTGCTTCAGATTGACTTATATCACTTGTCGCATCAATTTTTATTTTAAAATAGTCGTTGCTGTTCGAGAGGGATACGTAAGATTCACTTGTCTTTAGCGTCTCATGGAGGTCCATAATATGTTTGATTATTTTTTCATATCCGTGTGTATTTTTTTCAATATTTTCCAATTGCACTAAAAGTGCTTCGTTGGGGATTAGTCCCAGTTGATTTAAAATTGCGTCGTGTGTCATGCGTGAAAATTCCTTCTCTTAAAATATAAGGATTATTCTACCATAGAAGGATAGATAGACTATAATAACTCTATGAAATCACTCTTAATTCGTCTTACCCATGGCCTTTATGATCAGGACATTGCTCCTGAAGAACGTGAGCTGGTAGCTCAATGGCAGGATATGAAACTGTTGACGCTAACAGATCATAAGTATCAGTTCTCGACACAGTATCGCGCAGGTATTATCAGTTTGGCCCAAACTTCCGGTGCTTATTTACAGACGATTGGCGAAAGTATCCGTGATCATTTTATTGATGCGGCACATCTAATGAACGCTAAAAATGGGGATTTGGTCATTGCGCAGCGGTTACTTGGTAAAAGAGGAGGACCAAGTGCGAAGGTCATTCTCGTCGTTGGGAGAAGTGAGACATTCAGTGTTGCCATTTTGGTATCTAAAAACGGGACACTTGTTTTGCAGGATATTCGGACACAACAGTCGGTTGGATTTACCCTCTCCGATTTACCTGAAGCCCGCGAAGGGTCTGTCTATCAGATCAACAATCAGACCAATACGGTTATGGCATATCTGGGTAATATAAGTGACCCAAAAGTGGACGAAAAGATCGTTCTTGCTCTCTATAACAAACACGACAACTTTGAAGAAGATGTTTTGGAGATGGCGGCATCATTCCCAAAAGTTGTGGACGCCTCTCTTTATCCTCATCGTCGTGATCTGCGTCATCTGCCATTTTGTACGATCGATCCTGTGACGGCAAAAGATTTTGATGACGCAATCTATTATATTCCACAGACCAATACACTGTATGTCGCGATTGCCGATGTCAGCGAATACGTAAAACCGTTTGGTGCTATCGATGCAGAAGCGATTTATCGTAGTTTTTCGATCTATTTACCTCATCGATCTATTCCGATGCTGCCGCGAGAGTTGAGTGAAACGCTGTGCTCTCTTCAACCGTTGGTTGATCGTTTGGCATATACTTTTGAGCTAAAGATCAACTCCACAACATTTGAAGTTGACTCTTTTGAACTTTATGAGGCACTTATCCATTCACATCGACGATTTACCTATGAAGATATTGATGCATTCTTGGAAGGGAATCTTGAAGCTACGAATGAAAAAGAAGCGCTTGTTCTTGCTTATATTCCTGCCCTCAATGAACTGACGGGAAAACTGCGTGATGAACGGTATAAAAAAGGGTATCACTTCCGTTCAAGTGAACTTGAAATGCGTATTGATGAAGAGGGTAATATCACTAAAACGGAGTTTGCGATTGAGACTCCATCGCATGGTTTGATCGAGGACTGTATGCTGTTGGCAAACAAAGCAGCGGCTTCCATGTATGAGAGAGGTGTCTTCCGTATCCATGAGTCTCCAAGTGCTATGAAGCTTCAGTCTTTGTATCAAGAGTTAGCTAGTATCGGTATTTTCGTCGAATTTCAAGGATCGATTAAAGATACGATTACCGCAATCCAAGCGGAAGCCGAAAAACGAGAACTCATCAGTGAAGTGGATACGTTGATCATCCGTGCTCAGATGCAAGCACGCTATGCTCCTTATAATATGGGGCATTTTGGTTTGGGATTTGATCACTATACCCATTTTACTTCCCCGATACGTCGATACAGCGACCTTATCGTTCATCGTCTACTTAAAGCAATTAAGGCGGGGGATACAGAAGAGGGCTCTTATGTATTGCGCAACATTGAGTCTTTGTGTACCTCCATCAGCGAAAAAGAGCGCGAAGCCAGCGATATAGAGATTCGATTCCAAGAGCGTAAATTCGCACGCTGGGCTCATACGGTTATCGGGCAAAGCTTCAAAGCCCGTGTCATGCGAGCAGAAGATCAGATCATTGCGGAAATTCATGATGAGATAACGGGTGCAAAAGTAAGCGTCAGCTCACAGTTTGGACTTATGCTCTTCGATGATATCATCGTAAAAATTGAGACTTCCGACCTTGCCACAGCAAAAATTACGGGTTCTTTTGTAAGCCGTGTCGAAAAGGAAACGGATGAATAGACAAGAGCTAGACCGCCATCTTCAAAACAATTCTGCACCGCGAGCGATGGCTCTTTTTGGAGAGAGTCATTTTCTGATTGATCGGTACGCTGCTAAATTGGCAAAAATAGAAGGTGCTTCGGTCCTGAGTCTTTATCATGACGAATACGATTTCAACACAGCAAAAGCGCATCTTTCGCAAGGCTCATTGTTCGGAGATCAAAATCTGCTGATAGTTAAACACGAGAAAAAGCTCCCAAAGGCTGAACTGGATACCCTCATAGAGCTGGTCGGAAAAAATGAGGACAATACGTTCATCTACTGTTATATGGGAGAGGATGTAAAAGGTGCGGATACCGCATTCAAAGGTTCCCATGCTGGTTCGGTTCGTTTTTTTAACCCTTATGCTAATGAGGCACGTGCGATTATCCTTCAAGAAGCCAAAGAGATTGGATTGCATCTTGATTCACAAGCAGCATTTCATTTACTTGAAATGCAAAATAACGATCTTTCGTTGGCATGTAATGAACTTTCAAAACTTTTTATTTTAAATAAAACAATTACAATGAAAGAGATCGATGAGCATGTATTTGGTCTTAGTGAAATAAAAATCGATCATTTCATAACTCAAGTCATCGAAAAAAGAGAGTTTCTCCCCTCTTTACAGCATTTATTGGAATCAGGAGAAGATGAGATTCGACTCCTTACGGGAATTAGTGCTTTTCTGACACAGCTCTATTTATTTAATAGTGCTATCAAGATTCATGGTGTCGCTGATTCAGCACTCGTATTGGGGTATAAACTTCCCGGATTTATTGAAAAGGAGCGTGCGGCACTTTCCATCAAAATCACACCTGATGCGTATAAAAAAGGGTTAAACCTGTTATTGGATACCGAACTAAAAATGAAATCGGTGGGCTCTCCGGATCAAGAGGCACTGTTGCTTTCATCATTGCTCAAGCTACAAAGCCTCATTTAGATAAAACTTATATTAAGTAAATTTTTAGTATAATCCGCGCGTTCCTTGCTCTTTGCAACACGACTGTCGTGCTGTATAACAACCATAAGGGGCGAACACCATAAGGAGACATACGCTATGAGACATTACGAAAACTTAGTAATCGTAAAACCTACTCTAACTGAAGAAGAAATCAAAAACACCCTCGCGATCGTCGAAGAGTTTATCACATCAAACGGTGGTGAAATCATTGCACGTGACCCAATGGGTATGAAAAAATTGGCTTACCCGATCGAGAAAAACGCTCGTGGTTATTTTTACGTAATCTATTACAAAATTGCACCTTCAGCAATTAGTGAAATTGAGCGTCGTTTCCGTATCAACGAGGAAATTTTACGTTTCGTAACAATGAAATACGATACAAAACGTGAGATTAAAGCATGGAATGATATGGTTGAGAAAACTAAAAAAGTCGCTCCTACTGCTCCTGCCGCTGTTGTTGCTGAGAAAACAGAAGAAGTAGCTTCTTAAGCCCTAAGGAAAACACATGTTTAATAAAGTAATTTTGGTTGGAAATTTAACGCGCGATATCGAGCTTCGATATTCGCAAAACGGTTCTGCGATTGCAAATACTGCGATTGCTACGAGCCGTAAGTTTACTGTGAACGGCGAGAAAAAAGAAGAAACATGTTTTGTGGACATCACTTTTTTCGGACGTTCAGGTGAGGTTGCCAATCAATACCTTCGCAAGGGTTCTAAAATCCTTGTAGAAGGAAGATTACAGTTTGAACAATGGGTTGACAAGACAAGCGGACAAAAGCGCTCTAAGCACTCCGTTATCGTTGAAACGATGCAAATGCTCGATTCACGTGGCGGCGAAGCCTCTCAGGGTGGTTACAATGAATACAGTGATGCCGGAAGTAGTCAAGGCGGGGGTTATGATGCTCCACAGCCAAAAGCTTACAACCAAGCACCTGCATACAGCAAGCCATCTCCGGTTAGAATGCCGGAAAACAATCTTCCAGAGATTGATATTAACGAAGACGAAATTCCGTTTTAACGAAAGCACAAGGATAGAACCATGTCAGAAAAAAGAAAATACAAAAAACGGTTTTGCAAATATTGCGAACAAAAAGTAGATTTCATTGATTACAAAGATGTATCATCATTGAAATATTCGCTCTCTGAGCGTTTTAAAATCATGCCTCGTCGTCTTACAGGTAACTGTAAGCGTCACCAAGACATGGTTACCATTTCAATCAAACAGTCTCGTGCTGCTGCATTGATCCCGTACACTGTATCACGTAAAGTGATCGCAGGTGCACCATTCGACGAGCGTTAATCGCTCTTTTGCCGGCATAGTCCGGCAAACCTTTCCTCTTTACTTTTTCCCTCTCTTAAAACTCAAAATGTCACCATCGGAATAGTTTTTGCTTTGTATTTATTATGAGAAAATTATTACGTAAACTTTTTCGCAGACGTTCTTCAGTGCGTTCTTGTGACTATTACATCACCAATTTAAAGTATCACAGCGGAGAATAAAGGGGAAGATCTGAGGGGAGGTTTTGTGCGCTTAAAGCGCACAAGCTATTCTTTGAGTCGCTCGATTTTAGCACCAAGGGCACGTAATTTTTGCTCTAGATTTTCGTATCCACGATCAAGATGGTAGATACGGTGGACATTCGTTGTTCCTTCTGCCGCCATCGCCGCTAGGACAAGGGCACTGGATGCACGTAAATCCGTTGCCATGACATCTGCTCCGAACAAGGGAGATTCGCCGATAACGGTCGCTGTATGACCATTTAGGCGAATATCGGCACCAAGACGCTGAAGCTCACTGACGTGCATAAAGCGATTTTCGAACAATCGCTCTTCGATGATACTGGTGCCCTTTGCCAATGTCGCCAGTGCTAAAAACTGTGCTTGCATGTCGGTTGGGAATGCAGGGTATTCTTGGGTGATGAGTTCGACATGCTTGAGTTCAGCAGCAGGGTGGATCGTCATAGTCATCTTCTCACTATCGGTATCAACGGTGCATCCCATCTGTTCTAGTTTAGAGGTGACGGCATCCAGATGATCCGGGCGTACTTTTTCGAGAGTAATCGTCGAATTGGTGATCGCTCCTGCACACAAATAGGTACCTGCTTCAATACGGTCAGGGATAATCTCAAAATCAACCATATCAATCGTTTTCCCGCCTGTTCCGATGATGGTAAGTTCAGAAGTGCCGATACCTGTAATGTCGATACCGCTATCCCGTAAGATTTCACACAGTTGTACGACTTCAGGTTCTTTTGCGCAGTTGACGAGAACCGTTTTGCCATGAGCCAACGCTGCCGCCATCACGATATTGGCAGTACCCGTAACCGTGATCTTATCAAAAATGATATGAGCACCTTGGAGCCCTTTTGGTGCTATCGCATTAACATACCCTGCATGAATGGTAATCTGGGCTCCCATTTGCTCAAGAGCTTTTAGATGCAAGTCGATCGGACGTTGTCCGATAGCGCATCCACCCGGTAAAGAGACTTCACAGTGCCCAAAACGTGCCAGTAATGGTCCCAAAACAAGGATGGATGCACGCATCGTTTTGACAATATCATAGTTTGCCATAGTGTGACTGACAGTGGACGTATCGAGTTCTAAAACATGATTTTTCAATGTTTGTGTAGCTCCAAGATTTTCCAACAGTTTGAGTAATGTTTTGATGTCTGCCACTTCCGGTGTATTGGTCAAAGTGACTTTATTGTGTGCTAGAAGGGTAAGTGTGATGAGTGGTAATGCCGCATTCTTCGCTCCTGATATAGTAACGGTTCCGCTAAGCTTTGTAGGGCCTTGAATACGTAAATAGTCCATAAAAATTCCCAAATAAAAAAGTGTGACATTATAAGGTAATGTTGTTTAAAATGCTATAATCTTAACTATTAAGAAATAGAAGGAATAGTCGTGAGTTCAGCACTTGATCGTTTAAAAAATCTGACCGCGCAGATTTCCAGTTATGAATTAGAACGCAAGGATAATCTAAAGAGACTTGAAGTCCTCCATATCTCTTTGGGTATCAATAGTAAAGTGGCTTCTTTTTTGGATCTATTTGAGTATAAAGCGATTAATTTGTCAGGTATTTCCTTGAGTGACGAGAATCTTGGAATGATCAAAGAGGGGAAGTATGCGCAGATTATTGGAATCCTTTATGATGGCACAGCAAAAGTAAAAAATAAAAACATCTCTTTAGCCTATTACGGGCGTGCTGAGAAAATAAGTGAAGAACTGAAGAAGGACATCATCGCATTTGTCTTGGGATGGCGTTTTGAGAAGAGCTTTAGAACATTGGAACACTATCACAATCTTTTAGCACAGTTGCCAAAATTACCGCGAGAGGGTGCATGCTGATTTTTTTTGATACGGAAACAACCGGATTGGAAATCAATGATCGATTATGTGCTATTGGACTTATCGATGGAGATGCTGTCCATTATGAGTTGATAAATCCCCTTAAAAAAATCCCTCCAGCTGCCAGCGCGATTCATCATATCACCAATGAAATGGTTAAAGATTCCCCTGTTTTTGCGGTTTCAAAAAGCTACGAGAAACTTAGTGAACTTAATACCCCCCAAACCGTCATGGTGTCACATAATGCTCCTTTTGATTTAGCGATGTTGCAAAAAGAGGGAGTGACGTGGCA
Organism: Sulfuricurvum sp.; assembly: GCA_024637295.1. Taxonomy (GTDB): domain Bacteria; phylum Campylobacterota; class Campylobacteria; order Campylobacterales; family Sulfurimonadaceae; genus Sulfuricurvum. The sequence continues at coordinate 11,640 of JAGXFL010000001.1, forward strand.
GGGGAGTGTTATTGACACTCTTAAATGTTCCAAAGCTTTGATGGATGATTTAGAAGGGTATAGCTTACAATTTTTGCGGTATGAACTACGGCTCTATCGAACTGAAGATGAGTTTTTTAATGATTATGGTGTAGATATCACTCCACATCACCCTCTTAGCGATGCGTTACATGCAAAGATGATTTATGAGTATTTATTGGATTTGGCAGATGAAAAGAGTCTCATAGAGATGTCTCAAAGCAGATTACTGCTTAAGAGACTCCCTTTTGGTAAATATGCCAAAAAACGTATTGAATCGATAGCTCTCAAAGATGCCGCGTATTTGAAGTGGATGTTGGACAGTCTGATGGATATGGATGAGGATCTGCGTTACAGCATCGAGTATTATCTGCGCGGTCTATGAGATTATTAGATATAATTATTACAATAACCTAGTAATAAATGGAAATTTGATCATGCAGTGCAACCAGTTTACTATAGTTAACGCTCATTGTAAAGCTATTAAGCACATTTTGATTATTGAAAATTCTATTAGCCTTGGGAGTCATCTCAAAGAGATGATCGATGGATATTTTTCATTTTATTGTGATGTCGCTGGAACTGAAAAACAAGCCAAAGAGATGATTCAGCGCAAGCAATACGATTTGGTGATCTGCGATGTCTATTTACCCGATAGTAGCGGAAATTTTTTGGGTGAATTGGTGCGAAGTGATCTGCGTCTTATAGTGATGACAGGCAATGATAGCGAAGAACTTCGAACCGGTATTTTGACATTATCGATTATTGACTATGTGCTCAAAAATGATGTTAAGACCTTGGTTGATTATCTAATCAATACCATTCAGCGTTTGAATGAAAATCGTAAAACGGTTGTAGGGATTTGTGATGACTCAAAGCTTTCACGTCACGTTATGTCTGAACTTGTGAAATCACAAAATCTTGCTTATATCGAATTTATGAATGGACAAGAGGTCTATGACTATCTAGTCAAAGAAGGCTGTAAAATTGATGTTTTAGTGGTAGAGTATGAGATGCCAAAGATAAATGGGCTTGAGTTGATACGTCATCTTCGACATGAATTTTTACTGAGCGAACTGCCTATTATCGCTATTTCAGCATCAGATAAACCTCATCTTACCGTGCAGTTTTTAAAAGCGGGTGCTAATGATTATATTAAAAAACCTTTTGGGGGGGAAGAACTTTGCACACGAATTAATTTGACGTTGGATCAGCTTTATATTCATCGTCGTAACATTGAGCTGCGAATTGCGCTTGAAAAAGCAGCAACTCATGATCATTTAACGCAGTTATACAATCGCAACTTCTTTTTTACCCAGATTCAACATATAACAGCGGATGCGATACGGCAAAAAAAGCCGTATGGAATTTTGATGATCGATATTGACCATTTTAAACATATTAATGACACATATGGGCATCATGTGGGAGATGTGGCGATCATACATCTTGCTTCCATACTTAAAAATACAGCTAGAACATCAGATTATTGTATACGGTGGGGTGGAGAAGAATTTTTGATTTTAATTCCGCATACCAGTATTGAAGAAGTGCGTCAATTTGCACAGCGGCTACGCAGTGAAGTTGAAAAATTGTCTGTTTGTGTAGGAGACAAGAAGATTACTTTCCCTCTTACCGTCAGTATTGGAGTAGCAGTAGATTTAAAAGAAACGCCCGATGAATTGATTCAAAAAGCTGACGCATTGTTGTATGAGGCAAAACACTCGGGGAGAAACTGTGTTAGGGGATGATTCTAAATCTATGTTAAAATACGAAAAAACCAAGGAGGCCTCATGAAAGTAGCAATAGCATGTGAATCTCCATTATTGCAACGTTCATTGGAGCTTTTTCTCGAAGGGTATTTGAGTTCACAACGACATTGTGACATTGTGATTCGGGACAACTTGGTGTATAGCGATGAGCATCTCTCCTTGATTATCGGAACCTCTGAGGGTTCTGATTTACGTAAGCCGTTTTCAAAGGCACAATTGTTTCACGCCCTTGGGCAAAAGTTAGAGGCACTTAAGCAAGAGTTTGCTCCCAGCGTTTCTACTGTTATGGAAGAGGAAGAAGAGGGCGAAGTGAGCTTTGACATCCTTGAGCGTCATATTGATAAACTGACACGTGAATATCAAGCTAATGTTCTTAAAGCAGTACGGGCATTTTATGAAAAGTGAACCAGTTTTGACTAAGCGCATCATTGCCGGAAAGTATAAAGGCAAGACGCTAAAGCTTCCTTCCAAAGAGACCACTCGAAGTTCTAAAGCGATTGTTTTGGAATCTTTTTTTAATACACTGCAATTTGACGTGGTTGATTCGGTGTTGGTTGAAGTATTTTCAGGAAGTGGTTCGATTGGTTTGGAAGCACTTAGTCGTGGGGCAAAGAAGATTATTTTCATGGAAAAAGACCGTGATGCGCTGAAGGCACTTCGCAGTAATATAGCTCAAACCGATCCTAATGCCTGCGAAGTGTATGAAGGCGATAGTTTTACGAATATCACACAAGTTAAAAAACGGCTTGAAAACCTAGGTGAAAGTGCGTTTGTCTATATTGATCCTCCATTTGCATTTCGTGAAGGGATGGAAGAGATTTATGACAAGATGCTGCATCTGATCACATCCTTGTCTCTTAGTATTGTCACATTGATCACCATTGAGCATATGAGCACGCTGGAACTGCCTGATTCTATCGGTGAATTTAATCGTATTAAGTCCAAACGCTTCGGAAAAACTTCACTTACTTATTACGCTTGATTTTCTCTTCTTAAGCCTCTTAAACATGGAACAATGTTTGCTATCTCTTTGCATATAGCAAAGGATATCGATGAAATTACTGGCTCTTTTTTTCCTATTAATGGGCTCATTACACGCAACACGTATTAGCGAAGTAGCTAATATTGTGGGGGTTCGTGACAACCAGATTATCGGTTACTCGCTGGTTGTGGGTTTGAAAAAAACCGGTGACGGTACGACTTCCAAATTTACTCTCCAATCCATTGCCAATATGCTCAAAGCCATGAATATCGATATGAATCCGGTCGATATCAAATCAAAAAATGTCGCAGCGGTTGTTGTAACCGCAAAGTTCGCTCCGTTTGCTCGTCAAGGGGATGCATTTGATGTAACGGTATCTTCCATTGGTGATGCGAAATCACTGGAGGGCGGTACGCTTCTCATGACTCCTTTAAAAGGGGTGGATGGTAAGATCTATGCATTGGCACAGGGTCCTGTCAGTATTGGTGGAAAAAATGAAAAAGGGGCAGGAGCTGAATCACATCCAACAGCCGGTATGGTTTATGGTGGCGGTTTGGTTGAGCGTGAAATAGCACAAGACCTTGCCCATCAAGAGAGCGCTACGCTTTCATTGAAGACTTCTAATTTTGCGAATGCTGTATCCATCCAAAATGCAGTAAATGCTCGATATAAGACAGAAATCGCAAGTGCTCTTGATTCACGTACGATTTTGATCAAGCGGCCAAGTAATAAAAGTATGGTTGAGTTTATTGCTGAGGTTGAAAATCTTTCCATTAACTATGCATTAGAGCAAAAGATCATTATCAATGAACGTACGGGTACGATTATTGCTGGTGTTGATGTAGAAGTCAAACCTGTTGTGATTACGCAAGGTGATATTACAGTGAAGATTCTCTCACAAGATACCGTTGCCAAGCCAAGTGGAAGTGTTACTATGGATAAGTCACTGGTGATAGGGCTCAATGAAAATGAAGTCTATACCGAAAAAGGGACAACGACGGTTGCCAATATCGTCAGATCTCTTCAAAAATTGGGTGCAAGTCCAAAAGCGATGATCTCTATTTTACAAGCAATGAAAAGTGCCGGTGCCATTTCGGTCGAATTGGAAGTGATCTAATGGATATTGCAAACATCAATCCGCAAAAAATCGTTCCAACCATCGGTACTAAAGATGGAGACAAAGTCCTTCGAGAAAAGACCGATCAGTTTGAATCGATTATCGTCAAGATGATGCTGGACGAAGCGATGAAAGATGAAAAAAATCTTTACACTACGAATGATCCGGGTGACAAGATTTTTAAATCAATGTATCGGGAAGAGTTATCCAATGCCAGTGCCGGCGGATTTGGATTTTCTCAAATGCTTTTTGAACACCTAACTCAAAAAGGGGTGAAGCATTAAATTTTTTTGTACTTTTACCGATATGATGAATAGACATCGTAAACGTAAAAAAATAAGGATTTAACATGATTTCAAGCGTTAACGGCTCACTCATCAGAGGGGCTTATCCGGAAACAACATTGAAAAGCAAAGAGCAAGAGAAATCAGCTCAAACTGTAACAAAACAAGGTGATACCAGCCGGATCGATGAGCTAAAAGCTTCTATCGAAAAGGGTGAGTATCGGGTGGACATTGAAGCGTTGGCTAAGCGTATTGCGCAAGAGCTAACCTGAATCTTTAGGAGTTTATGATGTTGTCTTTCCAATTACAAGGTGCAATCAAAGAGTTAGATACTTTGATTGCACTCTCGCTCGAAGATATTGAAAATATCAAAGAAGCTAAACATAATCCACAGTTTGATCGCTTATCCATCAAAGAAGAAAAAATAAAAAGTTTTGAACATAAAAAAGCGATGATCGATCATGAAATATCAAAATTGATGACACAAGAACCTGTGAAGCCTTTGAGCGAACTTTTAGATGAAGAACAACATCAGCAACTAGAAACACTTAAATTACGCCTTGGTACGCTTCGTACCGTTAATCAACAATACGCAAAAATGGTTTTAAGCGTAGGAGCATTTTTTAATACCTTATTAGAACGCATTATGCCAACGCAGATGCAAGGGTATCAAAGTGTTGCGACACGAGATTCAGCATTTTTGGAAGTGAGAGCATAACATGGCATCTATATTTAATGCACTTCATATCGGCTATTCTGGTCTTAATGCGGCACAAATAGGGATAGATACGACGGGACATAATATAGCTAATGCAGAAACAGAAGGATATACACGTCAGCGAGTTGTAACCTCTGAGGCAACCCCAATTAGTATTACTCCTGGTAGCAGAGGTAATGGAACAAGAATAACTGAGATTGTGCGTGTATTTGATTCATTTGTTAATGATCGATACAGTTTGGCAGCGCAGAATAAAGAATATTCTGACACACTCAAAAAAAATTTAGAAGAGTTGTCCAGCTATTTTCCCGATATTGATAATGTTGGTATCAAAGAGGATCTGAAAAATTATTTTGATTTGTGGCAATCGCTTGCATCAAATCCAAGTAATAGTGCAGTAAAAGTAGCTTTGGCTCAGCAGACACAGACTTTGACGCAGCATATCACTCAAACAATGGATAAAATCGAATCATTGCAACGTTCAACGGATAATCAGTTGCTTGTTAATGTGGAAGAGGTTAACCGTATCGCCGGTCAGATCGCTGATTTAAATAAAGCGATAGATACGGCAGAAAGCGATGGTGTCAGTAATGCAAATGATTTACGAGACCAACGCGAACAATTGTCGATGTCGCTTGGAAAGCTCATAGGGGCGAAGGTATTTTCAGGACAAATTCAAAGTAATATGCCTGTAGATGGCAACATAGCAACAAAGAATGGTACGTACACCATCCAAGTGGGTGGCTTTAATATCGTAGATGGCTCGTTTTTTCATCCAATAGGCATTGACGCAAAGAATAATGCCGGACAATTCAATGATATTTATTATGAGCGTCAGGATGGAGTTCAATTTCCCTTTGCAGAAAAAATAACAGGGGGTAAGATTGGTGCCTTGCTGGAATTACGCGGATCGATTATAGGTCAAGACGGAAAATTCGAAAATGGATTTTTACAAGAGAGTATGAATACTTTTGATGTATTTTCAAAAGGGTTGATTGAAGCTACTAATAATTTGTATGCACAATCTGCAACTGACACTATGCAATCGAATCCTTTGTCGTTTAGTGATAATCAGGCGTTGTTGAGTACGGATGAAAATTTCAAAGAAGGTACCTTTGATGTTGTTGCTTACGACATTGATGGTAATGAAGTTGCTCGTCGAAGCATAAGTATCAATAACAGTACGGTTATTGATAATGCAGGTCCTACGAATTTGTTGACCAATGGTGTGACTAAAAACAGTATTGCAGAGCAGATACAAGCGCAAAAAGATGATACGGGTGATAATAATTCACTCAATGATATTGATGATATGATCACGGCTACTTTTGCAAAACCTAGTAATGTTTTTTCCCTTTCGGTTAAAGGACAATATTCCTCTTTAGGTTATACTTTTGCGATTGAAGATCATGGGACTAATTTTGCAGGAGTGACAGGTGTAAGCCGATTTTTTGATGGGAATAATGCTAAAAATATTACGTTAAGTGCACCCTTGCAAGTCGACTCTTCTGCAATTAACGCATTCAAAGCTCCAGCTTCCGGTGATAACCAAACAGCATTGGACATGGTCCAGTTACAATTCAACTCTTTTGGTTTTAAAGAGAATAATAGAACAACGACATCGGATACTATGTATGGTTATTTTGATCATATGGTTACAAGAATTGGAACCAAAACAAATTCGGTTATTGCCGCAAATGACACGATTACTGCTCAATACAATGCTATTAAGCAAGAACATGATTCTATTAGCAAAGTCAGTATAGATGAAGAACTTGCCAATCTGATTCGTTATCAAACATCGTATGGGGCTGCAGCAAAAGTGATTACGACAATTGATCAGATGATGACGACCCTTTTAGGACTCAAGCAGTAATGTTCTATACGAGTGTCGTCCTGCTTGCAGGCGTCATGTTCTTCTCTTTTTTTGGTAGTATATTTTATTCTGTTGATCCCTCATATTTGGATAAGAACAGTATATTATTGTCTCCATCGTACGATCATTGGTTTGGGACTGATCGCCTAGGACGTGACTTATTGGCGCGTTTGATTGAGGGGGGAAAAGTCTCTTTGATCATTGGCTTTGTCAGTGCATTGTTTTCTACATTGATAGGTTTACTCTACGGAGTTAGTGCAGCATTACTGCGTGGTGGATACGATAAGCTTTTCATTGTAGTGGTTGACTTGTTTTTGACGTTTCCGACACTGTTTTTATTACTGACGCTTGTCAGTTATGTCAATGCATCTGTGTGGGTATTGATACTTATTATTTCGATCACAGGGTGGATGGGAACGGCACGTCTTATACGTTCTGAGAGTTTTTCGATTGCGTCTAAACCGTTTATCCGAATTTTACATATTGCCCATGTCCATCCTCTCAAAATTATTTTTAAATATTATGCGCCGTTGCTTGCACCTATTGTATTGGTGAGTTTTACGTTCGGAGTAGGGGGAGCAATCTTAGCGGAATCGGGACTCTCGTTTTTGGGGCTTGGGATTGTTGCCCCGCAGATGAGCTGGGGAAGTATTCTCAGTACCGGTAAAGAAGTTATTGATATTGCATGGTGGGTGAGTTTTTTCCCGGGTCTTATGATCTTTATTGTTACTTTTTCTCTGATGAATATTTCCAATACACTGCAAGCGCGCCTGAATCAAAAAGAGGTGAGGTAGTTGCTCAAATTTTTTTTATTCGTTATACCCGCGAAAGCGGGTGCGGGTAAATCCAGCTCCCGTTCGTGGTGAGCCTGTCGAACCATGAACTAGCCCTTCAACAAGCTCAGGGCGAACTGCTACTTCTTTTTTTCTTCCCCCGCACTCTCTAACTTATCCAAGCTCTCTTTTAATAGCTTTTTTACCTCTTCAACTGCAAAGCCTTGCATAACTATTTTATAAAGATTTTCTTTGTCTTTTCGCCAATTTCGGAGGGTTGCCGTAGTGATCCCTAGAATACGTGCCATATCTTGTTGAGTTAGTTTCATTTAAAAATTCTATTAAAACAAATCTACAAAGAAAATTCGAAAAATATTATCTATTTATTAATATTAATAGATAATATTTTGCTATAATGATCAACAATGACAAATATTTTTCTAAAAATAAGCAATTTTAGTAAATATTTATTTTTATATTTAGAAGGAAACAGATGGAACTTGATATTAGATTAAAACAATTAGCAGAGCGAATTAAAAATTTAAAAGAAAAAATTTTGACAGAAGAAGCAACAAAGCATTCATTCATTATGCCTTTTTTGAGTGCATTAGGATACGATGTATTTGATCCTACTATTATTGTCCCTGAATTTACAGCAGACATAGGAACAAAAAAAGGGGAAAAAGTAGATTATGCAATTCTTCGGGATGGTAAGCCAATTATTGTTATAGAAGCTAAAAATCATACTGAAAAATTAGATAATCATAACAATCAGTTAATACGATACTTTAATGTTACGGATTCAAAATTTGCTATATTAACCAATGGGATTGAGTATCGATTTTTTTCAGATATGGAAGAGACTAATCGTATGGATAAAACACCATTTCTTGTTGTTAATCTTGACAATCTACGAGATCGTGATATTAAAGAACTTGAGAAATTTGCCAGAGATAATCTTGATGTAGATTTGATTTTAACTATGGCTAGTGCAAAAAAGTATCATCGGGAAATTCAAGCGGTTTTTAAGACTGAAACGGAATCACCATCGGATGAATTTGTTAAATTTTTTGCACGTAAACTGACGGACAAGATGATGACAGTAGCAATTATTGATGAATTCAGAGGGTATATAAAAAAATCATTTGCAGAAGTTTTGCATGATATGGCAAGCGATAAAATTAATGCTCTGCAAACAAACTTACAAATTGACTTACCTTTAGATGATGAAACTATTCAAGAAGATAAAAATCAGATTATTACTACCGATGAAGAATTAGAAGGATACTATATTGTCAAAGCCCTACTTGGGGATACAACAGACATGGTCAATATCACATTTAAAGATACTGTTAATTATTTTACAATCATGTATCAAGGCAAGGTGACCAAGTGGCTTTGTCGTTTATATTTTAATGGTAGACAAAAAGTAGTCGCCTTTCCAGGCGATGACAAAGGTGCAGAAATCAAAATTAATATTGATAAAGTGGAAGAACTCTATGGATTTAAAAATCAACTCAAAACTGCATTAGAAAAACGTTTAGCAGGAAAAGAATAACTAGGCTATTTATAACTAGATTCCCGCTTACACGGGAAAATGATATCATGGTTGTTTTAAAATCGCCTCAGCATTCATAATGGCATAGGGGAAGGGGAGATCGACGGAGTCACACGATGTTTCCAAGCACTCTCCACATCCTTTGCCGATATCTGCTTTGGCTTTGATCACTTCGGAATCATTGCCGTATTTTTCTACCAAATCAACAACATCATCCAGTGTGACATTTTGGCAGATACAGACGGTCATCGCAGTACATGCCCTACAAACTTGGACATATTGTTAAGGATTTTAGTACCACGTCGGAATCCTAATCCACACGCTTCATACGCAAAACAGACTCCTGCTTGATAAGATTTTCCTTGTGCATCCTGCGGTAATTCGATGTACTCTTGATAAACTGCTTTGAAGTTGCCGTACGGTCCGTCATTGGCTTCTAATGTATTACCTTTAGCATCCAAAATACGTATATTTGCCCCTTCACGCCCAAAGACTCTTTTTTCAACACACGGTGTACCGGTTAACGGCTCAAATGAGGTCTTAAGAAGATACGGGGAGTTTGGAAACAGATCATACAAAATTTTGAGCATCCCTTTGGATTGGAATAAGACGGTATAAGCAGGATTGAGAATAATCGCTTTTTGGTTGTTGACAATTGAGCTCAGCAAACCAGCAAGTTCCGGTTCATCAATGGCGACATCTTCCCATGGAAAAAGTTTGAACCAGTATTCGTAAGGGTTATCTTCACTGTCGTATATCCCCTCCTCATCAAATTTAACACCTGCCATGGATTCAAATCCTGTCTCAAATCCGGTATCGATAGCCATTTGTTGCAGGAGTCGAACCGTTTGTTCTTCTTCGACGTTATCATTGATCGAGCTGAACAAGATTTTCCATCCGTCGTAGTGCTCATCGAATGTTTCGGTATCGTCAAAGAGGGTAACAAGCCTGCGGAAATTATCGCTTATTGCTTCGTATACATTGTTAAATTGACGCTCTTCATCCATTTTGTTGTGTTTTAAAATGGCCCATTGCAATATGGCGGTTTCAAAAAGTGAGGTTGGGGTGTCGGCATTGAACTCTATGAGTTTGATGGGTTTACCATCGATTCCACCTGCGAGATCAAAGCGGCCGTACAGATGCCAGTGAACATCATTATCCCAACTTTTTTTGATCAATTCGATCAGATTAAAGGGGATTCCGAGTTCAAAGAAGAGATTATTATCAATGACATGCTGGGCAGCTGTTGTGTACATCTCATAGAGTTCATTTACGCTTGCATAATAGGCTTCTGCCTCTTGATCGGTCACTACGACTAACTCATCTGCAACATACTTGGTTTGATCGCTGTCTGTGTGCCAGTGGAAGCCTATTTGCTCTAGTACGCTATCGTCGATAGGTTGTATTTTTTGAAGAGTTACCATGGTTATCCTCCGAAGCTACTGGAAGAACCAAAGCTTTTTGACCCAGAATTTCCAAAAAAGCTTTTTTTTGTACTGCCGGATGATGATTTTGATCCGCTTTGATTGGCGGAGCGATGATAGGCGGATTTATTGGAAGCATCTTGATTTTTACGGAAATTGCTATTATTCATAAGGGCATTTCCAATCATATTACCTAACAATGCTCCTCCTGCTGCTGCGAGAATGGTTCCACCAAGACCCATCCCTTCACCTCTTGGTTCCGAATTGAGTTCGGATTTTCCTTCTTGCATCTTTTTGTATTCTTGATCTGCTAGCTCTTTGAGTTCGGCTTCACTCATGACACGTTCATGAACGGTACCATTTTCGTCAGTGGAACGTATGATCGCATGGCTAGGACCTGTTGTCGGTACCTCTTCGACGACGACGTATTTACCGCTAGGCTGTTGTTCTACAACCAAAAATTTATTAGCAGGTGCTTGTTCTTGTTCATTTTGAGAACTTTGACATCCACTAAGGGCACTTAAAACAGCGATGCCCACTGTTCCCATAATAACATTTTGTGCGCTAATAGTATGTTTCATGTTGATGTTCCTATCGTAGTTTTTTAGATTGAGTAGTTGTAAGTTTGAAAATTGTTGAAGGAGACGATTCATGCAGTCCGGATGAATCTTCTATGATGAGGTCACTGTGGCTTTCACAAAAACTTCGGTTGAAGTCTTTACCGCTTTCGTTTGCTGATGTTGAATACAGCCAACCATATTTTGCGATTAAAGAGGCATGGGGCTCTTTGTCTACATAGCGATAGGCCTGATTTTTGATGACAAAAGTTGTTTGGCGTGCATGACGAAACCAAATACGGTGTTTTAGAGGAATGCGCGTGTGTTCTTGTAATGTTTTAAGAGAAGCGAACACTTTTAAAAACGGTTTTTTTTCTTCACGTCCTTTAGTCGCAGCCAAGCGCAATGCGTCTTGGGAAAGAAATCCGACAGTCGTGTCGGTTTGTGTAAGGATGAGGTGCATTGGCTTATTGGATTAGATAGTCTTGTAATGCTTGAGGTTTCATCCAAGCATCATCATGCATTTGTGTCATTGCTTCAATAGCGGCACGCGCTGCACTAAGAGTAGTGAAATACGGGATCCCCATACGCAATACGATTTGGCGAATTTGCTCTGCATCTTTTTTGGCCGTTTGGTTATCCGATGTATTGATAGCAAGGGAAATGTCCCCATTTTTCATGATATCTTCGATATTTGGGCGTCCTTCGGAGATTTTGAGCACTTTTTCACACGCTATACCGGCATCCGCAATGATCTTTTGCGTTCCGCCCGTTGCAACAAGGGTAAAACCTTGTTTGATCAGTCCTTGTGCGATCTCTACGGCGTGTTTTTTATCGGCATCAATAAAGGATAGGAAACACGTACCCGATGTTGGGATCTTATTACCTGCAGCCAGCTGACTTTTTGCAAAACTGACCCCAAAGTTTTGGCTGATACCCATGACCTCACCGGTTGATTTCATCTCAGGAGAGAGGACAAGATCGGCACCATAGAGTTTATTGAATGGGAATACGGCTTCTTTAATCGCAACGTGTCCTTTTAAACGTGGTTTAAGAAGACCGTCTTCTTCCATCACGACATCATAGTTATCGTAATATTTGAGAGCATTTCGTAATGTATCACCCAGCATAACACGTGTCGCGATTTTAGCCAACGGCATACCGGTTGCTTTTGAGACAAACGGTACAGTACGGGATGCACGTGGATTGACTTCAATAAGATAAATTTCGTTTTGATAGATGGCGTATTGGATATTGAGCAATCCTATAACACCTAGACCCAATGCGATGGTCTTCGTTTGTTGTTCTACTTGCTGCTGAAGCTCTTTGCTCAAGCTAACCGGTGGGAGTGAACACGCACTGTCTCCAGAGTGAATACCGGCTTCCTCGATGTGCTGCATGACTGATCCGATATAGACTTCGGTTCCATCACAAATGGCATCAACATCAAGTTCAACGGCTTGATCCAAGAACTTATCAACCAGTACCGGAGAGTCGTTACTGACTGATACCGCGACATCCATGTAATGGCGTAGATCATCTTCGTTATAAACGATACGCATTGCACGTCCACCCAAAACGTATGACGGGCGTACAAGTACCGGATAACCTAGTTTTTCGGCAACGACAAATGCTTGTTCCTTAGTCATAGCAATACCATTTTCAGGTTGCTTTAGACCTTTTTCGACGACAAATGCTGAGAACTTTTCACGATTTTCAGCAAGATCAATGACAGCAGCAGACGTTCCGGCGATAACAGCCCCCATCTCTTCTAATGCATTAGCGAGCTTCAACGGTGTCTGTCCGCCAAAGTGAACGATGATACCGTTTGGCTGTTCTGCTTCGACAACAGCGCGTACATGTTCAAAATCGATCGGCTCGAAATAAAGGACATCGGAAGTATCGTAATCGGTTGAGACGGTTTCTGGATTACAGTTGTACATGATTGTTTCGATCCCCATCTCTTTGAGGGCGAATGCTGCGTGGACACAACAATAGTCAAACTCGATCCCTTGACCGATACGGTTTGGTCCTCCACCTAGGATCAGGACTTTTTTCTTATCACTTTTACGAGGTTCTGCAGCATCAAGACGAGAGATATTGGTCGTTGAATACAAATACGGTGTTAATGCTCCAAACTCCGCGGCACAGGTGTCGACTTCATTGTATTCAAAAGCGATATTGAGTCCTTTACGGGCATTGTAGACATCATTTTCTTTTGCATTGCCACCATTTTGGGTGATGAGACGTGCAATATTTTTATCAGAGAATCCTTCGGTCTTAAGACGTCGCAATTGTGCTTCATCGGATAAAGTCGCTGTTGTGATAACTGATTCTTGTGCAATGATCTCTTCTATTTGCGTGAGGAACCACGGATCGATTTTTGAAAGTTCAAAAATATCGCCTAAACTTAGACCCATACGGAACCCTTGCGCGACGTAGAGTATGCGTTCAGCGTTTGGACGGCGTATCTCATGTTTAACAAACTCTAAATCACCTGCGATCGGATCAAATCCACTTAATCCTGTTTCGAGAGAACAGAGTGCTTTTTGGACGGATTCCTTGAAAGTGCGCCCGATGGCCATCGCTTCTCCCACCGATTTCATACTTGTAGTGAGAGTTGACTCAGCTTCCGGGAATTTTTCAAAGGTAAAGCGTGGTACTTTGGTGACGATATAGTCGATGACCGGTTCAAAACTTGCAGGAGTGCCGGTGATATCATTGGTAAGCTCATCGAGTGTAAATCCAACCGCTAGCATGGTTGCGATCTTGGCAATCGGATATCCGGTTGCTTTGGATGCCAATGCCGACGAACGTGAAACACGTGGGTTCATTTCGATAACGATCATACGTCCCGTTTTAGGATCAACAGAGAATTGGACATTGGACCCGCCTGTGTCTACACCTACTTCACGTAAAATGGCGAATGAAGCATCGCGCATACGCTGATACTCTTTATCCGTTAAAGTCAACGCAGGGGCAACAGTGATGGAATCACCCGTATGTACCCCCATTGGATCAAAGTTTTCGATAGAACAGACGATGACACAGTTATCGTTACGGTCACGGATAACTTCCATCTCGTATTCTTTCCATCCAAGAAGTGACTCTTCGATCAAGATCTCAGTTACAGGACTCTCATCCAACCCTCTTTGTGCGAGTAATTTGAATTCATCGATGTTATAAGCAACACCGCTTCCTCCACCTGCAAGTGTGTATGAAGCGCGGATGATGAGTGGAAAACCTATTGTATTAGCCGCATTAAGAGCTTCATCCATATTGTAGGCATACTGAGAGATAGGAAGGTCCATGCCGATCTTGATCATACACTCCTTGAAGGCTTGTCGATCTTCCCCTTTTTTAATGGCAGCAGGATTAGCACCCAAAAACTTGACACCTTCAAGCATTCCGGCTTCATGCATGAGCATAGCGGCATTAAGTGCTGTTTGTCCTCCCATGGTCGGTAAAACGGCATCAACATTTTCTTGTTTAATAATTTGAGCAATGATTTCTGGTTTGATCGGTTCGATATAGGTGCGATCCGCAAACTCAGGATCGGTCATAATAGTAGCTGGATTGGAGTTGATCAAAACAACGCGATAGCCTAACTCTTTGAGCGTTTTTACCGCTTGTGTACCGGAGTAGTCAAATTCGCACGCCTGACCGATGACAATGGGCCCTGATCCGATAAGGAGTATGGTTTTGATGTCGTCGCGTTTTGGCATTAGTGTCCCTCATAATCAATAAATTTGCAAATTATAGGGCAAAAGCACTTAAAATCGGATTATTGAGGGGGCTATCTAACCTTGGTGATAATGTGAAAATAAGCAGGTTTTTTAGCGTAAAAATAAGGTTTAACAACAGCACTTTGATAACCGCTGGCTCTGGAGATAGAAATGACTTTTCCAACTTGCAATCCCGAGAGGAATATTTGGTCAAGACCCGAAGTGGTGACTTCATCCCCAATAGCAATCGGAACCCATGTTGGAATAAAATCGACGATCAGATGACGCTCATTATTACCGCGTACAATGCCAGGTGCCTGTGAACTTCCAACAGAAACGGCATAGGTACTTTTAACATCGCCATTGAGCAAAGCAACCGGGCGATTGTTATTGGCAACGACAATACCGGCCGCATAGCCACGATACAAAAGTCCGTAGACGTGTTTTGGATCAAAATTATCCATCTCTAACCAGAGTTTATGCGGATCACCCATACGGACATACGATATGGTTCGTACTAAGGCAATTGAAGGGAGTATCTTGATTGAACTGTTTTGTTCACGAAGTATATTGGTATATTCGTCGGCTATTTGGTGCATAGTTAAAAGTTCACGTTCATAATAACGGTTTTCACGCTGAAGACGAATGATGGTGTTTTTTTGAGCGATATGTTCTGTCAACGTTTGATCAAACTTTTGAAGCTGGTTTAAATAAGCAAGTTTGACGGTTTGTGACAGTTTAATAAATGGGGATTGGAGAATCGGGCTAAAATAGAGAGCTCCGCCCACGCACCCTACAAAGAAAAGTGTGAGCGAAAAGCGCTGTTTATTCATTATCAAAAAGTTCGTGAAGTTGATCGATCTCTTCTAGAGCACGTCCGGTTCCGCGCGCAACACATAAAAGTGGCTCGTCGGCAACGTAAACAGGAATTTTAATGGTTTCGGAGAGGAATTTATCCAGTTGGCGAATCAAGGCTCCACCACCGGTTAAGATAACACCGTTGTTGACAATATCGCCTGCCAAGTCCGGTGGCATGTTTTCAAGAACATCACGGACTGCTTCTAATATCTCTTTGAGAGGGTCACGCATCGCTTCACGGGCATCTTCACTGCTGAGTTCGAGGGATGTCAAGAGACCTTCCACTTGGTCACGACCATTGACGATCATTTTGAGTTCCTGCGCCAATGGCATTGCGGTACCGATATTGATTTTGATGTCCTCGGCGATACGCTCACCGATAAGGAGATTGTATTTGCGTTTGACGTAATCCATAATCGCTCGGTCAATTTTATCCCCTGCTACACGAATTGATCGGCACAGAACAAGACCACCCAATGAGATAACACCTATTTCGGTAGTTCCCCCACCGATATCAACAATGATATTTCCCTTTGGCTCACGGATATCGATTCCTGCACCAATAGCAGCTGCCATTGGCTCATCGATAAGATATACTTCACGTGCACCGGCACTCATAGCCGACTCACGGACGGCTTTTCGCTCAACTTGTGTTAAACCGTACGGGATACAGATGATGATACGAGGGCTGATAAGACTACTACGTCCATGAGCTTTTTCGATGAATTTACGGATCATTTTTTCAGTCATATCAAAGTCAGCGATGACTCCGTCTTTCATCGGACGAATTGCTTTAATGTTTCCCGGTGTTTTACCGACCATTTCTTTGGCTTCGCTACCGACTGCCAAGACTCTTTGTACTCCATTTTTTTCTGTTTTAACCGCAACAACAGAAGGCTCATTGATGACGATCCCTTTTCCCTTTACAATCACTAGGGTATTTGCAGTCCCCAAGTCAATGGAGAGATCACTGGAAAACATACCGATAAATTTATTAAATAACATTGTTGTGTCCTATGCGCTTTTTTTAGCAGTTTTTTTGATGTAAACGGGTTTGATTCCCTCTTCGACCACTTCTTTTGTGATGAGCACTTCGTATCCCGGGTATTCAGGAAGTTCATACATGATGTCACCCATGATCTCCTCAAGGATTGCTCGTAATCCACGTGCTCCTGTCTTACGAGCCAATGCTTTTGCCCCAATTGCACTAAGTGCCTCTTTTTCAAAAGAGAGTTCTACGTCATCTATGGCAAAAAGTTTGGTGTATTGTTTGATCAATGAATTTTTAGGCTCAGTGAGGATGCGTACCATCTCTTCTTCGCTAATTTTGTTAAGAGAGGCAATGATCGGAAGACGACCGATGAGCTCCGGGATAAGCCCGTAGCTAACCAAATCATCCGGCTCAACGTTTTCGAAACTGTCATCAATGTCATTGGTTGAACGTTTGTCATGTCCGAAGCCCATGACATTGTTACCGCGTTTACGCTCTAAAATTTGGCTAAGTCCATCAAAGGCACCGCCGCAGATAAACAAAATTCCTGATGTGTCTATTTGGATGAAATCTTGATTAGGATGTTTTCGTCCGCCTTTAGGAGGGATATTGACGATTGCACCTTCGATGATTTTTAGAAGTGCTTGCTGTACACCTTCGCCTGAGACGTCACGGGTAATGGAGCGGTTTTCGCTCATGCGTGAAATTTTATCAATTTCATCGATAAAGACGATCCCCTGCTGTGACCGTTCAATATCGCCATCGGCAGCTTGAAGAAGTTTGGTAAGAATATTTTCGACATCTTCCCCGACATATCCCGCTTCTGTAAGGCTTGTTGCATCGGCAATAGCAATAGGAACATTCAAAACACGGGCAATAGTCTGCGCCATGAGTGTTTTACCGCTTCCTGTCGGCCCTATGAGAAGTACATTGGATTTTGCGATCTCCGTTTCATCATCTACAAGATGACGCTTGAATATACGTTTATAGTGATTATACACGGCTACAGAGAGGAGTTTACGTGCACGTTCTTGCCCAATAATATATTGTCCCAAGAAGAGGTTGAGCTCTTTGGGTGTCAGCAATTCTGTGGTGATTGTCTCAGATGTTTCAGACGCAGCAACATCGCCGTCTCCAAACATGATTTTATAGGCTGAAAATACACAATTTTTACAAATATAGACAGCTGTTCCGGCAATTAGTGGGTTGTGATCACTCTCTTGAGCTTCACAAAAACTGCAATGGCGATGAATCATCCTTGAGTCCTTTCATAGGGAATACCCCGTTTGGTATTGATTATAAACGTACATATGTTTTTGACATAATCGCTTGAAGTACTTTCCAAAAGGGAGATGGCTACTTCTTGCAATGGTTTACCTGATTCAAACAGTTCACGATAAGCACTGCGTAGTGCGTCTATATCTTCACGTGCAACATGGCGACGTAGACCGTTGAGATTTAGACCTCGCAAGACTGCACGGTTTCCTTCAACTAAACAATACGGAGGTACGTCTTGAGAAAGGGCAGATGCACCCGCTACCATCGCATAGTCACCGATTTTTACAAATTGATGGATTGGTGTCATGCCACCGATTACAGCATGATTACCCATTTCGACGTGACCAGCGAGTGTTGCGGCATTGGCTAAAATACAGTTGTCCCCGATAATAACATCATGCCCTAAGTGAACGTATCCCATAAACAGATTGTGAGATCCGACGATGGTTTTTCCGCCGCCGCCTGCAGTACCTGGGTTGAATAGTGTAAACTCACGGATGGTATTATAGTCACCGATGATAAGTTCTACTTCTTCTCCGGCATATTTAAGGTCCTGTGGGATCGATCCTAAAACGGCATGAGAAAAAATAGTATTGTATTCACCGATCGTCGTGTTGCCATAGATGCAGACACCTTGAGCAATTTTGGTCCCTTTGCCGATTTTTGATTTACTTGAAATGAAACAAAAAGCGCCTATTTCGACATCATCGGCAATGATGGCACCTTCTTCAACAATAGCATGAGGAGAGATTAAACTCATTGTGACCTACTTGTCTACGATCATGGCTTTGAGTTCGGCTTCGGAAACGAGTACGTCATCTACGTACGCTTTTCCTTCTAATACCCAGATTGAACCTTTGTGTTTAACCACTTTCATACGGTACTCAAGACGATCTCCAGGACGAACAGGAGCACGAAATTTTGCGCCGTCAATACTCATAAAATAAACGACTTTGTTGGCAGCTTCTTCTTCGGTCATGTCCATGCTTTGAAATGCCAATATTCCACCAGCTTGTGCCATTCCTTCTAAAATCATAACGCCCGGATAAATAGGGTGACCCGGGAAATGTCCTTCAAATATTTGCTCACCGATGGTGACGTTTTTAAATCCTATAAGAGATTCGTTAGGGGTGATTTGGGTTACTCGGTCTACAAGTAAAAACGGAAATCGGTGAGGTAAAATTTTTTGTATTTGAACAACATCCATCATATGCAATAACACCTTGGTTAAATTAAGTCGTTAATTTTAGCGTAAAAACGGTTAATTGATAATTATAAGTGCTCTAGCATATAATTTACCAGTAGAGTTCTAATACGCTTTTTGGGTTTTAGTGTGATGTTGAGGATTGTTATCCTGCTTTTTTTTGATGGTTTGCTGCATATACATTCAATAAATTGCGTATCATTTTTTGGTACTGTGTATGGTGCTTTTCTGCCTCTTTTTTAAAGAATTCGACGCTTTCTTTGGTCAATGAAATCGTAATTTTGACCGTGTCATCTTTAAAAATCAAATCTTTCGGCGAAGGTAAAAAATCGGTTACGATTTTCAAATCTCCGATGGGTTCATCTGTATATTTAATGGTTTTCTTCATAAGTCTTTTTTCCTTTTCTCCAATATCCTGCACCAAAAATCCGAATGACGTTATCTCTGTAGGTAAATCGGACAGTGAGTATTTCACCCTCTACTTTACCGATACAGAAATAGCGTTTCTCGTCTTGGCTATGTTCCAAATCCTCTGCGATTATTCTCTTCTCATCTGTAAAAGCGTATTGAGCATGCTCAAACGAGACATGATGCTTTTCCTGATTTTGAGAATTTTTATTTTCATCCCAATCGAATTTGGTTTTTTTCATAGAGTAAGTGTATCATGTAATTTATAAATTAGCAATACTTTTATATGGGTAATATGGTGTGTAAAAGTGAAGATTGAATATTTTACTGCTTCTTTCGATAAAATGAAGCATCAGACTGATTTGACTAGAATATAGGATATGAATCAAGTAGGTAAAAATAAGGAATTTGAATGACTCAAATTAGCATACCCCTTTTTGTAAAAAATATGGGACACAGAATTGTTTCCTATATTCTTAACCTTTCGGAAGAGGATGCCGAGAATGTCCTTAACAATAATATTGAGATATCTGATGAAAGAACACAAATACTTCAGCAATTCATAGATATTTGCAAGCATTTTAGAATGCAAGGAATTGATCAACCTGATGTTGATTTTTTAGTATTTCATAGCCTTCCGGGAATATTTTTAGAAGGACAACATATCTTTAATATTTGGCATGAGCAAATGGGTGGGAAAGTTGAGATTCAGTCAAGTGATGATCCGATAGTTGAAATCATTAATAAAATTGTATCAAAACTATATCCTTTGTTTCTTATCAAAATGATTGGAACTCCTAATTTTTTTAATAAGATGCACAACCATATTTTATCTAGCATTTATTCTCTTCCTGAGTACAGGCTGTTGTGTTCAGCGTTAAAGAAAGACCCTGTTTTTTTATCAATTTTCGATAAAGTTGGTGATAATGAGATAAATACTACGGGATCATATATGGCTTCCTCCGGAAATGGTGGCACTATGCAACTAGCAACTTTTCCTTCAACTTTAGTTGTAAATTCATTTGAATTGATGAGAATGAGAGGTGAATTTAGTTTGGAATCATTCGCCAATGCTACTGAATATACCGTAAGCACTATCAGACAATGCATAAAAGGTGATGTGGTAAATGTCCCAGTATTTTTAGGATTCAATAATATATCCGTAGATAAAGTTGGTGAGATTAAAACTGAGTGGGGAATTTTGCGTCCAATAACCGAAGGTATTTCGGAGCTAACACCAAATAATACATCGACTACAAATATTGATGGAAAAACTTATAATCTTGGATTTGTATTAGAATCCACATATCCTTACAAAGTAAATTTTGGAGAAGCTATTAAAAAAGCGAAATTCCCAAAAGAGTTAAATGAGGCAACGGTTCAGTTAAATAAAATTACTGAAAATCTTTCTTTGTCATTTTCTTTGGCTTGTGAAAGAGTACCTGCGGTTGGAATGTCGTCTGCATGGACAGTTAAATTTAATCCGCTAAGTCATGGCACCAGTATCTCTTGGAACTCAGTGCAAAATTCTCCTGCTCGATTTCACATTCTAGAAAATGGAAAAGAACTAGATGAATTGCTGAAATGGAGTGATTTACTAAAAAATGTTGAAGATAGTAAAATTAGAATTGCTTTGCGCCGAATATTGTCGGCTATAAACCAAAGAAATGATCCAATTGATGGTTTTATTGACACGGTTATAGCATGGGAAAATTTATTTGGTGGGAATGCAGAGCTTAAATTTAGAATTTCAGTTTCAATTGCAAAATTGCTTGGAAATAACGAAGCCGAAAAACTGGAACTTCAAAAAATGGTCAGTGAATATTATGATACTAGAAGTAAATTAGTGCATGGAGTGAAAGAGATAACGCCTGAACAAGCAATTGAATACAGAGATAACGCTCTCGATATTGCATTGAAAGCAATACGAAAACTCTATTTAGAAAGAGTCGAATTAATTCAAGATGCTAACAGAGCAAAAGTATTGGCTCTTATATAAATGATCTGTGATTAAAGACAAATAAGCTGCTCTTTGGTATCGTCGTAGGTTTTTGTCTCTAAAATGAGAGTAATTTTAGTGGTGGGTATTTCATCGACAACGATAATGGCTGAGGTATTAAAGGGTGTTCCCGTAAGTTGTGTGCGTAAAGCGGTTTCAATATCAATGAGAATAGGGGTCAGGTCTTCAATCTTCACTTTTATATCGGTGTGTCAAATAAGGGGGCAAGGGGTCATTACTCCCTCAGCCTAATCTTGCCGCTCCATTGTCTGTATGAAGAAGATGTATTCGCAACTAAAATTATATCGATCCGAAATCAACAAATCAATGCTTGGAAATTTAAATTTTTATTCCGTTCGCCCTGAGCCTGTCGAAGGGTATGTTCATGGTTCGACAGGCTCACCACGAACGGAAGTAAGGCTATTTTTCGCCAAGTATCTTCTTGACCGCTTGCGCTATGACGGGTAATCGTTCTTCAATAACATTTTCAACAATATGCAAATCAATTCCCTCATAATCGTGTGCGATGAAGTTACGAAGTTCATAGCTTCCTTTTATGTCTTGTTTCTCGAAGTGTGTGAGTATTTCGAGTTCCCCTGCGTGCAAAAGTTTATCAAACTGTTCGGCAATGGAGGTGAGGTGCATCATGATTGAGGCTCGTGAGTTTTCTTCATCTTCTAAAGCGTTGATAATAGAACCGCGAGCGCGGATAATATTTTCGATAAAACCAATTTTTTTGGCTATTACCCGAATACGCTCTAGCGCTCTTTGACTATACATAGATAATATCCCTGATAATAGAGTCTTTCATACTGGAACTGCTGTCTAAATCAAATACATCGCTACTACGACGAAATTTTTCAAATAATAGATGTTTAATTTTTGCTATGTCTTCAAAATAGACATAAGCATTACGATGCTTGAGGTAGTTTTCTTCTTTTTTTATGGCTACATCTATGTCGCTGTATAGGGTTTGATCACCGCGTGCGTAACTTCCAAATAATCCCAATTGAATAATACCTGCTTGATGCAATTCGGATTTTAGTTCGTGAAGATACTCTAAAATATTTTCTTGTGTCGGTTTCATACCAATGATTATACAATGAATGATCAATAAAAGAGATATTTATTAAAGACGAATAAGTTTCTCTCTCGTGTCATCATAGGTTTTTGTCTCTAATGTGAGGGTGATTTTAGTGGTGGGTATTTCATCAACAACGATAACGGCTGAGGTATTAAAAGATGTTCCCGTTAGTTGTGTGCGTAAAGCGGTTTCAATCTCAATGGCAGGAGCATTGTACATCAGTTCACGGGTATTTTTATACGACAATGAGGTGAGGGCATTGAAAGTGTCGATAGTGATAAAACGGACCTCTTCGCGATTGAGGAAAAACTGACCTTCAAGTTCAAAATCGATTTTTCCCTCGGTTCGTGTACGATTGATCGTTGAATAAATGAGTGGATAGGATGGGATCACTTTTTTCTCAACGGTGATGGATGAACGTAACAATCGATAGTTTAAAAAGCGTTCTCTGATGATTTTATAGGGGATATTTGCATCTTCGAGATCCATGCGCTTGGCATAAAGTTCAAGCCGTTCTTCAATAGAGGCCGGGAGGATTTGTTTGGACAGGGGTGAAAACATCTCATCCATTAAGCGGTGTTGCTGATCGCGCTGCATGGTAAGTCCGAAGATACAGCCGCAATAGTCTTGGCGATAGAGCTGTTCTTCTTTGCTGACTCTCGACTGATCGTTTGTTCCACCGTTTTTACGGTAATCAAACGCGATGAACTCGACACCGTGAGAGGCATGAAACGCATCACCCGATTTTTTGAGCTGATCTTGGGATTTTTGGGGACTTACAAGGAGGGTGGTCGTCATCGACGTTTCGCCCAATTCCAATGCTTTATGGGCGCTTACTTCGAAACGGCGGTCAAAACATACTTCGCAGCGAGCCCCTTTTTCAGGCTCTTTTTCAAGACCTCGAACGGCGTCCATCCATGCTTCAAAATCATAAGGTCCTTCGATGAGGTCAATACCCAGTCTTTTACAGCTGCGTTGGACGTCCAGATATCGGAGTTGGTATTCGCTGTAAGGGTGGATATTGGGATCATAGAAGAACCCGGTGAGTTTTTCATCGGGGTATTCCTGCTGCAGCTTTTCCATAAAAAAATGGGAGTCGACACTGCAGCAGATATGGACAAGCATGATTAGTCGCGTGCGCTCAAAATTTCTACTTTTTCAATGACATCACGCATTTGGATGCTGTCAAGGACTGCCATAGATTCTTTGTCATCCGCTTCGATGCCGCCGAAAACTGTGTGAACACCGTCAAGGTGTGGAGTGCTAGCAAAACAGATGAAGAACTGGCTTCCACCTGTGTTTGGTCCTGCGTGTGCCATTGACAATGTACCCTTAACGTGACGGTGCTTGTTGAGTGATGTCTCGCACGGGATAGCCCAACCCGGTCCGCCTGTACCTGTACCGGTAGGACAACCGCCTTGCGCCATGAATCCAGGGATTACACGGTGAAAATTAAGACCGTTATAGTAGCCATCATTAACGAGTGCCGCGAAGTTTGCAACCGTATTTGGGGTTTCGTCATTGTACAGTTTGATCCACATAACCCCTTTTGCAGTGGTCATTTTTGCCCATTGGTAGCTTGCCATCTCTTCTGAAGTGACATCGTAAGTTTTAAGTTCTTTGCGTCCGAACATGTGTTTGTCCTTGAGGGAATTTTTTGCAATTATAGTCGCTTTTTCTTAACCAATCGGGGGTAATGGGCTATAATTGGAGAATTTTATTTGATAGGAATGGCATGGAATCATGGCTACAACGTCGATTGTCCCGAATCTCGTTGCGGGAACTTAATTTTTATACGATTGTATTCATCTTATTTTTCACGGTTATTTTCTCTTCTTTACTTATTTACGATGAGTATCGTCAATTTACTACGGCATCAGAGGATACCTTTGCCGTCATGCGAAATGATCCTCATGCATTAAAAAGTCGATTGATCAAGATCATTGTCGAAATTGCAACATTGGCACTGATTTTGTTTGGCCTGATCGTTGGGATTGCGAAAATCGTCAACAGTATGATCGGTCGGGATATGGAGCGGTTTTTGACATTTTTTGAATCGATACACGAAAAAAAGATGTGTATTGTCCCCAATGACCTTTATTTTAACGAGTTTAAAAAAATGGCTGGGTATGCCAACGAAATGGCGGCGGTCATTTATGAACAAAAAGCGTCGCTTTACACCCTTAATGCCAGTTTGGAAGAGAGGGTAATACAAAAGACCCATGATTTAGAACTTAAAAATGAAGCGTTGAAAGAGGAACAAAAGTTCTCACAAGGGTTACTCGAATCGCATAAACAGTTTATCCGTTATGCTATCCACGAGACCCATACACCGCTTTCAGTTATTATGGCAAATATCGAACTTTTTTCCATGAATGAGGGACGTAACCGCTATTTGGCAAAGATCGAAGCTGCAGTAAAAAACATCTTCAGTATTTATGATGATTTGAGTTATCTGGTTAAAAAAGATCAGATTGACTATCCTAAAAAAGCGATTGATTTAGGAGAATACGTTCAGAAACGACTCGAGTTTTTCGATGAAGTTGCCCAATTCTCGAATCTTAAGTTCAACTATCTTGAGCCGAAGTTCGTATCATGGGTACAGTTTAATGAAACCAAACTTCAGCGGGTGATCGATAATAATTTGACCAATGCGATTAAATACACCAAAAATGGTGAAGAGATCCGAGTCGGAGTGCAGTGCGATACAGTTGGGTGTATATTTTGGGTTGAGAGCCGCTCCCAGAAAATTCATGACCCGCAAAAGATTTTTGAGGCATACTATCGGGAACGTAAAAAAACGGATGGGTTTGGTCTTGGGCTTAGCTTGGTCAAATCAATTTGTGATGAGGAAGAGGTCGAAATCAAAATATCTTCGGATAGTGAGCTGACCCGTTTCGAATACCATTTTAAAAAGGGCAGTGTTGAAAATACTTCTTCTTGAAGATGAGCAAATGCTTAGCGAAGCGATCCATGAGTATCTCCTCTCGCTGGGGCATCGCGCTACTTTGTTTTTTAATGGAGAAGAAGCTCTTGAAGTGCTTAAAAAAGAGACGTACGATCTGCTTATTTTAGATATCAATGTTCCCGGAATTGATGGATTGGAGCTTCTAGAAGCACTTCATACACTTAAAATTCGGACTCCTGCTATCTACATCAGCGCCCTTGTTGATATCGAGGGGATATCTCGGGCCTACGATCTTGGGTGCTATGACTATTTGAAAAAACCGTTTCATCTCAAAGAACTTGCTTTACGGATTGATAAAGTCATGCAAAGCTGCACACTACCTCAAAGCCATTTACGATTATCGAAGAGTTACGCCTACGATGCTTCGACTTCTACTTTGATGTGTGATAACGTATCCCAGCCTCTTAGTAAACGACAGCTTCAAATCATCGATCTTTTAGCTCGAAACCGCAGTAGAGTAGTCGATTTCGACCAGTTTCGCAACTATGTATGGGTTGAAGAATACGTGGATAATGCTACTATACGGGCTGAAGTGAGCCGATTGAAAAAAAGTCTCAAAGAGGATTTTATTCAAAATATTCGTGCATTAGGTTACATGATCGATATTCCACGCAACCAATAAGTTACTTTTTTACTCATTAATCCTCTCGTATTTCACTTTATAATGATAAATTTTTCTAATTTTACAATTGCTACGTTCATGCTACGTTTCGTTTTCATAATGGCACTGTATAAAACTTACAAGGAGCAAGAATGAGACATACGATAGGTCTTTCACTCTTAGCGTCAGTATTCGTATTGAGCGCAACAGCAGCCGATGATTTTGCAGGAGCTTTTAAAGAAGGCAAAGTAAGCGGACAAGCACGTGCCTTTTACCTTAATAGAGATACATCTCCTGGAGCTGACCGTGATGGCTTGGCAATCGGTGGGTATTTAAAATATGAAACGGAATCATTAAAAGGATTTAGTCTAGGAGCTGCAGTTTATACAACAAATAAGCTTGATAAAAAAAGCGATATTGCAGCTAAAAACGACACGACACTGTTTGGTCAAAATGGTGATAATGAAACCTATCTCGGTGAAGCGTATTTACAATATAAGTACAGTAATACGATGTTTAAAGCAGGACGTCAAAAACTTGATACACCCCTTGCCGGAGCTGATGATACTCGGATGTTACCGAATTTATTTGAAGCGTATGTCCTGAGTAATACAGATATTAAAGATACTACATTGATCGCGGCTCATGTCACAAAGTTTGCTGCTGGAACGTTTGCAAACGCGTATGATGCAGGCGGAGCTTTAGGATTGACTTCAGGATATAGCAATGTCGCGGGTAATGCAACTGGGCATGTCGGTGAATTTACGAATATGGGTGAATGGGCTATCGGTAGAGAAAATAGTGGCGTGAGTGCTCTTGGAATGGCGTATAGCGGGATAAAAGGGCTAAAAGTCCAGCTTTGGGACTATTATGCGTATGATATTCTCAATGCGATTTATACGGATGCGACGTATGGTTGGTCGTATGCCAGTGGTATTGCACCGTATGTTGCAGTTCAGTATATACATGAAGATAATGTTGGTGATGCTTATGCAAGTAAGGTGCAAAGTGATTTTATCGCCGGGAAAGTGGGAGTCAAAATCGACAATTTTGATCTATATGGCGCTGTATCACATAACAGTAAGGATGCATCGTCTGCGATTAACGGAGGAACGATTACTCCATGGGGTGGAATGCCTGCGTATACACAGGGTATGGTTACGCGTCATCAGTTTATGGCGGGAACCGATGCTTACAAAGTAGCTGGTACTTACAATTGGAAAGACGCTGGTATGAATTTCACTACTGGGGTCTATTATGTTAGATTTGATATGGATAGCTTAAACGGGTATTCGACAAATTATAGCTGGACGGCTAGTGAATCAGGGTTTGATATGATATATTCTCCCCAAGCAATGAAAAATTTGCAGTTACGCTTTCGAGGAAATTTTCCGCGTGACTTCAAAGAGACGGCAACATCGCATACAAGTTGGGATGAATACCGCCTTATCGCCAATTATAACTTTTAAAGGAGTGATAGTATGAAACAAGATATGGTAGATCGACTTAAGAACGATCCTGATTTTTTAAAACTGGTGCGTGTACGCAGCCGTTTTGCATGGACTTTGACCATTGTGATGTTGGTGATTTATTTTGGATTTGTGTTGACGATTGCTTTTGACCCTTCGATCTTAGGAACTCCGCTTTGTGATGGTTTGGTCACAACGGTAGGGATACCAGTGGGAATCGCTGTTATTATCAGTGCGTTTCTTTTGACGGGGATCTATGTACGTCGTGCAAATGGCGAGTTTGATGAACTTACCCATCGTATTAAAATGAAAGCGAAGGGGGAAGTATGAAACCAATAATCTTCTTACTGCTCGGGTCAGCAGGTATTTTTGCGGGTGAAGCCATCAGTGGGGCGGTCGAAAAACAACCGTTGAACATATCGGCAATCATTATGTTTTTGATTTTTGTGGGAGCAACGCTGGCAATAACCTATTGGGCAGCCAAACGTACGAAAACCGCCAAAGATTTTTATACTGCAGGTGGTGGAATCACCGGTTTTCAAAACGGTATGGCGATTGCGGGAGATTATATGTCAGCCGCATCGTTTTTGGGTATTTCAGCTCTTGTTTACGGAAAAGGGTATGACGGTTTGATCTACTCGATTGGATTTTTGGTCGGTTGGCCGATTATTTTGTTTATGGTGGCGGAACAGCTTCGTAACCTTGGTAAATATACGTTTGCGGACGTTGCCTCGTATCGCTTGCGTCAGATGCCTATTCGCACATTGGCGGCGTTTGGGTCAATTTTGACTGTTGTTTTGTATCTCATCGCTCAAATGGTCGGTGCAGGTAAACTTATCCAGCTTCTTTTTGGATTGGATTATGAAATAGCCGTTGTTCTCGTGGGTGTCTTGATGATCCTCTATGTAACGTTTGGCGGAATGTTGGCAACGACATGGGTACAGATCATTAAAGCGTTCTTGTTGCTATCGGGTGCAACGTTTATGGCGATTGCGGTTATGGCCCACTACAACTTTAATTTTGAGTCATTGTTTGCAACAGCGGTTCAGATGAAAGACGTTTCGATTATGGCTCCAGGTAAACTGGTGAGTGATCCAATTTCGGCACTTTCACTGGGTATTGCGTTGATGTTCGGTACGGCGGGTCTTCCACATATCTTGATGCGTTTTTTCACGGTCAGTGATGCAAAAGAGGCTCGTAAATCAGTTTTTTATGCAACAGGGTTCATCGGGTATTTTTATATTTTGACATTCATCATCGGTTTTGGTGCGATCGTTATGGTTTTCCAAAACCCGCAATATCTTGATCTCGCAAAACAAGCGGTTGATGGTGGTTATCCGATCCTTGGCGGCGATAATATGGCGGCGATTCACTTGTCTCATGCAGTTGGTGGCGATTTCTTCCTCGGATTTATCTCGGCAGTTGCTTTTGCAACAATCCTTGCGGTTGTATCGGGTCTGACGCTCGCCGGTGCATCTGCAATATCTCATGATTTGTACGCCAGTGTCATTAAAAAAGGGAAAACCGATGGATTGATGGAGATGAAAGTCTCTAAGATCGCTACGGTTATTCTCGGTATCGTAGCGATTTTCTTGGGGATTATTTTTGAAGATCAAAACATCGCGTTCATGGTCGGGTTGGCATTTGCGATCGCTGCTAGTGCTAACTTTCCGATTCTTTTCCTCTCAATGTACTGGTCTAAACTTACGACACGCGGTGCATTGTTTGGCGGTTCATTGGGCTTATTAACGGCCGCAGTGTTAGTGGTCTTAGGGCCGACCGTATGGGTAGACGTTATGGGTAATGCCCAAGCGATCTTCCCGTATAAATATCCGGCACTGTTTTCTGTGAGCGCGGCGTTTATCGGTATCTGGTTCTTCTCGATTACCGATAGTAGTGATGAGGCCGCCAAAGAGCGTGAGGCATTTGAAGCGCAATACATTCGTGCACAAACGGGTATTGGTGCCGAGGGCGCAACGGAGCACTAACCCATGAGCCTTTTTGATCAAAAAGCATTGCTAATGTCGATCCATCCTTTTGACCTTTTGGGTGAGAGGATGATTGAGCAGCTCATGACGCAGATGGATATTGCTTATTATCCAAAGGAGACGGTCTTGATCGCTCCAAGGGTACGAGCAGAGTCTTTGACTATTATCATTAAAGGAATTGTTAACGAGACCGTTGAGGGGGAATTGCAAAATGTCTACTCTGAACGTGACAGTTTTGATTCCAACGCGCTGATATACGGGAATACGCAAAGTACGTTTATCGTAGCAGAGGACCTGATCTGTTACGAACTTCCCAAAGAAGCATTTTTGAATCTACTTCAAGATGTTGAACCTTTTCAAAATTATTTTATGCAAGACTTCATCACCAAACATCAAAATCTCAAAGAACGTCAGCATCAAAATGAGTTAACCCCGTTTATGGTATCGCGGGTGGATGAAATTTATCTCCATACACCGTGTTTTGTGGAGGCAACACTCTCCATCAAAGAAGCATTGCGCAACATGGCAGATCAGAAAGCTGATGTGATTCTTGTTCGTGATAGGGAATCTACGGGAATTGTCACCGATACGGATCTACGTGAAAAAGTACTGTTAGCAGGGAAAGACACGCAAGATCACATTGGGGAGATCGCAACATTTGGACTTGTGACTATCCAGCGCAGTGATTTTCTCTTTAATGCATTGCTTCTTTTTACGAAATACGGAGTCAAACGGTTGGTCGTGGTAGAGGATGAGAAGATTATCGGTATTTTGGAACAGCTTGATCTCTTGAGTCATTTTGCCAACCATACGCATCTTATTGCCGCATCGATTGACCGTTCTTCCAGTATTGATGAGCTTCAAAATGCACAGCGCTCATTGACTCATCTTATCAGTTCATTGACCTCAAAAGGGGTTAAGATACGATATATCTCGAAGCTCGTAAGTGAGCTTAACGCCAAGATGTATCGTAAAGTATTCGAACTGGTTGTCCCTCAAGAGTTACATACTAAATGTGCTCTTATCGTGATGGGGAGCGAGGGGCGAGGTGAGCAGATATTGCGTACGGATCAAGACAATGCGCTGATACTGCGTGATGGCGAAGATGAAGCAGTATTTGAACCATGTATGATGAGGTTCAACGAGTGTTTGCTGCGATTGGGATTTCCCAAATGCAGTGGCAATGTCATGGTGAGCAACCCCTATTGGCGTCAAAGTGTTTCTGGGTATAAACGTATGATCTTCGAGTGGGTGGAGACACTTAATGAAGAGACACTTCTCTCGCTTTCTATTTTTTTGGATGCCCATTGTGTGGCAGGAGATGTGGCACTTTTGAACGAATGTTCACACTATCTTCGTGAACAATTTGAAGGACGCAGTGACGTTTTGGCCCATTTGGCAAAATCAGCACTCGCATTTGAAACGCCTTTAAGCCTTTTTTCGGGATTTGTTCTGGGGCGTGAGGGGCATGAAAGTGAACTGGATATCAAAAGAGGGGGGATATTTGCAATCGTTCACGGTATACGTATTTTAGCATTGGAAAACAAAATCGAGTGTACAAATACGACAGAGAGGATTAAAAAACTCAACAATATCGGATTGTTTGACAAGCGGTTTGCAAACGAGTTGATCGAGGCGTATGATACGTTACTGGGGATACGTCTACACTCAATGCTTTTGCAAAAGCAAAACAATGATGAGCAAAATTATGTCAATCCAAAACTGCTGACAAAGCCAGAGAGGGATTTACTCAAAGATGCTTTTAAAATTGTCAATACCTTTAAAAAATTTCTGACCTATCACTTTCATCTGGGAATGGTAGTGTGATGTTGGAGTCGTTGTTTCGTAGATGGAACCGCAAAAACGTGCTTGACTCAAAATATGAATGGCTTTTTGATCCGTATGATGGGGATGAAGTTGTGGTCTTTGATACCGAAACAACGGGCTTGGATACCAAAAAAGATGCGATTATAAGTATAGGCGCGGTCAAGGTAAGAGGCAATAAGATCCTTAGTTCCCAGAGCTTTGAGCTGTTCTTAAAAGCATCCAAAGAGATCAGTACTCAGAGTATCAAAATTCATCATATACGCCCCTGTGATCTGGAACATGCGGTTGAGCCGCTTGAAGCGGCACGAGCATTCTTGGAATTTATCGGTAATCGACCCTTGATCGGCTATTATCTTGAGTTTGATATGGCAATGATTAATCGCCTTATAAAGCCATGGCTTGGGGTTACTTTGCCTAATAAACAAATAGAAGTTTCTGGGCTATATTTTGATAAAAAAATTGCTTTGATTCCGCAAGGAAATATTGATTTACGCTTTGATACAATCCTCCGAGATTTAAATATTCCGAGGATGGGTCAGCACAATGCATTGAACGATGCAATCATGACTGCCATGATCTATATAAAGTTACAACAACCATTTAAACTACATTAAGAGGAATTAAAAATGAGTACTATCGTAAAACCGACTTTTCAACCTAATCGAGAGTTTTCAAAACAAGCACGTATTAAAAATATGTGCGAGTATAACGATCTTCAAACATGGGCGTCAGAGGATTATGAAGGCTTTTGGGGACATTTTGCCAACGAAAAAATCGATTGGTTCTCTCCTTATACGCAAGTTCTTGATGAGAGTACTGCACCGTTTTATAAGTGGTTTGTAAATGGTAAATTGAATGTCGCATACCAATGTATCGACCGTCACCTCACGTCTCGTAAAAACAAAGCGGCGATCATTTTCGAAGGTGATCGTGGTGATAAACAGATCATTACCTATCTCGAACTGTATTACAACGTCAATAAATTTGCAAATCTTCTTAAAAATGAGTTCAGTGTCAAAAAAGGTGACCGTGTTGTTATCTATATGCCGATGATCCCGGAAGCTGCGTATGCGATGTTAGCATGTGCTCGTATCGGTGCTATTCACTCGATCGTCTTCGGTGGATTTTCTTCTGAGGCGCTCAAAGACAGAATCGAAGATGCCGATGCAAAAGTGGTCATCACAGCCGATGGTGCCTTTAGAAAAGATAAGCCGTATATGCTAAAGCCGGTTGTCGATGAAGCATTGAGTGGGAGTACTCCGGTACAAAAAGTCTTGGTCGTTGAGAGAAATAATGAAGAGATCACATGGGTAGCAGGACGTGACTACTCGTATAATGAACTGATCAAAAATCAATCAAGTACATGTGAGCCGGAAGTGATGGATGCAGAAGATCCTCTCTTCTTACTCTACACATCAGGTTCAACGGGAAAACCAAAAGGGGTTCAACACAACAGTGCAGGGTATATCCTTTGGGCTCAGATGACAATGGAATGGGTATTTGATGTCAAAGAAAACGATACCTATTGGTGTACTGCAGACGTTGGCTGGATCACTGGGCACACCTATATCGTTTACGGACCGCTTGCTATGGGTGCTACAACAGTGATGTTTGAAGGAGTACCTACGTATCCTGATGCCGGGCGTCCGTGGAAAATGGTCGAAGAGTATAAGATCAATCAGTTCTATACCGCTCCAACAGCGATCCGTGTTTTGCACAAAATGGGTGAAGATGAACCGGCTAAATACGACCTCTCCTCTTTAAAAGTCTTGGGTACCGTTGGTGAACCGATCGATCCTCCGGCATGGAAATGGTATTATGAGGCAGTCGGCGGCAGTAAATGTGCTATCGTTGATACGTACTGGCAAACGGAGACGGGCGGTCACATCGTCTCTCCACTTCCGGGTGCGACACCGATCAAACCAGCTTGCGCGACGTTCCCTCTTCCGGGTATCATCGCTGAGATCCTTGATCCGCAAACAGGGGTAAAAGTTGAAGCAGGGGAGAGCGGTTATATGTGTGTAACACGTCCTTGGCCATCAATGATTCGCGGAATTTGGGGTGATCCTGAGCGTTTTGTAAAATCGTATTTCGGTGATGTCAAAAAAGATGGACAACCTGTTTACTTTACCGGTGACGGCGCTATCTATGATGAAGAGGGATACATCACTATCACAGGTCGTACCGATGACGTTATCAACGTTTCCGGTCACCGTATGGGTACCGCAGAAGTAGAAGCAGCGTGTAAAAAACATGCAAATGTGGCGGAAGTAGCCGTTGTCGGTAAACCGCATGAACTCAAAGGTGAAGGTATTTTCGCGTATATCGTTTTAAAAAGCGAGGACACGGTGGGTGAAGAGATGGAGATGGTCAAGGAGATCAATAAAGTCATCACCAAAGAGATCGGAAACATCGCTATTTGTGATGACATCGTTTTCGTACCGGGCTTGCCGAAAACACGTTCAGGAAAAATCATGCGCCGTATACTTCGCTCTATCGCGAAAGGCGAAGCAATCACGCAAGATATCTCGACTCTCGAAGACCCGAGTATCGTTGCTACGATCGAAGCGAAAGTTAAAGGGTAAGTTTTAGAATAGTAAAAAATATGTTATAATTTTTTCGTGAGTATAACTTTTCTGTGAATTCAATGGAGCGGCAACGCTAAGGCTAAGGGAGTAATTACCCCTTGGCCTTTTTTTTTGCCCTCCAAAGAATTCTCAGAAGGGGGTCTTTATGGATAAGCTTATACTCACACTATTGCTTATGTGTCTTTTTGCACCTATGCTCAATTGAGTGTAGCCAAGGGGTTTACGCCCCTTGCCCCCCTAAAACATTTGCTTTTTCTATATTTTTTAGCTATTCTGTTTATACAAAATAAAACATAATAATGAAAATTTTATACGAGTTTCGGGGGATGGAAAACGATCCCAAATACGCCGAACGTAAACGGGCGAAAAAAGCGATTTATGAGAAATACAATTTCAAACTGATAGAGCTACGGGATGAGGACGTTTTCAACCTCGATGATATCCTACCGAAGATGCTATTGATTGGGGTGCAGACGTATTAAAAATAAGGGCAGAAATTGGAAGCTTCAGTAATTAAAGATGTAATGCCAGTTATAACTGCATTAATCGTAAGTATTTCTACATTATTAGGTATATATTTAACGAATAAATTTAATAGTAAGCAAGTAAAAGTTAATCTTGAGTTTACACGTGATCAAAAAATGCTTGAATTACGGCTTCAAAAGCTTGAAGAACTATATTTACTCTTTGAACAGTGGGAAGCATTTTTATTGAGCACATATCTTATTTATTCTCATGCATATGCAGGTAAGTTGAATTATACACAAGTGTTAGATACGGTAAATCAAAAGTCTGAGAATGATAATATAGATTTTCATAAAATTCAAATGTTATTAAATATATATTTTCCTGAATTACGTGAAAATTATGAAAACGTAATATCTAAGAGGTCATCTTTAGCTAAATATATTCTTAGTGATCCTTCGAAAAATAATCTCAAAACAAATGATTTTTTCAACGAGCAAGAAGAATTTGAAATTTTATGCACGCAATTTAAAAATAAACTTAGTGATATTCAGAAGTTATTGTAGAAAATCCAGTTAATAGAGGAAAATAAAGATGAAACCTAAAGCACTAAATATTGGAATACTAAGCAAAACTGATTACATCAAACGCACTATTGCCATCGCAAAAGGGGAGTATAAACCCAAAACAGATGAACCGAAAGTATGGTTTGAATCGATCAAATCACTGGCGCAGGTTAAAGGGTAAGTTTTCTCCAACGTGTTATAATATTTCATTGATATTAGGAGGATGAAAATGCATACGATTCGACTCAATATTCACGATGCAATTTATGATAAACTGATGGGATTGCTAGAGATTTTACCGAAAGATAAAATTGAGATTCTCGAAGATAATAACTATCCCTCTATTTCGTTCGAAGAGGCTCAAATTAAAGTTCAAAAAGCGATGAATAATATCCCTAACGCAGAGGGGCTTTCTCTCTCGGATGCTATCGACAAAGTGATTCATTCTTAAATGCTCTATTCAATTATCGTCGAACCTGAAGCGCTCGACGATCTCCAATCTATTTTTCGCTATATCTCTCAAAAAGATTCTCAAAATAAAGCTATAGCGTTTGTGCGTGAGTTGGAAATGAGTATTAGTACACTCTCTGAAATGCCATTTCGTTGCCGTAAAAGTTATTATACGGATGATGAAACTACGCGGGATTTAATCCATAAAGGGTATACGATTGTTTTTCAAGTAAACGCGACAAAGGTACATATTCTTACCATTTTTCGTCAAAAGTAAGTTTTTTTCCGCGCAGGAATAATGTGACAATAAATTATTGAACCATGCGTTATACTTATGCCTAAACTTTAGAATAATGGAATTTTCATGAGATATAAAATTGGACGCTTACAAAACAGCATTTCGACACTTGAATTAAAAGAGAGAACTTTATACCAAAACACCCTGATTCTGGGAGAGGATGGATCGGGAAAGACTCATTTGGCCAATAAAATCCGTCATTACGTAATGGAGAACAATATACCTACTTTGTATCTTGATTTTTCAGACCCTTCTATCGAAAAGATCGAAGAGAAGTTCAAAGATGCGGATACGTTCTTTTATCTTCGTTTTGAGGAGAGTGATGAGTTTGAAGCGGCGCTTGATAACGCGATCGCAGAACGCCGAAATATCTATATGGCGGCTAATCCTTCGTATTTTGCAAGTAAGCGCAATGTAAAAAGCAAGCTTTCCCGTATGATTCAAAAGCACGATTTATTGGAAAATTATTACTACTTTTTCCATGAAATCGAGAGTTTGAATGGATTTTATACCAAATTTGAAGATTTTATTTATTATATTTTCGATCTTGTGAATATGAAAAAATACGGATTTACTTTTCTCGCACAGCCCAATGAAATTTTTGAAGATTCACGTATCAAGCTTCTTTTCACGTTTCTTTATTTGGGGCGTTGTTCAAATGCGCACTATTACAATACGTCGGTCTTGCGCAGTTTGAAAACGAACACCTTTTATTATCAGTATCGTATGGACAACCGCTCGTTGTTGTTTAATCAGATACAAAGTGATATTGCCATTATTGATGCCTAATCAAATCGATTAGGCGGGATTGGCTTCTTGAACCATCTTCTCCAATAATTCAAACAGCTGCTTACTATTGTCTTCCATTAACTGCATGTTTTTCAGAATTGAATCTTTGGTTTTGACATTTTGACAATCTTTTCGTTGTAGGCAGGTAATGGTTTCTAAGACAAGCTTGTGGACAGCAGCATGCGGTGCTTCCATCATTTTATACGCGGATGTATGTGAAAAGAGCTGTTTTCCTTCTCCTTCGTAATACCATTTACCCATACGACAATTGTGCTGGTCAACGTTAGAAGAGGTATTTTTAATATCTTGGTGCATTATGGTCGAATAGGTATTGTGTTTGTAAATAATATGATCCACCTTGATGAGGGCTGTATAGAGTGAATCGTTGATGTATTTTGCAGCTTTCGCTGATGTGTATGCAGTCTTGGAAAAGTTATCCAGTATGGTTTCAAACTCATGAACATCGGTGCGTGATTTTTGAGCGATATTACTGATCGTATCGGAGTTACCTTGGATATCATTTGCTTCTTGCTGTAACGTGTTAAGGGTGATGGAAATCTCTTGGGTTGCTTTTTGGGTACGCTCGGCGAGTTTGCGCACTTCATCAGCAACGACGGCAAATCCGCGTCCATGCTCTCCTGCACGAGCCGCTTCGATCGCGGCATTAAGGGCTAGGAGATTGGTTTGATCGGCAATATCTTTGATCAGATTGGCAACCGTGCTGATATCATTGGTTCGTTGGCTAAGTGAGGCTATAGCTTCACTGGAGTTGGAGATAAGCTCCATGAGGTTTTCCAAGTTTGAGACGATAGTGGTGACACTGGCTTGACTTTTTGTGACCTCTTGTGCTGTGTTTGACGATGTTGTGTTAATCTCTTTTGAGTAGTCGCAATTTCGTTGTATGTCATTTTGGATGGTGAACAAAGAGGTTGAAATACCACCGCTCATTTTTTCAAATTCACGTCCTAAGTCACTGCTCATTTTTCCTTTGAATGAGAGAGCGATCTCATCAATGGCTTTGTTAAAAACAACTGCGATCTCGGTGAAATCTCCTTTGTACCCCTCTTTGAAAAGAATACGGTTCATTTTACCATTATTGGCTGCATCAAGCGAAGCATGAATATCTCTTATGAACTGTTCTACTTGGTCAAGTAGATCATTGATGCTCCACGCAACACCTTGAAGAATATGGGTATGCGCAATATTCGTGATTCGTTCTGAGAGGTTACCATTGGATGCTTTGGATAAAACGTCACGGATCTGACGTATCAGCGGATCATTAAAAATTTTATCGCAAGCCATATCATTTTGAGGAATCAATACCCCTCCAATAGCAGCAATGAATACAATGACAGCGGGAATATAATTACCTATAATCGCTAAATAGAGAGCTGTTCCTATCGTCAGCACAAGATAAAATAGATTTTTTTTATTGCTGAAGAGAGAGGACGAGTTCGTCATAGGTGATTCCTTGTTCATTTAATACGTTGTTTAATAAGGCTAGTGATGCGTCCATACCGCCTGTTTTTTCAGCTGCAAGCAGTTGTGCATAAATACCTGGGATAACATCAAGCCCTTTTTTGCTTGGCTTGCGCCGTACAGAATGAAAATCTCGAATCGTTCCATTGCTGTTAATCGTTGCGGTCACATTTGCAAAGACCCAGTAATATGAACCGTCTTTTGCCAAATTTTTGACATAAGCAAATATCTCTTCTTTTTTTTGAATACGATCCCATAAAAGTTTAAAGACAATTTTAGGCATGTCGGGATGACGTAAAATAGAGTGAGGGGCACCTAAAAGCTCAGCTTCTGAATAGCCTGACATATCGATAAATATTTTATTACCGTAAATTATCTTACCTTTCGTATCTGTTTTGGAAACAATAAAGTCATTTTCACTTAATAGCTTTTGATTTTGGGTTGGATTGGGTCTGTGCATTCTTCCTCATTAACATGGATTAAACGATCTACTAACATATTATAACATGATTGTAATAGAAATTTTAAATCGTCATAGGTATAATTTTTATTGATGTGTTTATTTAAACATATTATGCATTATTTGTTCTTAGATATTTTTCGAAGAGCTGGCTTGAAAGCGGTTTACTGTAAAAATATCCTTGTATTTCATCGCATCCTTGTTGCTGTAAGTATTCAAGCTGCGCTTTGGTTTCAACTCCTTCGGCAATGGTGGTGAGGCCAAGACTGTGTGCCATATTTATAACTGCACTGACGATTGCTCTGTCTCCTGAATCGGTCTGGATATCTCGTACAAAGGATTGATCGATTTTTAGTTTATAGATTTTGAACTGTTTGAGATAAGATAGGGATGAGTAGCCGGTACCAAAGTCATCGATAGACATACGAATACCTATGTTGTGCAGTGTATTCATCATAGCAATAGCGGCATGTGGATCATACATCGCCGCTCCCTCCGTGAGTTCGATTTCCAAATACTGAGGATCAAACCCTATTTGGCGTATGAGGTTTGTAATGATATCGGGCAGTGCCGGATGACGGAACTGGATTGCAGAGAGATTAACTGCTATGATGATTGGTTTCATACCGTTTTGATTCCAATCATGTGCTTGTTCAATCGCAGTACGAATGACCCATTCTCCGATGGAGAGGATCATTCCGTTATCTTCGGCGATAGGGATAAACTCTACAGGAGAAACCGAACCCAATTGTGGATTGTTCCAGCGTATCAATGCTTCTGCACCGACGAGTATACCATCGGAGGCCGAGAGTTGAGGCTGATAAACGAGGTGAAATTCATTGCGCTCTAATGCGGTATGCAATGCATTACTAATGGTAAGGGTACGTTGAGCATGCTCCTGCATCTCTTCGGTAAAGAAACGATAGGCATTGCGTCCCTCTTTTTTTGCACGATACATGGCAGTATCGGCATTCTTAGACAAGGTTTCAATATTGGTTCCATCTGATGGGTATATGGCGATACCTATGGAAGCAGTTACAGCAAGTGAATGCTCATTGATCGTGAATATTTCAGAGATGGATGCTAGGAGCTTTTGGGCAACTTGCGCGGCTCCTTTGGCATTTGTATCAGGCAGTAGGAGGACGAATTCATCGCCTCCCATACGCGAAACGGTGTCTTCATCTCTCAGCGCTTGTGTGAGACGTTTTGCAAGATGTATAATAAGATGGTCTCCCAAGTTATGTCCTAGTGTATCATTGATGTTTTTGAAGTGATCAAGATCAAGGAACATCAGGGTAAATGTCCCCTCTTTACGCTTGGTAAGATTGAGCGTGTAGTTGAGATGATCGTCCATTTGTATCCGATTGGGAAGTCCGGTAAGAGGATCAAAATTGGCAAGATAGTGGATCTTCTCTTGGGTCTTTTTTTGTTCGCTGATATCTTCTTCGATAGCGATGTAGTGCGTTGTCTTACCATCACTGTCGAGGACGGGAGCAATATTGATGGAATAGATGTATTTGGTTCCGTCTTTGCGTTTATTGATAAACTCGCCCTGCCATTTTTCCTGACGTATGAGTGCTGTCCACATCGCATCATAAGCATGAAGGGGAGTGTTTCCTGATTGTAATAGACGCGGATTTTGACCGATTACTTCTTCTGGTGTGTAACCGGTATTTTCGACAAAAGCGGCATTTACGTATTGGATATTGGCTTTGAAATCGGTGATAATGATAGAACTTGGGCTTTGTTCCATAGCATGTGTGCGTAGCATAAGGGCATTTTCTGCATTGAGGCGTGCTGTATTGCGATCAAAATTATCCAAGGCGTAATCGATATCTGCACCCATCTCTAGGAGAAGTTTTTGAGCATCTTTGTCAAATCCGTTTATCTCATCGGAATAGAATGTGAAAATGGCGCAAGGGACACCATTTCGATGAAGAGGTATTGCAGCGGAGGAAGCCCATCCAAATTGTGCACCTTTATGATGCCATTTTTTAGTAGCAGGGTCATTGGCAAAGTCCTGACACCAAAACGGACGGTCTTCACGGAATGCTGTTCCCGTAGGACCGTGAGCAAATTCAGATGACGGATCGATCGAAATATTCAGATCATTCAAATAATCAGATCCGTCTCCGGCATAGGCAACTACTTTTATCATTTTCGCCTCTTCATCTGCCAAGCCGATCCATGCCATTCTCATTTTGCCGAAGCTAACCGCATCTTGACAGATGAGTTCAAAAAGCTCTTCTTGTGTGTTACTGCGGACAATGGCTTGATTACATTGACTCAGTGCTGCGTACAAATCGCGCATATGGTTGGCGTCCTTTTGTGCTTGCACACGTTCCTCATCGATTTTGGATAATTTCTTTTGTGTCTGAGCTAACCAACTTAGAATACTGTTTTCCATACCTGTTGGTATTGCAATTGGAGACGACAAATCTCCTTGACCTATTTTAGTAATAGACGAATAGAGTAAGTGTAGGGAACCCCCCAATGTCAAATGCAATGAACGATGGACACTCCATAACATTAATATTAAGATAAGCCCAAATAAGATAAAGACAATACGCATTTGAATTGCTGTATGTTGGGCATCACGTAGTGATTTGAGTGTTCGCTGATCCATCAGAAAGTGTGCATCACTGATGGGTTTCATAATACGGTATTTAGCTTTGTGATAGGTATCATTATGCAGCATCATAAAGGCAAGATGACGATTTTTATCGGTCACAGGTGTCGTTGATTCGATGAGTTTCATCGCATCAAACTCTAGTTTAGTTAGTTCATCAGAGTTTTTCTTGGCTTCAGAGAGTTTGGCAAATTCTTGCGGTGTAAATCCGGCCTTTTGCATTAATGCCAATAGTGATATCGATTTTGATGTCAGTGGGAATGGGCGTTTATCATCCGATAATACAAGATCCCAATAGATGTCTTCATAATGCATTGGAAGAGGTTTTAGACCATTGCGAATATCTAAGATCTCTTGGTAATGTTGTTTATAGATAGGATTTCCGGTCAGAATATAGGTGCGGACCATCCGTGTCAGGTCATCAGAAGTCTGACGTAAATGATCTGCAAGCTGATGAGATATGAATCGTTGTTCGTTCGCAG
The DNA here is from genome assembly GCA_024637295.1 of Sulfuricurvum sp. Taxonomy (GTDB): domain Bacteria; phylum Campylobacterota; class Campylobacteria; order Campylobacterales; family Sulfurimonadaceae; genus Sulfuricurvum. Next base: position 53,325 of record JAGXFL010000001.1, read on the forward strand.
TATCGATTGCTTTTTCAGATCGGACGTAGAGGAGAAACATCGTGGAAAAAAGGGTAAATACAATAATAGCTCCCCATACGGAACGATTAAAAAGCGATAAATTCCTATCTGAAAAGACCATTGGACTCCAACATTATCTAGGTGTGTAAACTACAAATAGTATAACATATTTTTGATTGCTGTATTGTTTGTCATAATTGCTTAAAACAGCTATTATGGCGACAATTTTTATGGGAGTCTGTGTATGGATAGAGCGTTTGAATATCGTAAAGTCGCAAAAATGAAACGTTGGGCTAATTTTAGCTGATAAGTATGCCATATCATGATGAACATCATTGCACCAGATACTAAAGAGAGGATAAAAATAGTATTAGTGTATGAAGTATTTTGAATAAATGAGTGATCGAGAATAACAAGAAACATAAAAAAGGGAATAAACGTGATTTTGCGACTGCGGGTCAATAATGAAATGCTATGGCAATCGGACATTGAGTATCTTTGCAAATAACTTTAAATTGCTACGGGTTATAGCTAGATTTGTCTCAATATTTAATTGTTCCATTGTTTGACAAATGTTTCAAATGCACTAGGCAATAACGGTTTGCTGTAATAGTACCCTTGTATCTCATCGCACCCTTGTTCGCGTAAGTATTCCAACTGTTCCAGTGTTTCTACCCCCTCCGCAATTGTTTTGAGCTCAAGGCTTCGGGCCATATTGATGATGGCACTGACGATAGCTTTGTCTTCGGGATTATTGCTGATGTCTTGGACAAATGATTGATCGATCTTGAGCTTGTAAATTTTGAATTTTTTGAGATAACTCAAAGAGGAATAACCGGTACCAAAATCATCGATAGACATTCGGATACCGCGTTCGTGTAGATCGTTCATTGTGTTGATAGCGACTTGCGGACTGCTCATCGCTATGCCTTCGGTTAATTCAATCTCCAAATATTGGGGAGGCAACCCTGCCTCATCTAAGATACTGGTGATTAGATCGGGTAAATTGGGATGACGAAACTGAATTGCGGAGATATTAACGGCGACAATTATGGGAAGCTGTCCGTTGTCTATCCAACTTTTTGCTTGAAAAATTGCGGTTCGCAATACCCACTCTCCAATGGACAAGATCATTCCATTGTCTTCAGCGATGGGGATAAATTCAGCTGGAGAGATGGCACCAAACTCAGGATGTTGCCAGCGAAGCAATGCCTCTGCCCCTACAACACGTCCTTCTGATGCATAAAGCTGCGGTTGATAGACAAGATGCAGTTCGTTATTCTCAAGCGCATGATGCAAGGCATTGCTTAGTTGAAGAATACGATGAGAATTGGCTTGCATCTCGGGAGTAAAGAAACAGTAGTTGTTTCGCCCTTCATTCTTGGCCCGATACATCGCGGTATCGGCATTTTTGGAGAGCATCTCAATATCTACACCATCATTGGGATACAAAGCGATGCCGATGGAGGCAGTAATTGAGAGTTGGTATTCTTCTATCAAGAATGTTTGCGCGATGGAATCCAATAATTTTTGGGCTACTTGAATCGTTCCTTGTGCGTCAGAACTGGGTAATAAAATAATGAACTCGTCACCGCCCATACGTGATACGGTATCTTGATCACGCAATGTTACGGTGAGACGTTTGGCTAGCTCAATGAGTAATTTATCTCCAATGCTGTGTCCTAATGTATCGTTGATGTTTTTGAAATGATCGAGATCGAGGAATAAAACGGCAAAAAATCCATCATTTCGCTTTGCCAAGTTTAAGGTGTACTGCAAATGGTTGTCCATTTGTATTCGGTTGGGCAACCCCGTAAGAGGGTCGAAATTCACGAGATAGTGGATATGTTCCTCAGCTAGTTTACGTTGGGATATATCCTCTTTTATGGCCATGTAGTGCGTTATTTTTCCATCACTTTGATGAACGGGCGCGATGTGAATAAATTCGATGTACTCGGTACCGTCTTTGCGCCGATTGATAAATTCACCCTGCCAATTTTCACCTCGTGTCAGATGTTCCCACATATCGGCATACGTAGCAGAGGGGGTTTTGTCTGAATGTAGTAGATTTGAATTTTTGCCGATCACTTCGTCCAGCGTATAGCCTGTTGTTTTGAAAAAAGCGGCATTGGCGTACTCGATGTTTGCATCCAGATCCGTAATGACGATCGTGTTAGGGCTTTGTTCCACTGCTTGGGAGAGTTTAAGGAGTTGATCTTCACTCGTTTTACGCTGGGTGATGTCACGAGACAAAACGATAAAGCGGGGGTTCTCTTCGTCAACGTCTAATTTTTTAGATATGGAAAGTTCGAACCAGCTTTTTCCTTGTGGAAGCAGTAGCTCGATTTGCCTATCGTATGAAAATCCTTTTTCATTGGCTTCTTGTAACGCCAAAAGACACGTTTGAGCAGCTTGCACAGGGAGGATGTCTTGGACGGTTTTTCCTAAGAATGTTTCGGGTGGGGCTGCGAGTAAATGGACACGCGGCGAATGGTAATCGTAATATTTTCCTTGCAAATCTACTTCAAACAACAAATCAGGAATAGCGTTTAACGTAGCGGATATTTGGTTGTTTACTTTGAGTAATTGTTTATGCCAGTTTTCTACTAATACATAGAGAATACTTCCGGTTACGAGGACAAAAAACACCCCTTTTCCCAATTGAAATGCACTTGCGATAACGGGATTAGCAATATTAATGGCCAATACATAATCAGACCCAAAGATCCATAAAAGGCCGACAAAAATATAAAATAAGGTTAAGGAGAGAGGTGTCAGCCAACACGTACGACACAAGCGTAAAAATCTGTTAACCATGGACATAATACTCCAATGCACGGGATAATTTGAAATAAGATCAAGATTTGTTGTATTTTATCATAAACTATTATTTTTATGAGGGGTGTTTGAAGAGATTGTAAATTGGTTTTTAACCATTAAACAGCTATAATTGCGACAATTTTTCATGGGAGTCTGTGTATGGGAAGAGCGTTTGAGTATCGTAAAGCTGCAAAAATGAAACGTTGGGGAAATATGTCTCGCGTATTTCCTAAGCTTGGAAAAATCATTACGATGGCAGCAAAAGAGGGTGGAGAAGACCCTGACATGAACCCGAAACTGCGTTCTGCGATAATGACCGCAAAAGCGCAAAACATGCCAAAAGATAATATTGATGCTGCTATCAAACGTGCATCGGGAAAAGACGCTGTTTCACTTGCAGAGATGAACATCGAGGGTAAAGGTCCTCACGGTGTCTTGTTTTTTGTCGAGTGTGCAACCGATAACAATGCTCGTACCATCTCCAATGTTCGTACGATCTTTGGCCGTGCCAAGGGTGAGACACTCAACAATGGCTCATTGGAGTTTATGTTTAGCCGTAAAGCGGTATTTCGATTCCCAAAACCTGATATGGATCTGGATGAGTTAGAGTTTGCACTCATCGATGCCGGGATCGAGAGTATTGAAGAAGAAGAGGGCGAAGTGAGTGTGTTTGGTGAATACACGGCGTTTGGTGCTTTATCTGCTGAATTGGAAAAAATGGGGATCACCCCTGACAGTGCAGCACTCGAGCGCATCGCGAATTCTCCGGTAGAATTTACCGATGAGCAAATGGCTGATGTTGAGAAACTCATAGATAAACTTGAAGACGATGAAGACGTTCAGGCTGTTTACACGAACATCGCCTAACAGAGAGTTCCTGCTTTTAATCCGCTAGTCGCCGTGAGGCGACCATCCCCCCCAATAACATCACGATTGTAAAACAAATCAAAACCGTAAAGCCAAAGTTTTCTAAGAGTATCGCTCCGGGAATGGCGAAAAAAAGTCCGATGGAGGTGATATTGGATTGCAGTGCGAGATAGACCGGACGCAGATGCTCCGGGGCGATGATGAGGATATTGTTGGAAAATGCCAAACGCATCCCATCCATAGCAGCACCCAGTAAAAAAAAACAGCAGTGCGTAATGCCATAGCTCATATGCAAACAGTGCAAGGGCATTGGCACCGATATAGCCTAGAAAAGAGACGGTAACAATAAGGCGTATTTTCCCCTTGGAGGAGAGTTTTCCCCATAAGATATTACTCAGCATCCCCCCAACTACCTGAGAGGTCAATAGATAGCCGATTTGGACACCTCCTAGATGCAATACAGACTGCGCATGCAGGATGATGAAGGGGAGTGAAAAAAGATGACTGTAGGCAAGTAAATAGGTGCGAATCTGGCGTCGAAGCTGTCCATCTGAACGTAACAAGGCAAATGAATTGCGTAAAAACGTGTAAAAATGAGCTTCTTTGGGGGTGATGTTTTCTTTGATGGGCTCTTGAATGAGGGCATAGGGGATAATACCCAGTAACATCACCAGTGCACTGAAGATGAAAAGATAGGCAAAGCTTTGCGGGGCAGGGGTATATTCCAAGATGACACCGGCACTCACACCGCTGATGAGTGCTCCTACGCCTGCGGCAAACTGGCGCTGTGCAAACACACGTCCCCGATAGCGGTGTGAGAACACTTTACCCAAAATCTCATTGAAATAGATCGATCCAAAACCTGCCGCAAAGGAGAAAATAAAAAGCCCGATGCCAATACACCACAAGGTCAGAGTAGGGTTGGTAGAACCAAAAAAATAGAGACCCACACCGATACCGAACCAGGATAGAAAGCGTGCCAGAAATACAAAGCGAAGATGGGGCATAACACGCGTATAGCTTTGGGCACTGAATGCGGCGAAGAGCTGAACGATGATGGCTCCCCCTTTGAGCAGTGAAGAGAGCAGTCCGATGATAAGTGAGCTTGCCCCAAAAAAATGCAGTATCAATGGCAAGATGATGGCGGGTTCGGCTATGGTTGTGGTGATCGAGAGAAAAAAGCCGTGTGTGACTGCTTTTAGTCGGGATGATTTGGAGTCAATAAGGGACATCAGGGGGTATCGTCATCCGATTTGGTATGGTGGATGGCTGCATCCAATAGGAGGGTCTTGCAAAAATGGTTTCGGGTCCCTTTGGGAAACTCGGGGTCTTTTAACAGGAGAGAGATTTTTTGACTATCGTTTTTTCGTATAAGGCGTTTTAGTTTGAGTTCACCCATTCCATAGGCAAAATCAACCAGATACCACTCTTTGAAAATACTTTTGAGGTCTTTGATGTAGCGGATTGCGGCATCGGTAGAGAGGCAGACGTCGGTACGTTCATCGTTTCCTTTTTCGATCTTCAATCCATACGTTCGACCCGATTGTGCCATAAACTGCCATAGTCCAACTGCACCATAGCCTCGTGCGTCGCTTTTGAAATTGGACTCACAATAGGGGATAAGAGAGAAGTATGCAGGGATACCGGCATCTTTAAACTTTTTTGCTATTTTTAGGTGTTCTTCTTTGGTATTTTTGTAGCGGTTATAAAGCCCTTTGTAGCCTGTTTTATAATCATCGTTAATCGTTGAAAGAGACGGAATTTCATCCAGTGACTCGGGTGATCCTATGGAGGTGAGGGATGCCTCGATTGCAGTATTGCTAGGCCCTGCATACAAAGAGGTGAATCCAAGAGTAACGATTAAAAAAAAGATGGTTAAGGTCTTCATATCAGGCTTCGATGTAATCCAGGTCTTTATGAAATGTTTCATGGGTGTAGTAGAGTGCTACAAGCGCTAGGGTAAAACAGACTGACCCTACGATCGCGGCAGATGACAAAAATCCGTAATGTCCTTTCAGCGCCATGAACGATAGGGTGATAGGGACAACCGAACCGCGTACAAAATTAGGAACCGTGGTGGCAACAGTAGCACGGATATTGGTACCGAACTGTTCTGCTGCCATGGTGATAAACAAAGCCCAATAGCCGCAGAATACTCCCAGCGCGAAACATGACCAATAAAAGTCTTGGACTTCAGCACCTTTTAGCGTGTACATCCATGCAACGCTAAACAGCGATAAGAGCAAGAAAAAGGTAAACGCTTTTTTACGGCTTTTGAGTTTTTGTGAGAGATACCCGCTGGCAAAATCACCGACGGAGAGACCGATGTAACAGTACATCAATGCCTGACCTGCCGTCACTTCTCCAGCGATCTCCAGCGATTTGGCGAACTCAGGGGAGAACATGACCAAGATTCCAACCACAAACCAAAGAGGAATCCCGATTGCGATGGCTTTGAGGTATTTCCCCAAAAGGGCTCGATGGCTAAAAAGGGAGAGGAAATCACCGCGATGGATGTTTTCACTCAAGTTATGCTCAAACATGCCCGATTCTCGTACTTTGAGACGAAGTACAAGGAGAGAAAAACCTAAAACCCCACCCAATATGTACGCAGTACGCCAGTCAAAATTTTGTGCGACAATGTTTGCAGCAACAACACCCAGTACTCCGACTGCGGCAATGGTCATAATCCCATACCCGCGCAAATGTTTTGGGAGGATCTCTGCAACCAGTGTGACTCCTGCCCCTAGCTCACCTGCCAAACCGATACCTGCGATAAAACGAAGTGCGGCATATTGTTCCACATTGGTGACGAAGGCATTGAGAAAATTGGCAACGGAGTAAAGGATAATCGAGGCAAAAAGGACTGAAAGACGTCCTCTCTTATCTCCCAAAATTCCCCACAGAATTCCTCCGATGAGCATACCTCCCATTTGCATATTTAAAATTGTCGTTCCCCATAGAGTAACTTGCTCTGGGTTGAGACCAAGCTCGGTGAGGCTTGCGACGCGGACAACGCCAAACAAAATAAGATCATAGATGTCGACAAAATAGCCCATCGCGATAACGATGACAGGTAGCGTCAATACTTGTCGGATGATAGAAAGTGATGAGGTTGGCATTAAAACTCCGTAAAAAAATGTTTTTTATTATATAAGGTTTCTACTTAGGAGAGCTTATAAGTGGCGTTGTGTCATAGTTACACAACTACAAGGAGCTATCATGGCCGCGGGCTCAACGATTTGCAAAGCACAGCTTAGTATGGCGGATATGGATCGTAATTATTACGAAATGCATGAGATCACCATCGCACAGCACCCTTCCGAAACTCAACAGCGTCTTATGATACGTCTTGCAGCATTTGCACTCAATGCGGCGGATCGCTTGAGCATCTGCAAAGGTATTGGAGGAGAGGACGAAGAACCTGAACTGTGGGAAAAAGATTACGGTGGCGATATCCAACTGTGGATCGATCTGGGGCAGGTGGATGAAAAACGATTGCGTAAAGCATGCGGTAGAGCCGATAAAGTGATCGTCTACACCTACAATCTCAAAAGTGCTCAAGCATGGTGGCGACAAAACAGTGCCACCTATGCACGATTTAAAAATCTTAGTGTCATACATCTGCACGTGGATGACATCGAAAAACTGTGTGCCAGATCAATGCGGCTGCAGTGCAATATCAGTGATGGAGAACTTTCGATGCACAGTGAGCTTGGAGATGTGACAATCACACAGGAAATCTGGCAATAATCGGTACGATTAAGGAATTTGTGAAAACAGACGATTTTCCAATGGATAAGTAGCTTACACAGTCAAAAGGACAGTGATATGGATAAACAAAGACGAGACGTCCTTCAGTACGCATTGAATCTTGATATCAGTGATGTTCAGACATATGCGGGTTACCGAGGAGATCTGATGGTGAAAATTATCACCGATGATGAATCGGTCATGAATGCGATACATGATTATGCTCTTTCTTTGGGTGTCAAAGAAGTCGTCATCAAGCATAGTGTCGATTATGTCCTCTATTGTGTTACGTCTGGAGAAATTGAATAAAACAGATATATTCTAAGAAGGAGATACATGCAAGTAGAACAAACTAAAATTATTCGATATGCATTGGATTTTCATATCGAAGATGTTAATACCTATTCAGGTTATAAGGGTGATCTGGTTGTTAAGATCACGACCAAAGACAAGGATGTGGTATCAGCAATACGCAAGTATGGGCTCTCTTTGGGAATTGAAGACATTGTTGTCAAACATAACCCAAATTTACTGTTATATGAGCTGTATTGTGTGACGACTAATGAAGAGGTTTATCACGTTAAAATAGAAGAACTCATGCATGATATTAATCACAACTCATGAGATTGATCCGCGTTGCCGTTAAAAATACATAATCTTTTCCCGTCAAGGTCACTCGAAACTTCTTTTGCTGTAAATATTTTTTACAGTAGTACACATCTTTGTACAGCAACGTCATCTCAGAGTACGGATAATTAGGCGCTTTGGCTCCGTAAATCATCTCTCCACCCATCCATCGGCAGTTTGGAAATCCCAAGATCAGTGCACCATCATGGGTTAAATACTCTTGAACGAGTTTCATAAACAGCGGTTTAAACTCGATTCCCGGACTTTGCAGTGTACCGATTGTGATGATGAGGTCAAATCTCCCAAGATTCATAGAAGCAAGCTCATTGATATCATGGACATAAAACGTCGCATTTCCTTCATTAAAGCGTTCTCTGGCATGTTCAATCGCTGAGGTGGAGTGATCGATACCCACAAGTTCGATGGTGCGATACTCTTCGTGTGAGAGCATTTGACGAATCAAATCAAACTCATCCCCCGTATTGATCCCCAGATTGAGAATCCGTTTTCGCTCACCCACACGGACACTGCGCAGTGCTCGCAGATAGGGAGAGAGAAAAGCAGGTTCTTCGTTTTTATGGATAGCAGAAAAACGGGATGTTGTGCCGTATTTTTCCTCTTTCGCGTCACTGTGATGAAAGGAGTCATTCAGATCGAGTTTCTCATAGGTGATTTGTACGGTATGCTCACAAACACTCTTTGGGGTCAGCATACGGCAAAAAAGAATCTCGCCTAAATCGCTCCATGCTTTGTAACTGCGGTAGGTGTAGGCAGTTCCCTCTAGCGTAATCGCTTTTCCTGCATAGCTTCCTCGACCGATATCGGGATTGAGTACTTCAAAGCTAAGGGTATTCGATTCTTTGAGTGTTGCATTTGCCCAGCTGAGAATTTCGTTCATGGGTTCATTGGTAAACAGTTTCAAAGGGGAAACAATCCAAAATGTTCGTGTGCGGCAGAGGTGTAATCGACGTCACTGATGGTCGTAATCCCTTTGTCGATGATCTTGAGGTTATTATCCATGAGAATCTTACGTCCTGTAGCACTTTGCATGACGGCGAGTCTCTTTTGGGTGAAGATGGTATCGGGATGGGTAGCGTTGAAATAGTTGGCGAGGCTAAACTCGATCCACTCCTGCGGTGTCAGGGCAAAACCGTATTGAGGTGTCCACTCATCGTTGACTAATGATGTGAGAACGTATTCGCCATCACGAAGCTCAAGAGCAAAACGATCGCCGTTTTGGTCAGCATGTTGCTCATGTGTAACTAGCATCGGTTCGCGCAGACCGTACCCGCCAAATCCTGTATCACACAGATAGTTTTGTCCGTCGATAACTACGACCACAACCATATGAGTCTTGGGGCGGCGAGTAGGGTAGAACATCGGACGCGCCCCTGCAAAATACCACTCAAATCCTATAGCGGTAAGTGCCATAGCAAACAGTCCATTGACCTCGTAGCAGTATCCACCCCGTCCATCGGTGACGATTTTCGCGTAGATATCTTCGGGGATGAGAGAGGGGATATTCCCCGCATGAACGGTTGTGTTTTCAAACGGTACGCATTGCAGCTGTGCACTCATGAGTGCAGTCAGTGTTGTAAAATCGGGATGAACATCGCCATGGTATCTGATACGATTGAGATAATCAGGGAGGGAGAAGTTGGATGCGGTCATGGTCGAGCCTTTGGGATGACAATCGATGGGTATAGTTAGAATGCAATTTTATCATATACGAGAACGATTTTTGCTTGTCAACATTATAAGATCTGTTAAGGGAGTTTATTATGAATGTAGCCTCTGTTTCCAATATTTCCACGAGTTCAGCTTATGCTGGTGTCAAAGACGAGAGTGTCGATCAAGATTATATGGCGCTGATTGGACAATTTTATCATGCCCAACCGTACAAAACGAGAGATGAGATCAATGCCGAAGATGGTGAATTGGCGCAATTTCGAAAAGACCTGAGCGTAAAAGGGGCAGCCGTTTTTTTAAAAGAACTGGATGAAGAGAAAATCGAAGCATTGGTTGAAGAGTACCGCCAAAAACTCATCAAGGAAAAAGAAAAAAATCCCCAGATACCGATGGATATTAATCAGATGGTGAATGATTTTAGAAAACAGCTTCTCAAAGAGCTGATGGAAGCGCAAAAAGCACAGAAAGACAACAAGCCAACGGAGAGTACAGCATTGATGAGTAAAGACATTCTCGAGAAGATCAAAACTACTAAAGATGATGGAAAATCAGGGTTGCCGGAGATTGGATTTCTGGAACAGATACTTAGCTCTTCAAATAGCGAAGCTAAGAAAAAAGAGATTGTGTAAGTTAGGTGATATTTATAAGAGAGACTAAATAAATTATGGATGAGTCTAAAAACACGACCAAGTATATGATATGGATGATAATCGCGATGCTTTTTTGGGGCATTGCGTGGACAGCAGGTAAAGTGGCGGCACAACATTCTAATGCACAAGTCGCCGCTTTTTGGCGCTATGCCGTTTCATTTATAACGATTATTCCAGTGATCTGGTATATGAAAATACCGCTTAAAACAGACCGTATAGGGGTTATGTATATGGTGTGGGCGGGGGCATTGACGTCGCTGTTTAACTATCTTTTTTTTGCAGGGCTATCCCATGGTCAAGCAGGCTATGGCGGTACGATGGTGACTTCATTGGCTCCTATTATCACCTATATCCTCTCAATCTCGTTTTTGGGGACGAAAGTTTCCTCTCGACAGATTGCGGCACTCTCTATCGGGATATTTGGTGCGTTGATACTATTGCGTGTACCGTTTGAGGGATTCGCGTTTTTAAATGTAGAGAGTTCGTACTTTCTCGAATGCGCTATTGTCTGGGCAGTGGTGACGATCATCGCCCAAAAAGCCGCCAAAAGAGTCCATCTGATGTTTCATACGTTGGTCGTATTTGGAATTGCGGCTATCATCAATCTGCTGTTTGCACTGCCGCATCACCCGTTTGATTTTGCCGCATATGATGAAACATTTTGGGTGACTATCGTATTTATAGGCTTAGTTCCCGGTACGTTTAGCACCGCGCTGTATTTTGTCTCAGCGGGCAAAGTGGGTGCGCATCGAACAGGGGTGTTTATGTTCATCGTCCCTGTGGGAGCGATTATCTCGAGCTGGTTTGTGTATGGCGAGGCATTGGCACTTTCGACGCTTATCGGGTGTCTGTTGGCATTTGTGGCGGTGATTTTGTTTAATATGAAGAAGTCATATTGATTTACAAAATTTTGAGAAAAAAATGAAAAGGAAAGTCTATGCCGTTTGTGAATGTAAAAATAACTAAAGATGGAACAAGTAGAGAACAAAAAGCTCAGATAGTTGCTGAAATTACTGATACATTAGTGCGTGTCTTAGGCAAGAAGCCTGAACATACACATATCGTTATAGAAGAAATCGAATTAGAAAACTGGGGATTTGGCGGCATACTAACTGATGAATATAGAGCAAAAAACTGAATATTCAACGATAACCTATGTCTCTCATCTTTTTTACAATTTTATTTACATATGGCTAATAAAATCCCGAAGGTATGGTTTGGGTATCACCTGACCCCTTTATTTTAATGCCTTTAAGAATGAAAGAGATACTATTAAGCCAAAAAAATAGTAGTTAAATTAAAAGGAATTATGAACATTGGAAAATAAATACTTTATCATCGAACTTATAAAGAATGGTGCTTGGCCTGTTGTAGCTGGATTTACTTTATATTTTCTCAAAGACAAAATTGGGACTTTAATCGGTGGAGGAATTAAATCTGCGAAGCATGGAGAAACTGAAATCCAATTCTTTGAACCTAATCAATCAGTAAAACCGAGTATTGAAGAACAGCAAAGTCTTCAACATCTTATACCTATAGACCCTACTGGTATAAGAAACGAAGTGGAAAGTAGAATTAATGAACAGTTAGCTCAAATAACGGATGAGAATAATAAAATTGATATTTTAGTAAAGAATCTCGCACAACAACATATAAATAATGCATTTGAAAAAGTTTATTACAATATTTTTGGATCACAAATTAAGTTACTTGAATTTCTTGCCATCCAAACAGAAGGAAAAGCACGGATAAAAGCTATTTTACCTTTTTTTGAAAATACGAAAAATACTAATCCTGACACATTTGAATCTTGGGAATTTTCAGATTATATGAACTTTCTTCTAACATGGGATCTAGTTAAAAATGATGCAGATATTTGGCACATTACTAAGTATGGACGAGCATTTATAACCTATATTACTGCCATGGAATATACCAAAAATAAGATGCTGTAAGTAAAAACGAATGACCCAGCAATATTGCTAAGTATTTTAAGAAGGTTTTAGAATGATATCAGGGCAGATTACCGACAACATGGACGTTTTTGCAGAAACTTTTGAGGGGATCGATTTGCATGGACAGAAAATCAGTAAATCGGAGTTTGAGGATTGTACGTTTATTTCGTGTGATTTCAGCGAGACTTTTTTTTCAGCCTGCAAGTTCATCGAATGCCATTTTGTAAATTGCAATCTAAGTGTGATGAAACTGACCAGTAGCAAGATGAGTGATGTCGAATTTCAGTCATGCAAGATGATCGGAATAGATTGGACTATGGCGGATTGGAAGAGCCTCCTTAATGCCGATCCCTTGCGTTTTCGTGAGTGTATCCTCAACGACAGCAACTTCTTGGGTCTGACATTAGAAGGGTTATTGATGAGGGAATGCCGAGCTAAAGAGGTCGATTTTCGCAACGGGAGCTTTCCAAAAGCTGATTTTACGGGTACCGATTTCAAGGGGGCGCTGTTTGGCAATACCCATCTCGAAGAGGCCAATTTCACTGACTCCAGTAACACGATGATCGATGTACGCGCTAACCACCTAAAAGGGGCAATCTTCAGTCGTTACGAAGCACTGTTTTTACTCGAAACGATGGGAATTATACTGGTTGATTAGGAAGGATTCGTATCCGATTTTCTAAAAATAAGATTTTTGAGGCTGCGTTGCTCGTCTTCTTCAGGGAAACTTTCTAAACTCTCTAGCCTCTTAATATAGTTGAATTCAGGGGCATTCTCGCTAAAAAGGTTTTTGATAAATGTGGTATCCAGTTCAGGTGCATTAAGGGCTGATAATACGATGCATTCTTGTGCGGCGAACTCGTGAAGTCGTCGGATGATTTTCTCATAGTCTGAAGTTGCCGCAAAGGAGCCTTTTTGAAAGCTGGGAGGATCGATGATGATGAGGTCATACGGTCCCTCTTTGCGGATACGGCTCCAGGATTTGAGGATATTGTAGGGCATGAACTGTACTTTTTTCGTATCAAGTCCGTTGAGTCGGTGGTTCTCTCTCCCCGTTGTGAGGACGCTTTTACTCATATCAACATTGACAACTGATGTCGCACCGCCATCAATCGCTGAAACAGAAAATGCGCAGGTATAAGAAAAGAGGTTTAACACCTTTTTGCCCTTTGTATGGTCACGGATAAATTTTCTGCCGATCTTCATGTCGGGGAAGAATCCGATGTTTTGAGCATTTTGAAAATTGATATGGTATTTGAGCTCATTTTCTATGGCAAAGCACTGCTCTGGGAGTTTTCCCTCGACTACAGTAGATGGTGCAGAGGGAAGATAACGCTGTTGTACAACAAGCGCTTCCCATTTTCCTTGCGCAAAATAAAAATCACGTAACATTGCAATAAGTGCCTCTTCTGAATCATGTGCTTCAAACAATACGGCAAAAAGGACTGTATCAACACTGTCAACTGTTAGAAACCTATACCCCTCATAGGCATTTCCCCGCCCGTGAAAGAGGCGAGTGTACTCTTGGGTCAAGGGATAGGCATGAGAGAATAATAGCTCTCTCAAATCGCCTAAAGTCATTTTCATTAGGCTGTTAGGTCGAGTAAATTGCCCCGTCGCTCTTGATTCAGAGCCATAGAAGAAGGATTGAGTGTAAGATAGTTTTGTAGAGACTTAAGGGCTTTTTGTTCTTCTTGTGAATTTGGCGGATACAACTTTGTTAAATCCTGCGAAAGAGATTCCCCTGAGAGAGAATCTCCATTGTTGTCGTGATAAATACCTGACGCACGCATAAATCCGACGGTCACAATCCCTTTGGCAGCTTGATAATTTTGCTCATTTATCAGAGCATTGTAGAGCCGTCGTTCAGAGGGATTTAGCTCTTGGGAGATCATACTAAAATCGTCTTTGAGCTTGTCGAGTTCACCCGTTTGTGAGATCTCTTTGAATGATGGGGGAGGCGAATAGGCGGATGAAGCAAAAGGGTTTGAGAACGGATAAGAACTGTTCGTTGGAACCTGCATTTGTACTCCTTGTAATGTTATTACAAGGTTAATAGCAAAAATCAGTCCAAAATAGTTTTTTGTAGTCTTGGAGGGACTATTTTTTAATCGTATAGAGCTTACGAATTTTACTGTCCAACGGTGCCAAGATTTTGTAAAGTGCCGGAACAACAAGTAGGCTGGTCAGTGTTGAGAGGAGCAGTCCGCAGATGACAGCAACCCCCATAGGTCCTTTAACCCCTGAACCTTCCCCGACGGAGAGAGCAAGAGGGAGCATCCCGAACGTCATCGCAGTCGTCGTCATCAAAATAGGGCGCAGACGTGAAACACCCGCTTCGATAATCGCTTCATCAAGCTCTGTGCCGCTATGGTAGAGGCGGTTTGCCGCATCAACGACGAGAGTGGAGTTTTTTCCCACCAGTCCAAGCAGGAGCATCAGCCCCATCATACTAAAGAGCGACATATTCATCCCTGCCGCCCATAGACCGATAAACGCCCCCGTAAAGCTCAGAGGCAACGCACTCATGATGATGAGTGGCTGAAGAGGTGATTCGTACAGTGCAGCAAGGATGAGATAGATCATCACGAGGGCCGCACCGATCGCGACACCGAACGCTTCGTTACTCTCCTGCATGTGTTTGGCATCGCCGTCGAGTTCGTAAGCCACCCCTTTACCCAACCATTCGTTTTGACGCTCGTTAACGAGTTCAACCAGTTTATCGAGCGGGAGGGCTTTGGTGATATCAGAACCGACGATCACTTTTTTGAGGCGGTCGAATCGTTTGATGGTTGTCGGCGCGAAGCTTTGGGTAATGGATACGACCGCAGTGAGAGGCACAGTTATCCCTGAAGAGGTACGGACATTCAGGCTGTTGAGGGCTTCAATATTTTCACGTTTGGTGTCATCCAGACGCATTACGACATCGTACTCTTTTCCCCGCTCTCGGATAAAGGTGATGGTCCCATCTCCCGAATAGGCACTGGCGATGGTACGGGCGATCTCATCGACGTTTACTCCAAGCCGTGTAGCATTTTGGGTGAGGACGGTGATGGTCAGCTGCGGTGCTTTGGACTGAATATTACTTTGCACATCGGTTGTCCCATCAATACCTTTGAGAAGTTTCATTAGTTTTACCGCTGAGGCTTCCGCATCGTCCATATTCTGCGCTTTTATGATCACCTGATACGGGGTGTTGATCTCGTAGCCTCCGATATCGTTGACTTCGGTGACGCTGGTCATCGTAAACCCTTTGAGGCTGGCTAACATGGTACGGGTCTCTTTCATGACCTCTCCTTGGCTGCGGGTACGTTCTTTGATCGGTTTGAGTCGGACATACAGTGCCGCTTCATGGGCTTTTTGATCATTCCCTCGTCCGACGTAGAGGGTGCAGTATTCGACTTCACCCATTTTTCCGATGAGCCGTTGTGCATCGAGAGAGAGCTGTTTCATTCCACCGACACTGGTTCCGACAGGAGTTTTTAGGGTGATGTCAAACTGACTTTTGTCCTCTTTTGGCATAAACACCATTCCAAGTGTTCCAGAGAGGATGATAGAGACGATGAAAATACCGAGTGCACTGAAGAGGGTTACTTTTTTGTATTTGAGTACAGAGTGAATGAGAGAACGGTACCTCTCCTCCATACGGACAAAGAAAGGTTCCGTTTTGTGATAAAAACGGCTGTGCTCTCCTTTGGCGATTTGCGAAGCGATCATCGGAATGAGAGTAATGGCGATGACAAACGATACTCCAATAGCGGCGATGATCGTCACCCCAAAACTCGTGAAGAAGCGCCCGACGATTCCGCTCATTTTAGCGACGGGGACAAAAACCGCCAAGAGCATTGCCGAGATAGCGACGATGGAAAATATAATCTCATTTACCCCTTCGATGGCGGCATTGATGCGGTCACGCCCCGCTTCGAGTCGTTTGAAGATATTTTCGATCACGACGATGGCATCGTCGATGATGATCCCGATAGCGAGGGTGAGGGCGGTGAGGGTGAGGAGGTTAAACGTTTGACCGCTCCATCCCATGATTGCGAATACTCCGAAAATCGATACCGGCAATGAGATGGCGGCAATGAGTGTCAGAGTAAAGTTGCGCAAGAACAAAAAGATAACAAGCGAGGCGAGAATGGAACCCAAAACAAGGTCGAATTGAACCCCTCTCAGGGTATCACGGATATATCCTGTCGTATCTTGCAGCGGCGTTAGGTTCATGGTGGGTTCTAAAGCTGAGAGGGCAGGGAGCTGGGTACGAACCGCATCTGCGATAGCGATATCATTGGCCCCTGTCATCTTTTTGATCATAAGGAGAACACCTGAACGTCCGTTCAAGGATGCGAAGCTGCGCTCTTCGGCCAACGTATCACTGACCGTCGCCACATCACCTAAACTGAGACCTTCTCGTATCCGAAGTGCCGATAGAGCTTCTACTGTTTTGCTGTCGTTATCGATGAGTATTTGAGCCTCGTGTGCACTATCAACGGTTTTCCCTCCATCCATGCGGATGTTCTGAGCGCGGATAATTCCGGTCAGATCACTCATAGTAAGAGAATATTTGGCGAGAAGAGCGGGGTCTGGAGTGATGAGGATCTGTTTTTTACGTAAACCGGCGAGGTTTACACCGCCAACACCTTCGATGCGCTGAAGTCGAGGTTTTAGAATCTCATCGGCGTGTTTCATCACTTTTTTCGTGTCACTGCCCGCTAAAAAGAGGGTAATAACGGGAGAAGAGGTGATCGAGTATTTATCTACCGAGGGTTTATCCACTTCAGTGGGGAGTTGAATACTGGAGACTTTATCGCGGACATCATTGACCGCTTCATCGAGGTCTTTGGAGAGTTTGAACTGGGCGACGACGACGCTGATCCCTTTGGAACTGTCCGAACTTAGGGTATCGAGTCCGGAGATTCCGCTGACGGCCTCTTCGATCTTGTCACTCACCTTGCTCTCGACGATGTCGGCATTGGCTCCCTTATAGGTCGTGGTGACGATGACGATCGGAAAATCGACGTTGGGGTAGAGTGCAGATGGCATACCGCCGCGTTCGACCAGCCCAAAAAAGATGAGAGCGAGGGAAAACATGATGGTCGTGATAGGGCGAAGTACGGCAATTTTATGCATAATAAGTCCTATTTCGCCATGATCATGCCATCGCCGAACGTACCGGGACGGAGGCCTGAACCGTCGGCTTCGGCGGTCATTTGACGATTTTTGGTATTGATGGATGGGTAGATTTTAATGATTTTGGAACATTTTCCCGTCGATTTTCCATCGATAGAGCTGCAAAATCGATCCCCTACCTTCACTTGTGAAGCGAATTTGGAATCGTACTGGATGAGGAGTTTGGTCTGATCGCTGATAAGTTTAAACAGCGGTGCACTACCCATCGAAGAGACCATATCCCCTACCTCGATGTTCTTTTCAGAGATACTCCCTGCGAATGGGGCAACGAGGCGCATCTTGGAGAGTTTTTGTTCGGCATAGGCAACTGATAATCGGGTACGTTCTTTTTGGGCTAGTTTCGTCTCCAGTTCGGATTTGAGTTTATCGAGGGTGTTTTTATCGAACACCTGCGCACTTTTTTCATAACGTGCGTATTGATCGCTCAAGAACGTTGTCTCTTTGGTGAGTGCATTTAAATCGGCTTTTGCCATTTGCAGCGATAGATGTTCTTCAGCGCTGTCGAGTTCGAGCAGCAGCGAGCCCTTTTTGACATGATCGCCCATTTGGACGGAGAGATTTTTAACAATCCCTGAAGCGTTCATCCCCAGTGAGGCTTCACGGTAGGCTTGTGATTCAAAAGTGGCGTATACATCTGCCCACAATGATAATGCACACAGCGTTGATAGTAGGGCAATTTTTTTCATTTTTTATCCTCGATTAATGACATAAGATCGATTCCATACGCATAGGCGGCACTGGCTTTTGCCACTTGGAGTGTATTGAGAGCATTGCGGGCTTTGGCACGCGAGTAGGTAAGGTTGGTGAGTTCACTAAGATAGGTCGTTGTGTTGACCAATCCCGCTTCAAAACGCTTTTTGATAAAACCGAAGGCTTCGCTTCTCGCTTCTTCTTCTGCCTTGGCCGCTTCATAGGCATTTTGGGAGGTTTTGATCGACATAAGGGCTATTTGGGCATCATTGCTGAGACTTTGGGTTTTGTAATCAAGAAGATTTTTGGCTTTGAGGGTATCGAGACGAGCTTGTTCGCGCTCTTTTGCAATTCGCCCCATATCAAATAGCGTCATGGTAAGTGCGGCAGTTATTTCGTTTTGGTTAAGGGGCTGAAGATTAGTCCCCCCCATCGCATCGTAACCGCTGTACTCCATGTATTTGTGTTTTGCTTCGAGCGTGATAGAGGGGAGATAGGTATATTGATCTTCTGTTTTACGTAAAATATCGATTTTTGAGCGATCGCTTTGCAGGTCATGGCGTTCTAGCGTCGTAAATATCGGGAGAGCAAGCTCTTGGTACATGAGTGGTTCATGAATAGGCATTGCGCTGAGGAGTTCAAGATGTTTACGATGTTTTTCAAGGAGCATGTTGAGATTTTGTTCGTCATAATCAGTTTCCAATTTCGATGCAATCAGCGATTTGAGGATATCGGTCGTGGCAAGCTCATTTTTAACAAGTATCTCGTAGCGTTGGACTTCAGAGAGAAGTTCTTTCTTTTTTTCCTTATTGACATTGAGGCGGTCTTGGGTGTCAAGATAGTCATAGAAAGCCGCGATGGTTTCCATAAGGACATTTTGTTCTTCTTGTGCCAGAGAGTGTGTCGCTGAATTCATGGACGCATGAAGTGCATCGAGAAGTGCTTCACGTCGGAATCCGTCAAAAATACTGATTTTTGCTCCTATTTCGGCACCTTGGATTTTATTGGGTTCGAATGCAGGTGTTTTATCTTTTTTCTTATAAAGTGCAGTAGCCGTAACTGTCGGAAAATAGGCTGTTTTAGCCTCATCGAGTTGGGCTTGCGATTTTTGAATTTCCAAACGTTCGGATGCAACCCGTAAATTTGTTTTAGCACTCGGCAATAAAGATGTTAGATCAGCACATATAAGCGATTGTGCTGTGAGGAGCAAGAGAACCGTATGTCTCATAAAATGTCCCTTTTTTATTCGTTTGAGGTTTTATGTTGACAATGGTAACATTATATGTAAACAATGTCAACATTGCATTATTATTTATCTAACCCATGCTACAATACCATGATGAAAAATAATGAGTCCACTAAAAAAACATTGCCCTATCATCATGGAAATCTCAAAGAAGCATTATTGCAAACGGCGTTGGAAATAATTGACAGTGAGGGGCTTGATACAATTACCTTGCGTGACTTAACTCAGCGACTAGGGACGTCACGAAGTGCAGTATATCGCCATTTTACAAGTAAAGAAGTATTAATACTTGGGGTGATCGAAAAGGGATATGAACAGCTTAATTTGCTTTTTACCCCTATTTTTCAAGATCGTACTCATACGGTTGTAGAGCGTTTTGATGCTATGGGAAGAGCATATCTTAACTTTGCAATAGAGCATCCGAATTTGTATCGTCTCCTTTTTGGCGAGATGTATCGTAAAGAGCGTGAAGAGATATGCGATTATAAAGATGAAACATTGGCAACAGGACTATATGCCCTCATTGGGCTTCTCATTGAAGCTCAGGAAGAAGGGATTATTGTATGTGAAAACCCTATTGTACAAGCGGCAACGGTATGGGCATCGATTCACGGGTTGGCTTCGCTATTAATAGATGGGCATTTATTGATGAGCGATAATCTCGAAGAGATATACCGTTACAGCCAAAACGTATTGTTAAAAGGGCTTTGCTAAAACAGTTCCCAAGGTTTATTCCATGTTTCTAACTGTACTTTACACTCTTCACTGATAAATCGTTCTCCCTCAACGGGGGGTGAAATAAATTCAAATGATTCACCATATAGGCTAAAACGTAGTGCATAAGCGTGCAGATAGCCACGATCTTCTTTGCGTGCTTCGTCGGAAGCCGCATACCGTTCATCTCCGGCACAGGGGGAACCCAAACTTTTGAGGGCGACACGGATCTGATGGGTCTTACCGGTGTGTGGTTTGACGAGAAAAAAGCGTTCATGGGTGCGTAATGCACAGCTGATGAACTGGGTGATGGCTGGATTATCCATGGTAGGCAGGAGTTTATAGTCACCGCGCCTTGCGCTTCCCATATCGGCTTTTACCCATCCCTGCTTCTTTTTAGGTTTACGTAAAGAGATAGCGAGATAGTACTTCTCCACTTCACGATTTTCAAACATCTTGCCAAATTGTGCGGCGACTTCGGAGGTTTTGGCGAAGATGACCAGTCCTGATGTCATTTTATCGAGTCGATGGACGGGGAAGAGGGGGATACCCAGTTGCTGTGACATCTGCACGACAAACCCCGCTTCTTCTTCGGAGTGAAAGTTACTCCCTGCAGGTTTTACAGTGATGATGAAATCACTGTTTTCATACACGATCACAGCGATACCACATCCGTTGAAAGTAAAATACGCATCGTATCATAGGCATTGCCTATCTCACCCACTTGCACAGAGGCAGGATCGATACCAAAATCACCAAGACATAATCCACAGGTATAGATTGTGACACCGCGTACACTAAGGGATTGCAATGACTCAATGACCCCAGCATTTTCGGGTTGCGTTGTGAGCAATACCCCTTCGTTGACGAAGATGATGTATTTTGGAAGTGCTTCAAATTCCAATGTCGTTTTTAAAAAACCGTTTATCAGTTTTTTCCCCAATTCGCCATTGCCGATACGATCGGTTTTGATAAAAAGGGTTCGGTTTAAAAGAGCCTCATTTTTCTCTTCAGGCACGACATCACACCCGAATCCCTTGACGATTTTCATCAGGGTGCTCCCATCGCTCAGAAGTTTTGATTCTTCGGTACATCCTTGTGAAAGGGCAAAACGTCGGCAGTTTTCTACCGATGAGACACTGTTGAGTTCGAGATCGATAATACCATCCGATGGGAGCGCTTCGAGAGCTTTTTTGAGTTCCAGTACGGGTTTTGGGCAGTCTAAGTCTTTGCAGTTGAGTTTCATTGGGTTTTTCCGTATTTGTTGAGTATGTCATGATTATAGCGAATTAGTATGGTCATTGTATTGACATGACAGTTT
Organism: Sulfuricurvum sp.; assembly: GCA_024637295.1. GTDB lineage: Bacteria > Campylobacterota > Campylobacteria > Campylobacterales > Sulfurimonadaceae > Sulfuricurvum. The sequence continues at coordinate 74,847 of JAGXFL010000001.1, forward strand.
CAAATGTATATAATCATTACATACATTTAGCAAAAGGTGAGTGATGTTTGATTGTCTGAATGTCGAACGATTACGTGGGTTTGATTGGAATGATGGCAATATACAAAAGAACAAACTCAAACACGGCCTCGATTTCTGGTTGATCGAAGAGATATTTTTCAACGAACCGTTACTCATCTACGAAGATAATGCCCACTCAGAACAAGAGTGCCGATGCAATGCACTGGGTAAAACCGATGATGGGCAATTGCTCTTTATCGCTTTTACAGTGCGAGGAGAAAAAATACGGGTTATTTCAGCACGCCCTATGAGCAAAAAGGAGAGAAGTTATTATGAAAAAAATGCCTGAACTAAAAACCGAAGAAGAGATTGCGACATTTTGGGATGAACACGATTCGACTGAGTATATCGATTGGGACAAAGCCAAGCCGATGCGCCTCACAAAGTTACAAAAGAGTGCAAAAACGATCTCGATCCGAATGCCAGTTGATATGATCGAAACGCTAAAAATTCAAGCCAATAAGAGCGACATACCCTATCAATCGTATCTAAAGATGTTGATTGCGGATGGGTTAAAGGCGCATGGGTGATTAGTTAGGTATCTCTTCTTGAGCTAATATCCGATATTCACCGCTTTGTAAGTCCCCAAGCGTTAAATCACCGATACGAGAACGGTGCAGTGCGGTCACATGATTGCCAAGGGCGGCAAACATACGGCGAACTTGATGGTAGCGCCCCTCGGTGATCTCTAGGGTGACATGAGTGTTATCAATAATCTCTAATTTAGCAGGGAGACACGCCGTTTTTTCACCGTTGAGTATGAGGGTTCCTGAGGCAAAAATTGAGCCTTCATCCCCTTTTAACGGTCGATCCAGTGTCACTTCATAGAGTTTAGAAACATGATATTTGGGAGAGGTCAGACGATGAAGTAACTGTCCGTCGTCGGTGAGTAATAACAGCCCGCTAGTCTCTTTATCCAGACGTCCTATTGTGGAAATTTTTGGATCACGATTACGCCATCTGACAGGTAGCAGATCATAGACGAGCTGACCCTCGCCATCATCATGAGAACACACCAAACCCACGGGCTTGTGCATCAAGATGACCATCCCTTGCGGTGGATCAAGAGGAATGCCCTCAAAGAGTACTTCGTGATGAAAGGCTTTAAAATCACTTTTGGTGATCTGTTTTCCATCCACCGTGACAAGCCCTGAAGCGATGAGTTTTTTGGACTCACTGCGGCTTGCGTATCCCAGACTGGTGAGGAGTTGGTCGAGCCGCTGTTTAGAGAGCTTCAAGTTTTTCATCGGTGGCTTTGGTGATGCGTTCAAACTCATTGCTGGCAATCTCAAGACGTTCAAACAGCTCTTCGATCATCTTTTCATCCGCAGCGACGCTTTTGGAGAGTTCCATCAGTTTGCTACTATCGCCATTGTTGGAATAGACGATGAGTTGTTCATGTGAAGTCTTGAGTTTTTCTTCGAGTTCCATGATCGTGTTCTCACAAAAATCGATCTCTTTTTTCAGAGGGTTCAATAAACGAGAACGCTCTTGAATGATCTCGGAACGCTGCTGCTTTTGCTCTTTTTTACTACCTTGCTGAACCGGTTTTTGAATTTTTGGTGCATCGCTGATGTCATCTTCCCAGCCGATTTTTTCTAAAAACTCATCGTAGGTGCCGTTAAAAAACTCCGCACCCCCCTCACGAAAGATGATAAGCTGATCAGCAAGGGAGCGCAACAGCATCTCTGAGTGGGTGACGATGACAGTAGAGCCCTCAAAACGTTTGACTGCATCCGTCAGCGAATCGATGGATTGCATGTCGAGGTGATTGGTCGGTTCATCCAAAAACAGCAAATTGGCAGGGGTAGCAATGATCTTGCCTAACATAACACGACTGCGCTCTCCCCCTGAGAGGATGCTGATCTTTTTCTCGCCGTCATCACCGCTGAACATCATGGTTCCGCAGATACCCCGCACTTTGACATTAGGCAGTGTATTGTCAGCACTTTGGATCTCATCGATGATGGTGCTGTTCATGTTTAATCGTTCGATATTCGTCTGACCAAAATGGGCGATTTTTGTTGAGGGGTGCATAATGATCTCACCTTGTGGCGTCAGTACCCCTGCGAGAGTATTGAGCAGAGTGGATTTCCCTTTACCGTTTTTCCCGATGATGGCGAGGCATTTGTTTTTTTCCAAGTTAAAGGAGAGGTTTTGGAAGAGCAGTTCATTAGGATTGTATCCAAAGGAGAGATCCTTGACACTCATGATCACTTTGGCAGGAATCACAGAATAAGAGAATGAAAACGACAGATCGCTGTCGGACTCAAGATTCTCCATTATCCCCATCTTATCCAGCTCTTTTTGTTTGGACTGTGCCATGACCGCTGTAGAAGCACGAGCTTTGTTACGGGCGATGAAGTCGATGAGTTCGGCACGCTTCTTGTCATGATTGATCTTGCTTTTTTCGTACAGTTCGTCTTCTTGTGCAATATGCGCGTAGTATTTGACACTGTTGCCTTTGATGATCGAAACGTTTTTACGGCGCAGACCCATCGTATGAGTGCTCACAGAGTCCATAAAATCACGATCGTGGGTGATGAGGATCACTTCACCTTCAAATGAACGTATAAAGGCTCCTAGCCATCGCAAAGAGACGATGTCGAGGTAGTTGGTCGGTTCGTCCAAGAGCAGGAGATTGGGTTCGGTAACGAGAAGTTTAACGAGGTTCATACGAATCTGATACCCTCCTGAAAAACTCAAAGGGTCTTTGTCCAAATCCTCTTGGGTAAACCCTAGACCAAATAATATCTTTTCGACTTTGTAGACGTCGTGTACCGCATCACCCTCCAAAACAGAAGCACATTCATCACGTACGGTTTTGTGGGTGAAGTGGAGATGTTGGCGCAATGTGCCGATACGGTAGTTTTTAGGGATGATGATCTCACCGCTATCATAAGGTTCTTCGCCAAGGATGATTTTAAACAGGGTCGATTTTCCGCTTCCGTTACGTCCGACAAACCCAAGTTTATTACCGGAAAAGAGTTTGAGGTCTAAATCCTGGAAAAGGACTCGTCCTCCGTAGCTTTTGGTGAGGTTGTTGATTTGGATCATTATTCTTCTATTTTATGAGGAAGTTTGCCCGGCATCGCTTCTTTGGTAGAGAGCATATTTTCGATTTGAAGTTTGACTTTGTCGTATCGAAACTGCTCTTTGAACCCTTGGATTCGTCCCCCTGCCGCATTGGGGTGTCCGCCGCCGCCGACCCATTCGCCGGACATCATGGCGACATCCACACGGTTGTGTCCGCGAAGACTCATCGTGCCGCGTGTACCTACATCGAGGAAGAAATCAAACTCGCCGTAACTGGTGAGAAAACCGTTTCCGATAATGGAGGTATTGCCCAATCCGTAGCTTAAAAATCCGCGCCATCCTTTGTAATAGATGGTCATCATTGAGCGTTTTGTCCCCAGCAGTGCGACAATATGTTTGGTTGAGAGATTGTCGAGGGTATCATCGACACCGTCTTTAAAGAACTCTTTTTTGATCTTGTGTAGTGCTTCGTCCAGTAGGATATTGGCATTAGGCTCAAATCGCATTTGTGCCGCTTGTTCCAACATAGCAAGCTTATAGGCTCTGTCTTCATCCGAGAACATGACGCGATTGATCTCTTTTGCATCACTGACCAGACGCATACACACTTTGCCGTATTCAAAATCCTCTACTTCGTCTTGGTGCCATAGATCGACTGCATTGACCACTTTGACAAACGCTTCGAGCCATCCTCCCCCTTGCAGTCCGTAATGCTCTTGCGCATATTCATAGACGATCTTGGTGGCACAACGCTCGGTGTCCAAAAAATACCATGGGTATTGAGCCGCAGTATCTTTTCCGCTGCCGTGGTGGTCGAGCAGGGTAATCGTGATCTTCCAGCCGCTATCGTTGAGCCGATTGACTTCCAGATTGAGCCATTTAGCTTCTTCAGGGTAGAGATTGAGATCGCTGATCAATATAGTGGCTTCTTGCTTTTCTTTTTTAATAAGCTCGATAATCTCAGTGAGTCGTTCCATCACTTCTGCGCCGTAGTTTGCATTGTAGCTGATCATAGTATTAGGAGTCTGTGCCATGACTAGCTGGCAACTGTAGCCGTCTAAATCGATGTGTGAAAGGTGGTAAATGGTTTTTGTCATAAAAATTTCCTATTTGTCTAATGTGATAGAGCCAAGCACTTCAAACTTGGCACTGGAATCGATTTCAGCGTGAGAGAGAACGATGATGTCGAGATTGAAACGCTCATAGATCTCTGCTAACGGTCGGCGTAGTTTTGGATCGACGATGATGATGATGGGTGATACCCCTTTTTGTAGAAGTTCACTGGCTTTGGTACTGGTTGCTTGTATGAGACCGTTGATCTCTCCGACATTGAGCATGAGTTGTTTGACTCCGTCAAATTCCTGCGATTTTTCAAGCAAACGCTGTTCGCTCATGGCGTCAAAGGTCAGCAGTTTGATAATTCCATCTGCACCGGTGTAGGCTTGCGTGATGATACGGGAGAGTTTTGCCCGTACGTGTTCGGTGATGACATCCACACTTTTGGTGTATTCGGCTACATCGGCGATCGTCTCGAGAATAGTAATCATGTCTTTGAGAGGGACACGTTCGTGTAAAAGTGCTTTGAAGACACGTTGGATCAGCCCGATATTGGCGACTTTGAGCAAGTCGTCAACCACCACCGGATAATCGTTTTTGATCTTATCGATGAGGATTTGGGTCTCTTGACGGGTGAGCAGCTCTTCAGCGTGTTTCTTGATCAGTTCACTCATGTGTGTGGAGATGACCGTTGCAGGGTCAACAACCGTATAGCCATTGATGATCGCATCTTCTTTCATCTCAGGGGCGATCCAAAATGCATCGAGTCCAAATGCTGGCTCTTTGGTAGGTTCTCCCCCCTCAAGCTCTCCGATGGCCATCCCACTGTCCATAGCGAGATAACGGTCGGGCTGGATGATACCATCACCTATGGAGACCCCTTTGAGTAGAATCGAGTATTGATTGGGTTTAAGATGCAGATTGTCCCGAATACGCACTTGCGGCATCAAAAATCCGAAATCAGAGGCGATCTTACGGCGCATCGAGCGGATACGTTCTAACAGGTCTCCCCCTTGTGAGCCGTCTGCAAGACGGATGAGCTGATATCCAAGAGTCAGCTCAAGCATCTCGATTTTGAGGATGTCTTCGAGGGCCGCTTCCTCTTCTTTGGCAACTTCTTCACTGGATTTTTTGCGAGGAGCTGATGACGTTGCAGATCCAGGAACTTCTGAGTCAGCATTTCCGACACCTGATGAACCCGATTCCCCTATGGATTTGGACGCTGTGAGGACAAAATCCCCGATCTCAAATTTATAAAGTGCGTATCCAAGACCCAAAAAGACCAAACCGACAAACCCCATAGACAGCGTAGGCAGACCGGGAACGGCGGCAAACATCATCATGATGACCCCTACGATGATCATGACCTTGGCATTTCCCATGAGCTGTTTGATACTGCCCTCAGCAAAGTTGCCTTCATCGTTGGAAGCACGGGTGATCATAATACCCGTTGCTGTGGAGATGATCAAAGCGGGGATTTGAGAAACCAGACCATCCCCGATGGTGAGGATGGTGAAGGTTTCCGCACTGGCCGTCGCGGTGAGATCAAATTGAAAAATACCGATGAGAAAACCGCCGATGATGTTGATTGTGGTGATGATGATCCCCGCAATCGCATCCCCTTTGATAAACTTGCCCGATCCGTCCATAGCACCGTAAAAGTTGGCATCTTGCAAGATCTCGGCACGGCGGCGTTTGGCTTCCGCTTCTTCGATAAGACCGCTATTAAGGTCGGCATCGATCGCCATTTGCTTACCCGGCATCGCATCGAGGGTGAAACGTGCTGCAACTTCTGCTACGCGGTTCGAACCCTTCGTGATAACCATGAAGTTGATCAAGACGATGATGCTGAAGATAATGACCCCGATGACAAGATTGCCCTCGGCGACGAACTTTCCAAAACTCGTGACGATGTCACTGACAGCCTCGGGTCCCTCATACCCGTGAGAGAGAATCATCCTGGTGGTCGCAATGTTCAAAGAGAGACGGAACAAGGTGATAATCAACAAGAGAGTAGGAAACGTTGTCAGATCGGTAGGACGTGGAATGTATAGAGATATGAGTAGGATAAGAATCGAAACCGCGATGACGACAGCCAGAAGCATATCCAGTATCGCACTTGGAAGCGGGACGATAATGATCGCTAAAATAGCCATAACAAAAACGACCATACTGAGGTCGCGTGATGCAAATATGGCCGATAGGATGGTGCTGGCGGTAGGGGCGTTTCTTTTTGCTTTTGCCAAGCGTTACTCTTCTAAAATGGCTTCAAGGGTGAGGATACCTAAAAAAGCATCCACTTTTCCCTGTAATCGGTTCAAAAAAGGCCACAATCCGCATGTCATTGCTTGATTGGAGGGGCAACTCTCTTTGGATGGAGCACAGTTAAACACGGCGGGCATTTTGCCTTCGGCAGCTTCCATCACATCGAGCATAGTGATCTCGCTGGTCTTGCGTGCCAGTTCAAACCCGCCGTTGACCCCTTTGAACGATTTCAAAATCCCTTTTCGAGCCAACGATTGGAGGATCTTTGCCAAAAAACTTTTGGAGATATCGAGTTCACGCGATAAGGTATCTACATCCAGTGGTTTTTGCGCTCTGGCTAAAGCGATCAGTGACAACAAAGCATATTCGCTGGCTTTTGTCATCAACATCGCTTAACCTCCTGAACTTCTTTTATAAAGGCTATTATAGCTAAAAACTATTAGAGGTTACTGTCTGAGGTATTTATAGTAATTCAAGAGTTTTTTGGCTATAATTCCGACCTGCTTTGAGAAAATTATTTTTCAAGTAAATTTACTACCCATCAGGAGGCTATTATGGCTTTAGATACGGCTAAAAAAATGGAAATCATTAAACAGTACCAACGTACTGAAGGTGACACTGGTTCAAGTGAAGTACAAATCGCACTTCTTTCAACTCGTATTGCTGAATTGACTGAGCACCTTAAAACATTCAAAAAAGATCACTCTTCACGTTTGGGTCTTTTGAAATTGGTTGGACAGCGTCGTCGTTTGATGCGTTATTTGAAGCGTACAAACCGTGCGAGCTACAACAAGCTAATTGCTGAGCTTAACATCCGCGACAACATCTAATTTTCTTTCGCAGTCACTGCCTCTTTTGGGGCAGTTTTCTTTACTCAATTCTTTCTGTACATTCCTATCATCATCTTTATGTATTTTTTACGTAATCACTGTAAAATCTATTCTAATATCAAAATTAGGCAGGACAATCGATGAAAACATTTTGGATAACACTTTTTTTATCACTTTCACTTTTCGCAGGAGATATTGTCACCTATAAACAAATGTCTTTGGAACTTGCCACCCGCATTGCTCAAGATGCGTTAACGACATGCCGTGACCGAGGTTATCAGGTCAGTGCTGTTGTGGTTGATCGCAGCGGTAATATGCAAGTTGCCCTGCGTGATGTGTATGCCAGCCGTTTTACGACAGAAATCGCACAGCGAAAAGCCAATGCTGTTATCATGTCTGGCACAGACAGCGGAAGCCTTCGTAAAAATCGTGAAGACATTCGTCAAGAACTTAACCATATTAATGGCCTGATTGTGATGGAGGGAGCACTTCCGGTTCTTTCAAACGGCATATTACTGGGAGCCATAGGTGTCAGCGGAGCACCAGGAGGGGACAAAGATGCAGCATGTGCAGCCGTTGCTCTCAAGGGAGTCGAAGAGCGGCTTATTTTTGCAAGCGACGAATAATCGCGATAACGCTTATATCTTATTTTTATCGATCTCTATTCCGCCGCACTCAAGCGTATTGACCAGATCGGTCGTGTAGAGTTTGTCGAAATTGGCGATCATGATTTTTCTCAGGTACTCTTTTTCCGCTTGCTCCGCTCTCATCAAACTTCCCGCAAAGATCCCTTTTTTCTCTAAAATCAAAGCAGTGATATCACTGTCCATCTGGATGTGGGTCATAAGCTCTTTGACATTGGTCTCAAAGATGGAGCCAAGCAGAGAGAACATCCCTGCCAAATAGGCTTTGTCTTTGTTTTTAGGTGCTGCTTCAGCTTCCATCCTTTCGGCTCTTTTGATCGCAAGTTCGAGCAGTGTTTTAGACGCAGGATTACGTGAAAGTTCCGAATACAAATAGACCATTAGCCATCGCAACAGCTTTTGTCGCCCCATGAGGTTAATGACTTGTGTCAATGATTCGACTTTTGTATTGAGCTTTTCAGTGTTATTGAAAAACTGGATAAGTTTGAAGGAAAGATCAGCTTGTTGCTTCAAAAAAAGTTCGAGATGCTCATTGGCGGTGTTGTCCTCTTTGATGATCTTTATGAGTTGAAGAATGATAAATTGGGCAGCTTCTTTGGGTCCGACGATCTCGATGACAGAAGGACGGTCAAGATAGTATCCTTGAAAGAGCTGAAATCCAAGTTCTTGATATTTTTTATAATCTTCTTTGGTCTCAATATTTTGAGCCAGCAGTTGGATACGTGTCCCTTCAAGTTTTTTCATCACTTTTTCGAGATTTTCAGGTTCAGAGAGAGCCACATCCATTTTGATGATATCGATAAAATTGAACAACCGCACAAATTTGTTAATCATCTCGGCACTGGAATCAAAACGTTCTAACGAGAGCATAAACCCTCTTTTTTTGTACTGTATGATCTTATTGATGATGTTGTCATTGAGTTTGATGTCTTCGTGGATATTGAGGACAAACCGATCTTTATCCAGAATATCCAAAATCCCTTTGGTGAGGACATGCTCGTCAATATTGATAAATCCAAGACTGCGTTTACCCAGCAGCTTATCGAGTTCGGGACTGGTAATGGAACTCATGATAAGTTGGGATGTCCCTTTGACGCTGTCTGAGAGACTTGTATCCCTGTTGGAACTGTCTTTAAAAAGGAGTTCGTAGGCAAAAACTTCGTTTTTCCTATTGAAAATTTTTTGTATTGAGAGACGTATAATATTCATAACTCATCCTTCATAATAGGGATTATGGCATAAGTTATGATGATATTACTTGAAAAATTTGACTTTTATTCACGCATTGTGATGATAATGGTCCAATACCCGTGTGTACTCTGCATGTATATCCCTAGGAGAGAGTGAACCTGTATACATTTTGAGTATTTGGTGAACAAACTCAAGCGGATATTCGATGGTCAATCCGGAGTTGCGTATATAGATCGCGTTTAATGTTGCGTACATCGCTTCGTACACTTCCGGTTCTTCGTTTTTTAGACGGTCGAGATTTTCTTGGGCTTGGATTAATTTAGCATCATTAAACTCTCCACGCTCCTTTGTTGTCTTTCGGTATTGCACATAGTCTTTGAGGCTTTTTTTGTTCAAGACATAGTCCGTAAACGTTTCGATGAGTGTCATAATCGCTCCTTACAAAAAAATAGTAATGCAATTATTGTACATCTCATGTGTAGCATGAGTGTAGCAAAACGTTTAAATCCCGAAAATCTTTTTTGCTCTTTCTAAATCTTCCACCGTATCGATCCCAAATCCTGCGCTGGCTACTTTGACCATCGAGATCTTTTTACCGTGATACAGCGCGCGGAGCTGTTCAAGTTTTTCGATGTCTTCGAGTGGTGCTTCACCAAGGGCACAAAAATCATGCAAGCTTTTTTTCGTAAATCCATAAATACCGATATGTCCGAAATACGATGCTTCACCACTGCGATTGTAGGGAATCGCGGAGCGTGAGAAATAGATGGCGTTGTGCTCATCATCGGTAATCACTTTGACCATATTAGGGTCGTTTGCCGATTCGGTGTTGATCGCGTTGTAACAGCTTGCCATCACAAATGGGACATTTTTGGCTTTGAGAAGATTGAGTCGTTCTAGGAGTTGGGTGAGGACTTCAGTCTCAATAAACGGTTCGTCGGCTTGGACGTTGATGATGAGTTCATCGTCAGGAATATCGAGAAGTTGTGCGCACTCATTGATACGATCAGTTCCGCTTTTATGGGTGGTAGAGGTAAGGCGCGCTTCGACACCGTGAGCGGCACAGATGTCGAGGATTTTTTCATCGTCACACGCGACCACGACACGGTCGATGGATTCAACTCTCTTGGCAGTACGGATCACCATCGGTAAACCGCCGATGTCAGCGAGAACTTTTTGAGGAAAACGAGTGGAAGCAAGACGGGCTGGTATGATAATCATGGTTTGACCTAATATAGTGATATAATTAAACAATTATATCCCAAAGGCTGAAAAATTGGGTGTTTAAGCATTGTAGGATAATTTATATCTGCTTTAGAATTTGGCAGACAGTGTCTGCACAATTGAGTTGGAATCATTGGAAAATGGAAAAACTAGATAAGCTTGCAAAGGGTAAAAATGAATAAAAGTTTGATTATCAATTTTTTGAAACAAAATAAAGAGATGATAGAAACCAAATATCATGTAAAACAAATTGGGCTTTTTGGCAGTTATGTTAAGGGATTGGAAACCGATGAGAGCGATATTGATATTTTGGTAGATATGCCCTCAAGTTTTGATAACTACTATGATCTCAAAGAGTTTTTAGAGACAAGTTTACAAAAAAAGGTAGATTTGGGATTGATTGGGACGGTAAGAGAACATCTGAAAGAGAAGATTTTTGGTGAGGTTGAATATGTCCGATAGAGATCATTCGTTCTATGTTGTCGATATTTTTATCGCTATGAACAAAATAGAGAGATATACCCATAAGTTTGAGAATACGCAAGATTTCCTCGATAGTGAGTTGGAGTGGGACGGTGCTATTCGAGAGTTGGAAATAATCGGTGAAGCGACAAATTATCTTCTAAAAGCCAATCAGATTGATCCAACATACAGACGAATCGTCGATTTTAGAAATCAAATTATCCATGGCTATTTCGGGATCGATGAAGATATCGTTTTCGATGTGATAAAGAATAAACTGCCACTTTATTATGACGATCTTTTAGAACTTTCAAAAGTGCAAAATAGTGATATTTTAGAAGCGATTAATGCATCAAAAAAAGAAAATCTCGGCAATAAAAATGTACTTAATTTTTTAAATCAGTTAGTTTTGAAAATACAATGATCCTTTATCAGCCCGATGGCGGCTACTGTTACAACAGCGATTCGATACTGCTGTACGGATTTATCACACAGTTCAATCCCAAAGGACGCATGCTCGATGTGGGTGCTGGATGCGGTATTGTCGGGTTGTTGATAGGGCGTGATTGTGAAGTGCAGCTCGAAGCGGTTGAAAAACAAAGTATCTATGCCGAATTTTCCAGACGTAATGCGCAGGTAAATGGTATTGATTATGTTTTACATGAGTGTGATTTTTTGGAATATTCGGACCAAGAGGGATATGACTGGATCGTCTCTAACCCTCCGTTTTATCATGAGGGTTCCGCACGTTCAGAAAATCCGATGATCCATCAAGCCCGTTACAATGTTCATTTGCCAATCGATGCATATGCCCAAAAAATAGCGAAACTTTTACGACCGCAGGGTTCTGCGGTCATCTGTTACGATGCACGACAATTTGCGCAACTGTGCAGTGCGTTTGAGGCTGTCAAATTAAGAGTGTGTGATGTACAATTCGTCCATTCTAAAAATGATCGTCCCAGTACGTTGGTGATGTTTCGGGTGAAGAAAAACAGTAAGTCGGCGATGAATGTATGGCCGCCACTTATTACGTTTGAAAACGATGTATACACACCCGCTGTTCAGGCGATCTATGACAAAGCAAAGGCGCACAGTATCAAATGTCCGATTACATGACACAAGAAGGTTTTAGCTACGCATTTGATCCATCCGCGTGTGCCTCGTGCGGAGGGAATTGCTGTACGGGTGAGAGTGGTTATATCTTTGTCTCCGTAACGGAAATAGCCGGTATTGCCAAATTACTGGAGATGGATGAGAGTGAGTTCCGACGTACCTATCTGCGTAAAGAGGGATTTCGGTTTTCGCTCAAAGAAAAAATAGTAAACGGTTCCCATGACTGCGTCTTTTTTGACCGTAAAGCCAATGGGTGCAGTATCTACCAAGCGCGACCGCTTCAGTGCCGAACGTTCCCGTTTTGGGATTATTTTCGTCACCGAGTCGATGAACTAAAGCAGGAATGCCCAGGGATAATCGGATGAATAAATATCTATTGATTTTAGCAACGTTTACACTGATGGCGTACGGGGGTGCTCGGGCTAAATTGCCGATTGAAATAAGCGATGAGACCTATATTCTAGCGGCAATGGATGCACAGGTGCGTCAAAAGCATGAAGTGGCATCCAATTATTTCAAACACCTGTATAAAAAAACAGGACAAAAAGAGTTTTTATACGATTCAATACGTATGTATGAATCCCACAAAGATAGTACCGTATTCGCTAATGCCGTACAAGAAGCGCTGAACAATAATCCTGAGGATACGATATTGCAGCGTTTTCATCTGATTGCACTGCTCAAAGCAGGGAAGTATTCAGAAGCTTCGCTGGAAGCATCCAAGCTCTCTGCACAGACAAAAGAGAGCTCAGACTATTTGTTACATGCGGAAGCATTATTAAAACTTGGTAACTATGAAGGCGGTTGCCTAGAACTGAACAAAGCGTATGCGATTACTTTTGATGAAGAAACAGCGGAACGAATAGCACTCTTCATGTATACAAAACTGGGCAAAAAAGCAGAAGCAATCCATTTTTTAAAAGACCATATTAGTGCTCACGGTAATTCGAAACGTATTGGAAAACGGTTGGGGAGTTTGTATGCGGATAGCGGTTCTTTGGAAGATGCTGCGCAAATTTACGAGTCTACGTATGAACTTGCAAACGATCCTGACGATGCCAAAGAAGCTGTACGGATTTATGTGTATCAGCAAAACCTGCCAAAACTAAGTGCCATACTTGAAAAATCAGGGGTGAATGACCCGTTGCTTATAGAGTTGTATGTACGTAATAAAGAGTTTAAAAAGGCATCCATATTGGCGCGTACGATGTACAAACGTGAAGCCAATCCCCTGTATTTAGCACAAAGCTCTGTATTTACGTATGAAGCAGCCACTGATCATAATGACACTCAACTCTTAAAAGAGGTGATTGATGGTTTAACGCAGGCCAATAAAGAGATAGAGGATCCTGTCTATCTCAATTATTTGGGATATTTGATGATCGACCATGATCTGGATGTCAATGAGGGGATGATGTATGTCCAAAAAGCACTGACAAAACAGCCCGAATCGGCATTTTACCTTGATTCTCTTGCCTGGGGGAATTATAAATTGGGTAAATGTGCTGAAGCAAAACGTTTGATCAAGCAAGTAGAATCGATGATCGGTGCCGAGGAACAGGAAGTCAAAGACCATCTTAAAGCAATACAACAGTGTAAAAGTAAGGAAAACAAATGATATTAGACGACATATTGGTAAAGACGAGAGAAGATGTAAAAGAGCGTGAAGCGAAGTTCAGTATGGATTGGCTTGGTCGTTCATTGGCATTTAACTCAAGAGCACCGCGTGATGTGCATTCCTTTTTGACATCGACTGTGGACGAACCGTACCGTATTATCGCTGAGGTCAAAAAAGCAAGCCCTTCTCGAGGGGTGATCCGTGAAGATTTTGATCCCGTAGCCATTGCGCAAGGGTATGAGCGTGGTGGTGCAAATGCTATCTCTATTTTGACGGAACCCCACTTTTTTCAAGGCAGTCTTGATTATCTCGCGGAGATTCGCCGTTATGTAGGTATCCCGTTGTTGCGAAAAGATTTTATTGTTTCTAAATATCAATTACTTGAAGCATTGGTATACGGGGCAGATTTTGTCCTCCTTATCGCGGCGGCACTTTCCAAAAATGAGCTCAAAGAGCTTTTGAATTATACGCGTCATCTTGGGATGGAAGCATTGGTAGAAATACACGATAAATCGGAGCTTACCAAAGCGATCTATGCGGGTGCAGACATCATCGGGATCAATCATCGTAATTTGCAAACGTTTGATATGAACATGAATCTAAGCTACGAGCTTATCCCTCTAATACCAAATGGGAAGATCATCGTGGCAGAGAGTGGTATCTATGAACATGGACAACTGGATGATTTAAACAAAGCCGGAGTGGATGCTTTTTTAGTCGGAGAGTCATTAATGCGTCAGGAGAATGTGGAAGAAGCACTGCAAAAACTCAAAAAAGGGTAATGATTACACATTTGTTACCGTTTGATGAATTTTTAAGCAATACGTAATGCTCATTTAGGATACCATTAATGGTTACTATTTAGTTTCCGAAGGGAAAGCATGACTGAGCCAATTACACCAGAGTTACAAAAATTTTACGACATCTTTGATGGTGTCGATCAGAGCAAGGTTTCTGATTTTAAAGATTTTCTAGAGACCAATGCGGTAAATTTCAACCTTTTTAAAGAGGGGAATTTTATTGAACGTTCCTTCCCTTTTGATATGATCCCCCGTATCATTCCTAAAAAAGAATTTGACCGTTTAGAAGCTGGGATTGTTCAGCGTGTTCGTGCACTTAACGCTTTTTTGAATGATATCTATACTGATCAAAAGATTATTGCCGATGGTATCGTTCCTAAGGAATATATTGATTCGGCTACGGGGTATTTACCCAGTTTTCAAGGTGTCATTCCTCCAAAGGGGATACGTACGCATATCAGCGGTATTGATCTGGTCAAAGATACCGTTAGCGGTGAATGGGTCATTCTTGAAGATAACCTTCGTGTACCCAGCGGTGTAAGTTATCCCCTTACAGTTCGCCGTGCTTTTCGTCATACCTATCCGGAATTTTTTGAGAAAATGAACATCTCTAAAATTCGTCAATACGGTACACAGCTTAAAGAGGCGATGGATCATGTCAACACGGGCGGATTGAACGTTGTCTTGACACCGGGGCGATATAACTCCGCTTTTTATGAACACAGTTATTTGGCGAAGATAACGGGTGCTACATTGGTAAGCGGTGATGATTTGGTCGTAGAGGAGAAGGTGGTCTATCTACGTAGTTATGATGGTGAACTGTTGCGTGTAGGGGCTATATATCGACGTTTGGATGATGACTTCTTGGATCCGACAGAATTTGATGAAGAGAGTCTTATCGGAGTTCCCTATTTGATGAGTGCTTATCGTGCCGGAAATGTTGCGGTTATGAACGGAATCGGTAATGGTGTAGCAGACGATAAAGGGATCTATTACTTTGTCCCTGAAATGGTTCGCTATTATCTCAAAGAAGAACCGATTCTTTCCAATGCACCGACGTATTTGCCTTATTATGAAAAAGATCGCGAGTATGTATTGGCGAATATTGATAAACTGGTTATCAAAGACGTTGCGGAAGCGGGTGGTTACGGTGTCTTATTCGGTAATCGTCTAAGTGCTCAGGAACGGGAAGATATTACAGCCCAGATCCTTGCGAATCCACGTCGCTTTATTGCTCAAGAAGTGATTGAGTTTTACGATCTTCCGTGTATGATCGATGGGGGAATCGAGCCTCGAAAGGCAGATTTACGTGCTTATGTCATCTATGGGGAAGAGATTACGGTGAGTATGGGCGGATTAACCCGTTATGCTATGGAAGAGGGCAATTATTTGGTCAACTCTTCTCAAGGGGGAGGCTTTAAAGATACGTGGGTGGTAGAATTATGATGGATGCAGCAATTACGATCAATACGGCTCAGCGCCTTTATTGGAAAGGGCGCTATTTACAGCGTGCACAAACGATGCTTAAAGAGTTATTGATAGGCTATGACAATGTTCTTGACCGTGATATTGACTACGGTCGGCACCATTATGCAAAATTGGATATAGATATTGATTACAGTGACGTACATGATTTTTTACGTCAAGGTATTTATGGGAATCATGGAAGCTCCATTGCCGCTATGATCGTGATGGCAAGAGAAAATGCGATAGAGACGCGTAATCTTTTGGATGAACGTGGATTTGCCCGTTTGAATTTGATTCACAGTCGTATATTAAGTCAATGCGGAAGTTTAGTCACTCCAAGTATGTTGGAAGATTTTATTGATGATATCGCTTTTATTTTGGGTATTTTCTCTTCCGAACTTGGACGTACTAAAGCGTATAATTTTGTACGTCTGGGGCAATATGTTGAACGATTTGATCTTATTTTGAGACTTTATGCCGGATTTGATCTGGTAAATGATGAATTGGATGCGATGAACACCATTGCAAAAAGACTTAACCCTCATTATCAATCGAGTAAATTATTTACATCCGATATGGATAAGGCGTTGAACATTATCAACAACGTAATCGATAAGGTGATTGTAGATAAAACGGAAGTTTCACAAAAAGATGCGCAAAGACAGGGATAATAATGGGACTAATAGAAGAGGTATTGACGATTGAACTGCCTGTAGGGGAGAACTTTCGTATACAAAGATGCCGTTATGTACCTAAAAAAGGGGAGCCAACCAAGCGAATTTCGGTTGTCAGCGGTATTCACGGAGATGAGCTTGAAGGTCAATACGTCTGTTTTTTATTGGGTCAATGGTTGCGGGAACATCCCGAAGCCATCAAAGGTACAATCGATATCTATCCGGCCATTAACAGTTTGGGAATCGACAGTATCACCCGTTCGGTCCCTTTTTACGATGTTGACTTAAATCGTACTTTTCCGGGAAGTAAAAATGACTTCCTTCCGGCACAGATTGCCGATGGGGTCGTTGACGTGATGCGAGGCAGTGATTTTGCTATTGACATACACTCCAGTAATGTCTTTTTGCGTGAGATCCCTCAAGTGCGTATTGCAAAATCTCAAGAAGAGATTCTTGTTCCATTGGCGAATTTGCTTAATATTGATTTTGTCTGGGTTCATGATGCGGTTACCGTCTTAGAGTCAACATTTGCCCATGCGATGAATACCATCGGAACAAAAACTTTGGTTGTTGAAATGGGTGTCGGGATGCGTTTGGGTGAAGCTTATGGGCATCAACTTCTTGATGGGTTGCTTAATTTGATGGCACATGAGGGGATATTGGATATTGCCCCGTTGGATGTCCGTTTTCCCATTCAATCCCATGTCGGAGAAGTGGCCTATCTCAATGCGGCATGTCCCGGATTGTTTGTTCCCGCTATTGACCATTGCCAGATTATTAAACAAGGTTCGGTTGTCGGTCATATTGTGAGTGCATTAAGCGGTGAAGTCTTGGATGAAGTGATCGCTCCTATAGGGGGAATACTTTTTACCATAAGAGCATACCCGATTGTGTATGAAGGTTCATTATTGGGACGGATTTTTGGAGAAAACAATGAAGCGATTTGATATAGTTACTCTGGAATCCCCTAATCGTGCCGCTTTTCGTATCGAAGGTTTTTTATTTGGTGATGAAAATAGTAAGGGACCGTCAGTCGCTATTGTCGGTGCTATGAGCGGAGATCATATCAATCAGCTTTATGTGGCTTCAGGACTGGTGGAATATCTGCGTATCAAAGAAGAAGAGGGGAACATTATCGGGCGAATCCTCGTTATTCCTGCGGTTAATGCATATGCCATCAATATGGGAGAGAAAAACTGGCCGTTGGACAAAACGGATCTTAATATGATGTTTCCAGGATACGCTTTGGGTGAAACGACTCAACGTATTACTTCGCGCCTTTTTGAGACACTCAAAGGGTATGACTACGGGATTATTTTAGAAGGGCGCCGTGATCAGGGGATGTGTCTTCCGTATGTGAAATTGATCCAAAGCGGTTATGAAGATCTCGAATGTGTTAAGGACCTTGGATTGGGCTTTATCCATTATCGGCCGCATGACCCTATCGAGACGGCTATGCTTCAGTATAATTGGCAACTTTGGGAAACGAAAGCATTTTCCATTGTTTTTGGAAAAAATGGGGCGATAGATCAGAGTACCAGCAATGAAGTACATACGGCAATTGTCCGATTTCTTTCCAAACGTGAAATGCTTGACACGCCAGTTTTTGAGGGACGAAAGAGCAATATAGTGGATCCAAACCGCATCACTATTCTCAAAGCGTCACGTGCGGGTATCCTTATCTCTAAAGTCCAGTGTGGAGCTCACGTCCAAAAGGGAGAAACGCTTGGTAAAATAATAGATGCACTCAGCGGTCAAAAACTTGAAAAGATAGTTTCACCCTGTGAGGGGATTGTGACCTGTCAATACGCACATCCTCTAATCTTTCAAAACTCGATTATCTTTAGGATTGCATCCGTTGAGCATTGCTGTCATATAGATTCGGCTAAAAGCACTTCTGATTAACTCAAGAGTTTTTTAGCACACTCATTGATCCGTTTTCCATCTGCCAACGCTCCGATACTTTTTGACGCTGCTCCCATGATCTTCCCGATATCTTTGAGTGATGCAGCGCCAACTTCAGCGATGATACTACGTATGGCAGTTTCAAGCTCTTCATCGTTAAGCTGTTTTGGAAGATAGGTCTCGAAGATCGCAGCTTCTGCGGCTTCTACTTCATACAGATCGTCACGTCCGGCTTCTTTGTACTGTGTCATTGAATCATTACGCTGTTTGACTTGCTTTTGAATGATTTTGATGATGTCATCATCACTCAACTCTTTACGCTCATCCACTTCGATTTGCTTCATTGCGCTGGACAGAAGCCGCAATGCATCACGCTTGACGACCTCTTTTTCTTTCATAGCGGTTTTAATATCGTTATTTATTTGTTCTTTCAAGCTCATCACTATTTCCTTGGAACTATTTTTGCTTATTATAGCTAAATAACCTTCTTGAATGGACGACAATAGTGACTAAAACCTACCTTTCCTTCGTTGCCGTATCGTTGCTTATCAGTGGGTGTTCTGCCAGACTTACGGAACCTGATATTACGTTCACCCCCCCTAAATATGTCGAAGAGATGCCGGCACGTGAAGAAGAGAACAATTTTGCTGCACGCGGTAGTCTATTTGGACAAGGAGACAGCCCTTTGTTCTCAGATCACAAAGCGATGCATGTGAACGATATCGTTACAGTTGTGATTTCGGAAACCGCAACCAGTTCCAATAAAGCGGTCAAAGCGTTGAGTGAAGCGGATACGGTTGGGCTTAATGGCGGTGCCTTTACCAGTGGAGGAACAAATTCTGCGGTAAATTCTGCGGAAGCTAAACTTAATGGGCTTGCAAATATCGGTTTTAGTGCAGGATCAAACTCCAATTATGCAGGTGCAGGATCGGCGAGTAAAAATGCATCGTTTACCACTACAGTCTCTGCTCGTATTGTCAAAGTGATGGTCAACGGTAACTATTTCATCGTAGGACGTCGAGAGATCATGGTGGATGATCAAAAGCAGATTATGCAGTTAAGCGGTGTGATACGTCCTTATGACATTGATCAAAAAAATCAAATTAGTTCTGCAAAAATCTCAGATGCAAAGATCATGTACGCGAATGAAGGGGACATTGACCGTTCAGTCAATCAAGGATGGGGAAGTAAGATCGTGCAGGCTATTTGGCCGTTTTAATGATTGGAAATTAGCGGATAACTTGCAGAGGATCTATGTGAGCATTACGCTGGGTGACTTGAAACATGAGTTCGCGAGTGATACGGCCGATAATGGCACCTTGTTTTAATCGCTGTCCGACAGAAATCGTAGGGGCAATTTTATCCATATGGGCATAAATAGTGTGTAAGCCGTTATCGTGTTCAATAATGACAACATTCTCAAGCATAGCCGTTGATTTGGCAAAAATCACTTTACCGTTAAGAATGGCTTTGACTTTGGCATCAGATTCTGTTGGACGCATTGAAATCGATTCATTGTAGATTTTGATACCATAAACTGGATCAGTATAGGGGCCAAAATGTTTGGTGACGGTATAGCCATCCAGCGGAGCAATTGTGTGATCACCGCTGTAATTGGCTGTTTTAGATGGCTGATATGCAGAGATGGCTTCCCTCGCTCCTTCTGGAAGCGGTTTCGAACCAGGTTTGACCGAGACCAGAGAAGGTGGAGCCTTCTTGGGCTTCATTGCTTCTTGTTTAATGATATTGAGGCTGGCAAGTGTATCTTGAAGTGATTTTTGTTGGTTTAGAATACGACCAAGAGAGCGTTTGTATTCTTGCTTCTCTTTTTCGAGTGCTTTAATGGCTTTTTCATTTAGCTGTTTTGTTGCCAATACATTTTGTTTTTGTTTATCGATAATGGCAATGGACTGTTTTAAGACATGGGTCTGGTTGGCCAGTGCCGCAATTTTTACAGTATTTTCTTCAAAAACGATATTGAGCTCTTTAATCTCTTGGTTGATTTGTTTGAGATGCAGTTTCAATGCTTCTTCGGTGATAATAGCATTGGCTTCTTTGGCGCGATCATCGTTGATGAGAAGTGAGATGGAGGTATTACGAGCCAACGCAAATACGAGCCGCTGTTCAATATCATTTTGAGTTTTGATCAGATGGTTTTGTTGGACTTCTAGACCGTTTAAGGTCGTTTTATTACTTTGATAGACACTCTCTTTGGAATTGAGTTCACTTACGAGCGTCTTTATTTTCTCTTGTTGAATCCCTACAACCTCTTTTTGCTGAAGGATTTTTGTGGCAGTTGCCTCTAATTTGCTGTTTAGAGAGCTATAGGTTTGTTTTGTCTCATTGAGTTTAGATTTAGTCGATTCTATACGGGCATCAATTTTAGCAGCAAAGAGCGGACCGCTTAGTAGGATCGCAGCTATTAGAGAACCGTGAAAAACGTTCATTTAGTCCTCTTCGTTAGGAAAAATAACGATCATAAATGTCAGTGCAATCGAAATTCCCAAAGCGATTCCAAGAGATCGAAGCGCGTCATTCACAAAATTAAAAAGCTCTACGCTAATACCAATAGCTTTTAATTGGGTAATTAAGAATCCGTAGTAATCAATCACAAAAAAAGCTAAACATAAAATAATCGTTGCAATAATCGCGTCTACAATAGCCAAACGAAATAAGACTGCTGAACGAAGCCAAACCGGCGCACCAAACAGTGCCATAATGCTCATACGCTCTGCATGCTGAAATTGCCATAAGCGCATCTCTTTGAGGATAAGTAATGACGTAACGGCAGCAATGGCAACAGAGAAGACTTGAACTACATTTTTGAAAAGAAGCATAAGTTTATAAATAGTGTCGTGTGTCTGTGCAAATCCTTCAACACGCTCAATCGCAGGATTGCGCTGTAAAAGATGCTGAAGCTTGTTAATCTCATTGGGCGATGGGTAGCGATTGAGATAAATTCGGTAAAACTTCGGCAAGGTCAATCGCAGAAGATCAAGGTTTTTTTGGCTCATTTCACCTTTAAGACGTTCGAGTACTTGCGTGGTACTGATGGGTTCACTTCGTTCAACCATCGAACTCATGGATTTGAATTCGGCGGGAATGAATGCTTTGTTAGCAACGACGATGACAGAATAGTCATCTTTTAGACGTGTTTCATACGCCGCAATGGTACGATCTACCGCAACATAGATTTGCACCGATGCCAAAACGGTAAAGAGGGCGATAATGAGGGAGATGTGATTTTTAAGCGATTTCATTGATGTTACCCGCGTCAATATGAAAGTGTTTGTAAGGGACATTAAGTCCTAGGGGAATATGGTGTGTAACAACCACAACGGTTGTTTTTAGCTGGGAATTCGCCCCCTCTAGCAAGTTCCAAATCACCGAAGAAGAATATTCATCCAAATTTCCCGTAGGTTCATCCGCAAGGATCAAAATAGGGTTGTGTGCCAATGCACGTGCCATTGCGACACGCTGCTGCTCTCCACCACTAAGCTCAAGAGGGTATTTGCCCGCTTGATGGATCAGTTTGACATGTCCCAGCAGTTTTTGCACTTGTGTACCGCTGACATCGCTGGTGTATCCTGAGATGATAAGAGGAAGCATGACATTTTTTTCTATAGTCCACTCTTTGATCAGTTTATAGTCTTGAAAGACAATCCCGATATGACGGCGCAAGAAGTTAAGTTTAGAGGTGCTAATTCGGTTCATTTTAACCCCTCCAACACTTAGTTGTCCTTGTTTAGGTTCGATCGCACCGTAAAAAGATTTGAGAAGCGTTGATTTTCCGCTTCCGCTTGCCCCGGTGATGAATACAAAGCTTCCTGCATCAATAGAGAAGGTTGCTTTGGAGATAATGGTTTCGAACTCTTTGTACGAAAGAGAGAGGTTTTGCGCAATAATGACTTTATCCATGAAGCAACTCGTTTAATAAGATATGGGCTTGTATGTTGGCACTTGAGCGGACAGGCTGGGTTGGAAAATAACGAGCCTTTCCATTTTCAACGATCAAATAAAGATGTTCAGGACGATCAAAACTTCCCATAGCAAGGCGAAGCATCCAACCTCCACCGTGTATGTCAAAACTGGCCTCAGTGTTTAAAAAGCCCCACTCACGTCGGAAAGTCTGACGCTCCAGCTTTGGGAGAATCTCATCAGAGATGGGTGTTGGTGAAAAAATAAACTCCCCTTCCAAAATTTTTGCGGGACTTTCAAACTCATTGATGAGTGTTACGTCATAGATATTTTTTTCGAGGCGTTTCCATCGGTCTTCGTATTTACTGACGATCGCGATCTCTTGATTTTTTCGTACTTCGAATCGTGCGTATGGGGGATGCGAGTAGGTTTCCAGGGCAAATCGATAGTAGTTTTCACTGTCGGTACGTAGTTCAAGCCTTCCTTGCGGTGCAAGGGTGCGAAGCGCTTCTTCCACAAAGGAGTCACCGATGACACGTCTGTGGGGTTTTTTATCCCAAGGCACGGGAAAATGGACATAGATACGGCTGAGGGTATTGGAAGGGATAAGCTCTAAAAACAAACGGGCATCATAATCCAGTACCATAATATTCGTGAGGTTTTGAATCGTGATCTGTTTGAGCGCCTGTTCGATTGATGGTTTATGAATCTCCAGTCCGATAAACAATACCTCGGGATTCATAGCTGCTTGATGCAGCAGATGTCGAGCTGATCCAAATCCTACTTCAACACGGACTTCACGATCCGCTGGGAAAGTGTCTGCAAAAAAATCGACTGATTTAAGCGCATCATGTGTTTTTAGATGGACGTTTTCACCGGCAGTGTCAACATTGGAATCCAATATCGTTATCTGGGCATGGCGTGCATAGGCAAGGAGTGCTTGTTTGATCAAATAGTTGGGTGAGGGACGGGTGATCTTGTCACTTTTAAGCAGGTCTTTGTCGCCGCTTTTTTTATGTAATACGAAAAATTCACGATCTCGAAAGCGCGTAGCAATAAGTGATTCTTTTCCTTCACCACGTGATGTAGCGATAAAATCAAAAGAAACATCCCCTTCGATAACCGGAAGCACGATAGAATGAAACGATTCTAGATGTAAATGAGGCATACGTTATTTAGTCTCATAATGAAGGTTGATTCCAGCCGCAGGGAGAGAACGAATACCGTCTTTATCAACACTTAAGACTTCGTACATGTACTCGATGTTGGGTTGGATGTCTCCATCATGAAATTTTGTGTCAGTGATACTGTTGATTTCAATACTTTCCCGATCAACCCAGCTGCGCTTAGTCGTTTTGATAACGGTGTACGATACCGTTCTTGGATCCGCATTTACCCAAGACAAATCAGTGCCGTTAGGCCCTGTTTTCCCATCAAAAGAGACAGGAGTTTTGGGTTTGATCAAACTCGACCCTTGAACAATAGGAGTACTTTGTAGACTTTCTAAATCGTCCTTGTCAACTGCCGTGAGTTTGTAAAAATAAATTTCGCCGTCTTCTTTGGTGATATCCGTATATTTGGTATCGTTGAGCTTGACATGGTAGCTATATTTTCCGTCTGATGTTTTTGATCGGTAAATATTATAATGATCCAAATCATTGATTGGAGTTGGTTCCCATGTTAATGCGATTGCTTTTGGAAGATTACTAGTAGAAGTGATATTTTTGATTTCAGGAGGCAATGGTTTGGTGACTACTTTGCTTGTTTCACTAGGCTCAGTAACAAGCTTATCATACGTTACGGCACGCACTCTATAGTAATAAATTTGACCGTCTTTGAGGTCATGATCAATAAACTCTGCATTTAAACGTCCGGTAATAGTCGCTATTTCACTCCACTTTTGATCATTGACATTTAATCGGTCAATAATATAGCCATTGATTTTAGCATTGGGATGCGGACGCCACAAGAGCTTTGCACTGCGCGGCATATTTCCTACAGATTGAAAAAAACTGACAGGAACAATCATCGGTAACGTGCTTACACTAATCGTTTCACTGGCATTAGACTCTGTATTTTCTTTGCCTTTAGATGCAAATCGGTATTGGTATTGAGTATTAGGAACGAGATGGTCATCAACAAAATGGGTGGCAAAGCGACTTTCGATCGTAGCAATACGTTCAAGTTTTTTATCTTCGGCACTTTGGGACGATCGATAGACATAAAACCCGCTTACTCTAGGGTCTTCCATCGCCTTCCATTCAAATGCGGTAGCGGTGATATCAGATAAAGAACCATTTAACGAAGGAGCAGTCAATGTAGGATCAATAGTAACGGCTTTTTCAGGAATAGGCAGTTTACTACAGCCTGTAAAAAGATTAAGCGCTAAAGAGATGCTCAAAGCGTATCGAATCGATGTTCGCATGAAGTTCCTTCAAGTTAAAATGTTTGTTTAAATAAGTATCCATGACAGAATCCAGCGGAGCCTTGAAATGGAGTGATTCACCCGTGGTTGGATGAACCAAATACAGCATATATGCATGGAGCAAAATATGTTCCACCTTGATGTCTTTTGTTTGCCCGCCATAGAGGTGATCACCGTGGATATGACGGCTTATAGATTCAAGATGAACGCGGATTTGATGGGTTCGTCCGGAGAAGAGTTTGCAGACGATGAGTTCGCTGTTTCCATCGTGAGAAGTAAGCAGTTTGCGAAACATAGTCTTGGCACTTTTACCTGCTTCGTTGATGGCCATCTTGAGACGGTTTTGGGCACTTCGACCTATTGGTCTGTCGATGGTTGTCTCTTCGTCTTTGAGGGGAGGGGTACAGACGGCTAGATAGTAGCGTCCCATGCTTTTGTCTTGCAGTTGCTGTGAAAGTGCCTCATGCGCCGTATTGTTTTTTGCTACGACCATGACGCCGCTTGTCCCGCGGTCAAGGCGATGGACAATACCATGACGCTCTTCGCCGCTGAGGGTTGAGAGGCTGATCCCTTTATGTTTGAGCCAATCCACGAGAGTCGGTTCTTTGACGCTTGGTGCAGGGTGAACGGTGAGGGAACTTGGTTTGTTGATAACTAGGATGTCATCATCTTCGAATAAAATCTCGACATCAAAATCGATCACCATAGCAGGTGTTGATTTGATTTCTGGGAAAAGTATCTGGACGTATTGCCCCTCTTTGAGTTTTTGTCCGGGTTTTGCACATCGCTTACCATTGATCTCAATGGCATTTTGCTCGATAAGTTGAGCGATCTGGTTACGTGTCTGAGCCAATTTCTCGACCAAAAACAGGTCAAGGCGCATGGCCTCTTCAACCTTAAAAGTTATATTCTCACGTTCCATTCATTTCCTTGCAATTGAGTCCTTTGGGGTTAAGTCCCCTTATGCTACAATTCACTCAAAATTATTTAATTTAAAGATGAGATTGCAGTGCTCAATATTGATCGTAGAATTTTAGCACACTTTGACTTTGTGACTGTTGTGCTGCTGTTACCTATTATTTTTCTCTCCGGTTGGTTGATTACCGAGATACATCCGATGCTTGGACAAAAGCATTTGACCTATGTAGCAGTAGGTATTGGAGTGTTTATAGCTTTGTTTTTATTGCCGGTACGGCGTATGTTCTGGCTGATTCCCATTTTTTATTGGGTGAGCGTTTTACTGCTGCTTGCGGTTGAGTTTGTAGGTCATGCGAGGTTAGGCGCAAAACGATGGATTGAGATCCCCTTTGTCCATTTTACGTTGCAACCATCAGAACTTGTCAAACCCGCATTTGTGCTGATGTTGGCGTATCTAATCAGTCGTAATCCTCCGGAACGCGATGGATACCGCTTCAAAGAATTCATGAAACTCTCCTTTTTCATCATGCTTCCGTTTATCCTTATTGCCAAAGAACCTGATTTGGGCACTGCGGTCGTTCTGGCTTTGTTGGGATATGGGATTTTGTTTTTAGTTGGTGTGCATTGGAAAATATGGGTCGGATTGGGTGCACTCTTTTTGATCTCTTTGCCACTTGTCTATACACAATTGCATGATTATCAACGACAGCGTTTAGTTGATTTCGTGAGTGAAAAACCAAGTTATCACGTCGAACAATCCATTATCGCAATAGGTTCGGGAGGATTTACGGGAAAAGAAAAAGAAGATGCGACTCAAACACAGATGAAGTTTCTTCCGATCGCTTCAAGTGATTTTATTTTTGCTTATGTCGTAGAACGCTTTGGATTTCTGGGTGCATTCATGCTGATTTCAGTCTATGCGGCGCTCATCGTCCATTTACTGATGCTCTCAACCTGGGCAACGGATTATTACACCAAAGTGATCTCCGGCGGATTGTCGCTGTTGATCTTCATTTATATGAGTATCAATATAGCGATGACGATGGGGCTTTTCCCTGTTGTCGGTGTCCCTTTGCCGATGTTTAGCTATGGAGGGAGCAGTTTTGTGAACTTTATGGTGCTATTTGCCGTGATGGAAAATCTAATTGCGTATAAATTTCGATATTTATACGATAATGTTGGTAAAAAAAGCTTCGTCTAATCAAAGAGCGTTTATAATTGCGCTCCACAAACGGGTCAATAGTTCAGTGGTTAGAGCCCTCCGCTCATAACGGGTTTGACTTGAAAGAAGAATTTGCCGATAGACAAGGCGTAAAACAGTCTAAAGATATTATCTTTTCTAATACACGGGTCAATAGTTCAATGGTTAGAGCCCACCGCTCATAACGGTGTTGTTGCAGGTTCAAGTCCTGCTTGACCCACCACTTTTATCACTCAAATCAAACTTTTATTTTATCTCTCAAAAATTGATCTAAAATACTTTAATTTTTAGATGGGTGACGGCTTAGGTGACGGTTTATGATCGCTTTTTAGCTTTTTGAATTTTATTTCTCTCCAAAAAATCCACAATGTCCAATACTTTATAGACAATCGAAGGTCCGAATTTTGTGTAGGGTAGTTTTCCTTCACTGCGATAATTGGCAAGTGTTCCTTTGGAAAATCCAAATTTCACCATGACTTCATTGTCTGTTATGTAATCTTCAAGCATATTTTTCTCCTGTATCTGAGTTATCTGATGTATTGGATGCAGTCGTCTGATTTTGAAAAGCCCTATTTATGGGGTTATCGGACTTATCTGAGCTATCTGATGGTTTATTAGAGGCAATCAAAGCAAAAACATTCTTATTGTTTTGCTCTTTAAGTATTTCAGCAATCCAGTATTTACCTTTTCCCTCTTGAATCGTTCGATTGATTCGATCCTTGGCAAATCCCATATCTGAGATATATTTCATTATCTCCGAGTAGTTGGGCTTACCCTCAAAATTTGCGATAAAATCGATGATTTCTATCCGCATCATTTCATCTTCGTTGGTTTCTTTTGCCCACGCCAAATCAACATTTGTGAGGATATGTGTTTGCGCCTGATATTGAAATGCCACTTCTTCAAGTTTGCCCACACGATTTTTTAGTGGTTTAAAAATAAATGCTTTTCGAAATTCGTTGTATTTTAATAATACGGCATTACTTGTATCCTCTTCAAAAGCACTTGACCCCGCATATTGCAATTCCTGAAAATCACGCTGTGGTTTATTAGTATGATGTAAAAAAATGACGGTAGCCCCTTGTTTTCGTAATCCCTTCCAAATATCCATAATTTCGGAAACATCTTTATTTTTATCACGATCACCTTTGCCCATAAAGTTTTTTATGGAGTCAATGATCACTAAAGTATCGTGTAAGTCGGTTGTTTTCATCATCTTGATGAGTTGCAACATTTGCATTTTTGTTGAGTTTGATTCATGAATGTAGCGGAATTTTTTTCCGTGTCGCTGTTTGATCTGTGGAATACCACGTTCATTGAGTGTTGCACTTCCATTGTCAGCATCCATATAGACGACCTGATCAACCGTTTTATCCAAAAGTGCCATATTACATATAGCTGATGCCATCAAGCTTTTGCCTTGCCCTGGCTTTGCCGCAATCATCAAAATATCTGCTTTTACGACGACATTATCAAGGAGGTATTGAATGTTTGCCACTGCAATTTTTCCAATATCAAGGTCGAATTGATCGAGTACACCTTCCAGTTTTTTTTCATCTCTTTGAAGGCTCTGTAACGGGAGACGATCTTGTAGTTTTTGAATCTCATGATGAATTTGTTCAATCTCATCATAGGTTGTAAACTCGTTTTGCGTGAGTTCTTCGAGATTAGCTATCTGAAATTTGATCGCTTCGTGCTCTTTAACTCTCTGTTGAATTTTTGATATAATATCCATATTTGATATTTCCTTGTTTGCTTAACGGGGGTCAAATTAGGAATCAAGGAGTGCTCGAACACTGCTTGATTCAACTATTTTTTTCTGCTAACTTTTGATACGTTTTCTCCTTACATTGATTTTCTCAAATTTAGAAATATAAAATCTATACTATTTATTCAAAATGCGGTATGATTTATACTGAATAAATAAATATATTTCTCATTTTGAATAATTATTTGTCATTATGAGCAATTAAATCTTACAAAAGCTTTAAAGAAAAGAGTGTTCCATGCAAATTGATACTAAATTGTTTTTATTACGTCTTAGAATTGCCCTTAATATCAAAAATAATGTTGATCTTGCAAAAGTATTGGAAGTGCCTTATTCAACTCTGAATACATGGCTTACGCGTAATTCATTACCACTTGAAAATATTATTAGTAAGCCTATTTGTAAAAACTTATCCATAGATTGGCTTCTAGGCAAAGATGATAATGAGCCCATTAACTTTTCGAAATTACCGAGTTTTATCGCTGCTATTGATATTGCAAGTGAAACAGAAGATGGCTTTTCAATTTTAAATTCACTATTTGATGGTTTCATAATTGAACAAATTATTCAAAAATTATTGGATGCGTATGTGAACAGCAAAAGAAATATGCCTAACAATATTATCACGAGGATGAAACGACTTCTTTTTAATGTGACAGAGGGAAGATTTTTGATGCTACTGGATGAAATGCTTCATAAAATCGACTTCAAAAAGGGTGATGATGCACATGCTAAAATTCAAGAATTCATAAGTGGAGATTTTTTTCACCCATTTCTCTCAAAGCCAGCATTTAAAAAATCCGAAAAAGTTGCTTTTCAGGCTTGGGCAGAGGATTTGAGCAAAGAAGAAGCAGAATTTTTGCTTGAAAAATCAGAAGAAATACACGAAAAATTAAAGATACTAATCCCTAAAATATCCAAAAGGAATAGTGCGTTTGATGTTACCGTGATGAAAAAACTCACGTCATAATTCGAGTAATATTAAAAGAATTTCTCAATCGCTTTTCTAAACGACGGGATAAAGAGAGCAAAAACAACAAATAAAATCCCTACAAGCAAAAATTCTATCATCGTTCAAATCCTTTTCCTCGATTTTCTTGTTGGCGTTCTAACTTTTCCCGCTCTTTTTGAGCGTTTAAAAGCTCCTCACGCTCTTTTTGTACTTCGCCTATGGATTTCCCCGTAAATTTGTTAAAAATGCTTTTAACTGCCTCTTTCATTCGTTCTTTGCCGTATTCTAATGCCTTGATAAGCCCGTTTTTCTCTTTGTGGATTTTTTGGTGCTCATTTTCTCGCTCTCTGACCTTTTGAATGAACACGTCCTTATCGAACACCTGCTTCGTGGTCGTGTAGATCAAGCCTTTTTCCTCCACGGCTGTGTAGGAGGCTTTTAGCATCTCGTCGATAGGGTCGATTTCTTTCCCGTTCTCGTCTTTTTTGATAAGCTCTTTTTCGCCTAATGGGTAGCTTATCGGCTTCGTGATCTCCTCGATCTCCTCAAAAATCTTGATAGGGTCGATTTTCGGGGCGTTCCCCTCTTTGAGCTGTGCTTGAAGCTCTTTGTATTTCGCTTCCATTTGAGCGTAATCCGCTCTCGTGGCTCCCTGCTCTTTGAGTTGCGCCCGTTCCTCTTTCTGCGCCTCCTTGAGGGCTTGTATCTCCTCTTTGAGGCTCTTGTTTTCTTTCTCGGAGAGTTCGAGGCGTTTGTTGAGGGTGTCCGTTTCAACGCCATTCCCAATGATCGCTCTCATCTCTTGGCGCATTTCCAACCGTTCCGCTATTGGTAGGCTATCGTATTTTTCGCATAGCGATTGCTCCGATTTTATCCCCTTAGCAAGGGCTTTAATCTTTTCATTGCGTACCGCTTTGTGCTGTGTCTTGATCTGTTCGACTGGTGTACGTTTTTTGCTTCCTTTTTCGGGGTTGTAGTCAAGCCCCAACACCTTTGAAGCCGTCTTGATACGGTCGTTTAATTCGTTGTGCTTCATTCGTCCCGTTTTACCCGTTTGTAGGTCGAACATTGAGAACTTAACGTGGGCGTGTATGTTGTGTATCGGCTTGAAATCGTTGATGTCCACTTTTTCGCTGAACTCATGCACTTTGGGCTTATAGCTCGGTTTCATTTCAAGGGATTGATCTAGGGGGACGATGTACCAACCGTCCTCTTTTTGGAGTATGTCTTTTGTCGGGTAATAGGTCACGCCGTTTTTGTCCTCGAAGTGTCCCTCGTCTTTGTGGATGGATAGCTCGGTGATGTAGTGACCGCCGTATTTTTCGTTTAGCTGATTGAATACCTTTTGAACGTCGGCTTTGGTATGGTGATCGTCGAGGGAGAGTACCGTTTCTTTGATGAGTGCATCGATCTGTTTTTGTTGCATTTTTTGACTCGTGACCTCTTGATATTTGACCTTAGCCAGTTCAAGAAAATCACTGTCGGAGTGACGGAGATCGTAAACATTTTCCTCTCCATTTTTGGCACCGATTAGATAGTCGGGAATATCATCCCTAGAGTTATGCTCACTCGAATGTGCGCTCGCTTTGAGAACGGAAAACGTCGCTGATTTTGCCATCTGCTTTTCCTTTTTTGAGTACCCTTGTGGTGCTTGAAAAACAACCGTACCATAAGGTGCGTAGTTGCAACTACGCACCTTAAAAGGTACTTGTTGCGAAATTATACCACAAGGGTATTATTTCGGAAAGGCAGGGGGAGTGGGGAGGTTACTTTTTGAACTTATCGATAATCCAAAAAATCGGCATCAAAAGTGTCATTACGACTTTTAAAAGTAGGGGGTCGCCACCACCGATATGTATAGGTTCTTCATCTCTATTTTTGTTTATCATTTACTACCATCCAAAACAACAACCGTTTCCTTATCCTCTATTAGAATATAGGCGGTAACTGTCATTAGTATTTTGCCATATTTCTCTACTCGCTTAACTACAATATCATTCGGGTTGATACCACGTTTTTTGGCTTGTTTTTCTGTAATAAATTCAAAATTGATAAATTTTGGAGGAGTGATGTCGCCATCTTCGGTAATATAATGTACGTCTTTTATGAGTTCGGCACTTTTTCTAATATCTGATACTTCTTTTAACCATGCTCTCATGTTGATTCAACCTTGTATTTAAATAGCTTTACACCTCAATTATACTTTTATGTCTGATTTTAAACTCGATAGTCTATTTTTTAGGTTTTGTAATCCAAGTGTAGAGATCAAGCATACCTGCGACTGCAAATGCTATGATCCATAAAGAAGCTATAAAAATTGTGCTTACTGCAAAATATGCAAATAAGCCACCACCTAAAAAAGCTAACATTTTTGATCCTATATTTTTGTTACCACGTTTTGAGGACTTTTTCATCGCCCTTGATCGGTTTTAAACCGCCACTACGAAATAGAGCCGATGAAGCGTTCATACAATTTTGATATTCAGGTGACGGGCTAAGTTGTGTCCCCTCTAATGAGCCGTTATCTTTTTTGATTTTGCATTCATCTTTAACGGCTTTCGCTTCGTCAAGGTGTGCTTTGTAATAATCTACACTCTGAACGTCTTGCCCGCACCCCGTTAAAAGAAATAAAATACCCGTGAAATAAATACATGACGCTTTCATTGCAAGTCCTATGGGAAGTTGATTGATGATGGTAACTGCTATAAACTTAGAACAATCTAAAGTCCAGTGGGAAGTTACTTGTATGTCGTCTCGAAAAACACTCCCTATCGAAGAATTGCATTTCAAAATTGGGCAGAATGTTAAGAAATATCGAGAAGAAAAAGGGTTCACACAGTTGGACTTATCGCACGAGATAGGACATAGTACCACCACGATCATATCCCTTGCCGAAATCGGCAAACGCAAGCACTTCAATATCCAACAACTCTATCAAATTTCCATCGCTCTTGATGTTAATATCTGTCAATTTTTTGAGCTTGATGCCTAAGAATCGTGAGTAATAAATACGAAAAACAGTCTCAAATTAGACTCATGCGCTATAATAACCTCTATTTAGCGGCACAAAAATTGTCACTTTTTCAAAAATCCGTTTTAAATGTCATAAAACAGAATAAAAGTCTCTTTTTTTAAATATAATTAATGTCATGTTGTACACGCTTTATGGATTAAGTGCGGATTTTATAGTGATTGTGGAGGGGTGAGAATATGGTTCAAATTAGAAATTTCAAAATACAGTCATCTAAAAATTTTGGAATGTGTTTATGATTCAACCATCTGAAACAGTTGTTCATTTAACTATTTGCAGGGATGAAATAGAACTTGCTGTAGGTAGTGGTGTTTTTTACAAAAGAAATGGGAAAAGTTATATTGTTACTGCTTGGCATAATGTAGCAGGTAGACATACTGATACACTCCAAAGTCTTAGTAGCACTTTAGCTGTGCCCAATAAAGTGATTGCAAGTTTTTCACATCAAATTTTTCAGGGAGAATTTAAAGGATCTGTTAATAGAAGTATAACTTTGTCTTTGGAAGAAAATGGTCAAAAAACTTATTATGTGCATCCTCAAGGCTGGCCAAAAGTAGATGTTGTAACCATACCAATAGATTTAGATAAACAATATTTATCTGAAGGTTCGCTGCTTGATGGGGAAAAAATTAATATTCCAACTATTTTGAAAAATAATTCTACTATGGGTTTAAGCACAGATATTATCCATGTACAAGATATAGAATTTCAGTACAACGGTATTCAAGATTATTCTGATTATTTGTATGCAAGTGAAGATATATTTATTATCGGTTATCCAAAGGGCATAACTGATCAAACAGGTCAACCTATTTGGAAACGAGCTACAGTGGCAACAAGCCCTCATCTTGGATGGGAAAAACAAGAACAATTTTTAGTTGATTGTGCTTCAAAACAGGGAATGTCAGGTGCCCCCGCATTTTTCTATAATCTTAAAGGGCATATTAATTTAGGTCACACAAATGTAATTACCAGTTCACCAATAACGATTTTTCATGGAATCTATGTAGGAAGAATAGGTGGTACATCTGAATTTGAAGCACAAATAGGAAGAATCTGGAAAAGAAAAGTTATTGATGAAATTATTGATAATGCTCAATTTGATTTTTTATCGGATGAATTGATTCTTCCAGATTCTGAAATATTAGAGATCATTCAGAAACAATGGCCTGATGAAAAAGAAAAATATGCAGAAAGTATATTAAAAGAAAATAGTATGTTGTCTAAAGTTCTCCTATATACTGTAATGAAGGAAATTAATGGCAGAGCTGATTATCAAGATGTGGAAAAGCAGATAATACAATTTGCTAAAAATTTAAACTTTGGGACAGAAAACAAAACGAGAATAGGCTGAGTTGATAGTTAGCACATTTGAAAATTTTGTTGCATAAAGAAAAATATTATGAAGTATCACTTCACGAATCATGCCAAACAACGACGGGTGAATCATACACCAAAAAGTGATGAAGAACTTCTAGCAATTATGAAAATGCTTGATGATTACTTTGACTTTAAAACGCTTGATGATGGTAAATATAAAATTTATAAGGGCGGTGCAACCGCTATTTTCAACAAAAAAAACAATTCTATTGTGCTGATTACCATTAGGGGCTTTAAAAAAATAAGCCTTACGGAGGGTAAGCCAATCATCATCCGTCCGATTACCGCAGAAGAAGAAGCGATAAAAATGGAGAAGAAAGCCAAAAAGGAGCAAGCCAAACGCATTGCCTCCTTATCCAACATGAAAGTTTTTTTATGACTATTCCTTTTGGATACAAAAAAGAGACGGATGAGTATGTTGATATTGATGAAGTAGAAAATGGGTTAGCGTGTAATTGTATTTGTCCCTCTTGTGGTATGAGACTCGAAGCTAGACATGGTAATGAACGGGAACATCATTTTAAACACCATGAAAAAGCCGAGACAGAATGTAGTTATTCATTTTGGGTGGCTGTGCGATCAATGGCTAAACAAATCCTCGAACGAAGTGTTTCTCTAAATGTAGATACTATGCCATTTTTTACAAAAATCCCATTTAAAAATCAATGGGTTACACTCGATATTTTTGCAAAAAATCTAAGACAAAAAAATCACGGGTTCGATTTTGAACTGCTTACACCGATAGGGTTCATTTATATCTATTTCGTAACTCTTGAAGATGCAAGTGCAGGAAGGTATCGATCTCATTTTAAGAATAAGCCAAAATATTTTACATCGCAACTGATCCTAGAAATCGATTTAACGAGCCTAATATCAGTCAAAAATAATACTAAAAGCCGTTTAGAAAAACTGATTTTAGAGGAGCTTGATTCAAAAGAGTGGGTCACAGTATCTCATTCTTACGTCTTAAAAAAGAAAGCAAAAATTGATAATCACCGACTGAGTAAAAATATAGTTACCAATAATTCTCAAGATGAAGATGATGAATTATCGGATTATGATAAGCCTTATGTTGTAAATAAATCATTACTTGGTGTTTTTGGGCTAGATGAAACTAATCTAAATAGGATGAGTCTTGGAGTAGTAAACAGAATGATTCAGTTTTATCAGTATCATATTAAAAGACATCAGAGAAAAAAAAGTTCAAGATGGTTTTATGTACTTGAAAAAGGTTTGAACCTTTACTTCATTAATTATGAGTATGAATTTTACGGTGTTGCGAAGTTGGATCAATTCTACATATATCAAGTGATTAATGATGTTCCTATTTTTATCAGTAAAGTTGAGAATTTTGAAGAGCTGAGAAATGAGATAGATAAATATTTTTGTGAGCGGGAGAATATTTTTTAATCACGCATTTATAGATTTTGGTGTATACTACTTTTCAGAATTGATCACTGCGTAGCGGGGGTCAATTATCCTTCGGTAATACTACTAATCCATGTCCCCCAACTTTTCCATTTTTATCTTTACGAAATTTTTGTTCAATAATTTCAAAATCTTTATTGGTTTTTTTACCTATGATGTGCCGACCGATGGGAGAAACCACCAAATCTGCGAGTTGGAGACCGTTTAGATTTTCTTTTTTATCTTTTAGGATTAACCCACCCGAAATACGATCTTCGATCTCAGCACCTTTTAGAAAACGGGTTCCTTTGATTTTGAGCTGTAACCATGAAAGTTCAAGTTCATGGTCAAGGGTTCTATCCCGCTTTTCAGCGATAACAAGCCCTTTTTTCTCATCTGATTTAATCTCCATATAAAATCGTTCGACAAGAACATTTAGTCCAAGCATATAGGGATCAATAGCGGCATAATCGTATTTGGCAATATGTTCTTTTTTCTTAATCACGCACGCAACAACTTTAAAATCAAGAGTAGCGATGAGATGATTCAATTTCTCATAGAAATTCTCACGAAACTCTTTTTCTTTTAGCCGTTCAAAGCCATTTTTATTGCGTGTGATGTCAGCAGTATGGAGAATAATATCCGTTGTACCGAATATCTCTTTTTTGAACTGATCTATCCGTTCATTGAGATTTTCGAGATTATCACGATCAACAATTACCCCACCTAAAACGAATACGGGGTATTGATCATCAATTTTGGTAAGGTTATGATCACCAGACTCATCCAAAAAGAGTATTTTCATATTGGCAAGCCCTTTATTGATATTTATTAAGATGATTATATCTACTGGAACTTGTAGTCACGGTAAATTAGAGAGAAATGTAATGTATAAATAGATTTGATACTTTTTTAAAAAACATCAAGATAAGTCAGATAGCTCAGATAACCCCTATTTTGCGTGATAGTTTTTCTTTTTGGTGTTTGCATTTGATCAGATAGGTGGTGGAGTGTTGTTCAAGATTGGCATTATTGAAACTTTTTTTCGTATTCTTTTTGCCATTTGGTATAAGTTGCTTTGGTCGTTTTTTCGTATTTACTCCAATATCTACAGAACCCTATTTTATCCGTAATTTGTAAAGTTGGTTTTTCTTGATACTTGTAATATATGCCGTCCCGATAAGCAAATTTCCATAATTTTCCGTAGCCAGCAACTACCTCAAAATCAAAATCATTTAGAAACATAGCACCTAAAATTTTATTGCTATGAAAGGTATCTTTTTCAATTTTAATAAATAATCCGTCATAAATTAAATAGTCTTTTTCTGCTCGATCAGGTTCATTTATTTTTTCAAAAACCTCTCTTGGGTTATTTTTCCATTCAGCCATTTTTTGCTGTTTCTCTTTTTTCTTTTCAATGCTATATTCGAACACCGATAAATTTTTTGGTTGCTTTGATTTTTCAAGGCTATCAGATAGCTCGCTTTGATGCTTTCTAATATCTCTTAATATTGCAGTTGAATGATTGAGGATTGTATCTTGATGCGACATATTGTTTAAGCCAACAAGAATATAGCAATTTTTCCATGTAGATGCACGTCTTAGACTAACGTACTGGATGCTCCGAATCGTTTCTTCATCAAGATGATTTTCGAATATGTGTTCATAATCAACAAACTTATTAACCTTTTCAGTCCATGAAGCCATATTTACCCCCTCAAGTATTTGAGAATCTATAATTTATTTTACTGACAATACCTATAATTTTATACCTAACTTTATGTCATATCAGCAGAATATTATTTTCATAAAAAACAGCAAGATAAGGCAGATAGCTCAGATAACCCCTATTTTGCGTGATAGGTTTTCTTTTTTGGTGTTTGCATTTAATCAGATAGGTGGGTGTATATGCTGTTTGATTCACTGAATTATCGTTTTGTAGTTGCGATAGTATCAATCATTTCGGAAGCTATCTTGCTTCCGATAGTGTAATTCAATGAAAGGTACTTAGTTATCGTGTTGGGATCGTTGTGTCCTAGCGCACCGCTCAGGTGGATCGATTCAACCCCTCGCTCTGCCATCGCCGATACAATTAAATTTCTTGTGTAATGAAGTGTAAAGTGATAGCCAGTTTTTTCCCTGATTTTCAAAGTTTGTTTATAGATAGAGTTCATCCGCTTTCCAGTTCTTTTTGACGGAAATAATAACCCCTCAGATGGCATAAATTCCATTATTGCGGCTTTTACTTCATGATCTAGGTACATCTTTTGATCTTCTTGGTTCTTTGTATCTCGTAAAATATAATAGTTTTGATCCAATATGACATCTTCGACCCTCAAATCAAATATCTCACCACGTCGTCGCCCTTGGAGAGCAAGTAAAAAAAATGCACGATAGAAGGGGTTATTAGCGTAAAGCTCAATAATCGCGTCATGGACTATTTTTACTTGCTTTGAAGCATCAGAAACTATTTTTTTTGTTTTTGGAACTTTAATATGAACATCTTCACATGGATTGTAAAACATAACACGATTGGCTCTTGCTATACGGAATGCAGGCGATAAAATTTCTACAACTTGTTTTGCTGTTTTTGGAGCCGCACCATTTTTGATGAGATTGTCTACTATTTTTTGGATTTGATCGGGAATAATGGTTGCAATTTTTTTGTTTCCGAGTTCTCTTTGGACATTACGCTTGTAATATGATTTTCGATTTTTTTTATAGTCACCTTCGTCTAAAGTTTCAAAATATTTTTCCACCATGTCATCTACTGTAGCATCAACACTAATGCCGGCTTCAACTTTATTTTTTATTTCTAGGAATTCTCTTTGAGCTATTGATATGAGATCACGTTTGCCTAAATCTTTTTCTGATAGGTCTATAATGCCACGGTATTGCTTTTTCTCAAACTCAAATCGATACCAAAAACGGGTGAAATTATGATTGGCTTTTAAGTTTTTCATTACTACATTGTCAAACTGCTCTTTTGGAGGCATAGGAATCCTTTTTGGTGACGGGTAAGGTGACGGCTTAGTAATGAATGATAGCATATTTTAATTAACTAGTATGAGATTGTACGCCCTTTTTATGGACTATACTGAGGGGATTAAATTGAGAATTATAATAGTAAAATTAGCTCATAACGGAGTTGTCGCAGGTTCAAATCCTGCTTGACCCACCACAATCTTCTTCTCCAATTATTAACTCAATGTTATTCATTACACTATTATTTTGAAGTATATAGATAATAATGTTCATGTGTACTGTGTTTGGCATAATACATAGCTTCATCGGCACATTTTAATAGTTCAGATCTCTTGGTTCCATGGTCGGGGTACATTGATATACCAATACTCAGAGAAGGACTAATTGTGTGTTCACCTATTTGAATAACTTGTTGCGCTTTTTCTATCAGGTGGCGGGCAATTTGAATCGCTTCATTAGTATTGGAAATTGTTGTAAGAATAACCACAAATTCATCTCCACCTAATCGAGCAACTACATCATCAGATCTTACTCCTTCTTTTAAGGCATTAGCTACCGTTTTCAGTAAAACATCACCAGCATCATGTCCCATCGTATCATTGACTTCTTTGAATCGATTGAGGTCTATAAAAAATAAGGCGAATTGCTGATTCGTGTATTTTGCTCGAAGAAGTACTTGGTCGAATTTTTGTTCAAAATAAAGGCGATTTGGTAATTTTGTCAATGTATCGGTATGCGCATGGTCATAAAGTTGTTGCTCATATGCTTTTTGCATACTTATATCAGTAAGAATAGACACATAGCGAATTAATTTTTGATTCTCCTCATACACAGCAAAAATACTTTGCAATGAAGGGTATATTGTACCGTCCTTACGCTTGTTCCATATTTCTCCACGCCATGTTCCTGTTGCCTCGATCTCCTGAAACATTTTGTCATAAAACAATTTATCATGACGCCCTGATTTTAGGAAGCTTGGAGTATTGCCTATCGCTTCTTCTGTTGAAAAACCTGTGACAGTCGTAAATGCTTGATTTAATTTAATAATCTTTTTTTGTTTATCGGTTATAAAAATAGCTTCTTGTGAATTTTCAAAAACGATGGATGAGAGTAAAAGTTCAGCTTCTCGCGTTTTAAAATCACTTATATCCTCTATACTTAGCCACAAATAGGGAGTACTTTTCATTTTAACAAGTTCGCCTGTAATTTTAACGGGTATGTGTTCATCTTTGCTGTTGACAAAACAACTTTCACATGGATCAAGAGTGCCGGTTTGTATAAGTTTTTTGATCTTTTCTTTTTCTTCATCAACGTATTTCGCAGCTATAAAATCAAAATAGTTGATCGTCTTGACTTCATCTAGCGTTTGGCCAATAATCTTTAGAAAGGATTGGTTTGCATCGAGTATATCTCCATCAATGTTACATAATAGTAATCCAGTAGGTGATTTTGATATAAGTAGACGATTGAATTGGCGGGAGTCATCAATCGCATTGATCAAGGGGTTGAGAAATAACCAGAAGATAATACTTCCAAATACGGCAAGGATAATGGTAAAAAGCAATGCATATTGTGTAGCTTCAATGTAAGGGGCGCGTATTTCATCAATATCTATTTTTGCTACAAGGCCCCATTCAAGCTCAGGAATAGGTATATAGGCTGCAAGCACTTTTACCCCACGATAATCCAACATTATATCGACACCTGTTTGTCCTTTTAGTGCACGTCGCATAGGTTCGGCTAGAGTGGATTCCCACGGTACTAATAGCTGGTTTTTTTCATTAAAATAGCGCTGTTTTAAAATAAAGCCGATACTTGCATCATTTCGCTGACCCAAAACGAATTCTCCAGTTCTTCCAATCGTTCCGTAAGAGGGATATGTGGAGTTAATTTTTCGGATAAAATTTGTTGAAGTTGCTCGCATGGCTTTGTATGTAGCAGAATTATTAGAATTTACGAGAGCTTGGTGTGCAATAATATTTATCATAACACTTTGCGTTTCGACAAGGTCTATTAGTCGGTTCTTTTGCCGTTCAAAACCAATATTATAAAGTAAGCTAATCGATACAATTGCAACAATTAACATATTAATACTGAGTAGTGCAATGAGGTAGTAAGGTGTATGTTTGATTTTATTACTTGCAAAAGTTTCGAGAATACATAACTTAAGAGGTTTCATATGAAATCCTACGTTTCTTGAGTGGTTTACTTTACTGCAAGTATTGTAAAGATTAATAATCACAAAAGAATCATAAAAACTAATTAAATCTAATGCTAAAAATTACTTTTATTCTGAAGATATTATAATCATTTGAAATATTTTTAAAAATAAAATTATCTTTTGTGATTTTTTTGAGATTTTTTGTAAATATGATATGTTTATGCGTGAAATTATATTTCATAGTGTTCCATGACTGAAATGAATGGTTTTAAATTTAGTTAAATCACTAAAAATGGTATTGGGGGTATAAGGATGGAATCAAACACGGCTCAAAGCAGAAAGGAGCGGTATCTCACTTTTTTCCTTGGCGACGAGCAATACGGTATTGCAATCGACCGTATCAAAGAGATTATTGCGATGATGAAAGTTACGTATGTTCCTAAAACTCCTGCGTACATGCGTGGGGTGATTAACTTACGTGGATCGATCATTCCGGTAGTGGATACACGTCTTCGTTTTGGAATGGATCCAAGAGAGGCAGATATGCATACGACGGTCATCATTGTTGAAGTGGAAAAAGTCAATATCGGCTTTATCGTGGATCGTGTAGAAGAGGTTGCATCGATAGATGCTGCTCATATGGGTGAAGCACCGAAGTTTGGTAGTAATGTGGATACTGATTTTATCTGCGCGATGGCACAGATCGAAGAGAACGTGGTGATGATACTCGATGTACTCAAGCTTTTCGAAGCCGATGAGCTGGTAAGTTTAGAGCAGATACAAAAAACACAAACAATAGAGGGAGAATAATATGAATTGGTTAGAAAACATGGTTTTACAAAGTAAGCTGATCTTGTTGACAGCGGTAATGATGATAGCTCTTGGTGCACTTGGGTTTTTAGGGTATAACACAACGCAAAAGTGGGAAAGCGGTATTACTGAAGTTGGAGTTGTCAAGCTTCCTTCTATCGTCGGTCTTATGGAGATGCGTACAGGGATGAATCAAATTGTTATTCAGCAAAACCGTGTGCGATCACTTAAAGATGATCCTCAAATGAAAGAGAAGCTTGAAGATGCCCGCGAAAAGCTTGTCAAAGGATTTGAGCGTTATGAGAAAGGTTTTGCTATTTACGCTCCGCTTCCTCAAACTCCTGAAGAGGCAATCGAATGGAAAAAATTTGAAGAAAACTTTGGAAAATGGAAAGAACAGAGTTTAGCATTTCGTGCCAATACCCTCGTCCCTTTGATCAATAATACCAATCCGGCAATGGTAGACACTTATTTCCAGCAAATGAAAGAGTTTATTGAAAACAGCCGTGTTCCACGACAAGCGGCGTTGGAGAGTATGGAGAAAATTGCCCAAATCAATATTGACGGTGCAGATGCAGCGGTTAATATGGCTAAAAAGGATTCAAGCAGTGCGGTACAGATGACGATAATGATTGTACTGATCGCTTTTGCTATCTCAATCATCTTGGCAATCTTGATTATCCGCTCTATCACCCGCTCAATCACCGCAAGTGTTAACTCCATTCGTGACGGTGCGATGCAGATCACGTCGGCATCGGATCAAGTAGCCTCTTCTTCTTCATCTTTGGCACAAGGGGCAAGTCAGCAAGCCTCCAGTGTTGAAGAAGTCAGTGCGACTCTCGAAGAGTCCACTGCGATCAACACCCAAAACACCGATAACGCACGTCAAGCCGATATCTTGGCAAAAAATGCAAACGATTCAGCACGCGCAGGATATGAAAAGGGAGAACAGCTCTCTCACTCTATGCACGCGATTACCGAATCAGCAGCAAAAATATCAGGGATCATTAAAACCATCGACCAAATCGCTTTCCAAACCAATCTCCTTGCTCTCAATGCGGCAGTTGAAGCGGCTCGTGCCGGTGAACATGGTCTAGGATTTGCCGTTGTTGCGGATGAAGTACGAAATCTTGCCCAACGTGCAGCCTCTGCTGCCAAAGAGACATCTGATATCATCGAAGAGGTCGTAGGCCAGATCAAAGAGGGGAACCAAATCGCTCTTGCGACACACACCTCATTCCAAGAGATCGTTGAACAGTCTAAAAAAGTATCTGATCTGATCGGTGAAATCTCCATTGCCGGTAAAGAGCAATCTGAAGGTATGACCCAAATCAATCAGGCGATGGGACAAGTCGATCAAGTAACCCAACAAGTTGCCGCAAACTCTGAAGAAGCAGCAGCTGCCGCTGAAGAGCTCAATGCACAAGCAACCTCTATGATGGAAACCGTCGGTATCCTCGCTGCTATGGTTGGGATGCAAACCGATGCTGCTGTTGTGGTATCCAAGAAAAAGAAGCCACTGCAACAATTAGAAATGAGAAGCACTATCGCTCCTCGTAGAAGTGTTACTATGCCTCAGAATAGAGGAGCTTCTGCGAAAGCAGAAGATATCTTTCCTCTAAATGAGGACGACTTGAGAGAGTTCTAAAATGTTATTGGACGGTGATGAGCTCACCATAGCTTTGGATATGCCAATGGAGGAGATTCGGGAGTTCGAACAGTTTGTTCGTCCCCGTTTGGAATACATTGAAATGATAAAGATTGAAGAGGGAACATGCTTGCGCAGTAGTGCCATTTTGTCTTTACTGGTCAGTCTTAAGCGAACACGTCCTGAGGTTAAGATACCTTTTTTAGAGAAGGGCATGACTACCTCAGGCTCTTATGGAACACTGCATTGGATGGGACATGACTAAACAAGAACAAGTCAAAGCAATTTTTATTGAAGAAGCCGGAGAGATCATCGAGAAACTCGATATTGATATTCTTCGTTTTGAAGAAGATTCGAGTGATTTCGATCTGCTCAACGGAATATTTCGTGGGGTTCATACGCTAAAGGGCAATGCTAATGCATTTGGGTTTACTCGTTTAGGTGAATTTGTTCACCATTTTGAAGATGTGTTGGATCATTATCGCAGTAGTAAAGAGGATGTTGAAGAACATCTTCTTGGGTTATTTGTGGACAGTGTTGATATCATAAAAGAGGTGATGAACTGCGAACTTGATGCCGTTGCCGAACTGCCTGAAGGTTATGCGGATTGCTTACATAGTATTAAGAGTTTGATAGCTTCGAAAAAAAATGCACCCATTTTACCTCCAATAGAAGAAGCTACAGAGACCTTTAGTGATCTGGCTTCAGAATTTGCGTTTGAGTCTGTGAGTGGAACGGAAGAAGCGGTAGAAAAAAGTATTCAGTTTCACCGTGCGCTTCAAGAAGAGGGGCTGAATCTCTATCGCATTGAGTTAACACTGGATGTGGATTGCTATAAACGGGGCTTTGACCATATCCTCTTTCTTAATCTTTTGGGTGAAAAAGCAAAATCATTAGAGAGCTTTTTCGGTATGGAAGAAGTTTCAGCCCTTGAAACATTTTCAAGCGATGTAAACGGGATTAAAAAAGTTCATGTGGTTGTACTGACTCCACAAACCAAAGAAGAGGTCGCAGAGAACTTTGAGTATTTATTCGATAATGAATACCACATTAGCCTGATTGATCCTGTAGTAGCTCAGAGTGTCATTGAAAAAGCAGAAGTGATTGAAGAAATCAAAAAACCAAAAGCAGAAGAGCGAAGAGGTGCGGAGAGAGTGACGACAGGTTCTACTATCCGTATCGACACCTTCAAACTCGATGAACTGTTTGACTCAGTGGGTGAATTGGTCATTGCTCAAAACTTTATCGCCCAGAATGATCAAATTCGCGCAATCGAGGACGAATCGATTAGTCGAGCGATTGAAACCCTCTCCAAGATCACCAAGCGGATTCAGGATCGGGTTATGAGCCTGCGGATGGTCGCGATACGCGATACGTTTGACAAGATGAAGCGGGTTGTCCGTGATACCTCCAAGAAGACAGGTAAAGAACTTCATCTCAATGTTCAAGGGGAAGAGACCGAAATTGATAAAACCATGATCGATAGTCTCTCGGATCCGTTGATCCATATTATCCGAAATGCGATAGACCATGGTCTGGAAGCCGATGCCAATGAGAGACTTGCTGCGGGTAAAAAAGTAGAGGGGAATATCACTTTGCGTGCCTATCACAAAAGTGGTAGCATTGTGATCAGTGTAAGTGATGACGGACGAGGAATCAACAAAGAAAAAGTGTTGCAAAAAGCGATTGAACGGGGTGTGATTACTGGGGATGAAAATCTAACCGACAGT
Organism: Sulfuricurvum sp.; assembly: GCA_024637295.1. GTDB lineage: Bacteria > Campylobacterota > Campylobacteria > Campylobacterales > Sulfurimonadaceae > Sulfuricurvum. The sequence continues at coordinate 119,526 of JAGXFL010000001.1, forward strand.
CAAATATTCGGTCTTATCATGCAACCAGGGTTCTCAACGGCCGATACGATCAGTGATCTCTCAGGTCGTGGTGTCGGATTGGATGTGGTGAAAACTTCGATTGAGAAACTGCGCGGAAAGATAGAGATCGATTCGGCTGAGGGAGTTGGAACAACCCTATCGATGGTCCTGCCTCTCACGTTGGCGATTATCGACGGTATGCTCGTTCAAACGGCGGGAGAGATTTATATTATTCCGACTTTGAGTGTTGTTGAATCCTTCCGGCCTGAGCGTGAGATCGTTCATGTTATCAAAGGGCAGGGTGAATTTGTAAGTATGCGCGGACAGCACATACCGGTTATTCGACTAAGCGATGTGTTTAATCTTTCCACACAGCGTATTGAGCCATGGGAAGGGATACTCGTTTGCGTAGAAACGGAAGCAGGACGTATTGCCATTATGGTAGATGAACTCGTAGGACGACAACAAGTGGTTATTAAGCCATTGGGCAAATCCTTGGCGAAACTCAAAGAGATAAGCGGAGGAGCGATTCTTGGCAGCGGTGATATTGCTTTGATTCTAAATGTTGATGAATTGCGCCCGCTCATTGAGGGTACTCATGGTACAGCTTGAACTAAGTCCGAAGGAGTTTGATCTTTTCCGCCGTTACATCTATGAAAAAGTAGGGATTTCCCTCTCGGATCAAAAAAGTACACTCGTCCAAGGACGGCTGAACAAACGGATCAATCAATTGGGACTCAACTCATTTAGAGAGTATTATGATCATTTGGTCACGGATACCTCAGGAGATGAACTCACATTTTTTATCAGCGCTATTTCTACCAATGTTACCTCCTTTTTTCGAGAAGTGGCACAGTGGAAGTGGTTGGAGAATTATTTGCCGGCACTTGTCGCTTCCAAGCGAGAGAAAAAAATCCGTATTTGGTCGGCAGGGTGTTCCAGCGGTGAGGAACCGTATACGATTTTGATGTTTCTACAGCATCATTTGAGTGATTTTGATCAATGGGACATCAAGATTTTGGCAACCGATATCTCGGCCAAAGTCCTTTCCAAAGCCATTGCAGGAGAGTATGAAGCCAAACAGGTTGAAGCACTCCCAAAAGAGATTTCACTGCGTTCATTTGAAAAAGTACGCGGTGATACACAAATAAGCTATCAAGTCCTTCCCCATTTACGGGAAAAAGTATTGTTTCGTCTATATAATTTAGTGACCGATCCGTTTTTTTTCAAAAACAAATTTGATATGGTCTTTTGCCGAAATGTGATGATCTATTTTGATGATACAACCCGTCATGATCTAATAGGTCGCTTTAGCACACTACTACCTAAAGGCGCTCCGCTCTTTTTAGGAAGTTCAGAATCGTTAACGACTCATCGAGAGACGTTGAAACTTTTAGGTTCTTCTATTTATCAACGATTATAAAAGGGTAATATAGTGCAGTTAGCCAATCAGGCATTAGCCACAAATAAAGAAGCTAAATTCGAATTTAATGAAATATTCTTTTCAATAACCGATTTTGACAGTAAAATAATCACAGGAAACGATGTTTTTATCCGAATCAGCGGTTATACGAAACAAGAACTAATTGGAAGTTTTCATAACATTGTTCGTCATCCCGATATGCCTCGTATTATATTTAGAACTTTATGGGATTATTTAAAAGCCGATAAACCGATTGTCACCTATGTGAAGAATAGGGTAAAAAATGGAGAGTATTATTGGGTTCTCGCGGCGGTTTTTCCACTAAATGATCGCTATGTATCGATCCGAATTAAACCCAATACAAAGATTTTTACTGCAGTCAAAGAACTTTATTTTAAACTACTTATGATTGAGAGTATGGATGATATTGAAGCTAGCGGGGACATGATCTCTTCACTTTTAGCTGACTTAGGTTATTGCGATTACGATCATTTTATGAGTGATGCTCTTCTTCAAGAGCTTCAAAGCCGTCAAGCGCTTCTTTCTGATACATATCATCGTGAGGATGATTTGGATTCTTTACCGCCAGTTATGAAAAATCTTAAATCTGTCCATAGCTATAGTAAAGCACTGATGAATGAATACGATCACTGGTTTGAGAAAATAGAGATGTTTAGCAGTATTAAGTCGATCTTCGAAGAAAAAGGGACATCTCTACGCTATCTTGCCCGAGATATTGTACTTTTATCGCTTAATGCTTCAGTATCGTCCTATAAGATTGCACATGGAGGAGAAACTTTCGGTGTTCTGGCTCGGGATATCCGTAATAATGCAAAAGACAATGACACGCTCATCAGCAATATTCATGAGTTGGTCAATAAGGTGTCAGACTCATTAAGCAGTATGGTATTTTCCATTGCTTCAATGCGTTTACAAATCGAAATGGTAACGAATTTTATTGAAGAAATTTCATGTAAAAACAGCGATATGCAAATGAATGAAATGAATGAAAATGTATGTGATCTTATTGTATTAATTACAGAATATGCAAGTAAAATGAAGATATTGCAAAATGGGCTTGATACGCAAATTAGTGAGAGCCTTACACATTTTGATCAGTTAGAACAGCAAATGATGTATTTGGGATACATACAGGTTTATGGTTTTATTGAAGCTGCTGCAAGCCAGGGGGAATCTGTACGATTTAAAGTAATTTTTTCTCAGCTAAAAACGCTTGTTGCGCAAATTTCACAAGAGATCGATGAGATGCAAAAAAGCGGAAAACGTTTTTACAGTGAAAACCGTCAACTTATGGAAAAATCAAAAGGGATTGATATGTTACTTAATTCTTTAAAAGCAGAGATGATGATGATTAAGACAATGGAGATAGAATAATGGACAAGTCACATATTGATGAAGAAAACAAATATGAAGATACGAGTGAAGAGGTTGCCTTTTTAAGTCGTAAAATATTAGATCTCAATAAGCAGCTAATAGAGAGTGAAAAAGCAAAATCACATTTTTTATCGCTTGTAGCGAGTGAGCTAAATAATCCAATGACTGGCCTGTTGGGAATGATCCCTCATTTGAAACTGCAGGGTAATGAGCGGCTGGAAGCTATCTTCGAATTAGTACAAGAAGAGATGCTACTTTTAAATTCACGTATTCAAAATCTCGTAGTCACTGCTGAGATAGAAAGCGGAGAGATGGATATTACCTACGCATTGGTTGATCCAAAAGTACTTATTGAAGAGGCGATAGAAGGCTTCAAATGTAAGCTGATAAATAAAAAGATTACGCTGATTGTTGAGAGCACCTTGAGAGATAAGATTGTTTCGGATCCTAGAAAACTGTATCTAATCCTTAAAAACCTTTTAGCCAATGCATGCGATTATGGGGACTCAGGTACAGTGGTCTATGTAAATATTGAAAAAAAGGATTCTACTCTCACGATTGCGATTCAAAATCAAGGAGCTGGTCCTAATGTGGAACATAAACCACAAGTATTTACCCGCTTTTCTCATTGCATGGAAGGATCTCATGGCTTAGGATTGGGATTAAGTATTTCTCGTGAGTTGTGTGAGCGTCTCGGTGGAGAGATTGATTATGTTGTCAATGACAGAACGGTTATATTTACTGTGACTTTGCCATTGGAAACAGCACTTCCTGACTCTCAAGCTTGTGGTTCAGACGAATTTTTATTTGAATCATTTGATGATGCGATTGAGATCTAATGATTCAAGGATGTTCCACTTTTATCCATGTTGGGCAGATCCACGTTGATATAGCCCCCACCGCGATTTCTACGGTTTTAGGCTCATGCGTCGCTGTATGCTTGTATGATAGTGATCTTGGGATTGGAGGGATGAATCACTACTTACTCCCTTTTTGGAATGGTAATGGTTTACAATCACCAAAGTTTGGGAATATCTCTATACCAAAATTAATTGAACTTATGATGTCAAAAGGGTCGACTTCCAAGACTATGGAAGCTAAAATTTTTGGTGGAGCATCCATGAACATAGGGGTAAATGACTCGATGATGATTGGACAAAAAAATATTTTAGTTGCTAAAGAAATTTTAAATGAGTATAAAATTGCTATCGTTGCCCAGGATGTTGGTGGAGAAAATGGGCGGAAGATACAGTTTGATTTACAACGTGGCAAAGTGTTACTGAAGTATGCTTCTAGCAACAAAGATACAGGGAGATAAGCAATGGCAATACGAGTATTGATTGTTGATGACAGCGCAACAGCAAGGGCCGTTTTGACGGATATTCTTGGATCTGACCCCATGATTGAAGTAGTAGGAACGGCTTCAGATGCGTATATTGCGCGGGATAAAATAGTTGAATTGAAACCGGATGTTATCTGCTTGGACGTAGAGATGCCTCGGATGGATGGGATCACTTTTTTAAAGCGGCTGATGCACTATATGCCTTTGCCGGTCATCATGGTGTCATCCCTGACTCAAGCGGGAGCTAAGACAACTCTTGATGCACTTGAATCAGGAGCGGTTGATTTTGTACCCAAACCTCATTCTCATATTTATGACGGTAAAGATGAGATGCGGGATGAACTTATTGCCAAAATAAAAATTGCCGCCAAGGTGAGAGTAAAACAACATGTCTTGAGTAATACACAGCAGGCTAATACCACTTCACTGGCAGAAACAACTCATAAAATTTTAGCCATTGGAGCATCCACGGGAGGAACAGAAGCACTCAAAGAGGTCTTGATGGGACTTCCTCGTAATGCTCCCGGGACTGTGATTGTTCAGCATATGCCGGCCAATTTTACGGGACCATTTGCGGAGAGGCTTAATTCAATATGTGCGATGGAGGTGCGTGAAGCTCGCAATGGAGATTCAATTCTACCAGGGTTAGTGTTGATAGCTCCCGGTGATTATCACATGGTTGTACGTCGTTCGGGTGCTCGTTATTACGTTGAGATCGGTAGTGGTGATAAAGTCTGCGGTCACCGTCCCTCGGTTGACGTACTGCTTAATTCGGTTGCTAAAATTGCAGGAGGTAATTCTATTGGGGTTATCCTTACCGGAATGGGTGGTGATGGAGCACGAGGGCTGCTTGCCATGCGTAATGCAGGTGCAAGGACAATTGGTCAAGATGAAGCCAGCTGTGTCGTTTATGGAATGCCAAAAGTAGCCTATGAGCTAGGTGCAGTAGAGATACAAATGTCTTTGCAAAAAATTTCTTCCGGTATATTAGAATCTTTATAAATATACAAACCTATTGAGATTGTTTTATGATTTGAGATAGGTATGATTACTTAATAAATTACTGTTTAAGGATCAGATGATGATTTTTATGAAAGAACTGCAAAAATTTTCACTTCGATTGAATCTATTGTATGTTGAAGATAATAAGTCTGTACGAGAAGAAACTTTAAAAGTTTTTGAATCTTTATTTGCACGTGTTGATGTTGCCGAAAATGGTAAAGAGGGATTGGATAAATACAATCAAAATCATTATGATATTGTCATTACTGACATCAATATGCCCGTAATCAATGGGATCGAAATGATAAAATATATTCATGAAATCAATCCTGAACAAAAAATAATTGCTATTTCTGCACACGATGAGAGTGATATATTATTGGATGTCCTGTTAAATGGAGTGAGCAGTTTTATCCTAAAGCCGATCGATTTAGATAAACTCTTTAGAATACTTCTACCTGTCTGTAGAGATGCGGATGCGCAAAATGTTAATATTGAACTTTTTAATGCTCTACAAGAAGAGCGTAAAAAGCTCAAACAAACAGTAGAAGTTTTGACTTCTCATATGAATACGGTCAGTATTAAAAATGAACAGCTCGGAGAGTTCTATTCTCACACTGAACCAGAAAGTAAATCAGAGCTTTTGGAAGAATATTTTGCAAAAGATGAAGATGAAGGCTATGAAAAAGTTGTATTTTTGTTGGATGATTGTGAGGAAATGATAGACTTACTCAGTGCGATTCCAGATGAACTTTCACATTTTACTGATGGTAATGATCAAAAGTATATTGATTTAGTAGGTGATGACGTTTCTAAAATAGCTAATATTTTGTACCGTTATACCCCATTTTTAGATCCTTTGGCTCAAAAGTTGGAAGAGCTTTCTCGCATGATTGCAGATGATCGTGATTTTATCACGATATTTACAGCTAAGCCTGATCATATTTTGAAATTATTTGATGCTATATGTATTGATCTGAGTCTCTACATGAAACGTTTTTCCGTTGAGAGTATGGCGATGAAAAACATCCATCATATTCATCAGCCAACGACGCTGAGTATTCAACAGATCATCACCATGATTCATCCTCCAGAAACTGTTGATGACGATGAAGGTGATATGGAGTTTTTTTAAAATGCATTATATAAATATCGTTAATCTCTGGAGCGTATTCTATGATTAAAATTTTTAAAAAAATCATACGTTATGATTTAAACGGTCTTATTTTACCGGTTATTTTAATTGTACTTTTAATTGCTATTCGATTCTATTATGATTATTTATTGTTTCATGTATTAGTAGAACTTTTTGCAGTTATCATGGGTATCCTCATAACAATGATCTCTTATTACATGCACAAATTTAGCCGTAATGATTTTTTACTTGTCTTAGGTACTGGTTTTTTTTGGACAGCTATGCTGGATTTAGCTCATATGCTCACTTACCATGGTATGAATATCTATGCAGAAGCTTCAATCCAAAATCCATCGACTACATTCTGGATACTTGCTCGTTTACTTCAAATAGCAACGCTGCTTGCGGCCCCTTTTATCCATTTTGACAGAATATCATCACGAAAGCTATTCGCAGCGCTAGGGGTATTAACGGCATTTTTCTATTTTGCTACTTTTATGGGTCTGTTCCCTGTAATGAATGTTGAAAATACAGGAATAACCATAACGAAAATCGTACTTGAATATGTTGTGATATTTGGGTCAATGGTTGCGATGTTGATGTATAAATGGACACGTAGAAACTACCATCCCTTTATGTATCATACGATCATTGCAGCGCTTTTTTTTAATATCATGGCAGAAAGTTGTTTTACACTTTACGTAGATCTGTATGGTATTACGAATGTACTGGGGCATGTATTCAAATTTATAGCCTATTGGATGATTTTTAGAGGGGTTATAGTCACAGCACTTAAAGAGCCATTTAGTGTTATGTCCAAGAGTTCTACTGCCTATGATGCTATTCCTGTTCCTGTCGTTATCGTTGACAATAATGGTATTGTACGCCAGATTAATCGTATGGCAAATCAATATTCATCGGATCATGATGATGTTGTAGGCAAGAGTAATCATGAAGTATTTCATCCAAATGTCAATGTAGAGGTTTGCCCGATATGCCAAGCTATAGATAAAAAAACATTTCAAACATTAGAGGTTGAATGGAAAAATAAATATGAACAATATACTATCAATCCTATCATTGTAGATGGTGTAGTGACAGGGACATTGCAAATTAATATTGATATGAGTGCTCAACGCATAGCAGAACATGAGGTGCTTAAAAATGCAGCATTATTAAAAACTATTATCAATACTATCCCAGTGCGGTTGTTTTGGAAAAATAAAGACTCTATGTACTTAGGCTGTAATAATCTTTTTGCTCTTGATGCCGGTCTCAATGATTCTGAGCAGGTCATCGGAATGTACGACAAGCAGTTTTTTTGGAAAGATCAAGCCGATTCGTATTATCAAGATGATAAATATGTTATGGAAAACGGTAAGGGTAAAGTTGACTTTGTCGAACCACAGGATAGGGATAATGGTGAAACTGCCTGGGTAAGTACATCAAAAGTACCTTTATATGATGAGAATAGTGACGTTATTGGTGTAGTTGGTGCCTATGTCGATATAACCGATGTTCGAGAGGCTCAGCTTAAATTAAAAGAGAGTGAAGAATTTTATCGAATGATTTTTTCTTCGGTCAATGAAGCAATCATCGTTTTAAACTATTCTACTATCAGTGATTGCAATGATTTGGCACTATCCTTATTTGAAACGAACAGAAAATCGTTGATTGGAATGGATATCTATAGTGTCGCTTCGAAAATTGAATGCAATGGCGAAAACCTGAACTATCACCTAAAAATTGCAGTTCAAGGTCAAGACACACAAACACAATGCACAATGATATTGCCTAGCAATGTGACTAAAATAGTCGAAATAAGTATTTCTGGATCTAGTGACTTTTTAGATAATAGACTTATCATGGTAGCGCGGGATGTCACTAAGAAAATTGAAAAAGAAAGATTATTTAAAATGCAAACAAGACAAGCGCAAATGGGGGAGATGATCTCTATGATTGCGCACCAATGGCGTCAACCGTTAGCCATCATCAATGCGATCACTTCTCAGATGCGGCTAAAACAGTTGATGGATGGAGAAGAAGATTCTGTTGAACACCAAAATCTTGTAAAGATTGAAGAACAGTGTACACATCTATCCTATACTATTTCTGAATATCGTGATTTCTTTAAACCTGATAAACCAAAAGAGTATTTTGATTTTTCATTACTCATACGTCATGCGCTTAATCTTCTTGATCATACTTTAAAAAATCATGGAATCATAATTGAGGAGGTTATTTTACAAGATCCAAAAATCTTTAGCTTTCGCAATGAAATTTTACAGGTATTAACTGCTTTATTAAAAAACTCGTTGGATGCATTTGAAGATAATAATTGTGAAAATGGTAAGATTGTTCTAACATTAAACAGTGATGAGGATAACTCAATTTTGAGTATACATGATAATGCTGGTGGCATCTCAGATGAGAATATGAATAAATTATTTATACCGTATTTTACGACTAAAAGTAAACATGGCGGGACCGGTTTAGGTCTTTATATGAGTAAAATGATTATACAAGAACATTGTGGGGGAGTTTTAGAAGTATACAGTCAAGATACCGAAACGATATTTACCATTAAAATCCCTCATGAGGTAAAAAAATGAGTATAAAAGAAAAATTAAACCATATCATCCAATGTTCAAAAGGGATGAGTATTTTATATGTAGAAGATGAACAATCAATACGAGAAAATACGAAGCTTCTGTTGGAAACGATCTTTTCGAATGTTCAAACAGCTGGTAATGGTCTAGAAGGGCTTAATTTATATAAAGAGTCACTATTTGATATTGTTATAACGGATATATTGATGCCCGAGATGAATGGTGTCAATATGGTCAAAAAAATAAAAGAGATCAATCCAAATCAATCTATTATCATTACATCAGCATGTGAAGACAGTAACTATTTATTAGAACTTATCAATCTAGCTGTGGCTCAATTTATACTAAAACCTATTCAAACAGAACAGTTAATAAATATTTTGGATGAAGTGGTCACACATCTTTATAATCAGCGTAAGGTAAATGAATTTACGGCGCAGCTCAAACAAGATTTGATTCACCAAACAACACTATTAGAGCAATATAAAGAGGTTGTCGATTTTGCAACTATTGTCTCCAAGACAGACTTAAACGGAAAAATAATCTATGTCAACGAACAGTTTATCCATACAAGTGGGTACAGTTATGATGAAATTATTGAAAAAGGGCATAAACTTCTTCGACATCCGGATATGAGTCATGAATTTTATAAAAACCTTTGGGAAACGATATTAAGCAAACGAATATGGAAAGGTACTATTAAAAATATCAACAAAAATGGTGAACGGTATATTACCGAGACGACCATCAAACCTGTTTTAGATGAGTTTGGCGATATTATCGAGTTCATCAGCATCAGTTATAATATTACGCAATTGTATGATCTTAATGAAGAGATATGGCAAACACAGCATGAGATGTTGTCACTTTTGGGAGAAGTGGGCGAGACACGTTCACAAGAAACCGGAAATCATGTACGACGTGTGGCGAAATACTCAAAACTTTTGGGAGAACTAGTAGGGTTGGATGATGAAGATATTCGATTGATCTACAGTGCCGCTCCGATGCACGATATTGGAAAAATCGGCATTGCCGATTCTATTTTGTTAAAACCGGGTAAACTCGACCCTGACGAGTACACTATTATGAAAACGCACAGTAGTATTGGTTATGATATTTTGAAACATTCAAATCGACCACTACTCCAAGCTGCCGCGATTATTGCAAATGAACACCATGAAAAATGGGATGGAACAGGTTACCCAAATGCTCTCAGCGGTGAAGATATCCATATTTATGGACGTATCATCGCATTGGCAGATGTATTTGATGCATTGAGCTGTGAACGTGTTTATAAAAAAGCGTGGCCGATCGAAAAGATCATTGATTTTATTTTTAGTGAGCGTGGTCGCCATTTTGATCCAAATCTGGTTAATCTATTCATGGACAATATTGATCAGTTTACAAAGATTTCACATGAGTTTGCTGATTAAATAAGAGAGGTCTAAATGGCTAAGTTTAATGAATTTGTTGAGTTTAAAAGTCTGTCGCTGCTATATGCTGAAGATAATGAAATATTGCGTGAGATCACCGAAAAGACTCTTAAGCTAGTCGTAGGAAAGGTATTTTCTGTAACAAATGGTGAAGAGGCACTTGATGTTTATAAAAATAACTCCATTAACATTGTCATACTAGACATTCACATGGGTAGCATCAGCGGTATCGATGTTGCAAAACAAATACGAGAGTATAATGCTAATATTCCTATCGTCATTGTTTCAGGATCTATTGCTACGGAAGATCTCTTAGCTGCATGCAAGCTCAACTTGATTGATTATATTCACAAACCTATAGAATTCAATGTTTTGATAAAACTACTTTATCTTGCGGTAGATCGATTGAAATCCCATGGGATGCTCCAAGCAAAAATCAATGATACCTTATCGTATGATTATTTTGGAAAAGCATTTGTTCATGAGAATGGTGAAAAAATCATATTGACAAAAAATGAGATTCTAGCGATTGAACTACTGTTGTCCCAACGTGGGAAAATTGTCACCTATGAGACTTTTGCACAAATACTGGATGAAGAGATGTCCGATGGTGCACTTAAAAATCTAATCCTCCGTATGCGTAAAAAAATGGGAGATGACAGTAATCTTCAAAACTTAGCTAAAATCGGGTACACTTTTATCTGATATTTGAGTATAATTTAATTCTATTTTATTTTATGATAAAAGAACAAGGTGGGATTGATTTGAATATTAAGTATCTTAAATCTATTGAATCATTCCCCCCGCTGCGAGAATCCATTAATCAAATCAATATGATTTGTAATAATGAGCATGTAGATTATAAAGCGCTTGCTAAAGTTATTGAAGCTGATCCTATCTTGTATACAGATATCCTCCGTTATGCTAATTCTCCTCACCATGGATGCAGTCAGACTATCATTTCAATCACTCAAGTGATCTCACTTTTTGGTGTGGATGCAATACGTGGAATGGCCCTGACAGCTGCATTAAAAGCGCATCCATTTAATGACCTTTGTGCATATGGGACAACTGTGGACAAGTGGTTTAAGACGATGGAGTTACAACAGCGCTTTTTAGACCTTTGGCTGTTTAAAACACATCGTCCGATATTACAATCACTTGGCGGGCTTACTTTTATTCTTGAAATAGGGCGCTTAGTTACTTCATATGTACTGATGTCTCGTGATATGTCACATGTCTTTACCGCTAAAACTCCTTATGAACTTTCATTGGAAGAGGCAAATCTATTTGGTCTTTGCGGAGATGAATTGGCAGCTAAATTATTCAAACTGTGGTATTTTGATGATTTTATGATTGATTCACTATGCTATTCTATGAGACCGGAATATGGATTGAAACCGGAAACATGCGCAATGTTAAAATGTGCTAGAACTTTGTTTAGTTTAGATGGAATCGCCTCTTTTAAAGAGATTGAACCTATTTTGCAAGAGTATGATTTTCCTATTACTGAAGCATTGATTGCCTATGAAAATATACTGAAAGAAGTCTAATTCTTCATTATTCTTGTGATTGTTTTATGACTATATGACACTATGATAAGATTATACTAAATCAATAGAAATGTGGACAATGGCTAAAAAAATTAGATGGCATCAATTTAGCAAGAAATTTGATTTTATTAATATACGTCATCTCACTCTTGTGTTACTTGCCTCAACCGTTATTGCTACTATAGTATGGTCCTTTTCTAAAGCTTACTTTGAAGATCGTGCACTAAAACTATTTAATAGTAAGGTCGATACAAACATTGATCATATTGATAAACGGATAAATAGATATGAGCAAGTCTTACGCAGTGGTGTTGCTTTTTTCCAGGGCAGTGACCATGTAAGTGCTCAAGAATGGCATCAATTCATCAAATCACTTGAAATCGATAAAAATTATCCTGGTATGCAGGGTATGGGGTTTTCATTGATGATAGCGCCTTTAGAGGTTGCCCGAGTTGAGCAAGATATGCGGATGAATGGTTATCCAAGCTTTACGATAAATCCTAAAAGTAAACGCGATGAATACAGTACAATACTTTATCTAGAGCCGCATGATGAACGAAATCTAAAAGCTATCGGTTATGATATGTATTCAAATCCAAAGCGTCAAGAAGCCATGAAACAAGCACGAGACACAGGTATTGTGAGCGCTTCAGCACCCGTAAAACTGGTTCAAGAGATTGATACGGATGTTCAGCCTGGGATTTTGTTATATCTTCCATTGTATAAAACAGGAAACAAGACGGAGACGATTGAAGAAAAGCGTCAATCATTGATTGGATTTGTCTACAGCCCGTTTCGGATGAGTGACTTATTAAATACCATTGTACTTAAAGATGAGACATTGGATTTTGAAGTATACGATGGTAATGAAAAATCTGAGGAAAACTTTCTTTATAGTACATTTTCACATAAGAGCTATATCTCTAAATATCAGGTACAAAAAACGCTTTTAGTAGGTGGTCGTAAATGGGATATCTATTTTTACAGCACACCGGAGTTTGATACATCAACAGAGAATAAATATCCACTTTTATTGACTTTTTTTGGTGTATTTGTCAATTTAGTCCTTTTTATGATCATAGCTTCACTCATACAAAGTCAAAAAATAATCCGCCTAAAAACATTTCAACTGGAAAAAAATCGATTCTGGCTTAATTCATTGTTAAAATCTGCCGCTGATGGAGTTCATATTCTAGATGCTAATGGAAATCTCATCGACTACAGTGCCTCGTTTATTCACTCACTTGGATACACCGATGACGAAGCGAAAGATTTGACTCTCTTTGATTTTGAAGCTCAGATAGCAAAAGAGGCTCTAATTGTAATGATGGATTCTGTAAGTGAATATCCTGTTACATTTGAAACACGCCATCGCCGTAAAGATGGTAGTATCCTAGATGTTGAGGTTACATCTCGTGAGATTGTATTGGATGGTAAGCGATATCTGTATTGCTCTTCACGCAATATTTCTGATAGAAAAAATGTTGAAAAAGCACTTTTGCATGAAAAAGAGACAGCCCAAAATTATTTGGATATTGTTGATGTTATGATTGTTGTCATCGGTATGGATAATAAAGTCAAACTGATCAATCGAAGAGGATGCGAGATCATCGGTTATACAGCCAATGAAGTGATCGGTAAGAATTGGTTTGAAAACTTCATTCCGGATCGAATAAAGCCTGAGATAAACAAGCTCGCGGATAAATTTCAGGAGATGGGGGAAACTCCAAAGTATTACGAAAATCCGGTATTGACAAAAAATGGAGATGAGCGTCTGATCGCATGGACAAATAAACCACTCAATGACTCTAATGGTGTTCTAATAGGATTTTTGAGTTCCGGTGAAGACATAACGAACATACGTATTGCAGAAAAAAAACTTTACGAAAACAAAGTGTTCTATGAAACTATTTTTGCTTCAGCACATGAAGCTATCTTGATTTTAGATAAAAATACGATTGTTGATTGTAATGATATGGCTGTGCAATTATTTGCATCGCACAAAGAGAACCTTATTGGAGCAAATGTGCTCGATACTGTGTGGAAGATAGAATGCGATGATACCGCTTTTAATAGTCATCTGGATACTGCTTGTTCTGGGAAACCTGTATTGGCTCGTTGTTCACTTATCATGGATGGCGTCAATAAAGAGATAAAAAATATTGAGATAACGTTTTCAAAATTTGGGAATGATGAGGGTAAATTGATTTGGATCGCGCGTGATATAACGCAACAGCTAGAAGAAGAGAAATTATTTAGAATGCAGACACGTCAGGCACAAATGGGAGAAATGGTTTCAATGATTGCACATCAATGGCGACAGCCTCTTTCAATAATCAATGCTATTACAGCTCAACTGCGTATTCAAGAGGAAATTAAAGATGAGCCAGATATGTTGCTATCTCAAAAACTAATGAAAATCGAGCAGCAGAGTAATCATCTTTCACAAACGATCTCAGATTATCGAGATTTTTTCCGTCCTGACAAGCCCAAAGAGTTTGTAACACTATCTTCAATACTGAATAATTCACTCGATCTTATCGATTTTTCCTTAAAAAGTAATGGAATCAAAATAATAAAACTGATTCAAAACGATTCAAATGTCTTTACTTATCGTAATGAGTTACTCCAAGTTTTAATTGCACTTATGAAGAACTCTATGGATGCATTTATTGAAAATACTATTCATGATGGGAACATCATACTTACTGTCGATAAAGATGACAAATATACGATTATTACAATATTGGATAATGCAGGTGGAATTAGTGATGAAGTGATCAGTAGACTTTTCACTCCCTATTTTACAACCAAAAATAATAATCTTGGTACCGGTCTTGGACTTTATATGAGTAAAACAATTATTGAAGATCATTGCGAAGGCATCCTGAGTGTCTCTAGCGAAGGGGATGAAACGACCTTCACCATAAAACTGCCATTATAAGCCAGAACAGTTAAGATATATATCTATTGATTATGATAAAATAAAGTCATTTAAAAATGGTTAATAGCTAAACGCCTTAGTTATTAAGTATTTATATATTTGCTAAAGGTGTTTTTACTGTGCCTATAAAGTCCATTTTAACGATTGCCGATAATGAAACTTCTACGGATAATGAAAAAATCGCGCACAGTTTTTTAATTTATCTAGGGACCTTTATGTCGATTGGCGGGATAGTATGGGGTAGTATATCTCTCCTGTCGGGTTTGATTTATCAAGCGCTTATCCCATT
Source organism: Sulfuricurvum sp. (assembly GCA_024637295.1). Lineage (GTDB taxonomy): Bacteria > Campylobacterota > Campylobacteria > Campylobacterales > Sulfurimonadaceae > Sulfuricurvum. Next base: position 134,651 of record JAGXFL010000001.1, read on the forward strand.
TAGTTATGCACTTATCACAGCCTTGAATTTCACGTATTTGTATTATTCCAAAAACTTTAATATTGCACAAAACCTACAAGTTTTTATCAGTCTCATGACCCCTTTCGCATTGCAAATAGCGTTAGGAGGATTTATCCCCAGCGGTGGGGTTGTTTTATGGTCCGTTTTAGCGATTTTAGGTGGTTTGACTTTTCTGGAAAAGTCGGTGACGGTACGATGGTTTATAGCCTATATTCTGTTGGTTGCCGTGAGTGGTTTAGTTGACCAAGAGATCGTCACTTTTGGTATTGACATTCATAATGTCCCTATAGAGATCAGTATTTTATTTTTTACGCTCAATATTATTTTGATCTCTACCGTTATATTTGGGCTTTTTTATTATTTTGTTCATAGTAAAGAAATCGTTCAAAACAAGCTTCTATCTCTAGCTAATACCGATCCCCTTACAGGTCTACCAAACCGTCGCTCGTTTTTCAATCAATCTGAAATGGAGTTTTTGCGTGCTAAACGATACCTGGGCTTATTTTCATTAATCATGATTGATATTGATTGGTTTAAAAAGATCAATGATACGTACGGGCATGATATTGGAGATGAAGTACTGAAAAAGTTTTCAGAACTTTTACATGAGCATGTCCGAGAAGTTGATGTTTTAGGGCGATATGGAGGCGAAGAGTTTGTAGTTTTGCTTCCTAACACATCCATTAGTGATGCTCAAATTTTCGTAAGCAGGATTATTAATAGCACGCAGAACATTATCATGTATACTGGAAAAGGGACGTTAAAGTTCACCATAAGTGCAGGTGTCACGCAATTGCAAGATGATGATGAAAATTTATCGGAAATTCTTAAACGTGCTGATAGTGCTTTGTATAAAGCAAAAGAGAGTGGTCGAAACCAATTTCAAGAAGGATAAAAAAAGCTGTATCCAATTTTATTTTTTTCCTTCAAAATCAAAATTTAGGATTACTTCGTCAATATATTCTGCTGAAAGTGTCTCTTGTGCATAGCGCAAGTACAGCCCACTTTCGTACATGAAGCGTATGATATCCATATCGATGTCCCCGTCTTTTGCCATAAAGAAAAGGATTTTCATGACTTCTGAGAGTTTTTTCCCTTTTTTATAAGGGCGATCAGATGCGCTAAGTGCTTCAAATATATCGGCAATCGCAAGGATGCGTGCTTCAAAACTCAACTCGTCACCTTTGAGTCCTAGAGGGTAGCCGCCGCCGTTGATCTTTTCATGATGGCCACACGCAATTTCAGCGACACGATCAAGCTTGCGTGGGAATGGAAGCTGTTCTAGCATCCTTAGGGTTACTTGGGCATGATTATTGATAATCATACGTTGATCATACGTAAGAGTCCCTTTTTGCACTGTCAGATTAGCGACTTCATCTTCACTCAAAATAGGCTCAACAATACCGTTTAGACGAATTGTCCTTTGTGCGATGAGATGTATTTTTTGGATGTTCTCATCGCTAAAAAATTCACCTCCGACATTGGCTGATTTGAGAAAATCAATCTCTGCATCTAACTCTTTGATGGCTTCATTGTATTTTGTTTCAATCTCTTGCAGCAGCACTGAATCATTAATGGCATTTTTTTGCTCTAAATATTGTATATAGGCATCCCGTTTTAGGATCTCAAAGCGCGACTCGACGGTATGAATTCGATCGTATATTGTCTCGAGTTTGGTTGATTTGTCGATGACGTATTCGGGGGTCGTGATTTTTCCGATATCGTGCATCAATGCCGCAAACTTGATCTCTTTGAGTTGGTCCTCATCAAAATGGATGTGTTCGAATTGACCCGTATCTTCGTTGATTTCACGAGCGATCATCACAGAGAGATCGACCATCTTATGAATATGCCCTGCAGTATAAGGGGATTTTTCTTCAATGGCAACGTTGATCGTCTTTAAAAACGATTCGAGTAATATTTCCAAATCATTGATGAGTTTTTGTTTGGTCAGGACCACTGCGGCTTGGGAAGCTAATGAGGATGCAATTTCCTCATCCGAGTGATCAAAAGGGATGATGGTATCATCAACATCCTGTTTGTTGATGAGTTGCAATACTCCGATAAGGTTGTCTTCGTGGTCTTTCATAGGGAGGACTAATATGGATCTGGTTTTATACCCTGTACGTGCATCAAAATCAATGGTACCGCCAAAGTCGTAATCCGTGGATTCGTAGACATTTGGGATATTGACAACAACTTGGTTAAGGGCACATAATGCTGCTGCCATATGACGGTTTTCATTTTTTTCATTATCATAAAGTTCCAGTGGCTGCCACTGTATGTTGCCATGCGTTCCACCCATGTGGATATTCATGGTGTCGTTTTGAACGACTTTGAATTCCAGTTGAGCGGTTGCGGGATTATAGAGATATAAGGTACCGGCATCTGCATTACTGAATTGGCGTGCATACTGGAGGATCATTTCCAGTAAGACTTCGATATTTCGTTCAGAAGACAAAGCGGTCCCAATCGAAGTGATTTTAGAGATCATCGTATGATAGGTCTCTCGCTTGCTGGTTTCAACGATGCTGGCGGGATCATAAGTGAGACATTCGTAATTTTCTAAAATGTGTCCGCCTCTATCAAAAATTCCCAAATCTTGTAACTCATTTTTGATGGTTGTTTCAAACATATGTTTAAGATGCATGGGAAAAACTTTAAAATCTTGACGCTTACATTCGGCAAGTTCCTGGGCAAGAATCGCAGGGGTCATATGTTTGCTATCTTGTGCCAATTTCGCGTAGGAAGAGGGGAAGGATACATCGACAACAAGTGAATGTATATGAGGGTGATTTTCCAATAGGTCCCATATTCTTTTACAGCGATAGGTATCTGATGTAAACAAGATTCCATTACCATTTTGCTCGATCACATACCCACAGCTTCCATCGGTATGGTTGGTCTTAAACGGGGTGAGAACAATACCGTCAACTTCGTAGGGTTGATCTGTGAAGATCTCGATGAGTTCAAGAGTCTTTGCATCATGTTGTATCAGATTTATCTCTTCAAAATTAGGCCAGATTTGGTGATTGAAAATAAAATTGCGCAGGTTTTGCAAAGTCTCTTTTAATCCATAGATTTTCAGAGGAGATTTTTTTTGAGTCACAAACAGATCTGCCATGAATGCGATATCAACAATATGATCCAAATGGGAGTGAGTTAAGAAAATATGCTCAATTAAATAAAGACTCTGCCCCATCCCTTCAATCAAATTTCCGGCATCAATGACACATGTTTTAGAAACCCTTAGACATGTCGTCCCCTCAGATGCGGTCTTACTGCCACTTGTTCCTAAAAACTCTATATAATTCATGATGCTTTACTCCTAAATCCATATTAAAGTCCATTGGAATAGTATTGGATTGTGATTATTCGCACTTACTTTAGATAGGAAAAAAGTGATATGCAAAGTTGGTATTAAATATATACATATAATGCCATAGATTTTTATTGTTTTTATAATGGAATTAATTATTTCTAAATCTTTTTTATTCTTAGATAAGTTTTTTTCTCTTTTTTAAACTCCACTCTAGCCATTTATAGCTTTCTATTAAGACAAATATTATCGCAGTAGCACTGCCAATATAAGTCAACATGATTACGTCTGGAGAAATCGCATGAAACCAATGCGGTACAACATACAAAGCGATGAGCTGAAGTGATATACCAATACCTAAGCCGATCCAAATCGCAGGGTTGATAGTGAGGCTGCGGCGAATGTTGTAGAAGAAAGGTTCTTCTTCTTTTTGTGCAAGAAGACCGTTGACCCATTGAGATGTAACGATGATGCAAAACGACACTGTCAGGGCTGCTTCATAGCTATGTCCATTGTTAAGTAGATGAATAAAAAAGAGCAGGGTGATCGATGCATTGACGACTGAAACCCAGCCAATACGTCCTATTTGCCAACGGTCAAAAAACTGTGCATTAAGTCGGCGTGGAGGTTTTTGCATAACATTTCCCTCTTCACGGCACATGGGAAAAGTCTTATCGACAACCCCATCGGTGACGATATTGATCCATAGTATCTGTGTTGGGTGAACCGGTAGTGGTAAACCCATTATTATGGCGGTACTGATGAGAAGTATTTCATCAAAACAGGTAGCTAGAAGATAAAAGATGACCTTTCGTAAGTTTGCTGTGATAATTCTCCCTTGTCGAATCGCATCAACGATGACGCCCAAATTATTGTCAGTAATTACCATTTTTGCAGTTGATTTTGCAGCTTCACTTCCATTCCCCATAGCAATGCCCAAATCGGCTGCTTTGAGTGCAGGAACGTCATTGACACCATCGCCTGTGACCGCTACAATTTCACCCTTTGCTTGGAGAAGCTTGACGATTCGGTATTTATGTTCTGGAAGTGCTCGTGCGGCTACGGTACACTTTAGTAGAGCAAGCTGAAGATCTTCATCTCCCATGGTTTCGATTTCGTGACCATTGAGTACGCTATCGCCCTCTCGCCATATTCCGACCTCTTGTGCGATGACTTGTGCCGTGATAGGATTGTCACCTGTAACCATGATAACGCGTATTCCTGCTTCTTTTGCCTGATGAACGGCATCTGCTGAACCGCTTTTTGCGGCATCTGAAAAACCGATCAGACCGACAAGACGGATACTCCACTGTGCAGGAACTTCCCAATCATCATCACTGATTCCAAAAGCCAAAACACGTAATCCTTGCTGAGCCATTGCATCATGAGCATTATGTAATCTCTCTAAATCTTCGGAGTTATTATGGGCTATCTCTCTGAGTGCTTCGTAGGCTCCTTTGATATAGAGACGTTTTGTCTTTCCATTTTGATTAACAGTTGCCATCAGTCTGGCTTTTGGATCAAAGGGATGATAAATGACACGGGGATTATTATTTCGAATTGTGGCGTACTCATCTGCAACCCATCGGGTCAGCGCCATATCTAGTGAATCGCCGCGCTCCATTGTAGCATCGTTGCACAATGCAGCACACATTTTTAGCTCTTTGTCCTCCAGTGCTTCTATTTTAGAGACGGATAAAAATCCTTCGGTAATGGTGCCTGTTTTATCCGTAGCAATCACCGAAGCGCTTCCTAGGGATTCTACGCTAGGGAGGTGGCGTACAAGCACTTTATGACGGCTAAGTCGGTAAGCACCTAATGCTAGGATGAGAGTAACTACGATGGGAAGTCCCTCAGGTACTGCTGAAACGAGTTCCGCAAGTAAAATTGAAGCCATATCCTCACTATTTCGTCCCTGTAAAAGACCGATAACCCCAACAAGAATCAAAATGCCGATTAAAATAATAATGAGACGTTTGGAAAAAATAGCCAATGATCGCGTGAGAGGTGAGTGGGGAGATTTTTCTTGTGCACTTTTGGCTATAGAGGCTAAATAAGTGTGTTCTCCCGTTGCGGTGACTATCCCTTTTGCCGTACCTTTGAGAATATGGGTTCCTGAAAAAAGAGTATTGCTTTGTTCATAAGGCAAAGTGTTTAGGGAAAGTAATTGATCGGATTGTTTGGAAGATGGGAGGGATTCTCCTGTGAGCGTTGCTTCATCTGCCTGTAAGCCGTACGATTCAATCAAACGAATGTCAGCTGGAATAAGATCACCTTCAGCAAGTAGAACAATATCTCCTGGAACAAGATCATCAGAGGGGACAAGCGCTTCTATACCCATACGCATGACACGTACATGGGTTTCTGTCAGCTTTTTAAGAGCATGAATAGAGGTCTCTGCCCGATACTCCTGAACAAAACCTAATAGACTGTTGATGATCAGTATCCCCATGATGATGAAGCCGTCGTTTGGGTTTCCCATCGCATAGGATAATATTGCTGCTGCGATCAAGATAAGGACAATAGGACTTTTGAATTGGCTGATAAGTATGCTTATTACCGAACGTTTTTCTTCTATAAGAAGATTACGTCCATAAAGATGTTGGCGCTGTAATACTGAAGAAGCTTCGATTCCCAGAGGGGAACTTTGAAGTAAGTCATAGAGTTCTTCAGGTGTTTTGGAATGTGGAGCTTCTACCCATGATAACATTATGTATATTCTCCATTTAGTAGATTACCGGACGATAAGTTTGACATTGTCCGATTTTGTTCTCATCTTTAACCATGTTTCTATTTTTCTTTTTTCATTTTCGGTAAGCCGTTTTTTAGCATTAGCATTAAGTACTAGGCGATTGACACTGAGGTTATGATCAACCGCGGTTGGATCAAAGCTTCGAGAAAGAAGGACGTCATTTACTTTTGGGAAAAGGGTTTCAAGTTCTTTGGGGACGGCTGTATAGTATTCACGGTCGCCTGAGAGGAGGCGGATCTGTTCTTTAAGTTTATCTACTTCTTTTGCTTTTGCTTCCAAATCCGCTTTGGTATTTTGATACACATCGGCAATAATATCGGCTTTTAATGTGGTGACATCCACATCTTCACGTTCACCGTTTTGGTAAACTTTTAGTTTTGCATTGTCTAATCCAGACTTGGTTAACCCAATACTGAGCTGATCTAATTTTTCTTGAGGAACGTGATCCCCAATTAAAAAGACTTTGATCATATGGGTCTTAGTATCTATTTTTACTTGAGCGACATCGGTATTTTTAAAGCGCATATTTTCATTTATAAATGTATTTGCTTTGGCTTTGAATACTTCATTTCCGACAAGCTGGTAGGCTAAATAAGAGCTTGGAAGAACGGTCAAGATTACAACGATAGCAATGTATCGTTGGGCTTTTTTGGCAATTGCAGGATCAACGTATTTTTTTTCACTTAAATCGAATACACGGACGATCATAAAGGATGCCACAGCAATAAAAACAAAATTGATAGTATAAAGATAAAAAGCTCCAAAGAAGTAACTCCAATGTCCCGTTGCCAATCCAAACCCTGCGGTACATAGTGGTGGCATGAGGGCTGTCGCGATAGCAACACCCGGGATAACATTGGTCTTTTCTTTGCGCGTAAGGGCCACAATCCCAGCCAATCCGCCAAAAAGTCCAATCATTACATCCCATACGGTTGGCGTGGTGCGGGATAACAGTTCTGATTGTGCTACATCAAGAGGTGAGATTAAAAAATACAGCGTCGAGGTAAGCAGTGCAATAAGGGTGGCAATGGCAAGATTTTTAAATCCGCTTCGAATCAAAGAAAAATCGTTAATCCCAGCACCGTATCCGATCCCCATAATCGGCCCCATGAGAGGAGAGATCAACATGGCCCCGATTATCACGGCAGTTGAGTTAACATTTAGACCGATGGATGCGACGAGAATGGCGAACATCAAAATCCATAGATTGGCCCCTTTCATAGAGACATCTCCTCGGATTCTCTCGTCAATCACATCATCATCAGCTTTATCATCCGTAAGGCTTAAACGCTCACGAAAGAGCTCTTTTGCATTGATCCAAAAGCGGTGTTCTTCTACATTTGTCATCTATTTGATCCTATAAAAAAACTCTACTTGCTACATTTTACCCTCTCTTTCAAAAATTTGGCTTATACCTGTTATAAAAGAGATTTGGGAGTTTATGTTTACTTTTGTGTACTATACTAGGGGGGGGAACTGTAATAAGTTTCTTTTCCAAAAAAGGGGGAAAATGGATGACTACAATCATGGAATTAGACGGTATTGATTTATCAACGCATCCTTTTGGATGGATGTTGCTGCTTATTTTCATCGTCGGATACTATTTTATCGCGCGAGAAGACAAATATCATCTGGACAAATCGAAACCTGCTTTATTCATCGGAACATTTATGTATATACTCATCGGAGGATACTATGCATTCTATGGTCTTAATTTCGTCCCTTTTAAAAGGGAGATCACCCATCTGGTCTACGAAATAGCTGAAATTTTCTTTTTCTTATTTGTTGCTATGACGTTTGTCGAAGCATTGATCGAGAGGGGAGTGTTTAATGCCCTTAAGGGAAAACTGATTGCCAAAGGGTACAGTTATCGTGAACTCTTTTGGATTACCGGATTTTTGGCGTTTTTTATCTCGCCTATTGCTGATAATCTGACAACCGCACTTATCCTATCCACTGTTTTAGTGACCATTGAGCGAAATGATAAAGCTTTTTTGGTTCCCAGTGCGATCAATGTTGTTGTTGCGGCCAATGCGGGAGGTGTTTGGAGCCCATTTGGAGATATTACGACGCTTATGGCATGGACAGCTCAAAAAGGGCAGTTTACTGATTTTCTGTATCTTTTTCCTGCCGCATTTATCGGCTGGATCGTAACGGCTTTTTTACTGGTACGATATGTACCAGATTTAGACCCGAATAAAGAGGGTGATCAGGAAGCTGCTGAAAAGATTGAGATTCTCAAAGGTGGAAAAGTTATTATCGGCATCGGCATAGCCACTATTGCTATGTCGGTTATCGCGAAACAGGTCATGCAGTTACCGCCGATGTGGGGGATGTTGTTTGGACTCTCTGTCTTACAGTTGTACACCTACAGCTTGAAACGACGACATAAGCAAGATGTCAATATCTTTAAAACCATTAGTAAAATCGAGAACAATACTCTCCTCTTTTTCTTTGGTATTTTAGCGGCGGTTGGTGCCCTTTATTTTGCCGGATTTTTGAACTATGTTTCGAAGCTGTATGATGCCTATGATCCAATGTATGTCAATATTGGTGTGGGATTTGTTTCCGCAATTATTGATAACGTTCCGGTGATGTCCGCTGTACTCAAAGCAAATCCTGCTATTGATCATGCGCAATGGATGTTGTTGACTTTGACGGCAGGGGTCGGTGGATCGCTGATCAGTTTCGGTAGTGCTGCAGGGGTTGGTGTAATGGGTCGAATGCATGGTATCTATACATTTTCTGCTCATATGAAGTTAGGTTGGACTGTTTTGGTAGGCTATGGTGTCTCTCTCGTTGTTTGGTATATCCAGTTTATGGTTTTGGGACTGTATTAAAAAATAAAACTTAGAGGAGAAATATGAAACGTATTGTAATAAAAGTAGGCACTGCCGTCTTGACAGATAATAATAATATAGCCAAAGAACGGATGATGAATCTCGTGACATTGATCGCAAATCTTAAAAAAACGTATGATGTCATCTTGGTCACATCAGGTGCAGTTGCCGCAGGGTACTCGACATTGAAACTCGATAAAAGCAAACAGATTGGGAGAAAAGCATTGGCAGCAGCGGGACAGCCTATTTTGATGTCAAGCTACAAGCGAAAATTTGGTATTTATGATATTGATACGGCGCAGATACTGTTGACAGAGGATGATTTTGATTCACGTAAACGTACGATTATGTTTCAAGAGATCATTAATACGCATCTGAACTATGATATCTTGCCAATTGTCAACGAAAACGATATCACATCGACTCCGGAGCAAACGTTTGGAGACAATGATCAGCTTTCCGCTCATGTTGCCTATGCTACGAATGCAGATCTATTGGTTATTCTTAGTGATATTGACGGGTATTATGATAAAAATCCGAGAGACTTTAAAGATGCGAAGATCATTCAGATAATCACAGAAATACCTGCCAGTGCACTTGCCGATGATTCATCGGCCAATAATGCCTTTGCGACGGGCGGGATCGTAACCAAGCTCAAAGCTGCCGATTTTTTGATGAAACGCGGAAAAAAGATGTTTTTGTGTAATGGTTTTGATCTTAGAGGTGCAGAAGATTATTTGTTTAAAGGTGAACATAACCTTGGGACTCTGTTTAAACCAAAAAAATAAAAAAGATGGATAGACAAAATCGATAGATTTTCTACATCATCCTAAACGAAACCTTGTCCATATCAACATCCTCACAAAAAGGGGACAGGCTACTTTATTTATCTCTGCCCCGTGTGTCAAAGCATTGATATTCAAGTCGTTTATGGCGAAGATAGGATGTTGATGAGTTTGGAGATGGAAGAATAGGTGTAGGGTTCACCTGACCCCTTTATTTTGATTTGTTAGCCTTTTTTCATTAAGCTTGATAGTGCTTTTGTAAGTTCAGCTTCATCTTTCAAAGCTTGCGAAAGTCTTTCAGACAATTCTCCTAGTACAACTCGCACACTACTTGCCATTTCAAGACATTGTTCGTCAGTCAAAGCATGAACACCTTCACTTAAGGCACTATGTAAAAGTTTGATTGGACTGTGACCATTTATGAGTAAACTCTCAGGAATGGCACCTTTTGCCATATCTAATGCTGTAGTAAACTGTATTTCTTCTATAGCTTTTTGTAATATTTCTATATTTGATTTTGAAGTACCAATTTTATCCGCAACCTTTATAATTTCGCCCAGAATCCTATTTTTCTGGTTTTCTACAACTCTTCGGTAATATATAAAAGCTCCTACTCCTAAACCTTGATTTTCACAGCGTCTACCTTTGAGAAACTCATCCCTGTCTGGCCCAATTAGTTTCATAAGTTTAGAAGGAATTGGAGGGCCATAAGTTGGTAATTCACCAAATTTATAGCATTCACCTTTTGCTTTCCCTTCCTCCGTAACTTTAGCAGAAAGTGAAAATGTCTTCTCTATTTTTTGGCAATTTGAGCAACGATAAGTTAGATAGAAAAAGCGATAGCCTGTCATACTTAGTCCTACAGAATCAGCTGTTACGCATCTGAAAAAACGTATACCATTGCAACGTTCATCTTCACAATGTAACTGAATTTCAGGTTTGTTTATTTCATATTCGTAATAATGAGCTCGATTAAATGATGCTTTGACTAAATTAGAAATATGAATAAGTTGATTAGGTGGAGTGCTTTCTAAAAAATCTGAAAACGATTGATACTCAATTTCTTTTTTTACTTCTTCTTTTGTGTTTGACAAATCTTCCTCCTTATATGTTGTAGGCTAACGTTGAAAGAAAAGGAGGCAGGTGAACCCTGTACCCTCCATCTTTTTTTGATTTTACGCTAGTGTATCATAAATAGGTATAGGGTTCAGCTGGCTACTTTATGCTCAAAGACGAACTTTATTTCGTTTTTCACACCACACCGCCGTCATAACACTCTTCTTCAATATAGATTGAGCCATATACTATGATACAATCATGTAAACATAGGGTATAAAATGCTACAAATTTCACACACAGTATCTATTCCTGATTCAGAGATCGAGATCACGGCCATCCGCTCCCAAGGAGCAGGGGGGCAAAATGTCAACAAAGTCTCCACCGCGATCCACCTGCGCTTTGACATCAACACCTCGACACTTCCCGAACTCTACAAAGAACGGCTATTAGCGCTCACGGATCACCGCATTACCAAAGAGGGAATCGTCAACATCAAATCCCAAGAATCGCGAAGTCAAGAAGAGAACAAAGAGGCGGCGTTACAGCGGCTCAAAGAACTGATTAAAAATGTCATGGTGATTCAGAAAAAACGCACAGCGACCAAACCAACCCGTAATTCACAAAAACGACGGATGGACAGTAAAACGAAGCACGGGAATATTAAGAAGATGCGGGGAAAAGTTAATAAAGGGGAAGGTTAAGAAACCTTGAGTTCTTTATGCTTCTTAGGATAATCAAATGACACAAATCGGGCTGAATCTTTTCCAATACTGTTCCAATCATCCTCTTTTAGTTTTACACTGATAATTCCGCAGGTTGGAATGTTTTCGATAGTGTGTCCGCTGATGTATTCGGCGAATTCTGTCAGTCCTGGGTTGTGTCCTATTAGAAAGAGAGTTTGGCAGGTTGATGGGATAGATGCGACAACATCTCTAATCGCATCACAATTCGCCGCATACAAAGCCTCGTTATAAATAATCAGATCGCTTTCATAACTGATTTGTTTTGCAATCTCCACGGCTGTCATAAGCGCACGAACAGCTGGACTTGAGAGGATGAGGTCGGGAAAAATATCTGCTTTGGCTAAACTATTTCCCATCAATGGAGCATCTCGTTTCCCCCGTTTATTAAGCGGACGGTCAAAATCATTCAAGAGAGGATCGCTCCAGTCTGATTTGGCATGACGAATAAGATACAGTGTTTTCATTATCCAATCCTAAAAGAAACTTTTTTAAGATCAACAGGCTTATTGTTTTGTATATCATAGATCCCTTCAAATGAATAGGGGAATTGACCGTTAAACATTCCTATATGTGCTCCTGCAGCGGTTGTTTCGGCATAATAATATTTTTTTCCTTCAATCGTGAGAGAAGCACGTAAAAAGGGAAGGGATGTTTCATCATCGACATGGACGACGACAAAGACATGATGGGGTACATAAACAAAGCGGTAGTCAAAGCCTTTTTCATTTAGCAGCGAGGCCAAAAGATTGGACTTATCATCGCAGTCTCCCCAGTTGGTTTGTAGTACTTGTTTGGGACTTCGGCTGGTGTGGTCGGTGTGATATGGGATGTGGGTGACATAATCAAACATGTTTTGGACTTCACACGCATCATTGCCATTGCATTTTTGGGTTAACGTCGTTGCAAGAGCAGAGAACTCTCCGACATTGGCAATGTTTGTTTTGATATATTGGCCGTTAAGCTCGATCACCCCCTTGTCATAAATACTGATAAATTCAGGTGAGTTTGGAGTGTGATAAGGCTTCAGATCTCTTGTCTCAATATTGGTGATTGACATTCCGACATAGACAAACAATCCGACACATAGTCCTATTATCAAAAAGCTTGCAATCCCGGCTTTTTCTTTTGACACAGAGGCTAATTGTATTGTGCTGTTAAGTGCAGCCGATCGCAGTATCTCTCGATATACAAGTAAGGCAAAGACAACAATAACGGCGAGCTTGAGCCATATATCCATGTGTTGTTTTTCTTTTTAGAAGAGGTTATGTAAACGTTAGCAGACCTTAAAAGGTCTGCTGATTAGGCACGAAGATCGAGATTTTGACCAATTCCTGTAAGTGAGGAAGCCAACGTCGAGTTTGATGATTCAACAGGTGCTTGCGCACTGTCTAAAAGTTTCATCAAGCCCTGACCTTGTACTTCCATGGCTTTTTTCATGGCATAGATCTGAGGCTGAGTCATTGTATTGGAATTAATTGGATCCATATTTCCCCCTTTTTGGAGTTACTTATACATCGGCAAAATATGGATTTTATTAAAATTCGGTAACGGCTAATCCTTGAGCTTTCCATGCTGTGATACCGCCTGTCACATTAAGAGGGACAAATCCGTTTTCTACCAAGATACGTGAAGCCGCAACACTGCGGGTGCCGCTGTGGCAATAGACAATGATTTTGGTGTCTTTGACATCAGAAAGTTTGGAAATATTGTGACTCAGTTCATCTACGGGGATCAGAGTCGCTCCCGAAATATGCCCTTTTGAAAACTCATCGGGTGTTCGGACATCCAAAAGGGTGACATTGGTGTCATTTTGTAATAGCTCGTAGGCGGATTTAGGGTTAATTGATTCAAAATCTGAAAATATCCAACCTTTTACATAGGCAAAATAAATAGCCAATCCCGCGATCGCAAGAGTGTAGAAAATATTCATCATTTGTTTGTTTGTCATCTGAAAACCTCGAATCACTTTATAGATGCCATAATAGTGGGTCTTGGCTTTAATAGACGTGAATAAATTTGTGAGTTTTATGTCATAATGATAGATCACTCAAAAAGGGGATGTCGTGCGTGTTGTGATTGTTGGGGGCGGAATATCTGCGGTATACCTTGCCAATACCATACTTCAAAAATCTCCTGCATCCGAGGTCCTTATCGTATCGGATGAGACACATCCTCCCTATGATCGTATTCATCTGTGTGCTCTTGTAGACAAAAGCCAATGCGTTGAATCCATTACACTTGATCTTCATCCAAAAGTGCGTCTGGAACTTAATCAGACTGTAACGGCTATCGATACTTCAACAAAACGTATCTTGAGTGAACATGCCGTATTTTCCTATGACAAACTGATAATCGCAACCGGATCAATTCCAAAAACTCTGTTTGATATCGAGAATATCAGCAATGCTTCAACGTTTCGCAGTGAACAAGACAGTGAAAAAATAGCAGATGGGATAGTGGGAAAAAATGTTGTTATTGTTGGAGTAGGACCGATTGGTCTGGAATTACTGGATACCTTGATGCAAAGCCCATCGGCCAAATCAATCACGTTGCTGGCACGAAAAGAGTACTTTTACTCACAAGACCTAAGCAAAGAAGGTATTGGCTTATTACAGGGAATATTCCAGCAGGACCCTCGCATACGTATCGATTTTAATGATGAGATCATTGATAAGAGTATCTCTAATAATACCATTACGAGTTTGCAGACACGTCATAGAATCATCGAAGATCCTTTTTTGATATTTGGAATAGGTATTGATCCCCATATTGATTTTGCGCGTCAAGTTCTTGAGTGCGATAAAGGTATTTTGGTAGATGACACTATGTGTACGTCCAATCCTGATATCTATTGTGTGGGAGAGGCGGCACAGCTTCGCAGCAGCGGTTTTATCGCAGGACGTGTCAAAGAGTGTACATTGCAAGCGGATGTTGCGATTGTCACCATGTTGGAATTAGAGACTAAAAGGTTTGTGCAAGAAGTCTCCATTGACGGGTTAAAAGTCGGATCTTTTCTTTTCGCAGATGTCAGTTCTCCAAGCTATGCTCCCAAAGACCCAGATAATGAGACTATTTTGATCACGCATGAGAATCGGGTCGATCAATACATCGTCAATCATGACAGGCTCAAACGCTTTATCGGGATCAATACCAATATTGATTTAATGCATTTAAAGCGTTTGATCCAAAATGATGAACCTATTGATGCGGCTTATTTGTATTCAAATCGACTCAACAGTGGAAAAGGACGGTTGGTCTGCAGTTGTGAAAGTGTCTATGAAGATGAGTTGATCGATATGATCAGACTCAATGCCGTTACTACTTTTGCAGAGTTAAAGCCGTATACCCAAGCAGGGCGGGTATGCGGACGATGTAAACAAGATATTACTGGCTTGATTTCCAAAACACCCGTTGATCCAATAGAGGCCAAACGGTTAAAAGCTCAGAGAGAAGAACAGATAAAAGAGGCCGAGTTGACATTGGTGCGTGCACGGATAGAAAAATACAATGCAATCCATCCCAAAAATCAGCTTAGCTTTGAGAACCTTGAGGGGGCAATGGAATCCTTCGATATGGGTCAGGAATTTAACAAATGGGTATCGATGATCACGGCAACGATGAACTTGCATCCCGGATTTGAGGATGTGGTCAAAGAGGGGGTGACACAGCTCAATAGGATTCCGATCATATGGCTGGAACTTGCCGATTGCAGTGGAAACTCCGAAGGATTTATCAAATCGTCCCATCCAAAGATCGATGATCTAATCCTCAAATATATATCGTTGGATTACCATGAACTATTGATGGCAGGGTCAGGTGATCAATCAGAAACGGTATTGGATGATATCGTAAAACAAGACTCTGGGAAATACGTTCTTATTGTTGAGGGAGCAGTACCTCTTGGGCTTGATGGGAAGTTTTTGCGTATCGGTGCGAAGGGAGAGACGGGACATGCGCTACTTCAGCGTGTCGCGCAAAACGCTGCAGCTGTCATCGCCGTAGGATCGTGTGCCTATGATGGAGGCGTTGTAGCAGCAGCCCCTAATCCTACGGGGGCTGTGGGGGTTGCAGAGGCACTGGGGAGTACCGATATCATAAATCTACCGGGATGTCCTGTCAATCCCATCAATATCGTTGGGACGCTTTTGCATTTTATGATGTTTGAAGAGTTTCCTAAACTTGATGAAAAAAATCGCCCAGATTGGGCGTATGGGGCTAGGGTACATGACAACTGTGAGCGACGAGGTCATTTTGATATGGGTGAATTTGTCTTGGAATGGGGAGATGAAGGGGCTAAAAATGGATGGTGTTTGTTTATGATGGGATGCAAAGGACCGTATGCGCAGATGAATTGCTCACAGATGAAGTTTAATGAAGGGACCAGTTGGCCTGTCCAAGCAGGTCACGGATGTTTTGCCTGTGGTGCGGGTAAAATAGCATTTGATCAATACGCGAATCATCGACCGCTCCCAAAGGAAGTTCATGAGTAAGAAAAAAATAGTCATCGATCCTGTAACTCGTATAGAGGGGCACCTTCGTATCGAAGTAGAGGTGGATGAGAACAATGTCGTCACCGAAGCATGGGCTTCAGGACAGCTGTTTCGTGGAATCGAGACCATATTAAAAGGGCGTGATCCCAGAGATGTAGGATTGATCGCACAGCGTATATGCGGAGTGTGTACCAATGTCCATTACAGAGCATCGATAAGCGCAGTCGAGGACGCATATTCCATCACTATTCCAAAAAATGCAGAGATCATCCGAAATCTCGTCTCATTAGCCCTCTTTGTACAAGACCATGTTGTCCATTATTATCATCTCCATTCTCTTGATTTTGTCGATATCACGAGTGCGCTACAAGCCGATTGTGCCAAAGCCGTCAAGATGGCTCAACACTATCACGAGAATCCGTACCGTAACTCTGAGGGACATTTGGAGAGTGTCAAAGAGAAGCTTGGCAGTTTTATCAAAGCAGGAAGATTGGGACTGTTTTCAAACGGATATTGGGGGCATGAGACCTATCAGCTGAATCCTGAAGAAAACTTGGTACACATGAACCATTATCTCGAAGCACTGCGGATACAACACGATATTTCTAAAGCGATCGCTATATTTGCCGGTAAGACACCCCATCCGCAAAATTTGGTCGTAGGCGGTGTGACGAGTGTCGCGGATATGCTCAATCCCCAACGGCTCAATGATTTCATGTTTATTATCAAAGAGGTACGTGAATTTTTGGAACGTGCCTATATCCCAGATATTAAAATGGTCGTCAAAGCGTATGGCGAATCTATAGCACGCGGTGAGGGACGCGGTAGCGGAAACTTTTTGTGTTGTGGTGGGTATCGTTTGCACAACAAAGAGCAGTTGTTCGAGGGGGGTGTCATCACGGGGCATGACTTTGATGCCATACAAGCGTTTGACCCTGCCAAGATTACGGAAGAAGCTTCACGGTCGTGGTATGAGAACAATGCAGCGACTTCTCCATACGATCAAGACAGCACACCGTTTTATACCGATTTAAATGATGATGGAACGCTTAGAAGTGAAGGAAAATACAGCTGGGTCAAAGCACCGCGTTATGAGGGAAAAGTGATGGAAGTGGGTCCCGTTGCCCGTATGATCGTGGGAACAGTCAAAAACTCTCCCGTAATCAAACCTTATATGGACCGTTTTATGAATGAAACAGGGATGAAACTGATTGATTTTTCTACCAGTGTCGGACGTAATGCGGCTCGTGCTGTTGAAGCGCAGATTTGCTGCGATTATCTTTTTGATTTCATGAGTGAGTTGATCGAAAACATCAAATACTACGATGAGACCACATGGACGAAATATGTTTTTGAAGAGTTGCCAACCACCTCTAAGGGTCATGGAATATTTGAAGTACCCAGAGGGATTTTAAGCCATTTTGTTAGAATCCAAGAGGGCAAGGTCGCCAATTATCAAGTGGTCGCACCCACAACCTGGAATGCATCACCCAAAGATGCGTCGGGCGTGAGGGGACCGTATGAAGAGGCACTTATAGGAGTTAAACTCTCTGATCCCACCCGCCCGTTGGAAGTATTGCGGGTTGTCCATTCGTTTGATCCTTGTCTGGCATGTGCGGTTCATGTGATCGATACAAAGGGGCGTGAACTTTCACAGTACAAAATACAGACTGTTTGCCCCGTATAAACAATCATGAACAGCATCGCAATCATCGGAGTGGGTAATATCCTGTTTACAGATGATGGAATAGGGGTTTATGCAGCCAAATATCTGGAAAAAAACTACCGCTTTGAACCCGAAGTTGATATTATTGACGGTGGGACGCTGGGATTTAATCTCATGCGCTATTTTACCCATTACGATCAGGTCATACTGCTGGATACTCTGTCGATCGATGAGACGGTGGGATCGACCTATCATCTCCCCTCAGATGCTCTTCTGGGGTTTGGAGATACGCGCAAGACGGTACATGAGGTCGAAGTGACACAAATGGTCGAGTTGGCATCCATGATGGATGCCAAGGCTCATATAAGTGTTCTTGGAATCATCCCCTCAGATATCCAAACAGTTGGCATGGATTTGAGTCCCGCAGTCAAAGAGAGCTTTGGAACATTAATACAAACTCTCTTGAAAATATTAGAAGAAGCAGGAATCACCGTAACGGTAAATGATCATTTGGTTACACCCACTGAGATCATAGAATCGTATCGTGATCCAAAGGTCGGTAGATGAGGGGAAAGCTATTGGTTCATCAATTCTTCACGTAATTTGAGTAATTCTTCACGATACCGTTTTCCATCCCCATAGGGGATGAATTTTGTATAATGTAGGTGGTGAGTTCGAAGTTTTCGTGCATGACGAATCGGACACCAAAACTGCTCTGTTCGTGCTACTATTTCAGTCGCATAACCCAAAAGACCGTTAAAATAAGAGCAATAAAAGCAGTTTATCTTTTCGACAATATTTAAAAATTCCAAACTCGCACGGTCATAAACAAAATAGTTTTGGCGTGCAAGCGGAGCGATTTTGTAAACACGAAAATTGATCATTTGATAGAGATACAAAAAAACTTCCAAAATAAAGGCAGGGATAATACCCGCATAGATGATAGGAGCAGTTAGTATATGAAGAAGCGGAGTGCGTGCAAAATAGTGAAGCAGACCCTCTTTGAATTTTTTTTGAGCAGTCAGTAAATCAGAGGAAAGCTTCTCTTCTTCTTGTTCGAACTCTTTTTTTAGGTTCTCTTCGAGAACACGAATCGCGTCAAAGATTTCGTCGATTTTTGAGTTCATGCAGCATCTTTGTGTAAGGGATGCATTATAGTATCTAGCTAACCTTCACATTACCAAATTATTGCCAAATCCCATGAAGTTTATAACCGCATGAAGGGCAACTGTTTTTATTGCGTAAATGATTGGTCACATATTGCCCGATATGTCCATGGCGATCTATTGCCAATGTATTACACTGGGGGCAATAGGTAGACTCTCTCGCTTCGTCATCAATATTTCCAACGTAGACGTATTTCAATCCGACTTCTTTTCCAATCTCATAGGCACGACGCAGTGTTTGGGGTGGAGTCCTAGCTACATCCAACATTTTATACATCGGGTGAAAGGCACTGATATGCCACGGCATGGCAGGGTCAAGATCTGCTTGAAACTGTGCGATGGCGCGCAATTCTTCATCTGAATCGTTGTATCCTGGAATAATGAGTGTCGTCGTCTCTATCCATATCCCCCTTTTATGGGCATAGTCGATGGTGTCCAGCACCGGCTTGAGCGATCCTCCGCAGATGTTTTTGTAAAAGGACTGACTGTATCCTTTGATGTCAATATTCATCCCGTCCAAATAAGGGGCTATCGTATCGATGGCTTTGTGTGTCTCATAGCCGCTAGTGACGTAAATGTTTTTGAGACCTGCTTCATGGGCAAGTTTGGCAGTGTCATAGGTGTATTCAAAAAAGACGACAGGTTCATTGTAGGTGTATGCGATGCTTTGGCATCCATGCTCAAGAGCCAATTCAACAGCTCTTTGCGGTGGAAGCGGTTGGCCTGTTATTGCATGGTGATGTTCTTGGGGATATTGGGAGATATCGGCATTTTGACAAAACTTGCAGCTGAAATTACATCCGACAGTACCGAATGAAAAGACTTTTGATCCCGGTAAAAAATGAAACATCGGTTTTTTTTCGACAGGATCGACATTAACAGCTGCGGCAAGTCCATACGTAAGTAAAAGAAGTTGACCATTTTCAACTTTACGAATACCACAGATACCGTATTCACCTTCATCCAGTTTGCAATGCTGATTGCATGCTTCGCATGCGATTCTTCCGTCTTCGAGCGTATGGGATAGCCATGCTAAATGTGACATCGTAGTCCTTTATTATGCAGTTTGTTTCAATAAAACAACGCACTCATATATCCCACAACACGGGAGGTATCTCCGCTGGTATCGGCGCTCGTACGATAGTCCAAAACGGTACTATTAAGACCTTTGTCTTTTGCTACGTGTAACATCGCTTTGACACCTATCATTCCGCATGCCTCACATCCTTGGTCCAATGTATCGGTGTTTTCATCACGAACGGCTTCCAGGCAGATTGCATCAAGCCTATTTGCGTCTTCGAGTGAATGGTAGTGACTCAAATCGGTACTGATGACGACGGCGGTGTTCGGGAGGGTCAAGGCGTATTCGATGATGGGCTCTAAAGTCGATGGCTTGGCATATGCATAGACCAGTTCGATGACCTGTACTTCAGGGAGATAATGTTTGATAAACGGCATTTGAACTTCGGTACTGTGCTCATGGTGTGCTTGCTCAAAATAGGGGATTAAAAAACGGTGTTTCAAATCTTTGACTAAATCGAAATTAATTGCTAAATCACCCAAAGGTGTCTGATAATACTGCTTCTCAGCAATACTTGCTCCTTCAAAACCGACACGATGGGATGGACCGATGACGATAACTGTTTTTGGTTTTGATTTGGCAAGAATCCTAAAGGCAATATTCGCCGTAAATCCAGAATAGATCCATCCGGCATGGGGGACGATGACCACATTCCCGGACAACGCATCAAAGTGTTTGAGTACATCGGGATGAGAGTGTAAAATCGTATTATAATGATCGATCATCTCATGGATCTCATTGGCATCTGCGGGATAAAAGCTCCCCGCTACACTCATACTTCGATGGTTCATTGTGTCCTCCTGATAAGGGCTAGTCAACTCAATACTATGTAAAGTATATTATTATACATCAATACTATCTCATCAAAGGAAGTTCATGATGACCGATATACCCTATCTTGATATCGCAAGAGATGCTATTAGCTCTCAATTCAATGGGTCTGTAATGGACAAAGATGCCTATATAAATCACTACTCTGGATTGGAAGGTAAGAAAGCAACCTTTGTGACACTGACGTTACATGGACAATTACGAGGATGTATCGGTTCACTGATCGCACATCGTCCACTTATTGATGATTTGATATCCAATGCACAGTCTGCGGCATTTCATGACCCGCGTTTCCCTCCATTAACACCTGCAGAATTTCAAAATATAACGATAGAGGTCTCATTATTGAGTGACCCTATTTTACTGGAGTACAGTGATAAAGCGGAGTTAGAATCTAAAATCCATGTTAATGAAGACGGAGTTATCCTAAGACATGGCAACAATCAGGCAACCTTTTTACCGCAAGTCTGGGAAGAACTGACTGATTTTGAAAGTTTTTTTGCCCATTTAGGGATGAAAGCAGGGCTTGGTAACGACCCATTACACTATCATCCACAAATCTACACCTACCATGTTGAAAAAATAAAAAGTTGAATCTGTTTTAATGCCTCTGATTTTTGACATCATAATATCGATTTAGGTACACTAAACAACTTTTTATGTTGGATGTACAAATGAAACAAATGATGCAGATCTACCGAGCTAATAGAGAAGCGGTAGAGGGATTTTTATTAACGACGATCAGTGACCATCCACAGCAAAATATTGATGATGTACAGGCTCGGAATTTTTTCAAACGCCTTCCCTGTCTGAGTGATCTTTATGTTATCAATGCGCAAGGGGAACAAATTACTCCAACATGGCGGCGTAGCAGCGATGATGAATCGATGAGAGGGACAGATCGAGCCTATTTTATAAACCGAATTCAGTTTGATGATCACGGAAACTATATTTCAAATCCATATATTTGCGCTAACAGTGGTCAACCAAAAGTTTCGATTGCTCATAAATATCAGGATGGAAAAATCGCCGTATTTGATCTTGATCTTGTTGCTGTATTGACTAAAATGCATCTGATTGACAGTGACCGGCTTATATCCAAACTTTCTGTCTGGGTTTACGCTTTATTAGGCAGCGGACTGGTTCTTTTGGCTTTGTTCTTGGGTGTCTACGGGTTGGTCGGGTTTGTAAAAGCAATCCTATCTTTTGGAGATGAGACACTTCATTATGTATTTAAATCGATCATTGGGATCACGCTGGCCATTGCGATTTATGATTTGGCAAAAACAGTACTGGAGCAGGAAGTGTTTTATCGATCATTAACACTGGAAGAGGGGAATGAATATAAAACATTGACCAAGTTTCTGACTTCTATTATTATCGCTCTCTCAATCGAGTCTCTGATGGTGGTATTTAAAGTAGCGATAAACGATATTCGCGAAATGAATTACGCTTTTTATCTTATCAGCGGAGTTGGTATCTTGATCCTTTCAATGGCAATACTCACTTTTGTAAGCCGCAAAAAACGTGAAGGTAAAGAGTGATTTGCTATTACACAACTTTGATCCTGCAGGAAACATTTTGACGAGTAGTTCTTTAATTCCTATTCTATTGATAGCCTGTATGAGTATCACAGATATACATGCCGAAGAGATTATTTCACTAGAAAAGATTCAAGTCGAAGATCATATCAACATACTGGAAGAACGACGTGATAATTCGATTGCCAAGCGGATTATCGGCGGTACTGAATTGACACAATACGGTGATCTCAATGCTCTGGAAATTCTCAAGCGTACTCCAGGGGTGAACATCTCAGAGGGGAAAGGTAAAAAAGGGTCACCTGGTAAGGGATATACGGTGGTCATGATTGATGGAGAAGAGGCATCCACGGGGTCAAAAAGACGTGGAAATCCGTTGGAGCAAATAGCATCTGATATGATTGAGCGTATCGAGGTGATGAGCAACGGTTCAGCAGAATATACGGCAGAGTCTATGGGTGGTATTGTCAATATAATCCTCAAAAAACCTAAAGCCAAAGGGCTGACAACAGCGAAGTTCACAGGCGGAATGTATGGCGGTGACGTACCTATGGAAACTGTTTTCCTACAGCGGGAGGGGAAATCGGGGAATGTGGCGTATCTTATCAATCTAAACGCAATGGACAATCGGCAAAAAGATACGTCGTCAACATTGAAAGTAGGTATTAGTAATGAATTACGGGAAGAGACTACACGTAATCAATCTTTGGGTGTAACGACAAAATTGATCTACACCACCTCATCCAAAGATAAATATACCTATGACGGCTCCATCACCAAGAATAATAGCAGTGCTAATACGGATTCAAGAGACTCTAATCGTTCCTTGACGAATTATGACAGATCCAAAGGGACGATGCTATGGTCTTCTATCAAAGGGGAACATCATCTCTCAGGAACCGAGCTAGTAGATTGGAAAATCAAGTTTCATGAAAACAGTGACACGGGGGATAGCGGTTCGCTGCAATTGCTTCCGACAGCGAATATGAGTCATCAAAATGATAAAAGTCTTTTTCGTGTGATGGGGGTTGAAGGAAGTTATTCGGTAGCCAAAGGGGACCATTTTATCAAAATGGGTGCGGAACTCAAAGGTCTGGATCAGCGTGATGAGGTGCATCGTGATGTGAATGGGACAGACGTTACAACGGTTACGGACAATGTTTCGATGCACCAAACCAAAACTGCCGTGTATGTGCAAGATGAGATCACTATTGGAGAGTCCTTTATTGTGACTCCAGGGATACGATATGAAGCGGTTAAGCGAAACTATGGATCAACGGGTCATATTGATTATCTGGCACCTTCACTGCATATGCTGGCACGTTTGACGCCAAATGATAATCTCAGAGCCAGTGTTGCTAAAACCGTCAAGCTCCCTCGTTTGGATGAACTCTCAACAAGTGTTGACAGCACTTTTGATCGTAATGATATTCATCATCCTGATTTGACAGGGAATGCTAATTTGACAGAAGAAAAGGCGCTCAGTTATGAGCTGCGTTTGGAACATTTCTTTGAGGATAAAGGGATAATCAGTCTTGGAAGTTTTTACCGCAGCATAGATGATAAGATCGAAAAGATGACGGTATTAGAAAGTGGACGTTATGTAATGCGTCCTTACAATTCGGGGCAGGGAAGTTTATGGGGCATTGAACTGGAACTCAAAAAATCGTTAAGTTCTTTTGTAGACGGTCTGGGAACTTTTGCCAATGCCACCATTCAAGACTCATCGATCACGAATACCGCAACAGGACTCAAGCGACCGATCAAGCAAACGAGTAACTATCTCTACAACATCGGAGTCGATCATACGTTACCATCGTATAAACTCACATATGGAACGGCTTATCGCTATGTCGGAGGATACGATGATCCAACCGATGAAAATGGAATTGCTCAGAAGCAAAAGGGGTATGGAACGCTTGATATGTATGCCAATAAACGGCTTAATGATACGTTTAAATTACAGTTAAACTGGAAAAATATCACCCATTCAACGATTGAGACGACGTCGTCTACATCCACGCAGACACAGATAAATCGTGACAACTCACATTCCTCCGTGCTGTTGACGCTAGAGGGACGATGGTAGATTTAGCGATTTGATTTTGCCGCTTGCTCTCGTAGCTTGTCCTTTTTACTTTTACCTTTTCCTTTTACGGGTTCGGGCCCTTTGACTTTGGCAGGAGTATTGCCTGTCAGTTCAAACCCCTCAATCTGCTCTCTGGGAAGTTTTATTTGTGAGCGTTTTTCGATGAGCTTAAAATGGTCCATGTCTTCATGATCGATAAAAGAGACTGCAACCCCTGATTTTCCTGCTCTTCCCGTACGTCCTATGCGGTGTATGTAATCGGCAGGGGATCGTGGAAGGTCAAAATTGATGATACAGGTGATGTTGTCGATGTCCAGACCGCGTGCAGCGATATCGGTGGCGAAAAGAACACGGATTTTTTTAGCTTTGAAGGCATCGAGGGTATAGTTACGATCCTCTTGTACCAAATCCCCATGAAACGATTCGGCTAAGAAACCGTATTTTTTAAACTTCGCGGCGATATTGTCAGTGGCTCTCTTATTGGCCATAAAGACGAGTACCTGTTCCCATTTTTCGGATTCTAAGAGATGTCGTAACAGAGGACCGCGATTGGCATGGTTCACTTCGATAACACGCTGATGGATTGTTTGAACCGTTGGTACATCAGACTCTATGGTCACTTGGATGGGATTTTGGGTGATTCGAGAAGCTATGGCTTCCATCTTTGGCGGATACGTTGCGGAAAACAAGAGATTTTGGCGCTTGTTGGGGATCTCTTTTAAAATCAGTTCGAGCTCTTCGGCAAAACCGAGATCGAGCATCTTGTCCGCTTCATCGAGGACAAAAAATTCCAGATGAGATAAATTCATCTGTTTTTTGTTCAGCACATCGATCAGTCTTCCTGAAGTCGCCACAACAACATCGCACCCTTTTTGGATAGCAAAGAGCTGATCACCGATACTCTCTCCCCCGATGATGCTGACGACTTTTGGTTTTCTAGATAAAAAAGCGCCCATAGTTTCAAACGTCTGGGCTACTTGTAACGTCAGTTCTCGCGTTGGTGTCAGAACCAATGTTTTTATTTTGGATTTGCCTTCGCCCGTATTTTTAGACCAAAGTTCCAAAATCGGTAAAACAAAGCTCGCACTTTTACCGCTTCCGGTTTGTGCTCTTGCTATGAGGTCATGATGGGAGAGTACGAGGGGAATCACTTTGTTTTGAATTGGAGTTGGTTCTTTATAGCCACTTTTATGCAGTGCGCTAATTATTGGTATTGAGAGACCGAGTACTGAAAAGGACATAGTATATTTCCTCGAATTGATAAAAGTATTTTAGGATATTTGGGCTTTAGTAGAGGTCTGTATGTATATTATTGTTCGTCTTCATCAAGAATACGCGTGAGTGTTTCTAGATACAAATGATTACTGCCTTGAAGCGGAAGAAGATATCTAATATTTATTTTTTTAACTTGTTCTAAAAAGCTAGCGCTGGCATTTTCAACCACGAGAACTATATTGGTATTTTGGATGATTCCGCTTATTCTGAGAGTTTTTAGTAATAGTTTTAAATCCGAGAGTTCATGATCTATAAAAATAAAATCTGGGATTTTCTTCATGACGGATTCGACTGCTTTATCATAATGGAGTGTTGTCTCGATCTCGATATATTTATCAAGTGAACTCGCAATCGATTTTAGGCGTAAAGCATTTTCCACTTCCGCACTAAAATAGAGAAGAGATCGGCGATGTAGTGTTTCCAGATAGGGTACAAGTTCAGTTAATTCACGCTGATCGTCTGATAGTTTATCGTTGCTAAGCGACTGGAGGTAATACTTCAAATAGGTTAAACTCGAAAGTTTGCCTTTGACTGTAGATTCACGAAAATGTTCTTTAATAGGCTTGGAATCACGAGCTATTTTCCATAGTGAAGCGTCAAAAGTGTATGCAACTTTGTTAAGTAAATCGGTTATTTTTTGATTATAAATTTTTGCTTGTGGAATATATTTTTGTGTAAAACTCTCTTCATTTTCATTGATGATCATGTCAATGAACTGGACTAGCTGTTTATTTTCTTCTTCAAGTTCCCTCTTGCGATGGATCTCATCAGAGGCAATGCTTCTACCTTTTTTTATTCTCTGTTGGATAATTGGGTAATTTGCTGATGTAGGAGGTGTAGTAGCCTCAAGATTTTTTAATTTTTCGATGGAAGTCTCTGCAATTTGTATATTACTGTTGTGTTTGGTAATTGCGAGCTTATTGGATTCGAGTTGCTTTTGTGCTTTTGTAAAGTCGTCATGACGGCTTAAAAAAAGATCATAAAATGCACGCTTGCTTTGTTTAGAGGTTTGTCGAAAAGAATCATAAACATCACTTAAGTCATTAATGTCTTTTAAAACATCACGTATGCGGGTTTTTTTAAGATCGAGATCCAGATCAACAAGTGTATTGTATGTCGTCATTAGAAAACGGCGTAATTTTACATAATCAATATTGCGTGAAACAGCATTATAATGCGAAAATTTTTGCAGTACATCATTGATAGAACTGAAATATTCATGGATGACACTTTCTGTCGTCATTAAAATATCGATAGAGTCTTCGTAGAGGTCATGAGACGGGGTATCTGTCGCTTCTTCATCACTCTCAATGACAATATCATAGGTGGTATCTGCACATTGAGAATCTGACGAATCAGTTTTATCTATACTGACTTGGTATGTAGCTTCATCTTCGTTGATTGCAGTCATTTTCGTCCAAAAAAATACTAATAGTTTAAGATATTTTAGCGAGATTAGTTTAAAAGTAACATTAGTTAACGATTGATCGGAATTGGTAACATCAGCGAAATTGAGATAAAAGAAGTTATTGGATACATCTCACATGTTGTACAATTTCTTCACAATCTGATTTTAGTATTGTAAAAAAGGATTTAAGATGTATAAAATTATCTACATTGTATTACTGCTGTTTACACAAATTGCCAGTGCTAAAGTTTTAAGTGCGACGTATGAAGTCTCTTATGGAATCTTTCAAACGATGGGAGTTGCACAAACCGAGTTTCAACAAAATGATGATGACACCTATCGGATCTATGTCAGCGCAAAGACAACAGGCATCGCAAAGTTCCTTTCCAGTAATCGAGTAGAGATATATGAGAGTCGTGGAATTGTCAAAGACGGTAAACTCATCCCTGCTGTTTTTGTGAAAACTCGCCAGACGAATTCCAATAAAAGAGTGAAAACCTATACCTTTGATCATGCAAATAAGGTGGTGTCAACACAGACGATAGAGACAAAAAAAGGGCAGTCTCATACGGAAAACGGTCAAAATGACTATTATGCGCAAGAAGACTTTTTGAGCTTGTTCTTTAATCTTAAAAATTATACAAAACAGTCAAACTATACGTTTTATGCAATTGGCGGGAATAAAAAAGATGGGCGTATTGATGCACTATACCCTA
The DNA here is from genome assembly GCA_024637295.1 of Sulfuricurvum sp. Classification (GTDB taxonomy): domain Bacteria; phylum Campylobacterota; class Campylobacteria; order Campylobacterales; family Sulfurimonadaceae; genus Sulfuricurvum. The sequence goes on from JAGXFL010000001.1 coordinate 162,433, forward strand.
AAAACAAAGAGTTAGATAAGATCAAAAAAGCGCTGAATATGGTAGAGGGAACTTTTTTAAAAGTGATTTTAAATGACCGTATTTTTGCAAGTCGTAACGGAGAACTACTGATCAATCTAGACGCGGAGGGGTTATGTGAAAAAGCAGTACTCGAGGATGTACTTTTATTTGGAGACATTGTTGGCAAACGGGTGAAATAAAAATTGAAGATTGATTTATAATTATCAGTCATACAATATCTGCAAGAGACTACAATTCGTTCTTTTGTGGAGATTGATGAATGAATGCACCTGATTTTTTTGATGATGTTACCTCTATAGTGATGCATGATCCTCTAGCAGAGGTACTTGGAGCTGCTAAAAACGGGATGATAGAGTATACCTATAAGGATGTGGTAAAACTGGCTGGTCATGCGTGTCCGACGGTTGCGGGTGCTTTTTTGATGATGGAAAAAGGACTTCATTCCCTTTATGAAAATGACACCCCTGTGCGTGGTGAGATAAAGGTCTTTGTCAAAGGCAACTTGGGAGAGGGTGTGGTAGGGGTCATTGCCAATGTCGCATCAATGATTACTGGGGCAACGACCATAGGTGGATTTCATGGTTTGGCCGGTAATTTTGATAGACGGGAGCTATTATTTTATACACCTGACATAAAAACAGATTTAGAACTCGAGCGCACAGACACCGGTATGCGTGTAGCGGTGAGTTATGATCCCTCTTTTGTCAGCGCTGATGAACGTATGGGGGAGATTCTTTTACGGATTGCATCGGGTAGTGCAGATAGCGAAGATAAAAAGCTTTTTGGGATATTGTGGCAAGATCGTGTCAGACGTATTTTAATAGAGTTTAAACATGATCCACGATTAGTAAAATGTGAGGTGTTAGTATGAAAACTCCACCTCTTATATACGGTACTGCATGGAAAAAGGAGCGGACAGCGGATCTGGTGGTTCAAGCGGTAATGAGCGGATTTCGCGGAATTGACACGGCCTGTCAACCAAAGCACTACAATGAACCCGCAGTGGGTGAAGCGATCGCACGACTTAGTAGTCATGGGATAGCCCGAGAAGATCTCTTTATTCAAACTAAATTCACACCGCTGGCGGGGCAAGATCCTCAACGCATACCGTATGATCCCAATGCTGCGTTGGATGTACAAGTCGCACAATCTTTTAAAGCATCACAACGTAATTTACAAACACACTATATCGATTCACTTGTCCTGCATTCGCCTCTATTTCCTTACTCGAATTTAAAAACTGTTTGGTCTGCTATGGAAGAGATCTTTGACAGTGGTACAGCACGCCAGATCGGAATCAGCAACTATTATGATCTGGATATATTAAAACGTTTGCATGCAGATGCCAAGGTCAAGCCATCCGTCGTGCAAAATCGCTTCTACAGTGATAGTGGTTATGACACGGATATTAGGCAATGGTGTAATGATCAAGGGATCATATATCAAAGTTTCTGGAGTCTGACGGCTAACCCGCATATATTGGGGGATAAAATCGTTGTAGATATGGCGCTTAAGTACGGTCGAACACCGGCTCAAATATTCTATCGCTATTTAAGCCATATGAACATTGTCCCTTTGATAGGATCGACTTCCCAAGAACATATGCTTCAGGACATGGAAATTTTCGAATTTGAACTTTCTGCGTCGGAAATCGCTAATATTACTGAACTTCTAACGTAGTTTCTCAAGTAATGTTACTTGTAAATTGCCGGACTGCTCAAGAGCCTCTTGCGCACGTTTGATAATGGTGGTGATCTCTTCTCTCTCATTTTGTACGGTCGCTCCCATACGCATACTAATCGCGTTCAAGCGCTCAAATGGCTCTTGACGCATTACAAGCAAGAGCTTTTCGCTAAATGCTTTTACATCTGCTGACGTATTGGCGAGGTAAGCGAGGAGGAAAATCTTTTTCTCCCAACGCACAAGCATATCGCTTTGGCGTATACTGCTTTTGATACTGGCTGTAAAATCACGTAAAAATTGTTCTGCCTCAAGATCGGTTGACGTCAATTCAATCATGGTGATACCGATAGATTTTTCATTAAACTCCGCAGCATCATTAAAACTTTTGGAGGTATGAATAAAGTATTCTTTATCGTAAGCACCGCTTTCTTTATCGATACTGACATCGTTTTCGATCATGATACGTTTGATAAAGTCTTGCGAAATATCGGTAAAGGTGATGATCTCGTAATCCGCTACACTGTTATCGACATCTACAGAAAACGCATACGGTTCGGTTCGAGAGTTAAACATACTGACGATACGGTCATGTTCAGGAAGTGCCATTAGGGCGATTGTCCACTCTTCTGGGCTGTTTGTTTTACCGCTGTGAAAATAGGAATTATGAGGGACAAAACGGTCATGAAGAGGACCAAACTCACGCAAAAATTCTTTGACCGAGGAGATGCCCGCAAATTGCTGGAATGCTTTATTAAAAAGGATGGGGTTGTTTTGATACATCAAAACAACCAGATCCTTTTGGGTATTGATGGCACACGAAAAAAGTTGACTCCACTGATTATTGTTAATGTCAGAGATCATCTCATCTGTAGAAAGGCTCATTTATAGCTCCAAGCACGTGTATGGTGTAATCATAACATATTGCACGCAGAATCTAACACTAATGTCTCTTTTTTGGCTTTTGACATCTTTTTGATGGCGATTTCCCGTTTTAATGCTTCACTTTTAGTGTTGAATTGCTCATGGTACACCATGACGCAAGGGCGTCTGCTTCGAGTATATTTTGCCCCTTTATCGCTGCTGTTATGTTCGAGAATACGCCGCTTGATGTCGACCGTTATACCGGTATACAGCGTTGAGTCATTGCATCGTAGAAGATAGAGGGTATAAGGAGTGGGTATGATGTCCATAGGTCTGTTTTAGGTTGACACAGATGGATGATTTGGTTTCCAATGCATATACAGACTTCTAAGTCTGCTGATCTCTTCTGAAAGGGTAAAGATAGCGGTAGCATAATCAAATGGTTCGTTTGTCTTTGCATGCTCCTCGATTCTCTGAGCAAGATGGCTAATGGATAAATGATGCAAGGAGGCAGAACTGCCTTTAATAGTATGCGAATGTAAGATCAGCTGTTCCGTGTCTTTTTGCAAGAATGCGATTCTTAGTAACTCTATTTGCTGGGATGCGATATCAAAAAATGCATCATTAAGTTCAAAAAATATCGCATCAGGGAGTGTAAACATTGTTTTCATCTCTGCAAAACAGTGATCGTAGTAGGAAAGCTCTTTTTTCATCAGTACTACTGCATCGCTAAATCAGATTTCATTTCGATGAGGTGGTCTTCTAAATCGATATCATCGGTTTCGAGAATGGGCTTAAGTGCATGCAGACTATAGGGTCTTACACTCTCTTTTGATTCGCTTATGAGTGGATGCCATGATGGCAAGGGGAGATTATGGTGCCGCAAACGATAAGCACAGGTAGGAGGAAGCCAATCAAACTCGGCAGCTCTACTGACGGTTAGCGCGGTACACCCAGGTACTTTGATGTGACGGTTTTCATAATCACTGCATTGGCTTGCCTTGATGTCATAACAGCGACAGACGACACGCGTCATCAATACAGGGGCGTTATCATCATCTTCGTCTTGCAGTTTGTGTAAACAGCATAATCCGCATCCATCACACAACGCTTCCCACTCATCGTGGGAAAGTTCATGCAGTTGTTTCGTTTCCCAAAAGTGTGTATTATTCTTTTTCATGATGAAAGTGTATCATGAAGTTGCTTTTTATGCTCGATAAATGCTACATTTTTATGACACGTATACATTAAATTTTTTAGATACTGAGGATACTTGCATGAAAGCTTTTATATATATTATGATTTTGGCAGTAGTAGCCATGTTGTACAAAACATTTTATTGGGATTATCAGAAAAAAGAGATTCCGACTGAAGTGAATACTTCCGTTGAAGCTTCCCAAATAAGTGAGTCAGAACCTGTTAAAGCAGTGGAAGCGGCAAAAACCAATAGTTCCGATGATGAGAATCGAACAGGATGGCAAAGTAGAGAAGGGATGCCGATTGAAAGACTAGGGGACAGTATCGGCGAATCTTTAAAAGATAAAATAAAAGTCAAATAGGATTATTTCTCTCTCGAGAGAATGATCCCACTGATAACAATCAAGACGGCTCCCGCTATAACGGCAGGGCTGGGAAGAATGTCTCCTAATACAATACCAAACAGTGATGCGAATAAAACCACACTGTAGCTAATAGTACTGATCAAGCCCGCTTTTGCGTAAAAATAAGCCCGTGTCATAAACAGCTGTCCGTATGCTGCAGCAAGTCCCATCAAACCGATCCACAACCAGTCAGTATCCTGAGGCATTGTAAAAGGGCTAAGGGCAAAGGCAAAAAGCTGCGAGGTATAAAATTCAGCCACCACCATCAACAAAGCAGGGATGACAACCCCAAAAAACATAAAAGACAAAACAACAGTACGAGGATCATAGTGGGCTTTGAGACTTCGCACACTGGTATAGGCCAGTGCGGAGAGAAAACCGGTCAATATCCCCATGATATGAAGGTAATTAAAATCCAAACCGCTTAAAATACCGACGCCTGCAAATCCGATAAAAACAGCAAAAAAAGCATGAACTTTTAGTTTTTCATTCAATAAGAAAAAGGCGAGCAAAGCGGTAAAAATAGGTTCAGTTTTCGCATATACAATAGCATTGGAGAGGGATGTGATACTGATCGTATAAAAAAATGTCAGCAGCGCTATTGTACCGATGACACCGCGAAATATCAAAGTAAGGGGACGACCGCCAGTGTTACGAATGGGTTTACGTAATATCAATGAACCTAAAACCAATAAGCCAATTGCGTTGCGCCAAAAGGTCACTTCGACAGATCCCATAGCGTGTGAGAGAAGTTTGGCAAACAGCATCGTCAGTGCAAATAAAAAGGATGCCGCAAGCATCAGCAGTATCCCGCGGCGGGTATCGGTAGCGTTTTGCATTATTCGAATAATGATTGGTGAACGGGTTGCTTTTTGGGTACAGGTGTTTTTTTGACGATTTTCAAAATATTCAAGTAGGTTATCAGTATAGCGATATTGGAATGATAGGTCTCTTCATCACGCGCAGCCTTTGCGATGGAGAGTGATCCTTCAATGGATGCGATGATGAAATAGGCAAGTTGTTGGACATTGACATCAGCGCGGATGATATTGGCATCAATACCTCGTTGTAATGCATCCGTTATTGCTTCGTGCCATCTCTCCATGATGGATACCAGTAGTGTGGCAAAATCCTCATCTGTACCACTAAGTTCGTGAATAAGATTATTGAGTGGGCATCCGTATCGAATGTCAAAGGGGACATTGTCAATGAGTGTCACATGGGGAAGTTCTTTTAACAAAGATTCAAAAGTAGCAATAGGATCGTTATGGTTTTGTAACCCGTTTTTCCAAAAACGTTCGATAAATTCTCCTAAGATACTTTGAATCGACTCGAGTGCCAGTTCTTTTTTAGAACCGAAATAGTGATACAGTCCCCCTTTGGAAGATCCCGCTCGACTCAAAAGATCATTAAGGTTACAGGCATGATACCCCTCATGATAGAGGGAAGTAAACATCGTATGGATTAATTGATCGCGTACATTATTTTTCATGGCTATATTCTACATCAGACTGCTTGGTTTATCAATTAAGTAATTGAAAGTATTAATTTTATTATGATGTGGATGAGGGCACTATATGTTCATTATAGTACAAAGGATTCATATGAAAAAATACGAATGCGATCGATGCGGATACATCTATGATCCACAAAATGGAGATCCTGAAAATGGGATAGCTCCGGGAACAGCCTTTGAAGATTTACCCCAAGATTGGGAATGTCCCGATTGTGGTGCACCCAAAGAGGAGTTCTCGCAACTCGAAGAAGTCTGAGATGAACTATACGATTCATAGAGCCAATGAGCGCGGAATTGCTGAACACGGCTGGTTGCACAGTCGGTTTAGTTTTAGTTTTTCCGAATATCACAATTGCGATAGGATGGGATTTGGAGTACTGCGCGTCATTAATGATGATGTTGTCGAACCGCAAAGCGGATTTGGGATGCACCCTCATCGCGATATGGAGATCGTAACCATAGTGCTAAAAGGCTCTATAGAACATACCGATTCGTTAGGTCATCATGGATTTACGAATGCAGGTGAGATACAGATGATGTCGGCAGGTATGGGGATTGAGCATTCTGAGCGTAACCCGTCTGCGGATGAGCCCTTGGAATTATTTCAAATTTGGATTTTCCCTAATGTTCATAATCTCCCCCCACATTATGAACAGAAAGATTTTCGTGATGTTTCGATGTTAGGCGTATGGGGATTGCTCGTTAGCGGTGATGGACGTGATGGATCGATGAAGATTGCTCAGGATGCAAATATCAAAATGACCCGTTTGAGCGCAGGCATGGAGATTGGATGTGGTGAGATTGCCTCCGGATACGGAAGACTTTTGCTGGTGATTGAGGGAGAAGTTCAGATAGGTGAAGCAATACTGTCACGACGGGATGAACTGCAAACTCTGGATACAGATAACTTCGTTATTCATGCGCTTATTGAATCACATATCATCCTTTTTGAAGTACCGATGACGCGATAAAAAATCTTACAAAAAACTCTGCATCGCATAGGAAATCATCGGAAGGGTGATCAAGCAGATCATAATCCCGTATCCCACCATCGCCGCACTCAAAGCAGGGGCAAATCCAGAAGCGATTGCCAATGCTCCCGCCGTAATCATAGAGGGCATCCCTGATTCCAAAACAGAGACCTGCATAGCGATGGGATCGACTCCCAGTTTAAACAAAATTCCAAATGCGATGAGCGGCATCACGATGAGTTTGAGCACCAATGCTTTTGAGAGGAGAGGATAATCGATCTCTCCGCTAAAACGCAGTGAATAGCCCACAGAGACCAATGCTAAGGGAACAAGGGTCGCAGCGAGTATTTCCAAATACGGAGAAATGGATACAGGCATCTTTCCAAAAAACAGAGCAAACAGGAGGAAAAAAAACGGTGGGAACATAAACAGCTTTTTGAGAATAAGACGTTTGTGTATCTTGCCGATCTCATAATACGAGATGACAGCGCTTCCATACAACGCCAGCATTAAAAAGGTTCCGAATTGATCGTACATAAGAACATAGCCTATGGCATCTGCTCCAAGGAGCGTCTTGATGATGGGTATTCCCACAAACGACGTATTGCCTAAAGGGATGACAAGAAGCAGAGCCGCTCTCACATCTGTAGCATAATTTTTGGTCATTAAAATAACGAGGTAGAACATAATGGGCAGTAAGAGCCATGGGATGAGAATGGTAGAGAGTGCAGACATATTTAAGGCGATTTTGGGCACTTGAATCAAAACCGTTGCAGGAAGAGAAACATAGATGACAAAAAAATTGAGGCTTTTGGAAAAATCAGCAGGAGCATCCGCTTTTTGAAGCACCATCCCTATCAATAGCAGTGCGATGATAAAAATAAATTGTTCCATATCCTCTCCCTATTTTGATTGTGCGCAATGGTAATCATAGTATACTTTGGAGAGTTTTAAAGGGAGAAATAGATGCGAAAATTTTTACTTACGATCTGTTTTTAGTATCGTTGATCATAGGGACAGACAGGCCAATGATTTGGTGCATACGCTTGATTTGAATGACAAATATATAAACTCGTATAAAGTTTTTTATTGTGATATAATTGTTACAATTATATTACAAGTGGCGGGGTTGTAGATGTCAGAAAAAGAGTATTTGCATCGAAGTGATTTTGCGATAACGATTATCGACCGCTTGAAAAGTATGGTCGCTGTCATCGATGTTGTGAGTTTTGAGTTGCAAGATTTAAACAAGTATGCGCTTGATTTTTACCAAAAGCGAAATTTTGCCCATTTCAAAGAAGAGTTCAACTGTATTTGCGATACATTTGAATATTCACCCTCACAGGAATACATCACTAACGCAGATATCGGCAGTAAATGGGTCTTGAAGATTTTGGATGAGACTGCAATCTTTAAAGCACTTGTACGGGGAAAAGTGTTTCGTGTTCAGGGCTATATGATCGATGAACGCAATGCGATTGTTACTCTGGATGATATAACACAAATTGAGCAGCAAACGAAGCTTCTCGAAGCGTATAATGATTTGATCGATCATACCGCACTGGTTAGCAAAAGTGACAGTAATGGTTTTTTAATCTATGCTAATCCTGCATTTTGTACGATAATGGAATATACGCAAGATGAATTAATAGGGCGCTCTTTTGAGATGTTAATAGCACCTACGGCCAAGCAAGATACACTTTTGGATATTCAACACCATCTGCAAACGCTCCAAGTATGGCATGGGATACTTGAAAATAAGACTAAAAGTGAAAAGAGCCTCTTTCTTCAAACAACAATAACTCCTATCCTCTCCAAGGGTAAGAATGGACAAGAATTCTTGGTTATTTATGATGATATAACCAATTTACATAACGAACAGCTGGATGAACTTTACGATGGCATTGAAAAAGCCTTGGATATTAATTTTAAAATCATTGTAGATTCGATTCCTATACCATCGGTCATTGTCGATAGAGAATCACGTTTGGTATCTTCTAATGCTTCATTTAATGAACTCTTTTGTAGTTTTAATTGCTCGTTAGAGTACATTCATGAGCTTTTTATCAATGAACACGGTTTTGTGTGTGTCGATCCTATTTTTGATTGGAAAGATATAGCGATTGATCTGTCGCTAAGCGATATCCCTCGTGTATTAATTGATCTTAACGGCGTGCGAACGACTTATAACCTTTTTATTCAACGGTATGAGGGTAGTGATTATTATGTACTTTGTTTTGTACCTACATGTGCAAGCGGAATATAAAACTTAATGCTTACGATCACTAAAACATTGCGAGTCGGTTCGTCTGTTGTAGCTGTAAATGGGAATGAGCAATGGATGATGATGCTTGACAGCAATCATAATCTGTATGTACTCGACAAAACCTCCTTTAATATTGTTAAAAAAATTCCGATTACCGGTCAATATTCAAATCGTCATCCATACGATCGTGCATTTAGTATTTCATCCAAGCTGGATTTGGTGATCTCGTCCCCAAGTGATGGCAGAAGTTTTTTAATGCGTTTTAGCAATAAACTCGAAGCCGTTGTAACATTGGATTATAATGATAGAACGGTATCTTGCAGCGCATTTAGCAATGACGGTCATCTTCTGACAATTGGTGGACAAGATGGCAAAACATTTTTATACGATGTAGAAAAGCAACAGCTTACCGGAGCTCTTAAAACGGTTCCAGATCATATATCGGCAATTGCGTACTCTCAAAATAAGCGTTTTGTAGCAATAAGTTCATTTGATAAGAGTACCGTTATTTTTAATTTAGATTGCAATGTTGTTGTCCGGCGTTTTAAACTGGAAGATTTTGCGATTGAGCAAGCCATCTTTGTTGATGATGACACAAAACTAATAGGTTTGACACGCCATAAAACATTGGTTCTGTACGATATCGAGACACGTGCTGTCAGTACAAGTACCTTTGAGATTCCAAACTGGCCTACTCATGTTATTACCATGGGGCCAAGTCATATAGTGATTGCTACGAAGGGGGATTATCTCTATTTAATCAATCACCACACCAATAAAATCACCAAATCCATTCTTTTAAATAATAGCGGTATCACATCAATGGTACTTCAAGACAATTATCTGTATCTTTGTTTTGTGGATGGACAAATCGATATAATTGATACGTATCTTCATGTCAAAGAACTTATATTACATCTTCGTATCAATGAGTTCAAAGAGGCTACCGCTCTTATTGAAAAGAATCCGTTTTTGCTAACACAAGAGATGGTGAGTAAATACGATAAGTTATGGCCTTTGACATTGGATAAAGTGAAGCAGTTGCTGTTTGAGGGAAAAGTTGAGGAAGCATTGGAAATGGCCAAGCCATTTTTCCTCGATCCTCGTAAAGAAGAAGAGTATCTTTTTTGCTTAGGACATGCAGATGTTTTTGAAAAATTAGATGAACTCATCAATAAAAAAATGTATGTGGATGCACATAAGCTGTGTGATGACTACCCTTTCTTGAAAAATGCGAGAATCTATGAACTGTTGGATAAACAGTGGGTCAGACTATTTCAAGCATGTAAGGTGTTATTTATAAAAAACGATACGGAATCACATGCCAGTGCCAAAGCAACGTTAAAACCGTATATGAGCATAGGTAGTAAAAAAGTTTTGATAGAGAATCTAGAATCTGAGTATAAGACTTTTATGAGAGCAGATGAGTTGATTCGAGAACGAAACTTCAAAGCCTATTTTGATCTTGTAGGATATAGCTCATTTTTAAAACAAGAAGAGATGTATACTCGCGTAGTGCAAATAGGGCAGCAGACCTATGAAAAACTCAAAATCTTAGAGGCAGAAAATCGTTATGATGACGCTTTAAAAGTGGCTGTATATCTGAGAGATTTCACACCATTACGTGATAAAATCACCGTTACTATAGAGATGTTAAACATCAAAAAGCAATTGATAATCTGGATTGAAAACAATCAAATTCTTAAAGTATATGAATGTATTGATAAATACAAAGAGTTAGAGTTTTTTGATCCTTTTGTGGCGTTTCACCAACATTTTATTGATCTGCAAACCAAGGGTTGGGAACTGGCAAAACTAGGCAGATCCGCATGGATTGCCAAAACTTTTTCTCCATATGTGAGAGCCGAATATACCATGCATACGGTAGGGCAAATTATCAAAAAATCGTATTTGCAAGAACTCAAATTTTCGTGTGACACGGAGCGATCCAATATTGATTTTGAACGAACCATCAAACAGTATATTAATTTATTTGGTGTGGATAATGAGTTGTTCTATCTTGCTCGAACCGAAAGATTTGAGGAACAATTAAGACTCGATGATAAAAGCGGCAATGATCGCGGTTATGAAACCAAAGAATATCCGCACTCAATTATCGTACGGAAGTCTTAACACTTTTCTTTTTTATGCTTTAATATCCAATAATCTAGTTGGTTTGTCGGATTTTTCAAGATCAGTTGCACGCATAAAACCAATATTTATGATTTCTTTTGCCCCTTCATAGTTTTGGGTGTACATCATAGAGTTATAAAGACGTTTTTCGGATGCAGTAAGCTGAGGAGCAACGGTAAGGAAATCATCTTTTAGTTGGTCTTGCAGAGGATCAGACTCTGTTTCGTAAGGGTTTAAATAGGGAGATGAACTGTTTGTTTGGACTTGCACCTGTACTCCTCATACGGTATGTATGAAAAGTTAGAGCAAAAAACAGTCCAATTATTTTTGACGCGTAATGTCGTACAAAAATCGAAATACTTCGGCAACGGCGATATAGAGTTTTTCGGGTATCTCTTTATCGAGTTCGACTTTACTCAAGAGTTCAACGAGGTCAGCATCTTCTTGGATAGGTAGATTATGCAGTTGGGCGATTTTGATGATATTTTCTGCCGTTTCTCCTTTTCCTGTTGCGATGACACGGGGAGAGTTGTCTTTGGCTTGATCGTATCGAAGGGCGACCGCTTTTTTCATACTTTAACCTCAAAGCCCGATTGAAAATCTGTATCCTCTGGCGTATAAGCACTTGTGGATGGCGCTATAGACTCTGTGGCGTCGTATACCCGAATAGCTCTGGGATTAATCCCAGCTTGTGTCAGCAGCGCTCTGAGAGTGCTTAGGTGATCTTGTATGAGTTTTTTCAATTCTGTTTTTTCAGTATGTGCTTGGATCTCAAGTTGATTTCCCTCATACAGAGCCATCATAAAATCAATTTTTCCATACTCGGTGAGTTGAAGGTTGACTTCACAATAAAACTTTTTTCCTTCGCGCTTTTTAAAAGAGAGAGAGCCTTCTTCCAGTTTATCCCATGAAAATGGAAAATACAGAGCGTTTGAACCTTCTAAATGGGAAAGAAGCTGATGATAATCGATATTGGTGATCAGTTGATCGAGCTTGGTTTGTGTTTCATTCGAAACTGGGGTGGAGAATGTTTTGATCTCATCAGCTAGTTTCATGAGCTGGGATTTAACATCATTGCCTAAATGTTCATTGAGTTGACTTTGTATCAAAAGATGTTCAGGTTTCGTAAGTAATGCCAGCTGTTTATGCGTTGTATGGATTTGTTCGACCGCTTTTGCCTCATTTGGTGTAAGCGGATCGATTTTTGGCAAGATACGTTCAATCGTATCGCTAAGGGTTTGAAGCGTTTTGATAAGTGTACGTGCAGAAGCAATATCCTCCGCCGCTTTTTCTAAAAGGGGATGTTGTAAAAATTCCTTTACATCGAGTGCAAGATTTTTGGCTTCACTCTGAGGTGTTTGGGTCAACGCCTGTTGGAGTGTTTGAAGGGTTTCACGCAGGAGTTTCATGGGTGCAGTTGCGGATGCGATTTTGGACTCCATAAAGACGCCGGAGTTGGATATCTGTCCTTTTAAGGTAGGAAGATCCAGCTTCTCTATGGATTTTAAAGATACTTCGAGTTTAGCAAGTGTGGAGGCTATTTCAGGTGTTGTTTTAAGTGTCGTGATTAAGTTTTTTAGTTCATTTGTAAAATTTCCAAATTGTTTAAATTGCGTATTGTTTTTAAGTATATCAAGGAGTACTTGATCGGATTTAGTATTGGTAGTTTTAGATTGAAGCAAAAAGTTCATTACAGAGGTTAAATCTTTACTCTCTTTTAATTGCTCCATCTGTGCAGGTGTGGCAAGCTGCATAGCCATATTCAATGCTTTATTGTGATGGGGCATCATGATAGTGATTTTTGCGTCGGGTTTAAAAGTTATCATGGTTAGTAGTCTAGCATATTTAAAAGTTAACTGATGTCTCGCAACTATAACTAACTGATTACATTAAAAATTAATTTTAGATATGCGTTGTATAGTTTATGACTTTTTTTTCAATGCAAGGAGTTTGAAATGTTGTGTAAAAAACATGTTCCCCTGTGCTTAATGTGTGTAGGTGGTTGTCTCTCTTATTCTGCAGTTCTTTATGTTACATTGGTTGTTATCACGATGTTAAGGGTAAGCACCCCGGAATTATCGGATACGATACAAAACAACGGGCATTTTGTTCTCCGCTAGATTCCTCGCTGTTTTTTGATCATTTCGTATGCCGCATTAATTTCCTGCACTTTGGCCGTTGCGGCTTGGATATAGTCTTCATTAGCCCCTTGCGCTTTGACAATATCAGGATGGTATTGTTTGACAAGCGCTCTATACGCACGTTTAAGTTCATCATTTGAAGCATCTTTGGTAATACCTAAAAGAGTATAAGCTTGGTCAATGGAACTCTCTTTGACGCTCTTGTGATGAAAGGAGCCAAATTGTTCTAGCATCGCAGTAAGTTCATTGGTATTGAAATGTAAAAACGCTGCAATTTTGGTGAGCATCGATTCTTCGCTATGGCTGAGCGTTCCATCGATGTAAGCGAGATTGACTAAGAACTGCATCATCTGAATACGCTTGTGAGAATCGTTGCGTATGATCTCATATAGGGCAAGCGCAACGTTATCAAGATTGTGCGGTACTTGTTTTTCGATGTCAAAAATCTCTTTGAGAAGCTCTTTCGCAGTTTTTGGATCAGGAAAAAGAGAGCTGATGTCATTGAACATATTTCCGACCAACTCGGCTTCGAGTTCATCGACTCTCCCATCGGCTTTGGCTACTTTTGCCGTAAGTGCGACGAAAAGTCCCAGTTCACTTTTGGCAAGCGATTCTCTGGTGAGAACAAATCCTCTAAACTGTTTTTGCGAGTATTCGCTTCCCTCATATTTTGAGTATCCTTTGGATATCCAGTAAAAGATCGCTGCTAAAAAAGCCAATAAAAATATTTGTGTCATAGTGTCCTCATAAAAATTCAAAAGATAAACGGCATAGTAGCAATAAATGGATAATGAAAGAGCATGGGGTCAAAGAGTATTTTTAAAATATTTTAATGCTTTTTGGGAACTCTCTTTATGATTGACAATGGGGATGGGGGTGTAATCGCATGGTAGATGAAGCTTTCTATAGACTTCCGATTTGTCAAATTTTTTACTTTGAGTATAGGGATTAAAAATCCGAAAATAAGGTTGTGGATCGACACCTGTCCCTGCACTCCATTGCCATGAGAGGACATTACTGGCCGCATCGTAGTCCATCAAATGCTGTGCAAAAAAAGCTTCACCCCATTGCCATGGCAACAGCAGGTTTTTGGTGAAAAACGAGGCGCAAATCATCCGCACACGATTGTGCATCTCTCCGGTTTCCAACAGTTCTCGAACACCGGCATCGACAATCGGGACGCCTGTGCGTGCGGTGCAAAAGGCTTTGAAATAGTCGTCATTGGGTATTCCCTCAAAGTGGTAGCGAAAATTTTGAGTAGCCAGATGAGGGAAGTGGTACAACAGCATGGCGTAAAAATCACGAAAGATGAGTTGCCGAAAAAAGGGTTCGGTATCAATGCCTTTTATTTTTTGTTTATCAATCCATCGTAAAACGGCTCTAATAGAGATAGTGCCAAAACGAAGATCAACGCTAAGAGAAGAGGTAGCATCTAAAGCCATATAATCACGATCATGAGTGTAATTGGCAAGTTTTGAGGCAAAGGAATGTAGTTTTTCATAGGGAGACATCATTTGATGAACACTAAGCTTTTGCATTTGGAAGTGGATGGATTCAATCGAGATAGGAAGTATTGTATATTTGTTGCCATCAAGACGATGGATATGTATGTAATCAAAATCGATTAATCGCTGATGTACTGGAAGATACTCATAGGTGTGTTCGGAGTTAAATCGTGTTTTAGCGCAGTTATAAAACGGAGTAAATACTTGGTAGGAGGTTTTGTCTTTTTTGAGCACTTCATCGGGTTTAAAGATATAGGTGTCGTGCACATAGGTAAACTCAATGAGATGAGAAATCTCACAGTCACGCTCCAGAGCATACGCATCATAATCACCCGAGGCACATACGTCATGATAGGAACTGTTTTTTAACAGCCAACCAAAGACATCGGCAGGTTTACCGTAAAAAATGGCCAGATCAAGAGCTCGCGCACGCAAGGCGGATTTGAGATGCACAAGCGCATTAAAGATAAAGGTGACACGCCGATCATTTTTGCTCAAGGGCTCTAAGATGGCAGGATCAAAGATGAAAATAGGGAGAACGTCACCCTCTTGGCACAGCAGAGGGTTATCGTCTACTCTTAAATCTCTCCGAAACCATAGAATGCGACGCACGATTATTTTCCGCTTTTGACATTAGAACGCAATGCGAGTGTTTTAGGATAAGGCTCTAAAAAAGTTTGTTCCAATAAATATTTTGTATCGTATTTTCGGGCATAAAGTTGTATTGTCGACAGAGGAACGATGAGGGGGATGATCTTATTCGCATAATCGCTTATTTGATCGTGGAGAGACTTTTTTTCACTTTTCGTAAGCTCTTTTTTGAAAAAGCCTGCCAAATGATCGAGGACATTTCGGGTATGTTTGATGGAACTTTTACGGCTAATAGCGGTTTTGAATCCCAGTTCGTATTGCCCTAGCAATGCTTCAAACGATAATCCGCTTCGATTGGCAACGATGTTGCCCAATTCCCGATAAAGCTGTTCGTCTTTGGCTTGGAGCAAAAACTTATGTGCCGTATGAAATTGAACTAGATCGTTTAGGGTAGGGATGGCTGCTTTGAGTTTCTCAAACCGATCATATGCAAACACTTGCATCACAAAATTTTCTCGCAGCCATGGGTCTTCGAGCCGTCCTTCTTCTTCCATCGGTAAGAGGGGATAACGCTCACGGCACATGCTTGCGAAAACACCATCCTCTTTTCCCTCACAAAAGCCGTTCTCAAGATAGATTTTTGCACTTTTGAGTCCGCAGCTGGGTGATTTGGATTTGAAAATAATGCCGCAAAGAGGTTCCTCCTCAAGGTGTGAAAGTTCCTCGGCACTTTTCTGTATCAACGCTTCGGTGAGATCATTGCCATTTTTATTGGAGTGTACTTGGAGCGTTTCCTCATTTTTGACCAGTCGTATGGAGGGACGAGGTGTTCCGTAAGCGAGATGTTCAGGGCAAAAAGAGACAAATTCTGCAAATTCTCCCAGCTCATCGGTAATGAAGTGGTCGTGTTTATGCCCTGCGTCAAAGCGAACTTTGGCACCTAACAGGCATGCTGATACGGCGATTTTCACTGTACTTCCTTGGAAAAATAGTTTTGCGTTGCGCGATGGCGATAGGCAAACATGGTGTCCATGTCTTTTTTGATAAACGGTGCGATGAGATTTCCAAGCCACCCTAATGGGAGGCAAAAGGAGAGTTCTTCATCCATACGGGTTTCATCTTTTGACAGGGCTATGAATCGGCGTTCGTGTCGAAAAAAGGTAAAGGGCCCAGAAACCATTAGATCGATGACGCTATCGGGGCAGGAAAGCTTTTCTATTTTCATATTCCATCGGGTAGTCAAACCATAGCGTTTGATGTCTAAAATAACGTGTGAGTTTTCAACCATGGGTGTATCCATTTGCACGATCGTAACATCGATCCATGGAGGAGTGATGAGGGGGAGGTTGTGGGTGTCGGTATGGAAGTTACATACTTTGGATATATTTGAAGATATTCTGCACTCATAATGTAATGTATGTATTTTCATGAATTATATTTTTTTGACAAGGTAAGAGGAAATACACCTAATTCTTTTAACAAGAGTATTTGACATTTAATGTAGCTCATCGATGACCTTTGATGACATAGAATTAATATACTGGGATATTCTACGCTTAAAAGATATAATAAGACTTATAGTAAAAATAATTTTTAGCGGAGTCTTTGATAATGAAGCAAATAATTTATGCTAGTACAGCTACTGAGAGCGTTGATTATGATGTTATTAAGGATTTGTTAACTCAATGTGTCGCAAAAAACGATGAGTTCGGTATTACTGGAATGTTAGTTTTTGATGGGAAACAGTTTTTACAGTGTTTTGAAGGCAATGAAGCTTCGGTCATGCAACTCAAAGAGAATATTTTTAAGGATATTCGACATCATAGTGTTAATTTGATAGGAGAAAAAGAAATTACAAAACGGCTATTTAGCCAATGGTGTATGGGGTATATAAATAACGAACGATCTATAAAGCAAGTATTTTTAGATGTCAATGGAAGTGAAGAATATGCTCTTCAAAATTTACGCTATGAAAAAGCAAAATTAATTTTGTTGAAACTATCGTTTATGATTTAAAACAATATACTGATAAAATAAAATAGATTTATTTTATTGAGTTGCTTGTCTGGTTCGTTTCATCAAATTTTTTGCCATTTGGCCAAAGATGAAAAGATGAAATGGAAACATGATATACCAATAAACCCTTCCCAATAGACCATGGGGATAAAAATAGGCCGTTTGATACAAAGCGCCATCCTTTATCAAGAACTCTAGCCATGCTTTTCCTGGAAGCTTCATTTGTGCATAGAGCAAAAGCCTTGCATTCTCTTGCAAATCAACCACTTTCCAAAAATCAACACTGTCACCGATACGGAGATTTATAGGGTCGCGCCGACCTCTGGAGAGCCCGTATCCACCAAAAAGCTTATCAACAAAACCGCGAATTTTCCAAAGCAGATCAAATCCAAACCAACCATTGAAACCTCCGATTGTGCATATCGTATCAAAAAGATCTTTGGGATTGATGCTATCAAGCGGGATGATTTGTCTGTCTACAAAGACTGCATTTGCTAAAATAGAGTGATCTACCTCCCATGCCTCACCCGAGGCATCCGACCAACGACTGATAACTTGTGTATTTTTAATTTCCTCAATTGCAGCCTTAACCGCTTGATCATAGCTGATAGGTTTAATCATCGGAAAAAGTCGTGCGGCATTGTTGTTTTTAACGATCACTTCGCTTTTTAACCCTTCTATAAGAGCCGATGCTACGGAGTAGGGGACGGGTGTCATGAGCGTTAGCCAATAGGAGGAAAGTTTTGGTGAG
Source organism: Sulfuricurvum sp. (assembly GCA_024637295.1). GTDB lineage: Bacteria > Campylobacterota > Campylobacteria > Campylobacterales > Sulfurimonadaceae > Sulfuricurvum. The sequence continues at coordinate 180,489 of JAGXFL010000001.1, forward strand.
AAAAATGGTACCGGAATCAAGATACGTTCCAATCCAACGGCACGTGCATAGCCAAGTAGAAGTTCTTTATAACTCATCTGCTCGCTTCCAATGTCGATGACAGTACTTTCACTCTCTTCTAGCGTCGCAGCTTGGGCTAAATATTCGATGACATCACATTGGGCACTGGGTTGACATAGGGTATTGACCCATTTTGGAGTGATCATAAAGGGGAGTTTTTCAACCAGATTACGAATGATCTCAAAACTCGCTGATCCGGAGCCGATGATTACTCCGGCACGAAACCACAAGGCTTGGATTTTATCAGGCTGTGAGCTTAGTATTTCTCCGGTTTCAATGCGGCTTAAGAGGTGCTCACTGGCACTCTCTTTTTCCCCAAGCCCTCCCAAATAGATAATTCGTTTTACCCCTTGTTTGATACAAGCATCCAAAAAGTTTTGTGCACTTTTTCGATCCAACTCACGGTAATTTTTGGACTCCATGGAATGTATCAAGTAATAAGCGGTATCGATACCCTCAAGTGCAGCTTCAAGACTTTTAATATCAAACGTATTACCTTGTGCGATCTGAATATTGGATTGTTGTTTAACCATTCGTACTTGTTTCATAAAAAGTCGAAGAGTGATATTTTTTTCCAATAAAAGACGCTGTTTAAGCCGTCCTCCGATGTATCCACTTGCGCCGGTGAGTAATATCTTCATTTAGAGTAACTTCTCTATATCAGTAGCAATAGCTTCAGGTGTTGTTGAAGGGGCATATCGTTCAACGATCTTTCCATTTTTGTCTATAAGAAATTTGGTAAAGTTCCATTTTATTGCTTCGCTACCAAGGATACCGGGTGCTTGTTTCTTGAGGTATCGATAGAGTGGATGAGTATTGGCGCCGTTAACATTTATTTTGCTAAACATGGGAAAGGTCACACCATAGTTGATGCGGCAAAAATTTTCAATCCCCGCTTCATTGAGAGGTTCTTGTCCGGCAAACTGATCGCACGGGAATCCTAAAACGACAAATCCCCTGGAGCCATATGTTTTATAGAGTTTTTCCAAGCCCTCAAATTGAGGCGTAAAACCGCAACCACTTGCAGTATTCACGACAAGTATTACTTTAGCTTTGTATGAGGCTAACGTTGCTTTTTCATTGTGAATGGTTAGTACATTGAAATCATAGACAGTGGGCGCAGACATAAGGATACTCCATAGAGTAGAAAAGATAATGAAAAATTTCATTTTACGGGTTTTATTTATCTGGAGGGGGACGCTGTTGCCCCTCTTTGATTCCTTTGGATATTTTTTCCAAGGTATGTTTAGCCTGTATGGTTTTATTGACGGAGTTATCTTTGAGCGGTAGGACAAAAGCCAGCAAAATAAAAATCAGACTAAAGACCAATCCTCCAAGTGCTGCGAGTATCAGTTTTAGCTTATCGTCATCCATGCATAGCCCTTCCTAATCGTATTAGGAATATTATAGCTTATTTTGATGAGAGTTAAAAATTAGGAGAGTTTTCCAGCAGAGATAAGGCGGTCGACAATAGCCATATTCTTCACTACTCTATTGTAGTATGGATGGTTGTTCATGCCGCCGTTGTATCCACTGACTGCATGAAATGAGTTACTGCGTTGTTCATGTAAGAGTACAATATAATGAGTTGCAATTCTAGCCGAAAGACGAATATCGCCTAATAAACGAGCGGCGATTTGGATATCACTTAGTTTACTGATCCAGTTAAGCTTTTTGACATATTGTGATACGTGTCGTGCTGTTTGAACACGAATCTGCATCGCACCAAGAGATGCTTTGGTGATTGACTTCTTGTGGTGATAGTCACCTACTAAATTGTCGCCGGCATCGCTCTCTGTGATACAAATAGCGCTTACGGTATTTTCATAAGTAGTCCCATGTTTATCAGGTATACTTTTAGCAATGTCACGAACGGTTTGTAAAACGTGGAGTTGTTTAGATGACATTTTATTGCTGGTATTGTTTGCAAAGAGACTTAGGGTTAGCAGTATTATCAACGAAATGAATTTCAAAATTAATAGCTCCTTATTTTGGTAGTGAAAGTTTAAACCATGCAGTGACCTCCAAGCAGTGTGTGCGGGTGGTAACTGTTTGAGTTAAGATAAAGTTATGAATATCATAGGTTTGCCCCTATCCATAGGGAAAACGAATATTAAGTTTCGACAAATATACAGGTATATATTGTTTTTTTATGTTACTTATGTGCGTGTTACTTTAAGTTTTGGTATAAAATTAAGCTATATTTAAGCTAAAAATGAAGGAAAAAAAGTTCAATGTGTAAAAAAGAAACACGATTTTGCCTTTGTGTTGTATTTATTTGTTTTTCAATATCATTAAACGCCAAAATTATGCTAGGTCAAATGAAAAGCATCGAAAATAACTCCGCCATGACTCTTTTGGATAATAATATACCGATAAAATGTGAACCTTTTGGAATCAAAACCTTAGAATGGATGATACGTGATGCTGCAACACCTGCAGAATGCCAAAAAAGTGTGGAGCTATTTTACAGAGCACATCCGCATGAAAGATTGTACGCTCAGGAGCACTTACATCTCTATATGAGGTACCATTATGAGAAAAGTGAGCAAGGGTGTGTTTTATATGCAAATGGGCTTGAGAGCTATAGCGAGATGCTTCTAAATGAAGGTTTGGCAACCGTAAATGAAAAATACGATAATACTGAATGGAATGCGAAGTTGAAAAAAGCTCTTTTGCGTGGGCAAAAGAAAAAAGAGAGCATTCACGAAAGTGATATTCTACAAAAGTGCATTGAAAAAAAACGGTGAAGACTTTGAACTATTTACTGGTTAAATAGATCCAAAAATCTTTATGACTCTTTCCTGCATTGAGAAAATAAAATTGCAAAATAGCTACGCGGTAAAGGGTGATAACCATTTTCGCAAATGGGATGATAAGGGTTAAGAACATCCACCACGGTTGTTCCTGATCCCCTTTGGAGAGGACCATCTCTTCTACCCCGATATTCTTGCTGAGATAAATCCCAAGTGCCATTGAAAAAACAAAATTAAGAATTACACCGAAAATAGTATACGAATAAAATTCCGGTGAAGTAAAATCAATCATGGTTCTATTTACTCTTTATAGTTATTAATTGCGTCTTGCAAAATCTTAGTCGCGTGAGCCTTGTCTTCAAAACCTTTTACTTTTACCCATTTGTTAGGTTCTAACATCTTATACGTCTCAAAGAAGTTTTTGATCTTTGCCAATGTATGTTTTGGTATATCGCCAAGATCTTGGATTTCTTCAAAGGTAGGATCAATTTTTGAGGTTGGAACCGCAAGCAATTTTTCATCGATGCCGCTTTCGTCTTCCATGATCAAAACACCGACCAAACGACAGTTCGTTACACACCCCTCAACCATTGGGTACTCAGTAAGGATCAATATGTCAGCCGGATCACCATCTTGTGAAAGAGTCTTGTTAACGAACCCATAGTTTGCAGGATAATACATCGCTGAATGCATTACACGGTCAAGTACCAAAGCACCGCTCTCTTTTTCAACTTCATATTTGATGTTTGAACCGCACGCAATTTCAATAATCGCTTTAACTTTGTCAGGATTTTCGCCGTATCCGATTTTATTAAGATCCATAAGGGTACCTCTTTTATTAAGTTATGTATAATTGGCGCGGATTGTAACGAAATATTCTTATAGGTTCATTGAAACTCAAAGAGTAAAACTTTTTTAATGAACTTTATACTAGAATCACGACAACGTATTACGCGTGCAAATTATACAAGGGACAGTGGGACGTGGAGTTACTAACCAAAGTAATGAAATATTTAAACGTATTTCAAGCCAAAAATCTCTCAGACTTACAAGTGTGTTCAGGCAGTAATCCTGATGCTCGATGTGATTCAACCTTGAGTGATCGCTCAGAAGGTGCAAAAGTTGCGGCAATCGCTGCGGCACTTCACCATCATGAGACTGTTGAAAATGATGTACGAGCCCGCGTGGCTGCTATTGCCGTTGCGCTTCATCATCATGAACTCGAAACAGCATCTCAAAATAACGGTGCATGGGGGCTTGCTGCTTTGGTAGCTGCGATTCATCACCATAAAAACACCAAGAAGTAGGGAAGCTGATAAATGGCAAAAAAATACATTGACGTAATGGACACTACGTTCCGTGACGGGTTTCAATCCGTTTTCGGCGGACGGGTGTTGATGAATGATTTCTTTCCGGCTGTAGAAGCTGCGAAAGAAGCAGGGATCACCCATTTTGAATTCGGCGGTGGAGCACGTTTTCAAAGTCTTTTTTTCTATCTAAATGAAAATGCATTTGAGATGATGGATAAATTTCGTGCCATTGTTGGACCGGATGCAAATCTTCAGACACTTGCTCGTGGTGTTAACACAGTAATGCTTGATACGGGCAGCCGTGAGATGGTTGACTTGCATGCTAAGATGTTTAAAAAGCATGGAACAACGACAATCCGTAACTTTGATGCACTTAATGATATCGAAAACCTTAAATACTCCGGTGAGCGAATTGTTCATCACGGGTTGAAGCATGAAGCGGTTGTCACCTTGATGGATCTTCCTCCTGGATGTGAAGGTGCTCATGATGTGCCGTTTTATGAAAAGACGCTTCGCACCCTTTTGGATTCAGGAATTCCTTATCACTCGATTTGTTTTAAAGATGCGAGTGGAACATCCAGTCCTCAGAAAGTTTATGAGACGATTAAAATGGCACGTAAGCTTGTACCTGAGGGAACGCACTTGCGCCTACATACCCATGAGACCGCAGGTGTAAGCGTTGCGTGTTATCTCGCGGCATTGGATGCAGGTATCGATGGTATTGATATGGCAGCATGTCCAGTAAGTGGTGGTACTTCTCAGCCGGATATATTGACAATGTTGCATGCGGTTAAGGGCAAAAATTTCGATCTCGGCAGTTTAGAGCTTGAAAAGATTCTTCAGTATGAAGATGTTTTGGGTGATTGTCTGAAAGATTACTTCATGCCGCCGGAAGCGACGCAGGTTTCACCTCTTATTCCATTCTCACCAATGCCGGGCGGTGCATTGACGGCGAATACTCAGATGATGCGTGACAACAACATGTTGGACCGTTACCCTGAAGTCATTCGTGCAATGCGCGAAGTGGTTGAAAAAGGGGGATACGGTACATCAGTTACTCCGGTATCTCAATTCTATTTTCAACAAGCGCTTAACAATGCCTTGATGGGACCATGGAAAAAGATTGCACCGGGTTACGGTAAGATGGTATTGGGATACTTTGGTAATACGCCAACAGCACCGGATGCCGAGGTCGTTCGTATTGCTTCCCAGCAGTTGAAACTAGAACCAACGACTGAGAAAGCTATCGATATTGCTGATCGTGATGAAAAAAAATCGATCGCCTATTGGACTAAGGCTTTAGAAGAAGAAGGCATTGAAGCAACCGATGAAAATATTTTTATTGCGGCTTCATGCGATGTCAAAGGGATTGCATTTCTTAAAGGAGAAGCAACCGTAAATGTACGTAAAAATGGCCCGAAAGTGCCAGAATCACTTCAAACAACACTACAGGAGAATTTTAATATGGCAAATGGCACTTACACAGTAATCGTAGACGGACAACAATACAATGTGCAAATCATTAATGGAAATGCAAATGTTCAATCAGTAGCACCTGTAGCAGCAGTAGCAGCGCCAGTTGCGGCACCAGTAGTACCAGTAGCAGCACCAACTGCAAATACAAATGCAATCTGTGCAGAACTTCCAGGTTCTGTATTTAAAATTGTTGCCTCTGTTGGCGACAGCGTTAATGCAGGTGACAAGCTTATGATTTTGGAAGCGATGAAAATGGAAATTGACGTTCTTGCACCACGTGCTGGAAAAGTAACAGCCATCAATGTTAAGCCAAATGATAAAATCGAAGCGGGTCAAGCGCTTGCTGTTGTAGAATAACGCACTTCGAACTTACACCTATTCCCCTTTGGGGAAACTTCTTATCCTTACACTTTTTATGTTATCAATAGATTTTAAGAGCACTCTTCCATTTTGGCAATGATCAGTGGAATGATGTCATGACTTTTTGTTTTATTAATAAATCCATTTGCTCCTAGAGCGGCAGCTTCACGCTTATTATTATCACCTGTCATAGAACTGTTTACAATGATAGGGATATTTTTGGTATCCGGATTTGCTTTTAATTTTTTAACAACGGTGAACCCTGACATTTCTGGCATCTCAATGTCGGTAATGATCGCCGGTATGGAAGCAGGATTTGGATGAACACTGATGTAGTCCATTAGTTCTTTACCATTGTTAAATATTTGATAAGAGAGATGAGCATTAGCGAAGATTTGTCGTAAATGGCGCTGAGCTGTTTTAGAATCTTCGGCAATAAGGACGGTCCCATTGCGTAGTTTGTCGGGTATGACTAGATTTTGAATATTTTCAGGAGATTCCTGTATGTTTACCATAGCTTGAGGGATTACATCTGCCAAAAGTTTTTCATAATCAAGAACCAAGCAAAGACTTCCGTCATCAAGACGCGTATCGTTGATCACAAGACCCTCTTCTCCCATACGATAGCTATCAGGTGCGTGCATTTCATTCCAGTTTTTCTTGATAACACGATGTGCAAACATAATACGAATACCAATAATGATACCGTTGAAATCACAGATAAGAAGATTGGATGCCTTTTTTTCCTCAGGAGTAAGATCAGCTTGAAGCCATTTTGGTAGATTCAAAATCGGAATCTGCAGACCTCGTAAGACTATGGTACCTTCAAGAAGAGGGTGAGCAGCGGGAATCATCGTAAGGTGATGGTGTTTTGATTCAACGACTTCACGTGTTTTAAAAACATTGATCGCATAGTATGGGGATGTTGGAGCAACATCGATTTTAAATATTAGAAGTTGTACTTCATTGTTTTTCGCCAGGTTAGTGGACGCATCTACGTGTTCTAAAAGAGACATTCTCAACCTCTGCTAAATAATTGTATTAATGATAGCACAAATAAGGGCTTTTTTTTACTAAAAAGTAAAGCCATTGCACTGTAAAATATAGGAAAATCGTAATCTAAAAGCAGAGTTTAGCTAAAATGAGTCAAACAACTACGTGTCCATTGGATTGCTATGATGCATGTGCAATCGTTATCGATACAAACGGCAAGTTAAAAGGGGATGACAATCATCCGGTTACCCAAGGATTTTTGTGCCCCCATCTAAACCATTATGATGAATTTGAGAGAATCTTAGAACCACGTTTTAAGGGTAAAGCTGTTTCCATGCCTGAAGCAATGGAAATATTATGCGATAGTTTGCAAAATAGTAATCCTGACAAAACCTTGTTTTATCGTGGAAGTGGAAATATTGCTTTGATGCAGCGAAGCTGTGACCATTTTTTTGCTAGTATGGGTGCTGTTGGAACACGAGGCTCATTATGCGATGGTGCGGGTGAAGCAGGTATTTTAGAAGGAAGAGGGATTAATTATGCACTTCCTTCATCGATTGTTGAGGAAGCAGATGTTGTCATCGTTTGGGGTCGAAATCCTCATGTGACCCATTCGCATCTTTTAGGGGCACTAAAAAAGAAATCAGTGGTTGTGATCGATCCGGTTCAAACCGCATTAGCAAAAACAGCAGATATATTTATTCAGATCAAGCCTCATTGCGATTTGCAGTTGGCGTTGTTGTTGTCACGTTTTGCGATTATCGAAGGGTCACAGGATGAGGTCTTTTTGGAGGAATACGGGAGTGGCTATCAGGATTTCTATGAATTGACACAGTCGCTTCGCATTAAAGCAACGCTGGAAAACATTGATGTGACGCTAGGGCAGATTGGATCACTTCTAGGGCTGATTCGCGGTAAAAAGACTGTTATTTTAGTAGGAGCAGGTGTTCAGAAATATCGAAATGGTGCTGATGTATTGCGTGCGATAGATGGGTTTGGAGCGATTTTGGGACTATTTGGCAAAGCGGGATGCGGTGTTGGATTTTTAGGATCATCGACACATGGATTAGAACTACCGTTTAGGAGGTTGCAAAAAACTGTTCCTAAGCCTACTCTTGATTTTTCAGCCTTTGAAACAGTGTTTGTGCAAGGGGGGAATCCTTTGGGACAAATGCCCAATAGTCAAAAAGTTAGGGATGATTTTATGAAGGTAGGGGTTAAGATCTATTTTGGTCTGTATGAAAATGAAACCTCAAAAGAGTGCGATCTGATACTTCCGGCAAAAACATTTTTGGAAAAAGAGGATGTTCGAAGTTCGTATGGTGATTTCACATTTCAAAAAATGTCAAAACTTCGAGAGTGTGAGATTGGGATTGGCGAATACGATTTGGCATCTCAACTGTGTGCTCATTTTAATCTAAGCATCCCCTCACAGCAAGAGTGTTTGGAGACGTTTTATGATCAGATGGTAAGCAAAAATGGAGTAGACTACCGCAAGAATATGCCAAACATTCCTTATGAAAACGGATTCGAAACGGACAGTGGCGAATTTGAATTTTTGGACGAGCTGGATTTAGGTTCAAATGATGAAGAGGGATTTTCTCTATTGTCTCCTAAAGCGGCCCGATCGCTTAATTCACAGTTTCATCGTTCAAGCGGGATACATCTGCATCCCAAGTGTGGTTTTGATGCTGGAGAGCTTGTCATGGTCAGCAGTAAAAATGGATCGATCCAGTTGTCAGTAGTGCATGATGATCGCTTACGTAGTGATTGTGCGATCATCTATGCTGGTACGCCAGGGGTCAATAATCTGACACCAACCCTTTTAAGCTATGAGGGTGAAAGTGCTGTTTATCAAGAAAATAAAATAAAGGTAGAAAAATGTTAACTCAAAATTTTGATCAATTTGTCCTTGGGACGTATGCGCGCCAGCCTCTATCGTTTGTAGAGGGAAAAAATGCCCGCTTAACCGACAGTGAGGGAAAAGAATACATCGATTTTGCAGCAGGGATCGCCGTGTGTAGTGTGGGGCATGCCAATGACCGTTTGACTAAAGCTATTTGCAATCAAGTCTCCAAGGTGACTCACGTTTCAAATCTTTATTATATCGAGCCTCAGGGTGAATGTGCACGTCGTATTGTTCAACAAAGCGGTTATGATATGAAATGTTTTTTTGGCAATAGCGGTGCTGAAGCCAACGAGGGGGCGATTAAGATTGCCCGTAAATTTGGAGAAGTAGACGGAGAGCCAAAGCGTTATAAAATCATTACGTTAGAGCACTCTTTTCACGGACGTACAATCACGGCACTCAAAGCGACAGGTCAAGAGTCGATGCACAACTATTTTGGCCCTTTTCCCGATGGATTTGTCTACGCTAAAAATATCGATGAGATCGAGTCACTGTTGGATGAGCATACGGTTGCCGTCATGATCGAATTGGTACAAGGGGAGGGCGGAGTGCAACCGCTGGATCGTGATAAAGTACAAGCGCTAGCAACGTTGCTCAAATCACGTAATATCTTGCTCATGGTAGATGAGGTACAAACGGGTATCTATCGTACGGGTGAGTTTTTGGCCTCGAATCTGTATGAGATCCAACCCGATGTCATTACCCTTGCAAAGGGTCTAGGAGGAGGAGTTCCTATCGGTGTGGTTATGACCAATCGTTTGGATATTTTTGCCGCAGGGGATCACGGATCAACGTTTGGGGGGAACTATCTTTCCACGGCGGCCGCCAATGAAGTATTGGACATTCTCGAAGAGCTTAAAATCAGTGGCGAACTTGATGAGACGTTGATCTATTTTGAAGAGGCATTGTCCCGTTTTGCAGCGAAACACCCTGCAATTTTTATGGAGCATGTCGGATTTGGTCTTATGCGCGGATTGCGTGTTGTGGATGCGGATACCTTGGGCAAGATTATCAATGCGGCACGTCTAGAAGGTGTCATCGTACTCAAAGCAGGGCGTAATACCCTCCGCTTCCTTCCACCTCTTACGATTACCAAAGAGGACATCAACGAAGGATTTGCACGGCTTGAAAAAGCGATGGCAAGCTTATAAGGTCACTAATGCTTTTTAGTGAATACATACACGAGTGGCTGTATGGAAAAAATGGCTATTACGGATCATACCATCCCATCGGAAAAAAAGGGGATTTTTACACCGCAGTGAGTACCTCCAAGTTTTTTGGCGGTTCGATCGCACAGCACATAATTAAACGTATTGATGAGGGGTTTTTAGCTCCCGATTCTATTATTTGTGAGATCGGTGCGCATCATGGCTATTTGCTTGCCGATATTATTGAGTTTTTGCATACTCTTCGCCCCCAATTGCTGCAAACCTTGAGATTTGGGATTATTGAGCGGTTTGATACGTTACAGACGCAGCAAAAACACTATTTTGAAGAGTCATTTGGGGATGCCGTTACATTGGAGCATTATCACGATGTCACTGAGATAGAAGCTTCTTGTGCTTTTTTCATCGCCAATGAGATATTTGATGCTTTTGCGTGTGAACTTTTTTACAAAGGTAAAATCGGTCGCTTGGAAGAGGGAAAAGTGCTCTTTGACGTAGAGTCACCTGAATGTTCAGAACATGCTTTAAAGTATAAAAAAGATCGTGGGGAAATCGCGGTAGGATACGAAGCCTTTGCTCAATCGATGAGCAGCAGTATTGAAAAATTTGAGTTTATGAGTTTTGATTACGGGGAATTGGATGCGCGCAGTGATTTTTCGATTCGCGTCTATCAAGAGCACAAAGTCTATCCTCTATTTGATGAAACATTAGACATGACAAAAGCATTTGGAACCACGGATATCACCTATGATGTCAATTTTTCCCATGTGAAAGAGGCATTTGAAGCGCAGGGGCTAAAATGCGTACAGTACGCGACTCAGTTGGTTGCACTCGTAGAGATGGGAGTTTTGGATTTACTCTCGATGTTGAAAGAAAAAGCAAGCGATGAAATCTACATCCAAGAACTCGAAAAAGTAAAAGTGCTCATTACCCCATCTCTCATGGGGGAACGGTTCAAAATGATCCGTTTTATACAAGAATAAAACCAGACAGGGGAAACGATGACGATAAAAGTAAATGGTGAAAAGAGAGAGTTTGCAGAAGCTACTACACTTCAACAACTGATACACTCACTGGGGTTGGAATCCAAAGTGATGGCCGCCGCTGTCAATATGCAAATCGTTAAACAAGACGCATGGGATCAAGCGGTTTTGAACGATGGTGATACCATCGAATTGCTGGATTTTGTGGGCGGTGGGTGAATCGCTATTGATGTTGTAAGAGCTTCTCATACTTCATTTTGAGGATGAGATATTCTTTATTCAGGTCTTCATACGCTTTCTTATAATCAATCTCGCATTCCTCATCTGATGCTTTTTCATCACGAGGTATTTCAATGGCACTTTTTTGTGTTTTGGGATTGAGTATGTAGGTCACCTCTTTACCATTTTCTTCTTTTACTACGGTTTGCAGTTCACCATTCATCGTTTTTTTGATGACCGTGTGGGTGCTGAGACGATAGAGCGATGCGTATTTTTGTATCGTTAGTAATTCTTCCATTGTTGTGTTTCCTATAAAGCTGTTTTGCGTAATACGATACCGCTGAGATACGCGGAGTTTGGGATATTGAGAATATACGGGTGATCTTCGTCTGCGCGTAAGAGTTCAATCACTTCGAGAGGAATACGCGCCTTTGTCGATGCTTCCAGAGAGAGTTCCAGCAAATCATTCATGGCAACATGATGGGAACACGAAAATACTGCGACAATACCATTTTCATTTAAGAGTTTTAAAGCCGCAGAGAGAAGGAATTTAAACCCTTTGATCGCCCCTTCGGCCTCTTTTTTGGTCTTGGCAAAGGGAGGGGGATCGAGGACGATGCAGTCATACGTATTTTTGGTCATCTTCTCTAGGGTTAAAAAATCAAAGGCGTCTTGCTTGATAATCTCACAGGTCTCAAAACCGTTGAGGGTGATGTTTTGCGCTACTTGTGCCAGTGCATGATCGGCAAGATCGATAAAACGGACATGTGCTCCATTTTTGAGGGCATACAGACCAAATCCACCCGCATTGCAGAAAATGTCCAGTACTTTATCGTCTTTGTGAATATGGTGAGCAACGGCTTGACGGTTTCGGCGTTGATCGAGGTAAAATCCGGTCTTTTGTCCCTCGTACAAATTGACGACAAAGGAGATACCGTTTTCGGAAATGGTGATCTCTTGGGGTACTTCGCCGTAAATAACACCATTTTTGGTTTCGATTCCCTCTTTTGCACGGACTTTGATGTCCGATTTGTCAAAAATCCCTTTGGGATTGAGCACCTCGATGAGTGATTGAAGAATCTCTTTGCGAAAACACTCCATTCCCAGAGTATTGATCTGTATCGCGGCATAACCGTTGTACCAATCGACGATCAGTCCGGGTAAAAAATCGGCTTCAGAGTGAACGACACGATAGGCATCGCAAGTACTTGTTGTATTTGTCCGTTTTTTTAAGGCTTGTTGCAGGCGTGCGGTGAAAAACTCTTGATCGATCTCTCTTTGCTCAAACGTGAGAATACGGACAGAAATTTTACTTTTTTGATTGATGTACCCACGGCCTAAAAATTCACCGTTGTGGGAGAGGACATCGATTACTTCACCATCCTTAATGTCTGTAGGAGAGACAAGCTCGTTTTGATAAACCCAGCAAAAAAAACTTTTGAGTTTATAAGAGGCGCTTTTGGTAATGGTGACGTTTTTCATGTATTTCCTGATTTTGTCCCATTAAAAAGCTATGTGACGGATGGCGCAATGGTATCATAGAGGTCGTTATAAGGTCATAAAAATAGAGAAACTTATAGTAGATACTAAAAGAAGTTGTGTTACTATAAAGCGAATATATGACAAAGGTCAGCAATGGAGAATCCACGAGTATGAGATTTCATAAACTAGCTTTATCAATTATATTAGCCGCTTCGTTGCAGGCAGAGCCCTATACATTGGGGCAGGGCTATCAGGTTAATGATATGGTGAATGTGGGTGGTTATTTTTCGAGTGAATTTGCGAAAAAAGGGGCTCAGGAAACCATCACTCTCGATGATGTTGCAGTCATGGCATATGGGGATATTGATCCGATGCTTTCGTACATGGCAGAACTTGAAGCGGTTGGTTTCTACAGTCATAATATGACAACGGGAGTAGAGACCGGAGACCGAAAATTCCATATTGAACGTCTTTACGGGGATTTATGGTTATCTGATGCTTACAATATCCGTTTTGGTAAGCAGATTACACCCGTGGGTTATTGGAACAAAGAACCGATCAATGTTTTGCGTGATTCATCATCCAACCCTCTGTACAGTGTCCTGTTGTTTCCAAAGTTTTTGACGGGTATTGATATCAATGGTTTTATTCCAGGGGCAGAAGGGGCAAAATACCATCTTTTTGGACAAAATAATCGTGATTTAGATCCGGGTTATATCAATATTCCCAATACTCATTTTTTTGGTCTATCGGTAGAAAAAGAGCTCCCGTCGGATTGGACGGCAGGGGGAAGTATCGGTGATTATATTACGGCGGTGGGCAATCAGCACACACGTTACGTACAGGTCAATGCAAAATATGATGATGCCACATGGCAGATGATGGCTGAGGGGCTAGTGGCGAAAAGTGAGTATGATGATACATCATCTGACAATACGCTTTCCGGATATGTGCAGGGGATGTACCGTTACAATCCGCAGCATGCAGTCATCACTCGTGTTGAACACTTTACCGATCACCATAGACAGTATGAGGACAATATCGCTGTTGTGGGTTACAGCTATCGTCCTTTGTATCCTGTATCTCTCAAAGGGGAGTATCAATGGCATTCTCTAGAGCATGAGAATCGCATATTGTTCTCTTTTTCGGTACTTTTTTGATGAAAGCGCTACTTTTTGCAATTGGACTTTCAATGACGCTCTTGGGCTCTCAGTATGTTTTGATTGTTTCTAAAAAGAGCGGTATTGGATCATTAAGCACACAACAGGTCAAAGAGATATTTTTACAAAAACGTCATTCAATAGGGAGCGAGCGTGTCATTCCTCTGAATTTGGTGGGACAGCATGAATCTCGAATATTGTTTGAATCCAACGTTCTTGGTATGGATCGTGATCGGTTGAACAATTACTGGGTCAAGCAGCATTACGAAGGGGTTTCCCCTCCATTGACACAAGGTTCATTTGAATCGATCAAAGCATTTGTTCAATCAGTTGATGGTTCTATAGGATGTGTACCAATGTCAATGGTAGATTCTAGCGTAAAGGCTGTCTATGAGTTTTAAACTCAAAACCATTCTCTTATTTTTAGGGATCAGTCTTATACCGTATGCTTTGACAATGGTTTTTTTGGGAAATTCTTTTCGGGAGGAGCAGTATGAGGCTGTGACCAAAGAGATGAACGCGCAGATTGACCTCACGGTACAGCGTATCGATCAGCATCTCAGTACGCTAAAAAATGATATGCAGTTTATGGCTAAGTCCGATGTCATGAATGACTTGTATACCCAAGATTTAGATAAACGTATTGCTTCTATGTTGTCGGCCAAGAAATACGATATGAAAATGCTTGGCGAGTTCTATGTCCTCAATGATAATGCAATGGTAGTGGCATCAAGTGACTTTGCTGCGATCGGGAAGCATCTCAAAACCGAGACATTCTTCAGTGTCCCTGTTATCTCTAATTTGACGCAACAACCTATAGGTACTTTAGTGGTTACCTATGCATTAGAAAATTTTAGCCCCTTTTTTGAGAATGTAGCCGAACGCCATTATTATATTATTCATCATGACGGAAGTATCCATCTGCGCCCTAATGCATTTGAAGAAGCACTGAAGGTTTCACGTACACTCAAAAGTAAACCTGATACTACGGTAGTGTTGGAAGAGGAAAAAGAGTTTGCGTATCATCTGTTGAACAAGTACGAGCAATGGTTTATCCTTTTATTGATTGTGGGGGCAGGATTTATTGCTACAGCTGCCTATTTTGTAGCGACGTCGCTTATCCGTCCTGTTATTACCCTTTCAAAAGTTGCTAAAGAGATCACGCGTACCCAAGACTATACCCAAAGAGTCAGTGTAGATCGGGACGATGAGGTAGGACAGCTATCTGATGCGTTTAACATGATGATCGGCGGTATGTATCATGCTTTGGAAGAGATTACGCAACTTAATACAGAGATCGAGAATACACAGCGTGAGGTTGTATTTACGATGGGTTCTATCGGTGAAAGTAGATCCAAAGAGACCGGGAATCATGTAAAACGGGTTGCGGAGTATACCAAACTGCTCGCATTGTATTATGGATTGGATGAATCGGAAGCGGAGATGCTCAAACAAGCATCACCGATGCACGATATCGGCAAAGTGGCTATTCCAGATGCCGTACTTAACAAACCCGGACGATTTGATGAACATGAACGCAAGATCATGGATACCCATGCAGCACTTGGATATGATATGCTCAAAAACTCTCATCGTACTTTGCTGGTTATGGCTGCAACAGTGGCTTATCAACATCATGAGAAATGGGATGGAAGTGGCTATCCAAGAGGATTAAGCGGTGAAGATATCCATATTTATGGGCGTATTACGGCATTGGCGGATGTATTTGATGCATTGGGAAGTGATCGCGTGTATAAACAAGCGTGGGAAGATGAAAAAATATTTGCCTTTTTCAAAGAAGAACGTGGCAAGCACTTTGATCCCAAACTGATCGATATCTTTTTTGATAATTTGGGTGAGTTCTTGGCGATTCGTGAACGTTTCAAAGATATTTTTTAATAATATACTCATAAAATTATAATTAAAATAATGATATATTATGTATATAAAAAGATGTCGGAGTGTGTGAATGCAGGATGTATTGATCATTGGCGGAGGGATTGCGGCGATAGAAGCAGCAATTTTTTACAAAAAAGAGGGATTTGACGTAGAACTTGTCAGCGAAAGAGACTATTTGTTTATCTACCCGATCTCGATTTGGATTCCACTTGGGATTACATCATTTGAATATGCTTCTATGCCGCTTGAAAAACTGGCAAAACGCCATGGCTTTACATTTACACACGACACGATCATCGAAATCAACGGTTCAGAAAAAAAAGTTCTTCTTCAAAATGCAGGGATACGTAAAGCCCAGAATCTTGTCATTGCGATCGGTTCTGGAAAAATGAAACATGAGGGGCTTGAGAATACACTCTCTATATGTGCAGCACCTGAGCAGTCACTTATGTTAAAGCAGCGTATCGATGAGTTGGTTGCACGTGGAAGCGGCAAGATCGCCCTTGGTTTTGGCGGTAATCCAAAAGACAGCAGCGGTGTACGCGGTGGCCCAGGGTTTGAGTTGCTATTTAATCTTCATCATCATCTTGCAAGTAAAGGGATTCGAGAAAACTTTGAACTGACATTTTTTGCACCCATGAGTGAACCGGGTGCTCGCATGGGAAAAAAAGCGCTAGCAATGATGGCGGCAATGTTCGAACGTAATAAAATAGGAACACGTTACGGTCAAAAAATAAGCCGCTTTGAGTCAACGGGTATTGTTTTTGAAGATGACAGTGTTTTGCCAAGTGATCTTACGATGTTTATTCCCGCAGGTGACGGTCATGCACTTATCAAATGCAGTGATTTACCGCAAAACGAAGCCGGATTTATTCGTATCAATGACTATTGTCAAGTCGAAGGCATTGAGGGATGGTATGCGATTGGAGACGTTACAGCTCTTCAAGGACCTGATTGGAAAGCAAAACAAGGACACGTAGCGGAAGTCATGGCACGTAACAGTGCACATAACAGTGCGATTGTATTGGGTCTCAAGAAAGGGGAGCTAAAAGGATACCAAGAGCACCTAACGATTTTATGTGTGATGGATATGGGCAATGGGGCTGGTTTTGTCTATCGCAGTGATACTAAAGCACTTTTGATCCCTATGCCGGTTATCGGGCATTGGATCAAGATCGCTTGGGGTTGGTATTATAAATGGAGTAAGATGAAATTCATTTTACGTATTCCTGGACTCTAAAAGGAAAAATAATTATCATTTAAGTTTATTAATCATAGTATATGTTGATTTATGTTCTTATTTAAGTTAAATTTTACATCAGGAGTAGGTTATGTCTGAAAAGAAAAAATCTATTCAATATACTGCGAGTAGTGGTACATCGAACCAAGATTGGTGGCCAAATCAGCTAAAACTTGATATTTTACACCAGCACTCTGCTTCATCAAATCCTTTGGGTGAAGATTTTAATTACGCTTTGGAATTTAAGAAACTTGATTTAAAAGCGGTTAAAAAAGATCTTATTGCGGTGATGACCACCTCACAAGATTGGTGGCCAGCAGATTTTGGTCACTACGGTCCATTTTTTATTCGCATGGCATGGCATAGTGCGGGTACTTACCGCACTGGTGATGGCCGCGGTGGCGGAGGAAGTGGAAATCAACGCTTTGCACCCCTTAACAGCTGGCCTGACAATGTCAATCTTGATAAAGCACGTAGGCTTGTTTGGCCCATCAAACAAAAATATGGTCAGAAAATTTCCTGGGCTGATTTGATGATCCTCGCCGGTAATGTCGCGTTGGAATCAATGGGTTTCAAAACAGTTGGTTTTGCCGGTGGACGTGAGGATATTTGGGAATCCCAAAAAGATATCTATTGGGGTACTGAAGATAAATGGCTGGATGACAAGCGACACTCTGGTAAGCATAAGTTAGAAAACCCTCTCGCAGCGGTTCAAATGGGATTGATTTACGTAAATCCAGAAGGCCCTAACGGTGTCCCTGATCCCCTTGCGGCAGCCAAAGACATTCGAGAGACTTTTGCGCGTATGGCGATGAATGATGAGGAAACAGTGGCGCTTATCGCAGGTGGTCACAGCTTCGGAAAAACTCATGGTGCAGGTGGCGTAAAACATGTGGGTCCTGACCCTGAAGCAGCCGGTATTGAAGAACAGGGATTAGGCTGGAAGAGCAGTTTTGGCACAGGTAATGGTGCTGATACAATCTCCAGTGGATTGGAAGTGACATGGACTTCCACACCTACCAAATGGAGTAGCAATTTTTTATGGAATCTCTTTGGGTATGAATGGGAATTAACAAAGAGTCCAGCCGGTGCGCATCAATGGACACCAAAAAACGGTGCAGGTGCAGACTCGATTCCTGATGCTCATGATCCATTAAAACATCATGCGCCAACGATGCTGACGACTGACCTCTCTTTGCGCTTTGATCCGGCATACGAAAAAATTGCAAGACACTTTCTTGAAAATCCGAATGATTTTCAAGACGCATTCGCTCGTGCATGGTTTAAACTGACTCACCGTGACATGGGACCACGTACACGTTATCTTGGCTCTGAGGTTCCAAAAGAGGAGTTTATATGGCAAGACCCGATTCCTACGGCTGATCATAAACGGGTTGGTAAAAAAAATATTGCTACGTTAAAAAGTAAAATTCTTGATTCCGGACTTTCTGTGGCTGAACTTGTTTCAACTGCTTGGGCCTGCGCTTCAACCTTCCGTGGTTCTGACAAACGAGGCGGTGCAAACGGTGCACGTATTCGTTTAGCACCACAAAAGGATTGGGAGGTAAACCAGCCTAATCAACTTTCAAAAGTGCTTACAACACTTGAAGGAATTCAAAGTGAGTTTAATAATGCTCATGCTAAAAGAAAGAAAGTCTCACTTGCTGATTTGATTGTTCTCGCAGGTTGTGCAGGTATTGAACAAGCAGCAAAAAATGCTGGTCATAAGATTACTGTTCCATTCATACCAGGCCGTATGGATGCTTCGCAGGAACAAACTGATGTGGTATCTTTTGCCGTACTTGAACCGGTTGCAGATGGTTTTCGTAACTACATGAAGAGTAAATATTCTGTCTCGGCAGAAGAGCTGTTGCTTGATCGTGCGCAACTGCTGACACTTACTGCCCCAGAGATGACGGTTCTTATCGGTGGTATGCGCGTTTTGAATACCAATATAGAGCAGAATCAGCATGGTATTTTCACCAAACAACCAGAATCTTTAACGAATGATTTCTTTGTGAATCTACTTGATATGGGTACTACATGGAAGGCAGTTTCGAAAGATAAAGATTTATTTGAAGGGAGTGATCGCGTCAGCGGTGAACTCAAGTGGACAGCCACAAGAGTCGATCTTATTTTTGGTTCAAATTCCCAGCTGCGCGCTTTGGCTGAAGTCTATGGCAGTTTGGATGCACGAAAGCGCTTTATTCATGATTTTGTAGCTGCATGGACTAAGGTGATGAATCTGGATAGATTCGATCTATCAGCTTGATATAAAATTTTAATGCTTTTGGACTATAAAGACTTTTTCATGTATGCGGCAACCAAAACGATTTGAGTTCCGTTGATTTTTCCCTCAATAAACTTTGCATCATCGGTCAGATGGATATTTTTGACAATGGTTCCCCGTTTAGCCGTGAAATTTGCCCCTTTGACATCAAGGTCTTTGATGAGCGTTACCGTATCACCTTCTTGCAAGATTGTTCCATTGCTGTCACGATGAACGGTTGACCCTTCTTCATCCGTCGTACCTGCGATGAGTTTAACCGCATCAGCCCATGTTTTCGTCTCATCTTCAAGATACATCATATCGAGCAACTCTTGATTTCCTAGTGCTTGCAAAAGACGGTAAGAGATCACTTGAACAGCGGGTGTTGTGCTCCACATACTGTCGTTAAGGCAACGCCAGTGATTGGCGTTTAGTGTTTGAGGGTTTTCAATTTGGTTTTCACATGTGTCACAAATATAAATTGACTGTTCTGCTGAACCGTCACTTGGGAGGACTTGATGAACTCGGAGGCTCTCAGTTGCACCGCAAAGCTCACATTGGTTGTTACTTCTTTGAATTAATGTTTGTTCTATACTCATTGTTTTCCTTTTATGATGTTTGATTCAAGCGTTACAACGGCGATAGCATAATCACCGTCATGGGTAATAGATACAGATGTATCGGTTATGTTAAACAGAGCAGTTACGTGGTCGCTTAGGCATATAAGAGGGGCGCCTTTGGAGGTTTTGGATAGCACTATATCATGAAAACCACATTCATGACCTATACCGCATCCCAATGCTTTGGCACATGCTTCCTTGGCAGCCCAAAATCCTGCGGCAGTGCGCGGATTTTTGATAAGTGCTATTTCACTGTTAATTAAAAACTTATGAAGCCCTCGATTGCCAAAACGCTCTATGAGGCGTTTCATGCGATCGATTTTTATGAGATCGATACCGATCATACGTATTTATTGAACGACGAAATCGGTAAAATAGACATTTTTGATTTTTCCGTCTTTGACGCGTTGATTAAGATCGCCTACGATCTCCTCTTTGAGAGATTCTTTACCTTTAACGGTTGATATCTCTTCGAGCGATTTTCCTGAAAGAATTCTGATGATAACATCACGCAGAACCGGTTTTTTGGTCTCAAGCTCAAGAGCCAGTTCTTCACCTTCAAGTTCAAGGTTCATCTCGACTTTTAAGTAGCGTCTGCCGCTTTCTGAGAGGAGATTGACGGTAAATAAATCAAGTGGAAACATGATCCCAACTTCTGCTAACGATTCTCCTCCACTACTGCTGCCATGTGCCGGTGCACCATGCTCACCTTCAGCAGGTGCTTCTGTAGTGTGCGCGCTCGCTTCTTGATGTGTTGAAGCCTCTGCTCCATGGTCACCTGACATCAATGCAAAAATAACACCACCAATGACTAAAATAAGTACCAATACGGCGATAATAATAATCAGGAGTAAATTTCCCGATTTCTTTTTTTCTTCGCCTTCTGGGGCTTTATCTTTATCTTCGTGTTCTTTTCCAGCCATACAGTGCTCCTGATCTAATTTAATTGTTTAATTGTAGCAGAATATCAATATCACATACCTAAGGTTGTTTTCGATAAACTTAGATTAATAGCATTCTTAGATGTCTACAAAGGAATTAGATGCGTTCACTACTGTTTTTTACTTTTTTTCTTATGATGGTCACGGGATGTTCCGTCACTACGTATAACCGGACAATTACACACGGTAAGATTGAAAACTCCGATATTGTTATTACCGCTGATGATAAAAGCTTTGTCTTAAAAGGGGATTTTACCTCACCGTTTCAAAGCTCTACTCTGTATAACTCCCTCGAGATGCCTGACAGATATTTGCCGCAGGCCTACAGACAAGCGTTGCACCATGGTGCGAAACATGTCCGTATAAAAACCCCTACAAGCGATAAAGAGTTGTTTGGTGTCTTAGCATTGGATAAAGCGGATGATGAGGGAGTAGGGCCTAGTACGCAGTCATACAAGATCATTCTCCCGCAAGCCTATATCGATGCAGCAAAGAATGGGAAGATTTCGGTTGTCTATGAGTATTATAAGCTTAAAAATGACGGGATTATTGACGTTGGTAATATAAAAGAGCGTTCATGGATCCTATGGTTAAGTGATCAGGATGTTTTTAGATGAAAAGACTTTTTCTTTTTTTAGCAAGCGTGAGTGCGTATTCAGCTGATTTGATCTATTTGTCCAATGACGTATCTCAAGCAAATATTGAATTGATCGCTCAAAAGTATCAGAAGCCTTTGTTGTTAGGTGAAAGTGGTGTTTATTTGATCCCAAGTGAATGCCAGAGTGAGCGTTATTATGGCGGAGCGAGTGAGGGTGTTTTAAATACCGTAAAGGGACCGATGCGTGCAGAGTCTGTTTTGACTACGCAAGAAGTATTTGAAGCTAAAGATGAAAAAGAGATCGTTAAAAAAATTGAGCTAGATAAAACATTTGCCATCGCAGATGGAAAAGTTGCCAAAGATTTTTTAGAGGACAAAGAGGGGCGAGGCTACGGCGGAGCAAGTGAAGTCCCTCTTGTTATTCATAATGAAATCCAAGTTTCAGTTACTAAGGAAGTGATCAAAACACAAGCAACGACGAAGATACAACATCCTACTTGTCAGATGCTTTTTGATGGATCAGGGTATAAAATCGGTTCTTTGGATAATGGGCGATTGTATGTCAACGGAAGTTTTAGCTCTGTCGAAAATAACACGGTTCTTTTCCGCTAAAGGGTATTAATGGAAAAAATACTAGGTTCAATAGGCCGCCCTTTTTTGACTATTTTGGATGTTATAGAACGTTTTGGCATCTTTATACTGTTTCAGGCAAAGCTTGTTCCTCTTTACGCACATGTGATGAGACGTCCCAAGATATTGTTGACTCAAATCGATGTAATAGGGCTTGGATGTGTTGGTGTTGTAACACTGACAGCATTGTTTACAGGGATGGTTGAGGCGATACAGTTGTACGGCGGATTTCATCAGTTTGGGATTGAGAGTTTTATCGGATACACCATTTTTCTTTCTATTACCAAAGAATTGGGACCCGTTTTTGCATCGCTAATGCTTATCTCCCGTTCTATTAGTGCAATGGCGGCAGAACTTGGGACGATGAGAGTATCGGAGCAAATTGATGCAATCGACATTTTGGGTGTCAATTCAAAAGAATATCTCATTGCACCGCGTATTGTTGCTACGGTTATATCGTTGCCATTATTGGTTATATGGTTTGACTTTGTCGCCATATCATCAGCATACTTGATCTCAACGAATGTGTTGGGGATCAATCCAATCGCGTATCAAGAGACGCTGATGCGCTTGGGTGAGTTTGATGACATCATGACAGGGGTTATCAAAGCCGCAGTATTTGGATTTATTGTCAGTTCTATTGGAAGCTATATCGGTTATCACACCAGTGGCGGAGCACGTGGAGTAGGGGAGTCTACTATCAGTGCAGTTGTTTATTCTGCAGTGGCGATTTTCATCACCAACTACTTCATATCTTCTCTCTTTTTGTATTTGGATTGGTAGGAGCTATTCCGCTAATTCACTCAGCGGATAAAATTGATAGCTATCAGGATCATAATAGTCGATTGCACCTGTTTCAATGTCATAGTACCATCCGTGTATAAAGAGCTTTTCTTCTTGGGCTAATTTCTTGACGTATGGATAGGTAAGAAGGTTTTCGATCTGAGTTACAACAGAAAACTGTTCAGTTGCCCGAAGTAATTCGTCTTGCGGTGCATTCGCCCCTAGTGCCGTAATGGCCATTGATTTTGCTTTCTCTCCCAATGTCAGCCATTTTCGAGTATGAACCATCGTTGTAGCGCTTAAAGAGGTGTACAATGCAGCAATGGCCCCACAGTATGAGTGTCCACATATAATAATTTCAGAGACATTAAGGACATTTACCGCATATTCGATAGCCGAAGCAGTTGAGTGAAAATCTTCATCCGGTTTATACGGAGCTACAAAGTTTCCGACATTACGGACAACAAACAGGTCACCCGGCTGTGTCTGTACGATCAAATCGGGAATAACACGTGAATCAGAACATCCGATAAATAAAGCTCTTGGGTTTTGACCCTCTCGAACGAGTGTAAGCAATTGGGTTTCGTGCTTTTTAAAATAAGTTTGCTTGAAGGTCTCATTTCCTTTGACGAACTCTTGCAGCAGTAAAGAGCTTTGGTCAGAACCATTTAAACCTAGTGACACTCTTTGATCCCTAGACAATGTAAGATCTTCTCAAACACTTCGCCACCTTCACGGTCGGCATCGTCATGATATTCAATAGTGATCATTTTTTTACCTTGTGTGACATCGCCTCCATAGGTAACCGGTGTCAGTGAACATCCTTGCGAACATTTTACGATAGCATCTTCAATTTGTTGTTTTTCTTCTGGGGTTGTGTACGCTAGTGAAAGTTTAGAATAGCGCTCTTCGGATTTATGATCTGCAACGATAAAGCATTCGGTCATGATGGTTATCCTTTAGGTGTATTAGGGTTATTATACGTAATTTAGGTTAAAACCATTCTAACAATTTGCTGACTTCGTCGATTTCATAGCATTTCATGGTGGTTTTTTCAAGCGGTTTTTTGGGTATAAGCGCTTTGGTGATCTGTTGTGAAGCTGCTTCTTTTAGACGAGTATCGAGTTGATATACTTCGCGTATATCGCCTACGAGTGAAACTTCACCGATAAATACCGTTTCTTTTGAGATGGCACGGTTGCGAAAACTGCTGATAATCGCTGCAAGAATCGCTAGGTCAGCAGAGGTTTCCATGATCTTGATCCCGCCTGTGATGTTAACAAAAACATCATAACTGTTGAGTGGAATTTCAAGTTTGCGCTCCAATAGGGCAAGAAGCATATTAAGGCGATTATTATCAAATCCTGTCGCTTGACGTTTTGGATTTGGGGCATGGGTGTCACTGACGAGTGCCTGCACTTCCAAAACGATAGGACGGGAACCTTCCATGATGACGGTGAGAGCCGAGCCGCTTTGGGATTTACTGCGGTTAAAAAAGCGTGAAGAGATGTCTTTTGCCGATACCAACCCCTCAGAACGCATTTCAAAAACACCGATTTCGCTCGTAGGACCAAAACGGTTTTTAAATCCGCGCAAAATACGCAGTTCATGACCGCTGTCCCCTTCAAAATACAAGACGACATCTACCATGTGCTCCAATACCCTAGGCCCCGCGATCGAACCCTCTTTGGTGATGTGCCCGATGATGAAAATAGCGATTTGCCGCTCTTTGGCGATGCGCATCAAATCAAACGTGATTTGGCGTACCTGTGTCACCGAACCCGGTGCTGAACCGATCGTTTCGGAATACATCGTTTGGATGGAGTCGATGATGATACACTCATACGAGCGCTCATGCAGTTCGGTGAGCACTTTTTCGAGGCTTATCTCGGCGAGCAAATAGAGATTATCGACATTGGCATTGAGACGTTTCGCACGCAGTTTGATCTGTCCCGCACTCTCTTCGCCCGAAACATACAGAACGTTACGGTTCTGACGCGCGAGATTCGATCCGATTTTAAGTAGCAGAGTTGATTTTCCAACCCCAGGACTACCGCCGATAAGGACCAAAGATCCAGGGACAATTCCGCCACCTAGTACCATATCGAGTTCTGCATCATCACTCGTATAACGCTGGACATTTTCTTCTTCAATCTTGGTAATCTCTTGTGCTTTGGCACAATCCAATGGCGAAGATGAAGCGACGAGTTTGACAATATCCTGCTGTTGCTCATTGAGTTCAATGAGACAATCCCATCCACCGCAGTTGGTACATTTTCCCATCCACTTAGGCGTCGTAAATCCGCAGTGCTGACATTCAAAGAGGGTTGTTTTTTTCTTTGCCATTATTCGCTAGGTTCTGCGACGTAAATCGCATCCAAAATCCCATCTACAAAGGCGTATTTGTCAAACGGTATCAAATGCTCAGGCTGTTCGCCCACACCGATGTAGAGGATAGGCAGTTGTAAGGCATAGGCGATAGAGAAGACTGATCCCCCTTTGGCAGTACCGTCAAGCTTAGTGATGATGATCCCATCCACTCCGACCATTTCATTGAACGCTTTGGCTTGCGCGATGGCGGAACTGCCTTGCGTCCCATCGAGAATGAGGATTTTACGGTGCGGTGCGCCTGTGTGTGCTTTGTCACAGATACGGACGATTTTTTTGAGTTCATTACCCAGATTGGTTTGGGTATGTAAACGTCCTGCAGTATCGATGATAACCTGCTCAAATCCTCTCGCTTTGGCCGATTCGATGGTGTCGTAGGCAACGGCACTGGGATCATGCCCTTGGCGTGAAGAGACGATCGGAATTTCGAGCTTATCCGCCCAGCGGGTGAGTTGTTCGATCGCTGCGGCGCGGAAGGTATCTGCCGCACCCAGTATGACCCGTTCGCCGTTGTTGAGATAGTGTTGAGCCAGTTTGGCAATGGTGGTGGTTTTACCCGCCCCGTTAACACCGATGATGAGCGTTACCGTAGGTTTATTCGGATTTTCGGGGAGGGTATTTTGGGCGTAATTAAGGGTTGCGAGCAATTTTGAACGCAGTTGCTCTCGCGTGATCTCATTTTGGTAAAGTTCCCGTAGGATGATCTCAACAAGATCGTATTCAACGTCAGATTCCAGAAGAATATTTTCAAGTTCATCTTTGGATATCTTGAGTTTTTTTTCTGGGACGATTGCGCTAATTGCATCAACGGTTTTTTGCAGCCCTTTTTTGATAAATGAGAACATCGTTATTTATCCAAAGCTGACGCAATGTCACTGTCCATAATCTCTTCTTGCGTTGCACCCATGTAGTGTGTGACGTATTTACCGTTTTTATACATAATCATCAATGGAATCGGAAATTGTTGACCGACTCCGATAGTCGATGCGATAGAACGGGCAAGGGATTGATTTTCCGCTTTATTGGAGATCAGATAATTACCTTCATAGGTCTTTTTGAAATTTTCAAGCTCGTCATTGGAAACATCGTCTTCAATAGTGATACCCATGATGATGAGATCATCACCGTATTTTTTTTGCAGATTTCCAAGATGGCGTACTTCAGCACGGCAAGGAGGACACCATGTGGCAAAGACATCAAAAAGGACGACTTTGTCCTTACCCGCATCCAATGTAAAATTGGTACCTCGTTTTTCAACGACATATGCTTTTCCTTGGGTGTCTAGTAGATGAAATGTTGCTGTAGAGACAATAGCATCTTCTGCGGATTCTTCACCACATCCTGTCAGTAATAATAAGCTTAAAAGGGGAATAAATAGTGTGGTAAAACGCATTTTAATGTCCATTTGATAGAATATGTGATTATAACACGAAAGGGTTAATGTGACCAAAAGTGATTTTCGTACGTATTGTCTTAAGCGGATGAGAAACCTTTCTGCAGCAGGAAAGTGTTACCGTGATGCTCAAGTCAACCGTTATCTCATGGATATATTGCGAAAAAAGAAGGGTAAACACATTTTATTTTATTGGCCTTTTGGTTTTGAAGCAGATATTCGCAAGAGTATTTGGGCTTTACGCTCTAAAAAATCATTATATTTGCCGTTTATGGATGGCGAAAGTTTCAAGATGGTACCATTAAGATTACCGTTGGATCGTAAGGCTTTCGGGATTTATGAACCACGGTTTTCGAATTTAAATATTAAAATAATTGATGTAGCTATTGTCCCTGTTGTGGGTGTGGATGGATCCTTTTGTCGAATCGGTTTTGGCAAGGGTATGTATGACCGATTTTTTCCCACACTCAAGTCGAAACCATTAACCATTTTTGTACAGTCGCACCCCTGTTTGACTACAGAAAAGCTGTGCGACGAATATGATATATCAGGGGATTTGTTGATCACACCACGCGGGGTGGATGCTAATAAGGAATCACATGTTAAACGAACTACTCATAGGAAGCGGTATAGCCGCTTGTAGTGGGGTAGTCGGTTTTTTAATTTCAAAAAAAATATCTTCTGCAAACTCTGAGCTTTATCTAGCACAAGCTAAGGCTAAAGCCAGTGTGATTGAGTCAGAAGCACATATCATTTTAGAGCGTGCTACCTATCGATCCAATGAGATCGAAAAAGAGGCTCAGCGCAAATACGATGAGGCCTATGAACGGGTTAAACGTGATCTAAGTGATAAAGAAGCCAAGATCCTCCAGATGGAACATGATTTTGAACAGTTTCGTCAGGGTGAATCGGAAGTATTACGTATTCAGCGTTTGGCAATCGATAATGCTCGACTTGGTCTGAAACGTAATGAGAGTGCATTAGAGAAATTAAAAGAAGACTATCACCAAAAAGGGATAAAAATCACGTCGCTGCTTGAAGAGCGCTCACATCTATCGGTGCAAGAAGCAAAATCCATGTTGATGGAGCAGGTACGTGAAAACGGACGATTAGAGATCGCGAGATTGACGCGTGAACTTGAAGAGCAGAGTAAAGAGCAGCTCAAGCGCAAAGCCGATTATATCCTTGGACAAGCAACGGCACGCTTTGCCGGTGAATTTGCATCTGAACGTCTTATCAGTGTTATCCATCTGGACAGTGATGAACTCAAAGGACGGATCATCGGTAAAGAGGGACGTAATATCAAGAGTCTGGAAATGATCTGTGGCGTTGACATCATCATCGATGAAACGCCCAATACGATTTTGGTCAGTTCCTTTAATCTTTTTAGACGGGCAATTGCTACGAAGACAATTGCAATACTAGTTGAAGACGGGCGCATTCAACCTGCCCGTATTGAAGAAGTGTTTCAAAAAGTCACGGATGAGTTTGAAGAAGCGATTTTACGAGAGGGTGAAGAGATTGTCTTCGATCTTGGAGTAGGGTCAATGCATCCGGAGTTGATGAGACTCATAGGCCGTCTTCGCTATCGCTCAAGTTACGGTCAAAATGCCCTTGCCCATACTCTGGAAGTGGCTCATTTGGCAGGTCTTATGGCTGCAGAGATGGGAGGTGATGTCAAACTGGCACGTCGTGCAGGCTTATTGCACGATATCGGTAAATCGTTGACGCAAGAAGCAGGTGGAAGTCATGTCGATCTAGGGGCGGAAATCTGCCGACGTCTTAATGAAAATCCGGTTGTCATCAATGCGATCTATGCGCATCATGGACACGAAGAGATGGAAACGGTCGAATGTGCCGCAGTTTGTGCCGCTGATACACTCTCAGCAGCCCGTCCTGGAGCACGACGTGAAGTCTTAGAGAGCTTCTTGCGTCGTGTGACGGATATTGAAAACATTGCAACGCAAAAATACGGTGTTAAACAGGCTTATGCGATCAATGCGGGACGAGAAGTACGGGTTATCGTCAATGCACAAAGCATCAATGATGATGAGAGTTTTTTACTGGCACGTGAGATTGCAGAGGAGATCGGACAAAAAGTCCAGTTTCCGGGTGAGATCAAAGTCAATGTTATTCGTGAAAGCCGCGTAGTCGAATACGCGCGCTAGATACCTGTATACTGGTATCTTACTTTTATCGCTCTACGGGGATATCGACGACGATCATTCCCCGTAAATCCCCCATCTTATACCCTGTTGCCCGATCATTTGGATAAGCGGCTTTTATAGCACGCCCCAATTCGGATTGTGGATCAACAGTTCCGTGACATTTGAGACAAGCTTCATTATTGATGAGAAGCGGTTTGTAATAATGATCCATGGAACCATCAGCGGCTATTTCATATGCAGGAAGGGGTTGTCCCGCAGTGAGTTTTTCTTGCCATCTACTTAATATAGATGATTCTGTAGCATTGGCACGATTTTGAGGATTACGCTCAAGCATGCTTACACGCTTCACGGTGTAATGAGTCATTGTTGAAATCTCATGAGTAAGTGATGGAGCACTTGCGTTACAAAATCCTAAAGCAGCGATTAGACCATTCTTTGTCATCTGTGCTTTAAGCTCACCACCTAATTTTTGGATCAATGCAGTGGAAACGGTATCACCGATTTTTGCACTGTTTTCATTAGAACTGTTTTGAGCAAAAATTGGAAGAGATAGTAAAAGAGAAGAGAATAGTAAAGTTGAAACTTTCATTTTAGTCCTTTGGTCAAGAGATTTAATGGTCTTCATCAATGTTTTGCGAATCATCATAAGGGTCAAGATGGACAAGTGCGTGCACCGTATTGTCAGGAAAGAGTCCGATAAGGGCAAGTTCGATTTTGTCTCCCACTTGATGAGCATCGAATAAGGAAGTGCTGATATTGAAGACGATATGAACACTGACATATATCTCAGAAGCTGAGCGGCGTGTTCGTAAGTCATGATAGGAATTGATCGCTTCTTCCTTATCCAAAATGGATTGGATCTTTTTGACATCGTCCGGTTCTAGTGCCGCATCAAGCAGCATCAGTATCCCCTCTTTGATGAGAGGAAATGCGGAAAAAAGCATATAGGCACTAATCCCAATACCTAAAAGTGGGTCAATAAACGTGTAATCAGTCAGTGCTATAAAAGCCAAAGAGATTAAAACGGCTCCATTACTTAATAAGTCTGTCTTGTAATGAAGGGCATCGGCTTTGATGACCATATTGCCCGTTCTTTTGGCGACTATATTTAAAAATATTACTAGCCCTGCTGTGATAAGCAAAGAGATGATCATAACGCCCAATGAGGCTTGAAGATGGGAAATAACACTTCCTTGGACCATTTTTGAGATTGCTTCATAGAGGATAAACAATGCTGAAAGGCTGATGATGGTCCCTTCAATAACGGCAGCTAAAGGCTCCAGTTTTTTACGACCGAAGTTAAAAGTCTCATCGGGTTCTTTATCTGAGTTGTGGAGGGCAAAATAGTTAAAAGCAGAGACAACAAGGTCCAGCAATGAGTCAATAGCAGAAGCCAAAACGGCAACGGAACCGCTGATAATACCGACGGTGAGTTTCAATGTCACGAGAATGAACGCAACACTACTGGAAATAAGGGTGGCTTGTTTTTCAATACGCATGATAGGATTTTAGCCTAATATCGATAAAATTATTGTACCTACATGAGACAAGGGTGAGTATTGAGTATTTTTCAAAAATCCATTATCAATTCTATCAAACAAGATGCCATCCTTCTTTATAAATTTAAAATTGATGTTATGGTGTATACGTTGAGTGAGGATGAGATTGCGATTGTGGAGGGGAATTGATGGAAAAAAAAATTCAAAAAAACTAAATAAATTATATTATTTAGTTTTTATCGCCTTAATATTATTACTTATTGTTTTAAGTATTTATTTTTGGAATTTTCATAATAGTTTTTCTGCCAATAAAGTAGAATGGGGAATATTTGGGGATTTTGTAGGAGGTACACTTAATCCGCTTTTTGCTCTTTTAAGCTTGTTCGCCATTCTGTACACAATCAAAATTCAAACTCAAGAACTCGAATATACAAGAGAAGAGCTTCAAGCGACTAAAGAAGAATTGGCAAAATCGAGAATTGCTCAAGAAGAACAAAGTGAAGCTTTTAAAATTCAAAATCAATCAATAGCGCAACAAACTTTTGAAAATACGTTTTATAAGCTTCTTGAATTCTTAGAGACATGTAGAAGGGATATCAAAGATGATAGTGGGCATATCGGTAAATATGCTATAGAATTTTTTTTTAACACATTTAAAGATGTTTATTTGCGTACCAATCAAGGTTCTGAATATAATCCAATTCATGTTTTTGATGAAACTTGCAAATGTTTAGAAGGTGTAAAAAATGAGTATGAAGTTTTTTATAAAGTATATGGAAATGAATTGGGACAATACTTTAAAGTTTTGTATAACATTTTAAAATTTATTGATACCAATGAATCTGTCACAAACAAAAATATATATGCTAATCTACTTAGAGCACAGCTCTCCAGATACGAATTGTCTTTGCTTTTTTATAATTGTTTAAGTGATTTTGGTGAAGAAAAAATGGCTCCTTTAATAAAAAAGTATCATATACTGAAGCATTTAGAAGAGTGTTATTTACCAAACGAACATCAATATCTGTGGAATGAGTTTAACAATAAAAACGAGAACAAGCTGAATTAAAATGAGCAAAGATGGTACAATGAGCTTAAATCAAAAAAGTATAATACATGAAAAATGAAGTCGAAGAAAAAGCCCTCTCGTTTTTGAAAGAGCATAAAAAAGGTTTTATCTCATCCTATACGCATGGTCTCAAAACGGTAGAACCGAAAGTAGCGGTTTTTACCGCAGGTATGAGTGGTGCAGGTAAAACAGAGTATGCGCAGGATCGAAAAAATAAAGAACCATATTTACTTCATATTGATACTGACGATATACGAAACTTTTTCAAACCCGTGGGATACGATGGGCAAAATGCTGATCTTTTTCAAAAACCTGCAAGCAAGGGTGTTCATAAGCTTTTTGATGAATCGGTTAAACTGGGATACTCGATCATTTTGGATTCTAATTTTGCCGATTTTGATTTAGCTCAAAAAAACATAATTAGATTATTGGCAAAAGGGTACTTGATTAGTATCAATTATATCTACAATACCCCGAAACTATGCGCTGAGTACGCTTCGATACGCGAAAGCGTGACAAACCGAAAAGTACCTTTGGAAGTCGTTTTTGAGAGTTTACAAAAATCGTTTGAAACGACGTTGATGATTAAAGATTTATTTGGCGATAGTATCGTTTTAAATCTCTTTCATCGTGAAGATAATAAAGAGTATGGTAATATTTCTTCAGAAGAATTTTTTACAATTTTAGAAAACAAAATGGTGGCGGTGTCAAATGAACAGTAATATGAGTAAGTTTATCAATAGTGAACATTACAAGCGATTACAAGAGATTGCCCAGTCCGATACATTCAAACGAATTCAGCAAATCACGCAGTCCGAGCATTATCAAAGTGCAATGAAAATGCTCCAAAAGAAAGAATCAGTGATACATAAAGATACATTGGTTCAAATAGCAAAATATCAATCGGAAATGATGGAAAGAGTCAAAGCCGTTTCGTAAAGTAAAGAGGGTTTTTATACCTTTAAGCAATAGTTTTTCTTGTAAGTGGGAATACAATTAATGAAGAAGATTTTGAGAAACTGAAAAATAAATTGTGAGAGCTGATGAAGCTGTGAGTTGTTCCCCTTGGGTTGCCCCAAGCGTAGTCCCGAAGGAAATTTGTACAAGAATTATAGCACAAAAAATATAAATGGGCGACTGGCTGAATTAAAATGAGGGAATATAATGGACATTAACGCAATACGAGAAGAGCGGCAAAAATGGATGACATGGAAAAACATAGCACCACTGCGTGAGGCGATAGATAAACTCCCCGATATTACTACCACAGCGAGCTTGGGTGACACCGTAACGCTCAAAAGCGATCAAGCGGTAGATTTGGATGCGCTGGAGAAAACAGCGCGACTAATGATGCCGTGGCGAAAAGGGCCGTTTGATCTCTTTGGTCTTTTTATCGACACCGAATGGCGCAGTGACCAAAAGTACAATTTTTTACGCCCCTATTTTAATCTTACGAATAAAAAAGTAGCCGATATTGGGTGCAATAACGGCTATTATATGTTTCGATTTCTCGAAGACTCCCCTGCCAAAGTCGTCGGATTTGATCCTTCCGCGCTCTTTAAATCCCAATTTGATTTGATTAACCATTTTGTGAAAAGCGAGATTGTTTATGAACTTTTGGGTGTGGAGCATTTACCGTTTTACGAAGAAAAATTTGATGTGATCTTTTGCTTGGGTGTTTTGTATCATCGAAGTGATCCCGTTGCGATGTTAAAGGCATTGTTTCAAGGGTTGGAAAAAGGGGGAGAACTTTATCTCGATACGT
The DNA here is from genome assembly GCA_024637295.1 of Sulfuricurvum sp. Classification (GTDB taxonomy): domain Bacteria; phylum Campylobacterota; class Campylobacteria; order Campylobacterales; family Sulfurimonadaceae; genus Sulfuricurvum. Next base: position 213,625 of record JAGXFL010000001.1, read on the forward strand.
TTATCATCGAGGGAGAAGAACCTTATGCCCTTTGTCCCCAAGGAAGTTACTCAAAGATTACCAATGTTTATTTTGTCCCAACACTTAAAGCATTGGAAAATTGGTGTATTAAGGCGGGCTTCACAAGTTTTGAAGTATTGGGAACAGTGGTAACAACTCACGAGGAACAGCGAAAAACTGACTGGATTGAATCCCAAAGCCTTGAAGATTTTTTGAATCCGGACGATAGTACCAAAACAGTAGAAGGATATCCCGCACCCATACGCGGTTATGTTCGACTCAAAAAGGGGCAATAATGGATGAAACACTAGAAGATCAGGATGATTTAGCACATTTTATCAGTAAAGAACAAACCGATTTAGTGACGCATATGCGAATCAATAACAATTTTAGCGGTGAAGTTGCTAAGATCAGTCCCGGTTATGCAAAAATAGTTTTGGATACGGTTGAAGTAATGAGAGCTGATGATATGGGTATGGTTCATGGCGGATTTATCTTCAGTGCGGCAGATTATGCGGCAATGGCTGCGGTCAATGAGCCGAATGTGGTTTTAGCATCGAGTACGTGTCTATTTCTATCACCGGTACGTGTGGGGGATCAAGTCTCATTCGTAGCAGAAGAGCATCAAAAAGAGGGGAGAAAACGTACCGTTAACGTAAAAGGGTATGTTTACGATATCAAAGTATTCGAAGGGGAATTCAAGACGGTCATTACCGATCGTCACGTACTACGTCTTGACTTATTAAAAAATACCGAAGAATTACGGCAAGACGCTTAATCTATTCCAGTCTGTGTAGCCAATAATCAACATTGCGCTGTTCATGGAAAAGAGTCGTTTTCTCTCCATGCCCCGGATAAAGAGTCTTGTCTTCTTGTAACAAGCACATTTTTTTCAAACTGTTTTTCATATCTTCCGGACTTGAGTAGGGAAAATCGTATCGTCCTATAGAATCATGGAATAAAAAATCACCACTGAACATGATATCTCTAACTTCTATCATAGAACATCCTGGGCAATGCCCCGGAAAATGGTGAAATTTTATTTCTACACCATCAAAATCAAATGTCTGATCTCCTTGTACTTCTACATCTGGAAAAGAGGGAGGAAGGTCAGGCATCCATTCACTGCTTTGGAGTAAAAAGACATCTCCTTTTGGGGTATACAACGGGATATTCAATTTAGTTTGAAGCTCATGATTGCTCCATACATGGTCAAAATGGCCATGAGTGTTGAGAATGGCAATAGGGTTGGTCACATTTTTCACTACCCATTGGGTTGCTCCGACGCCAGGATCGATGATGAAGTCTTTTCCGTCAATTTTTAAAATATAACAATTCGTTTGATACGGCCCCATTGGTTGTCTGAGTAATTCCATGCTGTTTGGCTCTTTTTTTAGTCAAATTTTATCATAATACGCCCATGGAACTCTACAGCACTCTTGAAAATATCCTGACACTACAAAAGCCAAGCGACAAACTGGATGCGTTTAAAACATTTTACAGTGACTATCTAGCGGGTAAAGTGACCAAAGAAGAGGATTTGTCTCCTGTGATATTTGACAAACCGTCGTATGCGGGATACATGAATTATTGTGATCAAAAAGAGGCGCCAAGACGTAGTAAACTAGGGGCTATCCGAGGGCAGATTTTACTGCTACATTCGGTTGCTCATATTGAGTACAGTGCTATTGATCTGGCTCTTGATGCCGCTTATCGTTTTCGTGATGTAGGAGATGAATTTACGGCAGACTGGCTCAAAGTAGCCGACGATGAAGTGCGTCATTTTAAGATGCTTGAGGCACTATTACATGAAATGGGGAGCTTTTATGGAGAGCATATTATCCATGATGCTCTGTTTGAGGCTTCGAAGAATACCCAGACCCTTCTGGAGCGAATGGCGGTAGTCCCACGCTATTTAGAAGCAAACGGTTTAGATGCTACACCGTTGATACTCAAAAAACTTGAACCCTTGCAACACGACCCAATGGTGGCCAAAATCATTGCCGCATTACAGATTATATTGGACGAAGAGGTTGATCACGTACGCCGAGGTGATCGGTGGTTTCAGTATGCTTGCGAGCGTGAGCAGGTAAGCCCTGATGTCTTTTTTGAGATCATAGAACATTATTATCCGCAAAGCCTACCTCGTAAAATTGCGATCAACTGCGATGCTCGAAAATTGGCCGGATTTGAGTGCAGTGAATTGGAAAAAATCTCATTAGTTAAATGTTAACAACTTAACGCAAAATATTAGTTATAATACAAAACGTTTATAATTTTACAAGGTTTTGATGTGAGTAGATACACACTTATCAGTCATCATTTGGAAAACTTTCTAAGTAGTGAAGTCCGTAAAACAGGCTTGCAAAAAGTCGTTCTTGGACTTAGCGGCGGTCTTGATTCGGCAGTAGTCGCTGTTTTGGCACAAAAAGTTTTCGGTAATGATTTACTGTGTGTGAAGATTCCTTCGCATTATTCATCTCAAAACAGCATCGACGATGCGGATGCTTTGTGTGAGAAATTTCATATTCGAAGTGAAGTTACAAGTATAGAACCTATGTTACGTGCATGTGAAACGAAGGATATGTCACCCTTGAGAATCGGTAATTTCTCAGCACGTTTGCGTATGGCAACCCTTTTTGATGTATCGGCACGGGAAGGCGCTTTGGTTTTGGGAACGAGTAACAAAAGTGAGCTAATGCTTGGATACGGAACATTATATGGTGATTTAGCAAGTGCTATTAATCCCATAGGTGATCTGTATAAAACGGAAGTCTTTGAGTTGGCCCGCTATCTGGAAGTCAATGATTCTATTATCGCTAAGCCCCCATCGGCGGATTTATGGGAAGGGCAGAGCGATGAGTCGGAAATCGGTTATGCTTATGTTGATTTGGACCGTGTTTTAAAAGGGTATGTTGAATTGCGGCATACCAAAGAAGAATTAATCCATGCGGGTGAAGATCCACAATTAGTGAATATGGTAATCGAACGGATTTATAAAAATCAGTTCAAGCGTAAGATGCCGATTATCGCAAAATTGACATCGCGTACCATCAATCATGATTTTAATTATCCAAGAGATATAACTTTATAAGGAGAATCCTATGAGTATTCCATTCTATCGAGTCGATGTCGGCGGTGATGAACGTGAAAAAATTGATGAAGTATTGGATGGTGAAGCACCTGATATCGTCCAAGATCTAGAATCGGCATTTGAATCGTATATTGGCGCAACGTATGCCCTCGCAACATCACATGGAACTAGCGCATTGCATTTGGCGATGTTGGCGATTGATCTAAAGCGTGGCGATAAAGTGCTGTGCTCTATCAATGCGTTTCCCTCAATCCCTGAAGTTGTACGTCATTTTGATGCAGAACCTATATTTATCGATATTGATGCGGATACTTATAACATTGATTTGGACAAGCTTGAAAATTATTTGTCTATCCATAAATCAAAAAAACTCAAAGCGGTTATTGTCTCACATTCTGCTGGTCAAAGCGTTGATCTTGACCGATTGTATGAAATTGCTAAGAGTTATGATGTCAAAATAGTCGAAGATGCATCGGATGCATTAGGTGCAACGTATAAAGGGCAAAAAATAGGTTCAACGGGTGCGGATATCACCTGTTTTGATTTTAGTCCCCATTTGCGCCGAAATGTATGTAATGGCGGTATGATGGTCAGTGACGATGAAGATATCATAGAACGGGCAAAATCGTTGCGTTATCATGCACTAGTCGTTGATGATGACGCGTTAGGGTATGTCTATGATGTAACCGATATCGGTAGCGAGTACTCTATGAGCCCTCTAGATGCGGCGACAATCTTGGTACAGCTTGAAAAGCAAGATGATATTATCGCGCGTCAACAAGAGATCGCAGAAATCTTTAATGAACGACTTGCAGAGGCGCCTCACGTTACGCTTCCTGTGGTGAACCAAGATCACAGTTTTTCGCTTTATATTCTTAAAATCGATAAAAATCGTGATTCATTTGCACGTGAGCTTTCTACTGTTGGTATCGAGACGGGACTTCATTACATCCCATTGCATTTGATGAGTTACTATAAATCTAAATATTCATTGCGTATCAATGATTTCCCAATTGCATTGCGTAACTACAGTCAAGTACTTTCTATTCCTAACTATGCTGCTTTGAGTGATGATGAAGTGAATGAAATCTGTGATGCAATCTTAGACGTGGCTTCAACACGCGTTTGAAACGGGTAATCACCTTTTGGGTCGAGGGGTATTTTTATCACCCCACGACAGCACAACAATTTCTTTCCATTTTTCTGTACCCGCTATCTCTTATTTATTGTCTAATCGCGTGGATCCGTTATACATCCAGTACCCCTAGAGATTTTGGGATTCCAGTTGTCAGTGTCGGAAATCTGACGGTAGGTGGCAGTGGAAAGACTCCTTTGGTTAGCGCGTTGTGTGTATCGTTTAAAAAGCCTGCTATTGTTTTACGAGGGTATGGAAGAGAAAGTCATGGGCTTGTGGTTGTAAGAGATGAGAGTGGCATTGTATGCGATGTCTCTCAAAGCGGCGATGAAGCGATGCTGTATGCGCACAATCTACCTCATGCCATCGTCATCGTGAGTGAAAAACGCGACGCAGCCATAATGATGGCAAAATCTTTTGGGTGTGAAGCGGTCTTTTTGGATGACGGTTACGGTAAACATACGATCCAAAAGCTGGATTTGGTGATTGGTGTGGATACTCCCAATAGCTTTTGTCTGCCAAGCGGCCCCTATAGAGAGCGTTTATGGAATGGAAAAAAAGTGATTATGGTGGATGAGAACCGTTCTTTTACCCGTAAAGTCCACGTGGAGAATGCAACGGCTAAGATGGCTCTGGTGACCGCTATCGCACGACCGCAACGACTTGATGCATATTTACCTGAGGTGGTGGATAAATTCTATTTTGAAGACCATCATTTTTTTACGCAAGCAGAATTGGTAGCAATTTTGGAGCGAACTGGGGCTATGAGTTTGCTCGTTACTCAGAAAGACTTTGTTAAAATAGCGCCTTTTAATCTACCAATATCGTTACTGGCGTTAGACCTAGAATTGAATCGTGAATTAATAGAGACCGTAAGGGAGTACGTACATGCAAAAAAAGATTGAAACCGTTAGAACGCTGATGGACGCAATGCCGTTTATCAAAGAGTTTCGTGATGAGATCATTGTCATCAAATACGGCGGTTCAGCACAAAGTTCGGATGCATTGAAGGCTAAATTTGCTCAAGATATTGTGTTACTGCACCTTGTCGGCGTCAAAGTAGTAATCGTTCATGGCGGCGGTAATCGTATCAGCGAATTGTTGTCGGATTTGAAGATACCTACCCAGTTTATTGACGGTGAACGTGTCAGTACTCCTGAGGTCATGCGTATTGTCGAGATGGTCCTTAGCGGTGAGATCAATAAGCAGATCACCTCACTGCTGAATTCTCACGGAGCCAAAGCGATAGGAATCAGCGGAAAAGATGCCCATTTCCTCAAAGCAAAAGCAAAAGATGCCGTGAAGTTTGGTCTTACCGGGCGCGTTGAGAGTGTCAAAGCGGATGTTATCCATAATTTGTTACGTGAAGGTTTTATCCCCGTTATTGCCCCTATCGGTGCTGATGATGAAGTGGGTCATCCAGGATACAACATCAATGCTGATCTCGCGGCATCTGCTATCGCTGCGGCAATCGGTGCATGTAAAGTTATTTTCATGACGGATACTCCAGGGGTTCTTAACAATGATAAAGAGCTTTTATCGACTCTTAGCGAAGCACAAGTGGAAGCATTGAAAACAGACGGAACGATACATGGCGGTATGGTGCCAAAAGTGGATGCGTGTCTTGAAGCGGTTGATGGAGGGGTAGAAAAAGCCCATATAATCGATGGACGTATTGATCATGCTATTTTGCTTGAGATATTTACGTCTGACGGGGTTGGAACGCAGATTACTCTTTGATCTGCATCACCTGTGAGAAGTGATTTTCTCAATAGCCTTCGTTAACTTTTCTAAATCCAAGCCATATATTTCAACCAATTTATTATAGCTACTAATTAGAAAAAATTATATCTATGTGGTATAATTTTTCTTCTAGCTAATTTGAGAGGTCTTTTGGTGAAACAATGAAAGCACTATTAAAGTATTTACAGCTTTTATTGACTATCGGTGACAAAGAATCGGATACAGAAGAAGAAAAACGCCAGCATGGTTTTCTGATTTATATGGGCTTACTTATGAGCTCTGGTGGTGTTTTATGGAGTACGTTGTGTGTTTTCAACGGATTATATCTCCCAGCTATGGTTCCATATACTTATATTGTCGTTACCATTTTGAACTTTACGTACTTATACCATACAAAAAACTTCATCGTGACACAAAATATTCAGATATTCATGTCGTTGCTGCTCCCATTTTTCTTTCAGTTTTTACTGGGTGGGTTTGTAGCAAGCGGCGGAAATGTCCTTTGGTCTGTATTGGCAGTTTTTGGAAGTTTTACCCTTAGAAGAAAAAAGATGACAGTTGTGTGGCTGGTCTTGTTTATTCTTTTGATGATATTTAGCGGAATCGTTGATTCGCAGGCAAAAAGATTTGACATTGGCTTATCTGAAGGGTATATTATTTCCTTCTTTGTTCTTAATTTTGTCCTGACGATCTCTATTATATTTAGTCTTTATTATTATTTTGTAAGCAGTGAGGAAGAAGCGAGATTAAAACTTCAAGCAAGTTTAGAGCAACTTCATCTCGCTCAAAATCAGCTTATTGAATCTGAAAAAATGGCTTCACTGGGTGCTCTTGTCTCAGGAGTTGCTCATGAGATTAATACTCCATTGGGAGTTGGACTGTCCGGTATCTCACAAATTGAGCATGAGGTTAAAAAGCTAGAAGGAAACTATAGCGATCAGACATTGACTGAAGAAGCATTTAGGAATTATATTTCCACAACAAAACAGCTGGTGACTACGATTCGTGATAGACTTAACAATGCAGTTGCTCTTGTTAGATCGTTTAAAAATATTTCGGTAGACCAACATTTTGAAGATATACGAGAATTTAATCTTAAGACGTACAGTGACGATCTTCTCTTAAGTCTTCAAAATCAGCTTAAAAGCAGAAAAATTACCGTTGTTAACTCTATTGACAGCAACATGATTATTGAAAGTTACCCCGGTATATTTTCACAGATACTTTCAAATTTAATTCTTAATTCTATTAAACATGGATTTGAAGACGATAGCTACGGTACATCTGAAAATCTTATTAAGATCTCTATTGATACGATTAATGATACATTGGTACTGCACTATGAAGACAATGGAAAAGGGATTACTGATGCGATAGAAAAACGAATTTTTGATCCATTTTTTACAACTAAACGAGGGCAAGGGGGAAGCGGGCTTGGACTCAATGTCGTTTATAATCTTGTGACACAAAAACTTGGGGGGACATTGGATATTGTTCGAGTTTCACCACATGGTCTTGGTTTCACTATCGTTTTGAATATTCCGGTCAAAAAGGTTTAAAATATGGCGAATATAAAATTTGCAAAAGAAAAACAAAGTGATTTTCAGGTCAAAAAAATAGTGCAAAAGATCTTGATTGTTGATGATGATCAGTCGATTCACGATATCACTAACATGGCATTAAATGCGATGGAGTTTTCTGATTTTGAGTTAGAGGTATTTAGTGCTTACAGTGCTAATGAAGCAAAAGAAATACTCAAGCAGGAGAGTGATATTGCTCTTGCTTTAATTGATGTTGTCATGGATACACCTGAAGCCGGTCTTGATTTGGTCAACTATATTAGAAACGACTTACAAAATAAACTCATAAGACTTATTGTACGTACGGGGCAGGCAAACGATTTTCCTCAGATGCATGTCATTCAACATTATGATATCAATGACTTTAAAGAAAAAACCGAACTGACACTTGAGCGTCTCTATACGACCATTCGTACTTCAGTCAAACAATATGAACAATTAATAGAACTTCAGAATAAATACGAAGAGACGTATCGTCAGTTGACGACAAACTCACTTACACGTCTGCCAAATCGTGTTAAACTGATCGAAGATTTTTCAAAAAAATCCAATCAGACTCTTATTCTGATTGACATTATCGGGTTTAGTATCATCAATGATACCAATGGCTATGCTGTAGGTGATTTTGTTCTCAAAGAGCTTGGGGGCTTTCTCATGGCGATGTACAGCAGCAGTTTTAATGTCTATCATCTTAATAACGATTTATTCGCTCTTGTAACGACGGTAGAAAATATGGAGCATTTAGTCGCAACCGTAGAGAAGATAAAAGATGATATCTCAAAACTCCATATTGTGACGGATAACTTCAATAAAACGATTGAGACCACAATAGGTGTCGCCTATCAAACGGAAGAAGATGTTATGAGGAAAGCAGAGCTTGCACTCAAAGAAGCTCGTAATACAGGGAGAAATCAGATCAAGTTTTACTCTAGTGATCTTAAGGTTATTCAAAAGATCAATGATACAAACCAATGGGCACCCATTATTAAGTACGGGCTAGAGCATGGTGGTTTAATAGCATATGCACAGCCGATACATCGAGTTGACGACAAAAGTATTGTCAAATATGAATTACTGGTGAGATTGCAGCATGAAGAGACTGTTTATGTACCATTACAGTTTCTTGCAGCTGCAAAAAACAGTGGGCAACTTTACAATATCTTTAAATTTATGTTTGAACAAGGATGTATTCTAGCAGTTAAAACAGGTCACCGTTTTAGTATTAACATCAGCGATTGTGAGCTTAATAATACAGGCTTATTAGAATTCATCAATACGACCATAAAAAAATATTCGGTAAATCCGAGACTGCTTTCACTTGAGATTTTGGAGTATAACGCGATTAGCCATTCGATTGAAATCAAGGAGATGTTAATTACCATCCATGCTTTGGGAATTGAACTGATTGTTGATGACTTTGGAGTACAATGTTCTAACTTTGGGCAAACAGAACATTTACCAATTAGCACACTTAAAATAGATGGTTCCTATATACAAAATGTGCATAAATCAATCAACAGTCAGATTGTGGTTAAAACTATTCAAACATTTGCTCGAGAAAAAGGGCTCAAGCTAATCGCTGAGTTTGTTTGTGATGAAGAGGTCTTTAATAAAGTAAAAGAACTTGGCATAGAATATGTGCAAGGATATTATTTATCCGAACCTGCACCTTTTGAGAGCTAGAGAGCGGTAGAGTTATTTTCAGATAGATAGTCTAAGCCATCCATGATGGCTCCTTTGATATAATCATACAAAAATTTGTAAAGCAGCATTATGAAATTTATTGAAACACGTGGAAATGATGGAATCAATCCGTTAGAAACGACTTTTTCAGAAGCGATCTTAAGTCCTATTGCCTCTTTTGGCGGTTTGTATGTTCCTAAAGAGCTTCCTGTTCTTGGTGAGTCATTTTTGACCAAACATTTAGGCTCTAGCTATAAAGAGTTGGCTTCAGATTTACTTTCCACACTCAATATCGATATAGATGCTTCTGTGATTTCCGAGGCGCTCTCTTTATACGATAAATTCGATGATCCTAGCAACCCTGTTCCGGTAGTAAAAGTACGTGATGATTTGTATGTAAGCGAACTGTATCATGGTCCTACACGTGCGTTTAAGGATATGGCATTACAACCTTTTGGAGTCGTGCTATCATCAATCGCGCAAAAGCGTGGAGATGAGTACTTGATACTTGCAGCAACCAGTGGAGATACGGGTCCTGCTGCATTGGAAACCTTTAAAAATCGTCCCAATGTACGTGTTGTATGTCTCTATCCCGATGGAGGAACATCGGATGTACAGCGTCTTCAAATGGTGACGGAAGATGCGCCTAATCTCAAAGTCATCGGTATACATGGGGATTTTGATGATGCCCAAAGTGCACTTAAACGTCTTTTGAGTTCTGAAAGTTTTAATGCAGCGCTTAAAGCAAAAAATATTTCTCTCTCAGCTGCTAATTCAGTCAATTTTGGTCGCATTATTTTTCAGACGATCTATCATGTTCACAGCTATCTCGAACTGGTACGCCAAAATGTCATTACTATGGGTGAAAAGATCTATTTGGATGTGCCAAGCGGAAATTTCGGAAATGCATTGGGTGGATATTATGCCTATAAGATGGGGTTACCGGTTGAGAAGATCATTATTGCTTCGAATGAAAACAATGTCCTGACCCGTTTGATCAATACGGGACGCTATGATCTGCGCGGTGAAAAAGTTGTCCCTACAACATCACCTGCAATGGATATATTGATCTCAAGCAATGTTGAGCGAATATTATTTGATTTCTTTGGTGCGCAGCGTACAAAAGAGTTGATGCAATCATTGGAGAGTAATCGTTTCTATGCGCTAACGGACGATGAAACAATGAAAATACAAGAGCTGTTTTCAGCTGATTATTGTAACGGAGCTGAGGGCAAAGGATACATCAAAGAAGCCTATGATGCCGGTTATCTGATGGATCCTCATACGGCAACTTGCTTTAAAGCATACGATTGCTGTTCAACGAAGCCCATCAAAACGATAGTCTATTCGACAGCAGAATGGACGAAGTTTTCACCAACAATTGCAAATGCGTTGACGGGTGAAAACGATGCAAACGATATTGATGCTCTTAAGTCAATCGCACATACAGCCAATATTTCGATTCCCTCAGTCATACAAGGACTATTCTCAAAACCGGTTATACAAGATACGGTTATTGACAAAGAGGATATTGAAACCGAAATCCTTAAATTTCTTTAATGTAGTGTGTTATGAATTAGACGTCACCTTCAGCGACTAATTCAGCACGGGTTAGCTTAAGTCGTTGTGCTAATTCGGCAGCGAGACTTTGCATAAACTGAAATACCGCTTTTTTATGATGTTCTGAAAATGCATCAAATGCCTCGCGTGTGATGACATACAAATCCGTATCAGTGGCCGCTACGACATTGGTATAATGCGGGCTTCCATCTAAAAATGAAAACTCTCCGAAAAAATTATTTTGCCCTATGGTGTTGAGATGGACATTTTTACGGTTTTCTATAGGAAGCATAACACGCACCAAACCACGGCGTATCAAAAACATTTCTCCTGTTCCTTCTCCTTGTGAATATATCACCTCTCCTTTGTGAAAGGAGAGGCATTTTACGAGGCTTTGAATCTCGGCTAATGTATCCTCTTTTCGGTCTTTAAAAAGGGTAAAGTCGCGTAATTGAAGAAGTTCTTCTTGCTTTTGCTCAATCCTATTATCTTTGATGATAGCATTTTCGGTCCACTCGATCGCATCTTCCAAATCATCAAAAAGTTTGATGGGGCTCAAGTGTTTTAACAAGCCGACTTGATTGAAATAACTTTCTAGATCATCCCCTGTAGGCAGTTTGTGCGGTAAACGGCTTAGTATAAGATAGCCGTTTTTGTCATGAAGCATATCTTTGATCTGTAGTAAAATATGTGCTGCAGTCAGATCGACCGTTTGTACGCGCTTCATATCGATAATAATGTATTTTTTGGTTTTAAGGTCCTCTTGTAGCATGGCATAAAGCTGATTTGCCGTTCCAAAAAACAGACTTCCATGTAATTCATAGACTGAAAAATCGGATCCTTTTTCGAGTAAAATATCGGTTTCAGCACGATTGCGGATCAGTTTGCTTTTGATATCTAGCCCATCCGTATGTCGATTGACAACGGATGTTCCAATTTGCTGTGCAATATACAAAATGATAGCTAAGATCAATCCGACACCTGAAGCTGCTATGAGACTAATCGTAATAGCTGTCATGGCAACGGAAACTATAATCAAAAAATCTAGGGCAGTTTTGCGTGATTGTAGTAATTGTATACTGTGTTTATCGATCATTCTAAAACCGATGATGATAAGAATTCCTGCCAACGATGCAATAGGAATCCAGGCAATCAGACTTCCAAGTATGAGGAAAGCTACAATTCCCATAACTCCTTGTACTAAGCCGGAAAGTCGTGATGATGCACCGCTTGAGAAATTGATCATCGTCGGCCCCATTGTCCCAGATCCTGGCATCCCTCCAATCAAGGTAGAGACGATATTGCCTGTCCCTTGAGCGATTAGTTCTTGATTGGGATTATGAAAAGAATGGGTCATACTATCCAGCACGATACAGGTTTTTAGTGTGTCAATGGAGAGGAGTGCCGCAAGGGTCAATGCCGGGAAAAAAAGGATTGAAATATCATTCCACGCTAGATGGGAAAGATTTTGAAATCGCTGGATAAAGGTATCTATGAAGTTGATACCATCTCCGTTACCAAGTTGACCGATGATGTAGGGGCTGTCGATTTGCAGCAATGAAGGATCGATAAGTCCAATGGCAAAATAACTACACACCCCTGTGGTTAAAGCAATGACAACAGCTGGGATAGTCTGAAACAGTTTATTTGCGAACAGCATTGCCAAAATGGTTGCCGATCCGACAGTGACACTTTGCCATTGCCACAAAGAAGAGTTTTGCAAACTTTCCCAAAAATGGAACTCTGATGGCATACCTAAAAATTTGGGTGCTTGGGAAGCGATGATGTATAGACCAATACCGCTTAAATATCCGCTTACGACAGGAAAGGGCATGTATTTTATCAATCGTCCCAGACCAATAGTACCAAACGTGATTTGTATGATTCCTGCTAACAGTGCAACCACCATTAGCATAATAAAAATCGTATCAGGATTGACACCCAGCGTCATATATTCAAGAGCAAATGCCGATAAAACAGCCGCAGCAGGAGCACTTGGTGCAGAGATCAAACGATCAGTTCCCCCCAGCATCGATGCGGTTATACCTATAGCTACGACTCCTAAAATACCGGCTATCGCCCCATAAGCTACATAGTGACCACCCAAGGTTGCATAAATCGTTACACCAAATGCGATTGCGGCAGGTAAAGCAACCAGCATAGCTGAAGTACCACCCCATAGATCGCCTGCGATATTGTTGGATTTTATCATTATAAAAATCCCTATTTGCGAATTTTCTTATTATTTATTATAGGCAGATTGTTTTCCATCAATGCTAATTCCTCATCTCCGCGAGACAAAATATTTTTGGATATTGTAAGCTTTTTAGTTGTTTTTGTGGAATATGATACGGTATTTAAAACATGTTTAAAACAGTTCAAACGGGCTTTTTTCTTATTGTCGGAACGTATAATGATCCATGGTGTTAGCGTGGTATGGGATGCAAAAAGCATGGAGTGTTTAGCCAGTGTATATTGATCCCAGAGATCCTGTGACTTTTGGTCTACAGGAGAGAGTTTGAACTGCTTGAGAGGATCTGTTTTGCGTTCTTTGAATCGTCTTGCCTGCTCGTCTTTTGAGACTGAAAAATAAAATTTAAACAAGATGATTCCTGAATTTACGAGCATACGCTCATATTCTGGTACTTGATGCAAAAATCGTTGATGCTCGTCTTCAGTACAAAATCCCATGACGGGTTCTACTCCGGCTCGATTGTACCAACTACGGTCAAAGAATACCATCTCACCGGCGCTTGGAAGATGTTGTGTGTAACGTTGAAAGTACCACTGTGTCTTTTCAACATCGGAGGGCTTGTCAAGTGCTACAACACGTGCACCGCGAGGGTTTAGATGCTCAGTCATCCGTTTGATTGTTCCACCTTTTCCCGCAGCATCACGTCCTTCAAAAATCATGAGGATTTTGAGACCTTTGTCTTTGACATGATTTTGCAGTTTAAGCATCTCTATTTGGAGTTCCTTGAGCTCTTCCTCATATTTTATGACACTTTGTTTGACCCAAATGGGTAAACGTTCTTCTTTATCACCCTTATTACGGTTCTCTTTTTTTTGTTCTTCAATACTTAATCGGCGATCTGGGTGGACAACATCTGCTGTCATCTGCGCCTCGGCTATTTCTACTCTAGCCATAGAACTTTTTGAATTCATAGACATACCTCTATATTCTTTTTTTCATTGTAGCCCAAAAACTTTTAAAATGATGCTTTTAGGAGTGAATCGAGTTCTTTTACGTTATAGGTAGATGCAAAACACGAATTCTCTCCACATAGTAAATAACCTGCAGTACTTTCATCTGCTTTGAACAAGACAAACGGATAACTTAATGGTTCGCATTGCTGGAGTAATGTTTTAGGGGCTTTTACAATACGGTCGCCTTTGAGATAGCGAACCGTTTGTTCGGTAAGTTTAGGATAATAGATGGGGCTTTTCATCAGTTTAATTGAAATGTATTCGAGACTTTTGAAAGCGAAATGGCGGTATTTTCCGTCAATAAGACTGCCCAGACTGAGCAATACATCGACCATGATGGCCATAGCGCTGGGATACGAGCCATCGTCAAGCTCGCAGACTGTCGGGAAAGCGCCACGGCTGAAATACCACTGTCCATTTGTGTAGAAGAGTTCCAGTGCTTTGTTACACAACTGTTGGGCTCGTATGAGATAGACTTCGTCAAAGGTAGATTCATAAGCGTGTATCAAGGTATCGCAAAGATAAGCATAATCTTCTAAAAATGCTTCGATTTTGGGTGTTTTGTGGATGAGTGTCGTGTGATACAGTACGTCATCGATAAACATGGTCGAGAGCAGGGCATCTAAAGATGTGATGGCTTGTTTGATATAAGTAGGTACTTGCTTTCCTAAAACAAATAATGCTTTAATCATCATTGCGTTCCATGCAACATTTATCTTACGGTCAATAAAGGGATAGAGACGAGGTGTGCGTAATTTTTTAGCTTCGAGCACAAAAGCATCAAACCAGATCGGACGTTCCAGTGTGGCAAGGGTGATGATACAGCTGCCTTCAAAATTTCCGCTAGGGGTAATTTTCAGTAACCCTACCGCTTCATTAATATCGCTGACGTTTGCGTTTTGCAGTGTTTGAATGATTTCATCATAGGTATAGACAAAATATTTCCCTTCATGTCCCTCTGTATCCGCATCACTGGCGTTGTAAAACAAATTATCTTCCATCATAAAATTCATCATAAAATCGGCAGTCTCGGTCGCGGCTCTTAGATATAATAGATTGTTAAATTGGACAGATGCGAGTGTATACAGCTCACACAGTAGGGCATTATCGTAGGTCATTTTCTCAAAATGAGGTATTAACCACGTCTCCTCGGTACTGTAACGGCAAAATCCACCATCTATGAGGTCGTACATTCCCCCACGTGCCATACCATTAAGGGTTTGAGTAATGATATTTTTTCTTTGGGGATCCGATTCGAGTTGCTCAAGTTTCATAAGCGTTTTGAGAGTCGAAGTGTGCGGAAATTTAGGTGCTTTGGAAAATCCGCCGTTAACAGTGTCAAAATTATGTTCGGCTTGTTTGTTATATTGTATGATGATTTTTTCATCCAGTTTAGTAGCTTGGGTCGGGGTATCTTTGGGTTGCATAAAGCCCATGATCTCATCGGCATTTTGAAACAGCTTCTCATCGTTTTGTGCCACTTTATCGGCAACAATGGCGGTAAGTTCACTAAAGCCCATCATCCGTTCACGATTGTAGGGAGGCATATAGGTGGCGGCATAAAAGGGTTTGTTCTCCGGTGTACAGAAGATAGACAGTGGCCAACCGCCGCTACGACGGTTGAGCAGCATATGGAGTTCTTGAAAATGCTTATCGATGTCAGGACGCTCTTCACGGTCGACTTTGATACAGATGAGATGCTCATTGACAAATGCGGCGATCTCTTCGTTTTCAAAAACGTCGTGTTCCATCACATGACACCAATGGCAGCTGCTGTATCCTATGGAGATAAAAATGGCTTTGTGTTCTCGTTTGGCTGTTTCAAATGCTTCATCACACCAAGGATACCAGTGAAATGGGTTGTCTTTGTGTTGTTGTAAGTAGGGTGAATCTTCGAGGGCTAAACGGTTGGACATAGGTGGCTCCATAAAAATATGGCATAGTGTAGCATTTGAGGCTATAAGAGAGCTGAAATAGTAAAGGTGCTAGACTTTATCCATCAAACCAAAAGGAGAGATGGGTGTTACGATCTTTACATGATACCTTGCAACCGCGCATCGTTTCGTATTATAAAAAACACGGGTTTTCTAAAGAGGACTTTTATGCTGATGCCCTTGCAGGTTTGGTAGTGGCTATTGTTGCATTACCCTTGGCTATGGCCATTGCCATCGCTTCGAATCTTCCGCCCGAGCGAGGCCTTTTTACGGCAATTGTAGCTGGATTTGTGATTTCTGCACATGGAGGGAGCCGTTATCAAATCGGTGGTCCAACTGCCGCCTTTATTGTGACGGTAGCCATGGTCGCTATGAAGCATGGATATGAGGGGTTGGTGCTCTCCACGATTATGGCGGGTGGGATATTGATGATAATGGCGTCAGTACGAGCAGGGGAATTGATTAAATTTATCCCATATCCAGTGATCGTTGGGTTTACGTCGGGAATCGCATTATTGATTGCTTTTTCTCAGATACGTGATCTATTCGGGCTTTCGATCACGACTATTCCTCCTGATTTTATCCACAAACTTTTTGTTTATCTCAGTCACATCAATGAGACCAATTTTTATGCAGTTGCCGTAGCGGTAGGGTCACTGGCTATTATGATCGTTACAAATAAATTTATCCCAAAAATTCCAGGACCTATTATTGTGGTGAGTGTATCTGCTTTGGCAGTATGGGGGTTGAACCTCCCTGTGGAAACCATCCAAAGTCGTTTCGGCACTATTCCGACAACATTACCTGCACCGACATGGCCTGATATCACGTTTGAAAAATTACGCCTTTTACTTCCTGATGCGATTACGATTGCGACACTAGCTGCCATCGAGTCGCTCCTTTCTGCTGTTGTAGCTGATGGGATGACTGGAACAAAACATAAATCCAATGCTGAACTTTTAGGGCAGGGTATCGCCAACATCGCATCAGGTATTTTTGGAGGCTTACCGGCTACCGGTGCAATCGCTCGAACTGCAATCAATATCAAATCAGGGGCTAGGACACCTGTTGCCGGAATCATGCACGCATTTTGGCTATTTATATTTATGTTTTTTTTCGCCTCATTGATTGTGAAAGTCCCATTGGCTGCATTAGCCGCTATTTTGTTGATGGTGGCGTGGAATATGTCGGAGATCAAACATATTCGTGAAATCATGGTTGCTCCAAAAAGTGATCTGATGGTATTGCTAGTTACATTTTTATTGACTGTGTTGGTAGATTTGAATTTTGCAATACAAGCGGGGATCGCACTGGCATCTATTTTGTTTATCGATCAGATGATGAAATCGACTAAAATCACCATTGTCGATTCCGAAGAAGACGATCCTGATTCGATACACAATAAATCGATTCCACAAGGGGTCGATGTCTATGAGATACAAGGTCCTTTATTTTTTGGAGTCGCCGAAAAACTACTTGATACGCTTTTGTTGTTTGATAAACCTTCACATGTTTTTATATTGCGTATGAGGCATGTTCCATTGATTGATGCGGCAGGATTGCATGCCATTGAGATACTGTATGAACGTCTGAACAGCAGAAATACGGTGTTGATATTATCAGGGGTAAATGGACACGTGCGAAGATTTTTAAAACAGAGCCATATCGATCAAAAAATTGGAGAGGATAAGATTGTAGATCATATTGACAGAGCGTTAGCTATAGCAAGTACTATTGTTAACAGAGTATAAATATTCTTTGTTTCTACTGTAAATAAACTATTTTTAATATATACTGCTTACTGAAATAATATGTTAAAAGGAGTTAAAATGACAAAAAATGAAATCGCAGCACTTGTACTGGGTGCGTCTTTGATGAGTGCTCCAATGGCAATGGCGAATGAAGCAGCTGCAAAATGCGGTGCAGGGAAATGTGGTTCTAAGATGAAAGCATCGGAAGCAAAAGAAAAAGTAGCTGATGCAAAAGCGAGCGATGCTAAATGCGGTGCCAATAAGATGAAGGCACCAGAATCAAAAGAAAAAGCAGCCGATGCAAAATGCGGTAGTAAAAAGTAAGGGCAGCTGGGGATGAATACTTTTCACGGATGCGGTCTAGGTTTACGTCGGGAATTTTTGGAAGACTTTATCAGTTTAAAAAAAAAGCCCGATTGGATCGAAATCACTCCTGAAAATTGGATATTCACCCCACACCGTTATCGTGAGAGTTTTGAGCAGATTATGGGATCATTGCCTGTAGTCGCTCATGGTGTCTCACTCTCTATTGGTTCACCAGAGCCGATCGACAAAAGTTTTTTAAAAGAGATAAAAGCTTTTTTGGATCGATATAAGATTGAACACTATTCGGAACATTTGAGTTTTTCATCATTGGGTGGGGTACAGACATATGAATTGCTCCCATTGCCGATGACACGTTCGATGGTGATGCATATCGGAGATAAGATCAAGCGGGTGCAGGATTTTTTACAACGTCCGTTGATCTTGGAAAATGCGAGTTATTATCTGGCGCCGTACAATGAGATGCATGAAGTGGATTTTATTAATGAAATAGTGCAATACGCTGATACGAAACTCCTGTTGGATGTGAATAATGTCTACGTAAACGGGACCAATCATGGATTTGATCCGGATGATTATATCCGCCAAATACCACCTTCACGTGTTGCGTACATGCACATTGCAGGACATCTTGAATACCCTGATGAGGTTTTGCTACTGGATACTCATGGTGAAGCCATATGTAAAAAAGTATGGAAGCTGTTAGACAGAACACTTAAAAAAATAAACGTACCTGTAATGATTGAACGTGACAACAATATCCCGCCATTAAAAGAGCTGATGCAAGAGTATAAAAAACTCTCCAAGATCGTTGCCAAAAGAGGTACAAAATGAAAACAGAGACCGCGGTAATGAAGCGTTTTGTACAGATCATTCAAAATGACGAAGCCCTGAGTAATCCTTTTCGAAACCGATTGCAGGTGTATCGTGATATGGTCCATTTTAGATTTGTGGAGACCATAGAAAATATCTATCCCATATTATGCAAAAAATTGGGTCCACAACTGGTGCATGAATTGATTCGCGAATTTATTGCAAAAGGAGCAAAAAATCCATTTATCGTAAAGATGTCTCAAGAGTTTGGAGATTTTTTGCGCCATAATCCCAAGACAAAAGGGTATGGCTTTTTAGAAGACTTATTGTGGTTTGAATACAGCGAATTGGATCTCTTGAACAGAGATTTTAACGAGGTTAAAGCAGGATTTGATTGGAATACACACTACATACTCTCATCCTCTTCATTGATACGAAATCTAAGCTATAAAGTATATACAGGTGAGTTTGAATCGCCCTGCATTGCATCGCTTATCCTTTATTATAATTTTGATGAGAAACGTGTTTATTTTGAAGAGATAACCCCTTTTGCGCAACAACTCATCGAACAGTTACAAAGTATGACTCTCGAAGGTGCTGTGAGTGTATTGGCGCAGATGTATGAACTGGATACTAAGGTATTGCGTGAAAGTGTTGAAACATTAGTCAAAAAGTGGTGTAATCAACGGATTTTAATCAAATTAACGGAGGTGTAAGATGTATCCATTAAAAGAAAAAATAGAAACGCTACTGAACAAAGGACAAGATGTTTCATTGTTGTTTTTGCGTTTAGTTTTAGCGTATGGCTTTTATGAGCCTGCAATCACTAAATGGTCCGATATCGGTGCAGTAGCAATATGGTTCGGTGAAGATCTAGGGATCCCTTTCCCACTGTTAAATGCTTATATGGCTGCATCCACGGAGATGGTAGGAGTCGTATTAATGGTGTTGGGGCTTGGTGTGCGTTTTATTGCCTTGCCGATGATGGTGGTCATGGTAGTTGCTATTGCTACAGTGCATCTGGCGCACGGGTTTTCATCGGGGAATAATGGATTTGAGATCCCTTTGTACTATTTTTTAATGCTATTTACGCTGGCCACTCATGGCGGGGGAGTATTCGGGATGGATTATTTTTTTAAAAAATTATAAGAACCATTAACATTGTTAATCATTGATTTCCTTTTTCTTACAATAAGATATGCTAAAATAGTGCATAGTTAAGTAATTAAAAGGTTCTAAAAATGCGGATTATATTTTTAATGTTTTTTTCTCTGTCTCTTTTCGGGTTCGGTTTTCTTCAGCCTGATGAGGCATTCAAGCCAAGAATCAGTCAAATCAATAAAGATACGATAGGTATTGATATCGATCTTGGAGAGAATATCTATCTTTATAAAAGTAAACTCAAAGTCGAAGATGCCAATCTAAAGGATGGTATAGACTTTAAGTCTGTAAAAATGGGTGAGTCCGTCGATCATGACGGTGAACAGGTCTTTTTTTCTTCCCCTAAAATTCGTATTCAACTGTTGAAGAAAAGTGTTCTAAATGGGGATCATAAAGTCAAAGTTAACCTTAGTTATCAAGGGTGTTCATCGGCAGGTTTGTGTTATGAGCCTATGGATACGACGTTGGAGATATCCGTTGATACGGATCAATTGGATGGCGTTAAAACGGCTGAACCTTCCGTGATCAAAGCAGATGCGGTTGAGGTAAAAGAAAAAAAACCAATTGTTGTCGATGAACAAAATAAGATCGAAGAACCTATTGATGCACAAAACGTTTCTGAAACCGATCAGATTGCCAGTGTTATTCAAGGTGGGAGTATTTGGCTGATAATTATCAGCTTTTTTGGATTTGGATTGTTGCTTTCTCTAACCCCATGTGTCTTTCCTATGATCCCTATTATTTCTTCTGTGATTCTAGCGCAAGGCGAGGGTGTTGGCACTAAAAAAGCATTTTGGCTTTCACTTGTATACGTGTTGTCAATGGCGGTTGCCTATACGATTGCAGGAGTATTAGCTGGGCTCTTTGGCGCTAATTTGCAAGCAGCCTTTCAAACACCATGGATTATTACGGTTTTTGCCCTTATTTTTGTAGCATTGTCTCTCTCTATGTTTGATCTATATGAGCTTCAGATTCCAAACTTTATTCAATCACGGATCTCTAAATTTGGAGGAAAGCGTAGCGGTGTTATCGGTATCGCGATTATGGGATTTTTGTCTGCACTGATTGTTGGACCGTGTGTTGCAGCACCGCTAGCAGGAGCTTTGATTTATATTGGTCAAACAGGTGATGCTCTACTTGGAGGTATTGCACTCTTTATGCTTAGTATTGGAATGGGTGTTCCATTGCTTATCGTAGGGACTACATCGGGTAAATTTATGCCGAAGCCTGGCATGTGGATGGATGTCATTAAAGCGATTTTTGGGGTGATGCTGCTTGGTATCGCTATTTGGATGATTGGGCGTGTATTGGATGAAAACACTACGTTGTTACTGTGGGGGGGCTTGGCAATATTTGTTGCGATTAATATGAATACGCTAGAACCATTAGGTATACATCCCCCTTGGAGCTCACGTGCTAATGTGAAAGCGCTAGGCTTTATGATACTGCTGTATGGAATGTCATTGCTTGTAGGGGGAATGGCAGGTGCTAAAAATATTTTACATCCGCTTGATCCTTTTGTGGCTAAAAGTCAAGTTACTTCAGTTGCAGTGACAGCACATAAAACATTTGAAAAAATTACGTCAATTGAAGAATTAGATGCCATTTTGGTAGAAAATAAAGGCAAAAAGATAATGGTCGATTTTTATGCCGACTGGTGCACGTCGTGTAAAGAGTTTGAAGCTAAAACGTTTAGCGATCCAGCTGTACGTGCAGAAATGGATAAATTGGTTTTTGTCCAAGTCGACGTAACGGCCAATGATGCCGCATCAAAAGCATTTACGAAAAAATACGGTATTTTCGGTCCCCCTGCCATTTTGTTTTTCGATGAAAATGGCAATTTGAACAATAATGAAACAATTGTGGGATTTAAAGAGCCGCAAGAATTCTTAGATCATCTAAGAGGATTGAAATAATCAATTGGTGCGCTAAGTACGATTACATTTTCTCTTCAACCAATTTTTCTAAAATATACAACTGCATGTTTTTATGCGGTATCTCTTTATCAAGCGCATCTGCATAGATCATTGCCACTTCTTTGGCATGACGATCGTAATCAAAATGGGGGAAATGGTTTTCCCAGCCTCTTTTAACAATCTTCATAGCAACGGTATCGATTAAATACTCTTTAAAAATGGCATACGTAGCAAAAAACATCCCGGTAAACAATATGGCCATTATCATCAGTAGATGGCAATCTAGTTTTGCGAGTTTTGCATGGAATAAAATAGCCGGTGTAACAATAATTAAGTGCCATAACACAATGAACACAATATAGCTTTTTCCGACACTCATACGAAATCCTGGAACGTTGCCTTCAAGTTTTAATCCATCTTGGTACATCTTATTAGTATGCAGCAGTTCACGCAATAGCATCGGTGAGTCACTGAGGGTAAATATATAGGGAAGTATTGTTTCTTGCATAAAAGTAGTGATGCTATTATTGATCCAAGACGTGATTCTAAGCATGTTGTGTTTCCTTTAGTAATTCGCTGACGCGTTTTGCGCTTCCATGTTGTAGCAGTGCTCGTAGTTTCACTGCGTCACGAAAAAATTGTTCTTTATCCATTTTAAGATAGCTATTATACAGATTTTCAGCCGTAACTTCATGTTGGATGAATTCAGGGTGCAAAGTTATACCATAAGCGTGAGAGAGTAAAAGATTGGCGAGTCCTGCGTATTGAAGTTTAATGAGAGCACGACCTATTATATAATCGAGTTTCTTGGCAACATAGACAAGGACAAACGGGGTTTTGATGAGTGATGCTTCCAGTGTCGCCGTTCCGCTACAAATAAACGCAAAATCTGAATTAGCCAGCGTGACATGTGCATCGTGAGTAACGGTAAAACCACTGATGTCTCCATACAGTTTATCTATTGTGGCATCATTAAAATGTGTAGGGATGACGAGCATCGCTTCACACGTAAGACGTGAGCGAACGTTCCGGTAGACGTCCATGAGTTTTTTGATCTCACCGGGTCTGCTTCCCGGCATAAAGGTAATTATACCTGTTGGCGTCAAATCGGTTTTTTCGACAGTAATCTCATCCAAAAGAGGGTGTCCAACATACTCTATAGGTGCCATTGGTGAATAGTAGGATGGCTCAAAAGGCAAAATCGAAGCGAGTTTTGTAATGGTCTTTTCCAAAACGGGAATCCGTTTTTTCTTCCATGCCCATGCTTGTGGAAGGATATAGTAAATGATCTCTTTATTGGGATAGCGTTTGCGGATTGCTTTGGCCAAGGGAAGGTTAAAGCCCGAAGAATCGATAAGCAGTACTTTATCAACCTCGCTTGCGAGTTCAACCATCTGATCTTTAAGACGAAAAAAGAAGGGGATCTTTTTGAAGACATCCACAAACCCCATGATGGCTGTTGAGCGTAAATCAACAATACTTTCACCCAAAGCAGCATCAAATATACCGCAAATATCTACATCCTCTCCTAGTTCTTTCATCAGGTATTTGAAGTGAACATTAGCAGAATGCTCAAGTGCCGAGACTAATATTCTCATGATCCGCCATCTCCTTTGATACTGCGTTGTGTTGTTTGATGACTCTCATTTTCATGGTATTGCGAAAGAAATATGATCAGTTTTTGAATTTGCGCATCACTGAGCTCTTGAGCAAAGGGAATCATCATTTGTGATTGTTGATTATCGGCAATCTTTTTCCGATAACGCTGTAGTTTATAGTTTAGAAATGCTTGGGGTCTATAGGCCAAACCTGGATACTGTGCGAGCCCATTGGCATTGACTCCATGGCATCCGTTGCACCCTTTGGCAAAATATATCTTTTTTCCTTCATCGTATGCGTGATCGGAAGCCATAAGCCCAATCACACATATCAAAAGCCAAACGACCACTCGCACACTATCCCTTTTTAAACGTTCATAGATTACAATAACATTATTATAGCTAAACGGGAGTCCTATGCTTATTTGCAATGCCATAATTTGTGATATAGACGGAAATCGTCGCGAAGATGTGAAAATAGAAAACGGTATTATCACGCAAATAGGGTCCAATCTTGTGGACGATGAATGTATCGATGCTACTGGATGCTATGTGATTCCGGGGTTGGTAGATACCAATGTACGCTTGAAAGATCTTCAGCTCAGTGGTAAAAATATTGAGTCACTATCGCGCGAAGCATTAAGCGGCGGGATTAGTAGCGTCGTATTGAGTGGTGAGATGGTTGGCCGCGTAGACAATGAAATCACTCTTGAATTTGTCCAAAAACATCAGTTGCATGCCAATGGAGCGCGAATTGAATGTGCGATCAGTGCGCTGAGCGAAGAAGGCAACCTTAGTAATATTGCACTGCTTCTTAAAAAAGGGGGTAAAGCTCTCTATACCAAAACGATCAGTGATTACAATTTAATTATGCGCATGGCACAATATCTCAAAATGGCAGGAAAATCATTGTTCTATCAAGCGCAGGACAAGAGTCTTAGTGAGAGTGGTGTGATGTGTGATGGAGAAACAGCAACATCTTTGGGACTACCCGGTATCCCTTCTATATCAGAAGTCGTCCATATCGCTTCGATGATTGAAATAGCACGAGAATTCGGAATTAAGATTATTTTCAAAAGTGTCACTGAACCTCGAACAATCGAGTTAATAGCTCAAGCACGACAAGAAGGCGTAGATGTGGAGTGTGAAGTTGCAATACACCATCTATTACGCAGTGATGAAGCTTGCAGAGGCTATGACACGGATGCTAAAATCAATCCCCCTTTGGTCAGTGAATCAAAACGAATGAAGTTGATCGGCGCTTTAAAAAACGGAAATATTCACGCATTAAGTGCATTGCATCAGCCCAATTCGGATGTTTATAAAGACATTACATTTTACGATGCCAGTTATGGTACAACATCCATAGGGGAATATTTGCCGTTGTGTTATACGCATTTGGTACAAAGTGGTTTGATTGATATGTCGACACTTGTCCGTTTGGCATCGTATGTACCTGCATTACAAGCAGGAATTGAGGTTCCAAAGATTGCTGTAGGTGAAAAAGCCAACATTGTCTTGTTTAATCCAAATGAATCATTGAGTGTGGGACACCATCACTCACTTTATAAAAATGAGACTTTGACCGGCCGTGTAGTAATAGCTGTTATAGGAGATGAAATCACTCGCTTTTAGAGTGATTTGGCATTTCGAAATTCGGCGATCTCCGCCTCGACCATCTCATCGATCATTATGGTATAAAGTTTTGTCAGAAGATTGGGTGAGACACCCAGTTCCATGGCATGGGTACGAATACTGTCCATTATCGTTTCCATTCTCTCTTTTCCTTTGATCTCTTCTACAGACTCTTTGAATTGTGCTGCTTGTTTGACATAGGCGTTGCGTGCGGCAATAAGTTCTACAATCTGATGATCAAGTTCATCAATATAATGGCGTACTTCTTGAAGTGATGAACACGCTTCTATTTTCATGTGCACTAATTCCTTATTTACGGGATGATATGTGTTAATGATAACACAAAGTGTATTTTTTACCGATAAGTAGTTATTTTATTTTAATTTGGGATTTTTTTATTTTTTGTTACTAATGTGATAAATAGCACCATGTTAGGGGTATGAAGAAAAATATTATGTGATATTTGTGTGATATTTTATGATTTATTATAGATAGTATAAGATAACACTCTTTAATATTTAAAAATAATTAAGCCTATGACTGTTAGGATACACGTCTAAGCAAAATCTTATAAATGAAAAGGGGATTACGATGGGACTATCAAGAAGAGATGCGATGAAATTCACTGGATTAGCTGCAATTACAGCTGCCGCAAGTGGTTACGCAAAAGGTGACAAGGCTGCTACTAAGTCAACAGCAAAAGGTGTAATTTTAGCACCAGCACCTATTCCGGCTGCAAAAGGACAACGTGTTGTTATTGTAGGGGCAGGACCCTCTGGTTTGACTATTGCAAAATACATCAAAAAAGGAAATCCTAAAGTAGATGTAGTTTTGTTGGACAAACGTTCAGTCTTCATGTCTGGTTTTTTAAGTAACTTGGTAGCTACCGGAGTACTTCCATTAGAATTTATTACGCATGACTTTCTAGAAGGTGCACGTAATGGAAACTATAATTTTTTACAAGCAACGGTACATGATATTGACCGTAAATCCAAAACGGTATTTACCAATGAAGGTATTGTCAAATATGATGTCCTTGTATTAGCTCCTGGTATCGATTATGATTATTCACATTGGACAAAAGGTGATATTGAGCTTGAGACAGTACTTCGTACAAAATTTCCTGCGGCATTTATTGCAGGTAGTGAGACATTGACACTTAAATCGAAAATCGAAAACTTTGAGGGTGGAAATTTTGTAGTAACGGTTCCTGGCGGTAACTATCGTTGTCTGCCTGGACCATATGAGCGTAGTTGTCTTATCGCGGATTATTTTAAGAAAAATAAGATTAACGGTAAAGTAATCATTTTGGATGAAAATGCGGATATTACGATCAAAGCGGCTGGTTTCCACTCTGCATTTGATCAAATGTACAAAGATTATATTACCTACATTCCAAGTGCAACGATTGATACTATTGATCCATATAAACAAAAGATCACTACTGAGTTTGGTCAGGTGATTGAGTTTGCAGATGCGGCTCTTTATCCTCGTGTTCGCGGTAATAAACTGCTGGAGATTGCCGGTGTTGCAAAAGACAGTCCATCTAATAAAGCTGAAGCGAACATTGATCCGTTTACGTATCAAGTTATCGGGGATAAAAATGTCTTCTGTGCAGGTGATGTGCGTCCTATGGGCTTTAGTAAATCAGGTAATACTGCAAATACTGAAGGTAAAATTGTTGCAGCAAACATTGTCAAATATTTGGGTGGACAGGAACTTAGCCGTAAAACATGGAGCTCTCCATTGACGGTATGTTTCTCGGCAGTCAGCGCTAATCCTGATCTTCGTGCTATTTCAGTACATGCAGAGTATGCGTATAATGACGCTAACAAAGCATTTGCTTTTGCCAATGCAGGTATGAATGAAAAATGGGATGGAACTGAAGGTCTTGATGGCGGAAAAGGTCTAAAAGAATGGGGTAAAGGTCTTTACCGCGATCTATTTAATTAATGATTACATGTACGGTGCCAAGGGGCATCGTGCAAGATATATTCGAAAAATTGTGATATTTTTGGTATATGTCTTGGATATTATTTTAAGAAAAAAAATAATGAAAGCGAGGAGAGAAAGTGGAAAGACGAAATTTTTTAAAAATCATGGCTGCCGGTGCGACAGTTATAGCTGTCAATCCTTCATTGATACGTGGGAACTTGTATGCGGCTGACGGGCGCCTATATGCTGCGTATGAAAAAGCGCAGTTGGTTGATGCGGTCGGTAATCCGATAAAGGCATCGGCATTGGATACTGAGATGACCTATATCTTCAATTACCCGTATGCATCTACACCGTGCATGATTATCAACCTTCCTGAACCGACCCAACAGGAAGTACAACTAAAATCTGATAGTGGCGAAGAATATGTGTGGAAAAGCGGAGTAGGTAAAAATCGAACTATTGTGGCTTATTCTGCTATTTGTCCACATCAACTCACTCATCCGACGCCAAATGATAATTTTATTCAATATGTCCCTAAATCAAAACCGACTATGGCGTATGACAACAGCGGTGTTATCGTTTGTTCCTCTCATCTTTCGGCATACGATGCCAAGGCTGGTGCAAAAAATCTTCGTGGTGCAGCTACACAGCCATTAGCCGCTGTTGTGTTGGATGTTGCCGCAGACGATACGATTTGGGCAGTTGGAATCCTAGGACCTGATAAGTTTCAAGACTATTTCAAATCGTTTAAGCCTGAGCTCAAAGAGTTTTACGGTGGAATAGCGCAAGGCAAACAGTTAGTCTCTATTTCAGCGAAAACAGTTAAATTAACCGAATATTCTAAAGATGTTATTCAATACTAAGGGGCAACTATGAAAAAAATATTGACAGCGATTGCTCTAGTGTCTTTACTAGCAGGATCACTTAATGCAGCAGACAATGAGCATCGTACAATGCTTATGAAAGATATGCGTACCATGTTGGATGCAATGGAACAGATTCAACGTGGCGGTTTTTACAGTTCATCCGATGAAATGAAAATCGGGGTTAAAAAGTTACAAGGGACATTGAAAACGTTAGAGAGTGATGAAATCAAATGGATCTTGCCAAAAGATCAAGTCTATGCATATAAATTTGCCCAAAAAACAGCGAGTATGTTACGTTTATATTCGAATGATATGATCACATCGATTGATGCTGGACGTATGGATGATGCATTGGAAGATTATAGCCAGCTACTAAAGCAATGCAGCTCGTGTCACATCCGTATTCGTAATTGGTGATTAGGCTCTTTTTGCTTGTCGCTTAGGAGTCACTTGTTTCTCGATGCTTTTTGGTCCCTCTTTGGAGACATCATGTGTCAAGAAATAAGGAATCCGTCTTCCAGGGGTTGTCTCAATATCTTCAATCAGTCTATTTTGTATGACTTCAAGTGGTGTATTGGGTAATAAATAGTCGTACATCAACGATATTTGACGATCAAGCGATATTTTCCATGTTGATAAAGTTTGTGTAAATATCCATTCACTAAATGCATAAAATCCGTTAAATACTTTTCCATCCTGCCATAATAATCGAACACTTTTATCAAAATTTCCGCTGTTATAGTAAAGATCCCAAAAACGGGCAAACCGTTTCATCTTTTGGATCTGTGTAAAACTAAGAAGATTGTTTTGCAAAATATCATAGGGCGGAATATCACTATAGATCATACCGTGTTCTTTGTCATGGCGTGATAGAGTAGTCCCTGATAGATTTTTGAGTATTCCGATTTGTATCTCGCTGTGGGTAAGGGAACAGAGCTGATCGAGATTACGTCCGAATCCTTCGAGCGTTTCTGCTGGAAGTCCAACGATTAGATCAAGGTGCATATGGGCTTTGGTCTCATTCTCTAAGAAGCGCAGGTTCTCATAAATCTTTTCAAGTCGTAAAGGACGATTGATCCCCTTTGCAATCACGGGATCAAGGGTTTGAATACCGATTTCAAGCTGCAATGATCCTGGAGGGAATAATGCGATTTTTGATTTAAGTACATCGGGAAAATGATCTGGAATTACTTCAAAATGGGCAAAATAAGGCGGCTCTTTGGAGAGAAAAAAGTCCAATATACGGTTAGCAAATGTCATATTGAGATTAAATGTCCGATCGATGAACTTGAAACTACGCGCTCCACGTTTCCATAGTACTTCAAACTCTTCTAACAGCTCATCAAGTGGGAAATTGCGTACCTTTTCATCGATAGAAGAGAGGCAAAACTCACACTCAAAGGGGCATCCGCGTGATGCTTCCACATAGATGGTGCGGTGTTGTATGTCTTCATCGTTGTAGGCTGTGTAGGGTAATGCAATAGCTTTTAAATCAGGCATGGGCGCACGTATGAAACGCTCTGTTGGTATGACACCGTCCAATACATTTTTGCACAGTTCATAAAAGGCGATTTCCCCTTCACCGCTAACAATGTAGTCGGCATTGTCAAAATTGACACGGTGAGGCATGTATCCAGCTTCCGGTCCACCTAGGACGATTATTGTTTCAGGAGCTACTTTTTTGACTATTTCGATGAGTTGAGCCGTTTCGGAAGCATTCCATATATAGACACTGATCCCAATGATTTTTGGGTTATGTTCGAGAATCACTTCGGCAATGCTTTGTATCTGCTCATTGATGGTAAACTCAACGATCTGCGTATCGTTTTGGAGTTCTTTCATATTGGCATAGAGGTATCGTAGACCTAATGCAGTATGCGCAAAGCGTGCATTAAGTGTTGTAAGTAAAATAGGGGTCATTGATCAGAACTTTTAAAATACTGACCATCGGTCGTGAAGAGTTTGAGAATCTTATGATATTCGCTGTAGGCTTGTTTATAAAGGTGCTGTGTATGTTTGCTTGATTCGTATAACTCACTGGCACTCATACCGGTTTCAAGGGCATTTTTAAGTAGCTTAGTACGGCGTAGATAGGTAAATGCGAGATTTGGGAAGTGCTCATGTATTTTTTGGCGAATTACAGCAGCATCATTTGGGTTGTCAATCATATTGGCAAAAACGAGCAGGGTTTTCTCTTTGTAATTTTTGATAAAGATCAAACTCTTCATAATAGAATTAAGATCATTGATTGTGGCAACAAGGATAATATCGGAAGCGCGTAATATCTCATCGGCATGTTGTGCGTCAAAGCCGCCAAAATCGTAGACAGTATCGGGATGTAGAGGGATCTTATTGGGATAATAGCGGGCATTTTTATATTTGTTTAGTACCACGGACATATCATTGGTCGCATAGCGATATCCTAGGTCTTTTGCCAGAGAAAAAGCAAGAGAGGTCTTTCCGACTCCCCCTTTAGTCGATGCGATAGAGATAATAGCCATTGTGTTCCATAATTATTGTTTTTGCAACTATAGCATAATAGGGTATACTCTAACTAAAATTAGCAAAGTGAATATTAATGAATTTATTATCCAAAAATGCCCCGCTTGAAGAATCGATCAAAAAAATGGAAGCAGTCCTTGTTGATGTCGGATGTGAAGCAATTTTTTCGCAGGAAAAACATCCTTTGGAATATTGTTATTCGGTTAATTTAGCCTCCATCGAAGCACCACGACATATCTACTCTAATGGCAAGGGGATCATTTCGGATGCGTCAAAAGCTAGTGCATTGGGTGAATACATTGAACGGCTTCAAACAAACAACTTTTTTATTGATTTTCATTTGCCAAACCGAAAATATTATCCCGATGAGGTAGCATTTGAGTTTGGCGGCGCCTATCTCAACGATGAATTGCGTAAGATCTATAATCCTGATGGCAGTCTGGGTGATGAAGAACTCGTAGATTACAACAGTGATTATGAGGATAAGATCGTCGCATTGCCGTTTCAAAAATACTCTGATGGTCAAACGGTCTATGTCCCTATCAATATCCTTAGCAACCTTTATGTGAGTAATGGACTTGCGACAGGCAATACTCCTGAGGAAGCAAAAGTACAAGCACTCAGCGAGATTTTTGAGCGTTATGCCAAGATAGAGATCATCAAAAACGGTTATGCGCTTCCAAAGTTTCCCGATGAAGTAATACATTCCTTTGAGAGATTGAGTCACGATCTGCATGCCTTGCGCGCGCTTGGGTATATTGTCGAGATTTTGGATGCGTCATTGGGCGGACAATTTCCCGTTACGGCGATATCGCTTATTAATCCTCTGAACTCTACGCTGTTTGTATCCTTTGGTGCTCATCCTATATTGCAAGTCTCACTGGAGCGTACGATGACCGAGCTGATGCAAGGTCGTGGTTTGGAGAATCTGGACGCGTTTGAAGTACCGACATTTGATATGAGTCTGGTTTCGGACAGTTTCAATCTCGAATCTCATTTTATCGACTCCAACGGCAAGCTCGGGTTTGGATTTTTGAGTGCTAAAAAGAGTTTCAAATACACTGGATGGGATTATAAAGGCGAGGGAAGTCGTGATGAATACGATTACTTGCTGGGTATTCTCAAGACGATGAAGAAAGAGATGTACGTACGAGAGTACAATTATCTAGGATTTTATTCGTGTCAGATGATCGTGCCCAGTGTCTCGGAAGTCTATCCGATAGAGGATCTTGTCTATAACAACAAAAATAACGGCAAGCTCATACGTGAGATGGTTTTGAATTTTTCACAGTTTGATCCTGAAGAGATTTTGGATTATGTAGAATCGCTTGAAGATACTCTCAATGTTGAGAAATATATAGGGGTCATCTTTGAGAATAATTTTACGATGGCCCAATTTAAAGCGCAAATCTATTTGTTGGCCGGCAATGCTCAAGAATCAATCTCTCTACTAGAATTTGGAACGAATAAAATGGGGCATATTGTAGCGGAGCTTGTACGTATGGGCGAGGCAGAACTTCCGTGGGAGGAGTATGAAGAAGCGTTGTTTGATGTCTATGGTAAAGAAAAAGTGGAACAAGCGCTTAGTATCATTGAGGGCGAGGAGTACTTGATCGATGTGACATTACACCAAGACTATCACAATATGCTAAAGCTGTATGATCGCTTGGAAGTAAAAAAAATGAAGATAGGGCAATAGGTGTAAAGCCTATTGCTTATCTTCTGATGGCTTGAGAGATTTTACGCTGATACGACGTGGTGCACGTTTGGGTACTGTGTCTGTTTGGGCAGGTTTTGGCTTATCGTATGATGGTTTGGCATTATTATAGGGCTTCTTATCACCGTAAGGTTTTTTGTCTCCGTACGGCTTCTTATCACCAAATGGTTTTTTATCTCCAAAAGGTTTCTTGTCTCCGTACGGTTTTTTATCTTCATAAGGGCGCTTATCATCTTTGTTAAACGCTTGTTTCCCTTCATACGGTTTACGCTCAGGATTGAAAGGTTTTTTTCCCTCATCATTCTTTTTGGTTTTATCGTTTTCACCGAAAAATTTTGGTTTATTGACGAATGCAGTTTTGGTGAATTTTTCCGCATCGCTTCGTGGTGTACCATCGATATAATGATTTCGTTCTCGAGTTTTGGTACCAAAAATTGGTTTTCCATTTTCGTCTTTGCCTAAAAATTCGGTAGGTCTGGCCTTTTTGTCCCATGGATTTTTTGACTCAGATCTATTGCCCTCATACGGCTTGCGAGCAGGACGGCTATCGTCTCGTGGGCCGCGATCTTCACGTTTAAAATCAGGTCTTGCATCATCACGACGAGGTTTAAAATCACGTTTAGCGGGGCGTGACGGATTGGCACGCTCTTCCTCACGTTTGGCACGTTGTGCCGCCATCTCTTCTTTGTTCTTTTGTTCTACTGCGATTCCGAAGCTTGGTTCAAAACCAGCAACGGGTTCTTGGGTTATGGTACGACCGAAAAGCGTTTCGATAGCATACAGATGTTTTTGATCTTCTGCGCCCAACAAGATAATAGCAAACTCTTTTGCACGTGCATAGCGTGTCATATAGATGATCGCTTTTTCAGGCAGATCGTAACTGATAACGATGTCATACATCGTTTCGCTTGGCTGCACTAAATCACTGTCGTTTACGAGGGTGATCTCTTTTGTTTGGGTTACGTCAATCGCTTTTACATCATGGGCAGTTACGATGAGGATTGATCGGGCAGGATTTTGAGAGATTACAAAATTTAGCAACTCTGTTTTACGGGCACTATTACAAGGGTGTATACGGTGGTTCTGACGTTTGATAGTTGATGACATGAAAGTCCTTAGGAGTGTAAACCTCTGACGCGAGGCTAAGGTAAGCTGGAGAGCGTACGATTGATTATTAAGCGTATTATAGCGTATAGATACTTTTAGAGACACATAAAGTAATCTTTCGGATAAAGATCCTGCTATTTTTTAAAAAGCCTTTGCAGCCATGAGCAACAACCCCAAGGCTTTGAGACAGAGGGTTGATCACGGTATGCTTTAAGCCAAAGCATATCATCTAATTTGACAAACGTATATCCTTGAGCTTTTAGTATCTCGATAACTCTCGGTAAAGCAGCTACGCTGACCCGGTTACGGTGCATGAGGATGATATCACCGTTGCGGATATTACTTGTGACGTTTTGGATGACAGCATCAGGGTCTTTGAGTGTCCAGTCCAGTGAGTCCAAAGACCAAAGAACTGTGGTCATATTATGATCATTGATCGTATCGACTACGAGAGGATTGATGGAACCGTAGGGTGGACGAAACAAGAGAGGATACTTACCCGTAATGGATTCAATACGCTGTGAGGCACGCTCAAGCTGCGCATCCATAGCTGTGATATTCAAATCAGTCATACGAGGATGATTGAAACTATGATTTAGTACAAGATGCCCCTCATCAAACGTCCGTTTGACAACAGTGGCGTTGTCATCTTTCATCGTACCGCCTATCATGAAAAATGCGGCTTTGACATTCTGCTCTTTGAGAATATCCAACAGCTTATAGGTATTATTCTCATCGGGTGCGTCATCAAACGTAAGGGCAATATTTTTAGTATCGGTATCACCGTTGACGACCACATTTTTATACGTGCCGTGCTGGATAGGCGTGACGGTAGCAGTGCGCCAATGACCCAAAAAAAGTGTCATATTGGCATCCAGAAGAAAAGAGTTTCCGCGTATGTCGTAGATGGTTTTCTCTTGTGCGTGTAAAAAAGTCCATAAGATCAGTAAGCTTAACAGGGTGATTTTTTTCATGGTTGTATTTCTCCTAAGTGTCCAGCTGTATACCCACTTGCAAATGACCATTGCAGATTGTATCCACCGCAAGGGCCATCCAGATTCATAACTTCGCCGCAGAAGAACAGACCGTTTAGTATCTTACTCTCCATTGTCTCGGGGCGTATCTCTTTTAACGATACGCCGCCTCGAGTTATCATGGCCATTTTAAATCCATCGTGTCCGATGACGGTAATCGGTGTCCACGCAAGGAGTTTGAGCAGTTTGTCGCGTTGCAGACCGGGAAGTTTGTTGAACCCGATATCCGGGTCAGCAAGGGCCAGAGTACATATTTCTCTAGCAAGAGGTTCGGGTAATAGAGTTTTAATATGAGTTAATATTGACTGTTCCGGATTTTTATGGATCTCATTTTTGATATGTTCGAGCAGTTGCCCTTCGTTTAGTCCCTTAGTGAGATTCATCAGTAAGGGGACTTCGCCATACTTTTCGATGAGTGGGGTGATTTCTCGGGAGACATCCAAGACTACAGGGCCACGAATACCGTGCGAGGTGAATATCAGATCCCCTTTTGCTCGGATATTTTTGGCTTTTGGCAGATCGACACGGATCTCTACTTTGGCAATAGTGTCCGCTCGACAGTTATCTACCCATGTCTCTTTGGTGCGTAAGGGCATCATCGCCGGATGAAGCTGGGTAATCTTATGGCCTACATCTGATGCTATGGTAAAGCCATCTCCTTGGGCACCCAATTGCGGATAGCCAAGACCGCCGGAAGCGATGATGACGTTTGGTGCGCTGTAGGTATGTTCTGCGGTACTGGCTCCCGTAATGCGGTCTGCTTCGTATTGGACAGATTTAACACGAGCATTGCAGATGAGGGTTATCCCAAGACGGGTCATCTCTTCTTCTAATGCGGTGATAATACTCACCGAACTGTGGGAAACGGGAAAGACGCGGTATCCGTCAGGGGCATGGCTCTCGACACCGATCTGGGAGAAAAACTGCATAAGGGCTTTATGATCAAAAGAGGTGAGCGCCGGTGTCATAAAACGGCCGTCACGCCCAAACCTTGCCATAAACTCATCATTGGAGAGGGTATTGGTCAGATTACAGCGTCCACCCCCTGTAGCTTTTAGTTTGGCGGCGATTTTAGAGAGTTTTTCCAGTAGAAGTACTTTTTTATCCTTGCGTGCCGCTGTGATAGCGGCGATAAGACCTGCTGCACCTGCGCCTACGACGATAACATCAAAAGAAGGAGGTGTGGCATTTTGCATACGCAATTATAGCGGTACGGCAAATGAAAATCAAAATGACTCCAATCTGTTAGTCAATACGGATCCATTCATGTGCTATGATATACAAAAAGGAGTATTTATGGACGCATTGCAAAAAGAACTCGATAGTCGAAAAGCGGAGATACGTAAAGAACTGCAGTTACTGTTTAAAGCCAATATGACGATCACAGATTGGGATGTTCCTGAAGTAGACGATCATGAAGCGGCCAAAAAGATAGTTGCTATTATGCAAGAAGCTCTCAATGAGATAGCAACAGATGTAACGGCTGGAAAGTACGATTTTTATTAATCATAAGGAAAGAGGAGTATGTATATATGACAGAACGATTTGATAAAGTTGCACAGGAGTGGGACAGCGGTGATATGCGCCAAAACATTGCAAGCGCTGTTTTTAAAACGATTGCCAGCCGTATAGCATTACTTAACACGATGGAGATCATGGATTTTGGAACAGGGACGGGCTTATTGAGCTTTAAACTAGCCCCTATGGTCCGATCGGTTACAGGGGTAGATCTTTCAGCGGGTATGTTAGAACAGCTAGAAGCCAAAAACAGTGCTGCAGTTCATGTGAGCACAGTATTGCAAGACATCATGTCACAACCGTTGAAGCAAACGTTTAACGGTATCGTTAGTTCCATGGCTATGCACCATGTCGAAAATACAAAAGCGTTATTTGAGACGTTTTATGCCCATCTAAAGCGTGACGGTTTTATAGCCATTGCTGATTTGGAAGAAGAGGACGGGACGTTTCATGCACAACACGGTAATGATGGCGTACACCATTTGGGATTTAACAAAGATCTCTTACGCGAGACGATTGAAAAAGCAGGTTTTAAAAATGTACGCTTTCATGATGCCTACACTATCAAAAGAGAAGATGGAAGCTATCCGATATTTTTAGTAACGGCTATGAAATCATAAGAGTCAAGTTTTTTATAGAGTCTAAAGGGTATCATTTGAAACCTAAACTCCTAAAAAGTGATACGAATGACACGAATAGCTCCCAAGTCTCCAAGCGCACATATTGCTTCAACGATCGTTTTAGAATTGCAGTCTTATTTTGTAGACGCTCTCAACAACCTATCAAAGACCCTTGGATCGGACAAACCATTTAGTCCGGTAGAGTGGTTTCGTGATGCTGGAACACATGGAGGGGGAGTACGATACGAAGCCGTAGACGAACAACTTTTTGATCGCGGTTCAGTCAACTATTCACAAGTCCACTACGATGACGATGAAACCAAAAAACTCTCTTCCGCAACGGCAATCTCTACGATCATTCATCCTAAAAATCCACTAGTGCCTTCAATGCATATGCATATCAGTTGGACACAAATGCGTGATGGAAGCGGATATTGGAGAGTCATGGCTGATCTCAATCCCAGCAATTCGGATGCATCGGATACCCAACGTTTTGAGAAGATGCTTCAAGAGGTTGCAGGAAGCTATTATGACGAAGGGAGCGCGCAAGGAAAACGTTATTTTTATATTCCTGCGTTAGAGCGTCATCGTGGTGTTTCTCATTTTTATCTTGAAAATTTTAACAGTGGGGATGAGGTCGCTGATCAATCCTTCGCATTGAGTTTTGGTAAAGAAGTGATTGATACGTATATTAGCATCATAGATAATGCGATACAAAATCATACGAAATATGATGAGGTGGCACTCATCAATCAGCTGAACTATCATACTCTGTATTTATTTCAGGTACTGACACTAGATCGCGGTACGACATCGGGACTGTTGATACACGATCAAAACGATGTCGGTATTATGGGATCCTTGCCGTCACATGTCGATAAGGCGCTATTGCAATCATGGGTCGGGAGATTGAACGGGGTACAAAACGATCTTTTGCAAGGTATCGTTGATGCTTTGGGGGAGGGCAATAAAGTGCTCGTAGATGAACCGATCAAAGCAGTTTTAGCCAATGTTGTTCGTCACCATTATAAAACCCATCCTGAGGCGATTGCATTGCAAGCAAGCGGTGATCATATACCACCGACGGTTGACAATCATCGCTAAAAATACAGGGACTATACGTTGATATAGTTTATGACATTGTGAATTATCGATTTTAGTGCTAATATATAACAGTATTAACAAAACATTTCCGCAGGGATGTATTAGATGATTTATAAATGGATACTGTTTTTATTATTGATAGTGTTCTCTGGATGCCGAAATGAAGCAGGAAATGACAATTATACCCCATTGTATTCTACGACACGACCACTTTCCACACAACCTGTTTATATCTTCGGAGTCCATCCACTGCATAACCCAACGCACCTTTTTGAAGTCTACCAGCCAATGATCGATTATATCAATGAACGTCTTGTCGGGGGTCAGCTGCGACTTGAGGCATCACGGGACTATCCGTCATTTGATAAAAAACTGTTGGAGGGTCATTTTGATTTTGCTCTTCCTAATCCCTACCAAACGGTAACCGCTTCCGATCATGGATACAGGATATTTGGCAAGATGGGGGATGATCAAAACTTCAGAGGAATTATTCTTGTACGCAAAGACAGTAATATTAACAGTGTCGATGATCTTAGAGGTAAAACTATCAGTTATCCTGCCTCAACAGCCCTTGCCGCTACGATGATGCCGCAGTGGTATCTCTATGAGCATGGTATAGATATCAACAAAGATATCATAAACAGTTACGTCGGTTCACAGGAGTCGTCGATTATGAATGTCTATCTGGGCAAATCAGCCGCTGCGGCTACTTGGCCTCCGCCATGGCGTGCATTTGTTAAAAAACGCCCTGAAGTAGGCAAAGCGGTAATGGTTAAATGGGAAACGTTTTCTCTTCCAAATAACGGACTGGTGGCTCGAGGGGATGTTCCCGATGCGATTATAAAACAAGTGGCACAGATCATCATAACACTGCATACGCATGAAGAAGGAAGAAAAATTTTACGTGGGATGGAGCTTAGTAGATACGAGAAGGCAGATGATAAAACGTATGAGCCCGTGAGGGAGTTTATCAAAAAGTTTGAAACCAAAGTCCGTCCGATAAGGGGTAACCAATGATAAAGAATCTATTTAAATTCACCTCCTTGAGTTTTCGCGCCCAACTGATCTATGGCATCGGATTTTTCTTGACATTTCTAATTTTTATTTTTATTTATATAGAAACGTCTAATAACAATACCTCTACACGCAAAAGGGAGATGACCCAAGCTGCTGATAGCAGTTTGGTTTTTGCGTCGATGGTGAAAACATGGATGATGAGTAATGATTATGTAGGACTGGAAGAAGCTCTTGACAATTTTTCGATGTATGATGATTTGATATTCGCTGCGGTTATTAGTATGGATGGAAAAGTGATTGCCCATACTGATAGAAGTCTACTAGGTGAATATGTAGCCGACAAAGAGCGTATTTTATTTTTGAAACAAGCGCATAAGAAGCAAGACACTAAAGTGAAGATTTTACAGTATAGAGATTATATCGATATTTTCAAAGTGATTCACAATAATGACCAGCATATTGGAATGATTCATCTCCGGTTTGACCAACAACAAGCAGCACATGAGATAGCGATGAGAATTTATGAAGGGGTGGGCTTTGGATTGTTGTATCTCTTAGCTACCTTTGTGGTGCTTTATCTGATCGTCAACACATTTACTAGGCGACTTTCATCTCTGTTTGAAACCATTAGACAAGTACATAAAGGAGATAAAGAGGTAAGAGCTGTTGAAGATGGCACGGGTGAGTTGAACATTTTATCTCATGAGTTTAATCTGATGCTAGATGCGATCACATTGGGAGAAAAAGTCTTGCAAAAAACAAAAGAGCAATTAGACTATGCTGTCAAGGGAACCCGTGATGGACTTTGGGACTGGGATGTTGATACTGACACCATCTATTTCTCCCCACGATTTAAAGAGATAATGGGATATGAAGACAATGAGTTTCCAAACTCGCTAAAAGCATGGGAAGCAAGTATCCATCCTGATGATATGGCAAAAGTTACACAAGCGATTGAATTGAGTCACTCAAAGCCAGGTATTTTTTATGAGAGTATTCATCGTATTCTAAAAAAAGACGGAAATTGGATATGGGTAATGGATCGTGCTCAAACCATTTTTAATGAAGAAGGAAAAGCTGTCCGTATGGTCGGTTTTTACACCGATATCACCAAACAAAAACAGTTAGAACAGGAGCTTTTGGAACAAGAAGAGATGATGATCGCACAGTCACGACATGTGGCTATGGGAGAGATGATAGGGATGATCGCCCATCAATGGAGACAACCTATTACCGTGATTGCGATGGGGGCTAATAATATGCTGGCCGATATTGCCCTGGAAGACGTTCATATTGAGAACTTCAAACATGAGTCACAGCAAATCCTAAAACAAACGGAGTATCTTTCTAAAACGATCGATGACTTCAGAACATTTTTCCGCCCAAATAAGGAAAAAGATGAAATCAAAGTCATCGATATTTTTAATGAAGCCCGGCAGATCATGGGTAAAAGTCTTGAAAACCATAATATCGAGCTTACTTTCGTCGATAACAGCAATGAGACCTTATTGACGTATTCGCGTGAACTGTTGCAGGTTGTTTTAAATCTTCTCAAAAATGCCAAAGAAGCGCTGGAAGCCAGGAATACAAAAGATCCATACATTAATGTCACTATCGAAAATTTAACGGAGAGTATCGTTTTCACGGTTTGTGATAATGGCGGCGGGATAGATAAGGCCATACTGGAACGAATCTTTGAGCCTTACTTCTCTACAAAAGATGACAAAACGGGAACCGGATTGGGGCTTTATATGTCTAAAACGATTATTGAAAAGCATCTGCATGGAACCATTCGTGCCAGTAATGACGAAAAAGGTGCTTGTTTTACGATTGTACTACCAAGAATTTTTAATGGAGAGTCAACGAATGAATGATTTACAGATAATACGTGAAAAAATCAACCCTTTGCGTGTATTGATTGTTGATGATGAAGATGCTATACTCGAAGGGATGATTAGTTTTATGCAGAAGTTTTGTGGACATGTTGATGGTGCTAAGAATGGTGAGATTGCTTTGAAAATGGTACAGGAACAAGAGCCTTATGATATAGTCATGACCGATGTTCGCATGCCCAAGATGACCGGATGGGAATTGGCGAGAGAACTTAAAAATAGGGATCAGGAAATTTTTGTAGCAGTCATGACCGGCTCTCCTGAAATGGATGGGATACGGTCAGAAGATTGTGATATTTATATGGCAAAACCTATTGATATTGATAAAATGAAATTAATGTTGGAAGCATTGATTGAGAAAAAAGGGTTGTAGTGTTTGTAAGACAGATAGGTAAATAAATGGACGATTTATTACTGCTAAAAAAACAATGTCAGCCTTTGAGCATATTATATGTTGAAGATGAAAAAGAGCTCAATGCATCAGTTGTTAGATATTTGAGTAAATTTTTTGGTCATGTTGAGACCACCTATAATGGTGAAGAAGCTCTTGCAAGCTATAATGCCGGCACATTTGATATCGTTATGACCGACATCAATATGCCTAAGATGAATGGTATTGAGTTGGCAAGAAATATCAAGGCGATTAATCCAGAACAAGTCATTATCATTGTATCCGCCTATACAGAAACCAATTATTTTATGGATGCTATTCATATGGGTATTTCGGATTACATTATTAAACCTATTGATTATGAACAAATGAACCATGTATTGTACAAACTTTCCAGCGTTGTTCTAATGAGTAAAGAAAACAAACTTTTTCATGAAAGTCTCACAAAATTAGTGGATGAACAGACAAAAAGTATCATGGACAACTATGAATTGACTATCAAAGCGATGGTTGATATTGTTGAAAGTCGGGATACCTATACCGGGGGACACTCTGAACGTGTTGCCCACTATTCCTATGAAATCGCAAAAGAGATGAATCTCAGCGAAGAAGAGTGTGCCATTATTTATCGAGCCGGGATGTTGCATGATATCGGTAAGGTGACAACCCCCGATGCAATTTTATTGAAACCAGGAAAGCTTTCAGCACGAGAATATGATTTGATTGCACATCATGTGGTCGTGAGTTATGAGTTACTCTCAAAAATACCAATGTATGAAAAACTGGCGGAAGTTGTTAAATCTCACCATGAGCGATATGATGGGAAAGGATACCCTCATGGCTTGAGGGGTGATGAGATACCGCTGTTATCCAGAATCATGATCATTGCAGATGCCTTTGATGCGATGACAACAAACCGGATTTACAAGGGACGTAAGTCACTAAAAGATGCCATTATAGAGATAGAAAATGGAAGTGGAACACAATTTGACCCTCAAATTGTCCCCTATGCCTGCAAGTGCCTTTCGGAGATGACGATCAATGAGAGCATAACTCAATTACCGCAAACGAGCATGGAATCTGAGCGTTTTGCCTATTTCTTTCACGATTCTGTGACAGACAATTATAACAGTGCCTATCTTAACCTCTACCTTCAGGAAATAAAAGAAGATGGCCCTTATTATGCCTGTGTTGTGTTTTTGAAAAACTTTTCTCAATATAACAACAAGTACGGTTGGGAACAAGGAAATGAATTATTAAAATCCATTGCCGGTTATCTGGCAGATAAGCGTCCTGATGGGACTCTTTTTCGGATTCAGGGAGATGATTTTATACTTATTTCAAAAAATATGGATAGTACGCTATCAGCAGGAGAGATACAGCCTGGATTTATTGAAAATACAGGGGTAAGTATTGAGTATCATCAGCTGCAAGTTGGTGATAATTTTATGGAACAGATTAAAGAGTTGGAAGTACATGACTAGTTATTAGAGTAATTTGTGATTATGAAGAGGATATGTATATATTTAAAGTAGTTTATTGGTTGCGGAAGCAGGATTTGAACCTACGACCTTCGGGTTATGAGCCCGACGAGCTACCGGACTGCTCTATTCCGCGAACTAAAAATGTGGATGGGGTAGGAGGACTCGAACCTCCAATCTACAGTACCAAAAACTGTTGGCATACCATTTGCCTATACCCCAGTGGGTTCTCTTTTAAGAGGCCGAAATTATAGATTCTTTTGGAAAAATTGTCAAGACTTTTGCTGATTTTTTTGAAAAAACGTGTTTAAAACAGAATGTGATAGGTTTTTAACCCTATTTGACTATAATAATCTCTATATATGACTAAATAGAAGAGATTATCATGCCAGCAGTGAAACGTGTATTAGAAGCAATCGAAGAGTTTAAGAAAGGGCGTATGGTCATCATGGTAGATGACGAAGATCGTGAGAACGAAGGAGATCTGGTATATGCCTCAGTATTTTCGACTCCTGACCATGTCAATTTTATGGCAACACATGCCAAAGGATTGATATGCGTTGCTATTAATCCTACGATTGCCAAGAGATTGAATTTAGAGCCGATGGTGAAGTCCAACTCGTCTATGCATGAAACAGCCTTCACGGTCTCCGTAGATGCCACTGCCGCAACAACTGGTATCTCAACTCATGAGCGAGATATGACGATCAAGATTTTGGCGAATCCTATCAGTCATCCCGGTGAACTTGTGATGCCGGGGCATATTTTCCCCTTAATAGCAAAAGAAGGGGGAACGCTAGTGCGTATCGGTCATACGGAAGGGTCAGTCGATCTTTGCCGATTAGCGGGTCTTGCGGAATCAGCGGTTATCTGTGAGATCATGAAAGAAGACGGTTCAATGGCGCGACGTGATGACTTGGATCTTTTTGCGAAGAAGCATGACTTAAAGACAGTATATATCTCTGACATTGTCGAATACCGTCTTGCTAATGAGATATTGGTGAAAGCTACCGCAGAAGAAGAGATAGAGTTTTTTGGTGTCAATGTCAAAAAATACCTTTTTCAAGATCATCAGGGTGATGAACATACGGCAATCGTCTTTTACAAAGCAGGGGAGACTTCTAATGTGCGTGTTCACAATGTTATCCCGGATATCGATCTCTTATTAAATCAAAGCCGTTACATACAGCTCATTGATTCTATTAACTATCTAAAACAAAACAGTGGTGTACTACTCTTTATCAACAAACCTAACAACAGTCATGGCAATATGAAAGAATACGGTATCGGAGCTCAGATATTGAAGATTTTAGGGGTTCGGCATATGCGACTTATTGCAGACAAAAATGCAGAGTTCTCTGCACTTAACGGTTTTGGATTGGATGTGATAGAGATTATCGATCCCTCAAAGGTAAGTTAAGGGCTTTTAGCGAGAGATATTGCACTTTCGTACTGTTTGGTATCCGGGTGCCGCTGTTTGATGTGCAGACGAGCCTACTGCTGTCCCTACAGCCGCACCGCCGATGGTCGTTGCGGTTTTTCCGACACCACTGCCAAACTGATGTCCTACTACTCCTCCTACGATACCACCCACAATTGCTCCCATTACATTAGGGGATTCATTTACCACTGTAGTAGTAATGGGAACCTGCTCATACCAGCAGTTTTCTACACCGCCAAGAGAACTTTGAGGAATAGTGTAGTTTTGTTCTTTGAGATCATTATTTTTAGGAAGTGGAACATATTCGACACCGTCGATTACAACACTCTCAGGACCCTCAGCGTAACTCAATGCTGTCAGAGCACACATAAGCAGGATAAGTGAGAATCTCATGGTTCTTACCAACCTACTGACGATTTAGCAGTGACTTTACGGATTTCTTTTTCATCTGCCCATACAATCTCACCTGATTGTGGATTGACAAGCTCAAGTGACACATTGTAGTAAACGTCTTGGACATTCTCATTCGCTTTTTTGATAGAACGTACATTTCCGGTGATGATAAAGTCAGAGTCCGCCATTGCTTTGTTTTCTTTTATGGCTGTGGCTGAGGCGGTAAGTTCACGCTCATCATTGACTTGATTGAGATTTGCGGTATCTGCCAGGAATCGAACTGCTCCGGATTTTAACAGTTTGATACGGATCTTATCAGTGATCGCTTTGGTGTCGATATGTTCATACGTCATATTGTTGACCGTACGCAAACGTACTTTTGGCGGTTGCTGCGCTTTTGCGATATAGCGTGACTCTAATAGAGACTGAGTCAAAGCTT
Source organism: Sulfuricurvum sp. (assembly GCA_024637295.1). GTDB lineage: Bacteria > Campylobacterota > Campylobacteria > Campylobacterales > Sulfurimonadaceae > Sulfuricurvum. The sequence goes on from JAGXFL010000001.1 coordinate 258,219, forward strand.
CCGCAGTAGATTGCAGATCCGTAGAACCAAAATCAGCTGTAACGGTTTCTACGGCTTTTGCATCGCCGTATTTGACATTTGAATCGTATCCTACCATTCCTGCGCCGCCCTTAGGAGCACAGCCATTTAAGAGTATAGCTGCGATGGTGATAGAAACAGAGATATTTGCAATGGTTTTCATGAAGTTTTCCTTATTTATTGGGTACGGATACAATGATTTTATAATCAACGATATCTGGTATATTGGTCATCTCTATGACTTGTACTTTTTGGTTTTTATGGATAGTGATGGCTTTCCAGGGAGTGGTATCTTTAATGAAACCATTTTTATCATACCACTCTATCTGATAGACAAACCCTTCCGTATTATCGTTATCAGTATTTTCCAATTCGGCCATTATTTTCATAAAATTACCTTCTTGAACACTTTTGTATTTAGTGATCTCAACTCTTTTTTCGCCGATGATATTGATGTTTTTTTGGGTACATCCGGTTGAGAAGGCAAGTAATAGGCTACTTATTGCTAATGACATTACACTATTTTTAGTAAGAGACATGGTTGATCCTTATGTTGTCTGGGGTTAAATAGTTGATGAGAACGATGGTTCCTTTTTTGTTTGATGGAAGTATAAATGACTCCTGCGCGTTATTGAGTTTTAGGGTAACGGTTGAATTATTAATAGCTTCAAATTTGGCGATATAGCCTGAGTTTGGCATCATCTCCCAGTTCCTAAATCCTGAATCTGCATAGGTACTTCCAACATCGAATAGTAATGATGCCACAAGTCCCCCTAAATTTCCAAAATGGTCAGATGCCTGTTTTGTAGCGATCGCTTTGGTGGTTGCACGAACGACTGATTTCGCGAGTTCACCCGGAAGTTCGTCTTTGAGTGTTTTATACGCCATAATATCGGTTTTCAGCAGCCTTGGTGGTTGCAGTTTAAGCTGATCGGTTGTTACGGTAAGGGTGGTGATGTCATTGATAGGTGAAGCGTATGATGTCAGGTCAACACTGGTGTAGTTGGCACCGTTAAAGAGTGGAAAACGGATTTTCTCAATTTTAAGGGCAGGGGCTTCTCCTGCGAGTACGATGAGTGTCACATCCATTTTATTCTTTTTAAGTAAAGGGGAATTAGGAAGTTTAACAAACACCTTGGAAACGTCAGGATTGAGGGTGATAGCTCTTTTTAGACTCACTTCGCCAAACTCACCGGAAGCAGCGCCTTGACCCGAAATATCCATGATAATACTGCTTAGGGTATAGGAAAATGGGTCTTGATAATTATTGACTAGATTTCTGACTTCTTCATCTTCTAACATACTTGCCAAGGAATAGGAAGTGGGGATACGAGAGGTATCGTTGCCTTGTCGACGTGCTTTTTCTTTTTCTTCAGAGGCCTCTTTTAGCTTTGCTTCGCTCTCTTTGAGCCAAAACTCCTGGCGCTGTTCCATCCGGCGCATTTCGACAGCGGCACCTTCGAAATCGTTAAGCATCATATAGTTGAGGGCATTGAGGGTATGCATCAAGGTGCGTTCATACCCTTTGCCATAATAGGTCTCGCTTCCTTTGCTCATCAAAGACGAACCGATAAAGGCTCCGATGTTACGTAAGCTGACTGTTGCTCTGTTCTCGTATTCATCCAAGATAGCATAGGCAGTGTCAAAAGATTGTATCGAAGTAGAAAAATCTCCGTTGGCTTGTTGCAGACGTGCTAAATTGAGCCAATACCAAAATTGACCCTCATTGGATTTATCTGAGGATAGAGATGCTAACGTAGTCTGAAAGTTATTAAGAGAGAGGTTAGAGCGCAGTTGATTGGTCGTCAAGGTGCTTGCATGCAAAAGCAAAGAAGAAAAAAAGGTTACTCTAAATGCAACCTTCAGTAGAGAATTTCTCATTCAGTCCCTAACGCTTAATTTTTCATTGCCTTGATAAATGATTCATAGATATCTTCAAGCTGTAGATCTTGTTCAAGGATTTCCGTATTGTCTTGAACTAAGTAATGTTCCAATACAGCGACACGTTTGAGGAGATATTCAAACATCTCTTTGTTGATATCGGGAAGTTTATTATGGCTAAACGGATCTTTGTCACGTCCTTTTTGAATGACGTGTGCAGGAATCCCAATGGCGGTGCTGTTTTCAGGAACATTTCGAACAACAACCGAGTTCGCACCCACTTTGGAGTTTTCACCGATGGTGATATTCCCCAATATCTTCGCACCTGCACCGATAACCGCTCCACGCTTGATCGTAGGGTGGCGTTTGCCTGGGATCAAACTAACACCGCCAAGCGTTACACCTTGATAGATCAAGACATCGTCTTCGATGATGGCGGTTTGCCCGATGACGACACCGGTACCATGGTCTATGAAAACACGGTTTCCGATAGTCGCACCCGGATGGATGTCAATATGGGTAAATATCTGGCTGATACCCATGATCATACGGGAGAGTGCTTTGAAATTATTACGATACAGTCGATTTGCAATGCGGTACCAAAAGATAGCCCATACTCCCGGATAGTTGAAAAGAAATTCTATGGGGGAGCTTATAGCGGGGTCATTTTTGTATACATTTGAAAAATCTTCGGCGATTTCTGAAAAAAGTCCCATGATTTCCCTTAACGTGTTGTTCTTAAATACCCATTTTGATAGAGGTACATTTCTAGTTTTTGAAGTGTATCAGTTTTTTCTTCTTCTGTAATAAACTCACTCGTTGCCAATTTATTTTTAAGGTTGGTTAGAAGTTTGGAACTATCATAACCGATATCTTCGAGAATATTGAGAACATTATCGGATTCGGTGAAGTTTTCGATCTCGTATCCGGTGTCATTGATCAAAATGGTACATTCGCTTGGATGGGTAAAAAGATTATGGTTCATCCCCAAAGTTTCTTGATAGGCACCTACATTGAAAAAAGCAAGAAAATACTCTTCTTCATCCAAATCGATATCATGTAGATACAGTGGGGTATCGGGTTTAAATCGTATCTCTCCATCGCTGTCGCATGTGATATCCCAAAGACTTGCGGCGCGGATTGCCGGAATATCGAGTCGATCAAGTGGCATGATCGGGAATTGCTGCTGTAACCCCCAATAATCCGGAATACTTTGAAAAATCGAACTGTTGATCAAATAACGCTCTTGCATCTTGACCTGTAATCGTTCGATTTCTGGCATTGGATTGTCTTGGGAAAGATAAAGTGATTTTTTAATAATCTGATGTACCAATATCTCTGCATTGGAACGATCTTGCAAATCAATATGTCCTAGATTAAAGAGGGTCAAGAGCGATTCCATATGATCAAGGGCATCGTGCATATATTCAATACACGTACGTGGTGCCAGCAGAGAATTAAGCTCTCGTAACTCTTCAATAAGCGGTGGGTTTTTTTCTTTTAATTTTAGAGACTTTGCTTGATAATCGTGCGAAAAGAGTTCAAGAACCGGGGCAATAAGTACCGAATGCGATGCGACAATAAAGCGACCTGATTCGGTATAGATGTCAGGATGTTCAACACCCTTGGCATTCATGATCTCTCGAAGCAAGAAGACAACACTGTTGGAAAACTCTTCTAGGGTATAGTTACGCAATCTAGTAGAGCTGTGTTGGGAATATTCAACCGCCAAACCACCACCGATATTGATCGCATTGAGATTATTAGCGCCCATTTTTTTGAGCTCAGCATAAATATTACCCGACTCGCGCAAAACGCGTTTGAGTGTTGATATATCTTGCATTTGAGAACCGACGTGAAAATGAATCATCGTAAAATGTTCAAGCATGTTATTTTCTTGAAGCATTCCGATGGCTTCGATGAGTTCCGTAGAGGTAAGCCCGAATTTTGCACTTAGACCGCTACTTTTGGCCCAAATACCGCTTCCTTCACTTTGCAATCGAACGCGAAAGCCGATGTTTGGAACTTTTAAGCCACATGACTGTGCGACATCGATAATCCATTCCAGCTCACCAAGTCCCTCAATTGTTATCGTAATATCATGCCCCATTTGTGCGGCCATGAAACTAAGTGTCACCATCTCTTCGTCTTTGAATCCATTGACCGTGATAGGTGAACCCATAGGAGTTTTTGACATTGCGATAGCCAGTTCTGCTTTTGAACCCGCTTCTAAACCGTAGCCGTATTTTTCACCGAGTTCGACGATAGCATCAACAGCTTCAGGGAATTGGTTGACTTTGAGGGGGAATACGGCACGAAATTTTCCGGTATAGTCGTTTTCGAAGATGGCACGTTGAAAGTTTGAATACAAAAGATCGATCTGTTTTCCGATGAGATGAGGAAAACGCAGTATCAGCGGCCCGCGCAGATTTGTCTTTCGAATTCTTTGTGTGATCTCTATGAGTGATGGTGAACTTTTATAATTGACTTTGACTTTTCCCTGGTCAATCATAAAATTGTTTTCACCCCAGATATCGATACCGTAGTTTTGCATTAATGACCTTTAGTGGTGGAATTTTTGGTGGAAATAAATGTCGACGTCAAAATAGATTTCTCCGTTTTCATTTTTAAACGTTAAGTGGTTACGATCTAGCTCAGTTATTTTATGGATACCCATAACGGCAAGCATGTTTTTGATCCCTTTGATGAGATTATTATGATAGTTTGCGATCTCTCCCGCTTTGCGAAGAACCAAAAACGATGCGCGAAGCGCAGGGTTTTGTGTAGCCAACCCGACAGGGCAGTGGTGCGAACCGGTGCCTGCACACATACGTGCACGTATACAGCCGGCACTCATCATAAATCCTCTGGCAATCCCTACCGCATCAGCTCCCATGGCGAGGGTTATGATGACATCATCTGGCGTTAGGATTTTACCGCTTGCGATGATTTTAAGATCATCACGCAGACCGTAATCTTTCATAACAGTATCTAAAATATACAATGCATTATGTGTTGTAAGACCAACGGAACCCATGAGTTCTAATGGTGCAGTAGCGCTTCCGCCATCACCGCTGTCTACCGTGATAAAATCAGGGTTACTTTTGAGAGAACGTTTACGTTGCGACATAGTCTCTGCTAATGATCGAACATTGGCATCATCGGAGATGACGATCTTCATACCAACGGGTTTAAGTGAGATGTCTTGCAGTTTGGCAATGAAATCTAAAAGTCCCTCATCGCTAGAAGCAAATGGGAATCGATTTGGCGAGATAAGGTCTTTATGCGCTTCAACACCGCGATAATAGGCAATATCATCGGATACTTTTGTAGCGGTAAGTTTTCCTCCTGTCTGTTTTGCACCTTGTGCTATTTTTATCTCCGTCATGCGGCAAAAGCGTATTACTTTAGCATAGCGATCGAAATCAAAGTTGCCGTCTTTGTCTCGGACACCATATAAGCCGGAACCGATTTGAAAAACGATATCCGGCATATCTGCGGGGACTTCTTTGGGAAAAGCACTTAGAGGCGCATTCCAGTTGATTCGAAATAATATATGAGAAATAGGATCGTATAAATAGGTGTTTTCAGTATTGCTGTGCAATAGAATACGACGGTAAACTTTTATAGCAATACTTCGGTTAAAGAAAAAAGCGGCTAATTTAAAGGCCAATTCTGCAAACCACGTCCCTTTTACCACTTCAAGATACTCCATGTTGTTAACATCAGGACGATGGGTATAGAAGAAATTTGAGGTAAGCCCACCTTCTCCCGTGTTGACAGGGAAATGCGCCATAGAAGCACCCATCGCAAAGGAACGAATCCCTTCCGGGCTCAAAGCACCGTCACTCATAGCTGAGCGTATGATAGGGGTACTTGTTTTATACGGTTTAGAGCGTTTTTCACCAAAAGTCAATCCAAGATCAGGGGACAACTCTGATTCGTTTAAAACATGAGAGGAGTGTTTAACGATGAAGCGTGCACCGTTAAATGGTTGAGTAAGTGAAAAAGACATAAAATTAGGGACATTTTTAGCAGCTTTATAGACCCAATCAATCTTATCACGTGAATCGTAAAACGCTTCATTGGCAAAATATTGACGCATAGGTTCTCGCAGCGCTTCGAACAAATAACGCATACGGCCAATGATCGGATAATGGACCAACAGTTGATGTCTGCGTTGCACATAGCGATCGTGTATAAACAGCATAAAAAGTAAAATCGGTATGATCCAATAACCAAGTCCATAGATTTGAGCTGCTGCGTACAAAATAGTATTTTTAATGTCCTCAAACATTTTACAACCCTTTAAATGGTATCTAGTGAGATGATAGTCTCTTTTTGCTCAAGCAAATCTTTAATCCAGATAGAATTGCTATTTCGCTCATTTTCACCGATTACCGCACAGTAGCGGGCATTGATGCGATCGGCTCCTTTGAGATGATTTTTGAGATTTTTTGGTTCATATTCGACCACGGATTTTTCGGTCTGACGATATTTCTCAGCACATTTTAGGATCAGTGGCAATGATTCGTTTTCCATAGCACCAAAATAATAGCCGTTACGGACAGGTTCGGGCATAACAATGAGTTCTAAAAGACGCTCGATCCCCATCGCAAATCCAACAGCAGGGGTTGGTTTTCCATCTAAAAACTCGATAAGACGGTCGTAGCGTCCACCGCCGGCAATCGCACTTTGGGAACCGATGTTGTCGCTGACAAACTCAAAGGCAGTCTTGGAGTAATAATCCAATCCACGAACCAGATGGGTATCGATTTCATATCCGATGTTATGTTGATCCAAAATTGTTTTTAACTTCTCAAAATCGCTATGACATCCGCTACAGAGGTTGTTGATCAGCTTCGGTGCATTGGTATAGAGGGCCTGACACGCTTCATTTTTACAATCGAGGACTCGGATAGGGTTGGTCAGTTTTCGGCGCTCACAGTCACCACAAATCGCATCACCACAGCTTTCAATAAACGAGACCAATTTCACACGATAGTCGGGCATACAGTTTTGATTCCCGAGAGAGTTGAGTTTGAGACGATAGCCAATACCCAATGTTTTTAAAATATCGGCTACCATCATGATCATCAATGCGTCTTCATAGACAGAATCCACGCCGAAACTCTCAACACCGAATTGATGAAACTGTCTGAGACGACCTTTTTGGGGACGTTCATAGCGAAACATAGCTCCGTGATAATAAAAGCGATGAATCCCCCCTTTTTTATCCAGCTTTTGTTGGATAAATGCACGCACTACTCCTGCTGTCCCCTCAGGGCGGAGACAGACATCATTATCGCCTTTATCGGTGAACTGGTACATCTCTTTACCGACGATATCACTGCTTTCACCTACGGAGCGTTTGAACAGTGCCGTTTCTTCAAGCAACGGCGTCTCAACATAGTGAAATCCATAGCGTTTGGCAATAGCCGTAGCAGTTTGAATAAAATAGTCAAAGCGCTCATAGTCGTCTGAGAGGATATCGTTCATCCCGCGCAAAGATTGAATCATAAGGCTCCTTTGATGAGATTGGCAATCTCGAGTGTAATGGTATCAATAGATTGTGACGCATCGATTACATGCGTATTTATGCCAAGAGCATGGGCGGATGCTATGAGAGCATCTTGGATAGAGAGCAAATAATCGATCCCTCTTGCCTCGATGGCATCGTGTTCTTTTTGGGATAACCGATAGGTAAGTTCTTCGGGAGTCAATCGTAAGATAAACACATGGTGTGGCAGATGGTTATCGGTGGCTAAACGATTGAGTTGCACGAGGGTGTTCATATCACATACATGTTGTACGGTTGCGTAGGCAACACCCGATACGCATGAACGGTCTGATATGATCAATGAATCGATATTAGGGACGATCACTTGATGGGTATGTTCGGCACGATCGGCCAAAAACATAAACATTTCGGCATGTTTATTTTCCAATTCACCGTTTAGAATCATAGACCGTATAGTCTGTCCTATACCCGTTCCCCCCGGTTCTTTGGTGAATACAGCATCAGGAAACAGTTGACGCAAGGCTTCGATCTGGGTACTTTTGCCTGCAGTGTCAATCCCTTCTATGGTAACATACATGATTTCATACTCCAAATAACATTTTGCACAGAAGCTGGCAATAAGTGCTCTGTTTTTCCATTGAACTTTAATAGATTACGAACGATCGAAGAACTGATAAACGCGTGTTTGAGCTTGGGCATCAAATAAACAGTTTCAATATTTGGGTCCAAAGAGTTGTTAAGATATCCAAGCTGAAGCTCAAACTCAAAATCGCTTACAGCACGCAGACCGCGTATGAGGACCGTCGAGTTGATTGATTTGGCAAGCTCTACGGTCAGATTATCAAATCCAACCACACGTACACGATCAAACTCTTTGACGGCAAGTTCCACCATTTTGACACGTTCATCGAGGGAAAACATCGGTCGTTTGTCCGATGAATCAGCCACGGCGATGACAACTTCGTCAAAAAGGCTGCGTGCCCGTTCTATAATGTCATAATGGCCGTTGGTAATAGGGTCAAATGTACCCGGGTAGAGAGCAATCTTATGCATCGTCGCTCCATCGTTTATAGAGATTGTTTTCAATGCCCATCAAATCGCACCACTTTCCTATCATAAAGTTTTCCATTTGTGCAAGGTCCTCTTGCCCTGAGTAATACGCCAATACCGGGGGTGCAATAACCACTCCCATCATAGAGAGTTTGTGCATGTTTTCCAGTGCTATGGGTGAAAAAGGGATCTCTCTGGGAGCCAGGATCAAGGTACGACGCTCTTTTATCATGACGCTTGCTGCACGGGTGATAAGATTGTCGGCAATACCGCATGCGATCTTTGCCAATGTATTCATACTGCATGGGACGATGATCATAGCATCCGCACCATAAGACCCCGATGCAACAGAAGCCCAGATCTCGTTATTACCATGTAACGTGGTATTCTCTTCTTTGTCTAATACGATCTGTGCGTGCTCGGAGACGATGAGATGTTTTTGTATTTCAGCAGGAAGTGCATTTAGGAATTTTAAACCCAAACCGGCGCCGCTTGCCCCGCTGATAGCGACAACTACTTTCATTGAAGTTCCACCCGGTTTTCTCCGATCACTTTGGCTTTTGCCCTTTTTTTATCGCTTTTCTCAATCGTAATAATATCATACAGTGCCCCTTCTTGCGTGGCAGTCGCAATAAACTCAACGACAACAAGCCCATTTTGAACCTGTACACTCACTTTTGATCCTCTTAAAACAATCGGAAGCGGTTCAATATAGCGATCGACAATAGGGATGTTTTCTCTCAAAGAACGGCGAAATCGCTGTCTTGTATTGGGAAGATCGGTAATCGGTTTGCCACGAAACTGTGTAAATGAGGTTGGCTTGATCGCCGTATTGGAAGAGGATAGAACATCACTGCGATTGATTTTTTGATTACTGTACAGCATGTTTATCGTAGCTTCAATCGAAAAGTCAAAATAACGACGGACACCGCTTTTATCAAGAACGTAAAAAATTCCTTCATTTCGCTCTGTCATATCTTTATCAAAAACTGCTGTTGAATGTTCAGGAAGGGATTCGATGTAGCCGCGTGGATAGACGTTGATTTTATCTATGATCATCGATGGATAAGTATCCAGAAAAAGGTCATGGAGCTGTTGTTTTAATGGTGATAGGTCGAGTGCGGTTTGTTTCGTAAAATTGACATAACGGACTTTTGTGATATCTAAGGGACATCCGTTGAGCTCAAATGTTTTTGCAATGATCTGTGCATTGATTCTGTAGGTGGATTTTCCCTCCGGTATTTGCAGTATCTCAAAATGTTTGGGGCAGTCATTCACGAGATCATTAGAAAATACAGTCGGGTTTTTAAATGTATACGATTGTTGTAAACTACCGCATTGTGCCGCGGTAAAAAAAAGAGAGAAAAAGATCAATAATCGTGTTAACATAAACGTGATTACGGTTTACCCTCGCGCGGTAACTTCGAGTAGGTGGTAACCAAACTGGGTTTTAATAGGACCGTACAAGACACCTACATCACCGCTAAATACCGCTTTATCGAACTCAGGGACCATTTGTCCGGGACCAAATTTACCGAGGTCTCCCCCTTTGCGCCCTGATGGACATTTTGAATGCTCGGCAGCAGCACTTTCAAATGATTCGCCGTTTTCGATTTGTGCTTTGAGTGTGTCACACTCCTCTTGTGTTGCTACTAATATGTGTCGTGCAGTTGCCCATGCCATGGTGAATCCTTTTTGTAGTATTGAGAGAATTTTACTCTATTTTAAGCGTCTTATTTTTGAATCAAAACCTTTATTTACAGAAGGTCAGCACCTTTTTTGGTCAATACCAGTGTGACACCGTCTGGCTGAATTTCGATAATCGCCTCATTCGTCAGTTCATCCATCGCTCGGGTAAAAAACTTATCCTGCTTGGAATCCAACTTCTTCAAGACACTTTTGATGACATCAGCTTTGGTCATCACATGACCCTCAACCGCACGACTGGATTTAAACCATGTCATAAACATCGCTTTTATTTCATTGGTTTGAAGGGTCTCTATGTTCTCTTTTTTCGGGGGTGATTTTCGTGCAAAGGCCTGTGACGGTTTTGCATAATTTTTCTTAGACATCATTTTTCGAAATTACAGACGGTGCTAGGTATTGGTTTATTATCTTTTTTACTAAGATAGGAGCTTTTGAGATGTCTTCCGTCCGGAGAGATCTCGTGGATGATTTTATAGACATAGTTTTCCTTTGAATTGCACAGTTGCGTACTCATATCGCACTCCATCACGATTTTGTTTGGAGTGCTCTCTTTGAGATTCGCGATGTATTGAGGTTGATTCATCTTGACACAATAGTGGGTCGCTTTGATATTGGTACAGGCGATGTCTTTACAGTGATACATGGTTACCATCTGTCTTTCAGTGTCCGGCAACAAGTCTTCTTGGACTGTTGTACCTTTGCCGATGTATTTGAATGTGATGCCATTACCTAATGGCTCTGTACCTTCTTGAAAGTGGCAACTGCCTTGTTGTGGCATGGTTTCGGATAATTGCCATTCCCCCGCTAATGATCCGATCGCCTTATAGACTTCGGATGGAGTCGCGGCATATGCAGTTGCGCTATACAGAACGTATAGAAACATCGTAACGATGATGTTTTTTGGCATAGCACGCTCCTTTTTCTCGATTTATAGTACCGTAATTATAACCACAACGCCCAATAGTACAATTAAGAGATGAAATTGGTGTAAAATACGATTTATTATTTATCTATTTTGTGTGAGTACTGTTGAAGGAATATGATGAAAGAGTTGAGCAAATCGGATTTAAAGTTTGCATTTGAGCAAGATATCAAAATGGCTTTGTATACATTAGACCGCTACAACGTCGATGCCAATCTGGCTTTGGTCGCGTGTGATGATTATGATATTGACAAAGCTCATCTGATTGAGAACGTACGGCAAAGTGACGTTGCCAAAAAAATCAATGAGCATTATGTGGCCATTTTGTTTACGTTTGTTGATAATGTCGGGGCAAGACGTGCTTTGGAAAAAGTGATGGATCGCTATAAGCAATATAATTTAAAAGGCAGTTTGGTAGTCTTGAAAAAAGGTGAAACGGTAGAATCCGTTTATGAGCGAGTATTAGAAGCAAATCACGCGATACATATTGATGCAGAAAATGCGATATATGATGAGTCTGAACATCTGGTCACCCTTTAGTCAAAGCAACGACTTTATGTGTTAAGGATCTGTTCGACTGAACGGATTGCACCCTCTAAATATCCCCCCTCAGTATATGCGGTTTCGGTACCGATAAACATCAGCCTATCGTTGTAGCAAGTAGCCGTGAGGCCATAGGACGGATGTGCGTTTAGACCCTTGGCATCCGCGGATGTTGAGCTAAAAGTTTCTTTTCTCCAATCAACAAGATGCACTGAGACTATCTCTTCACCCTTCTCACCAAACAGTCTGGACATTTGAGAACGGATATCTATCTCAATCGTCTCCATAGATGCACTTGAGTGGACAAAACCAAACAGCGCGGCGCGCTCATGGGTACAGGCATCATGTATCTCTCCCAACGGCCCCGCATGGCTGAAACAAAACCCGCTAAGCCCCATTTCACGCCAAAACGGGGTCTTGTATTCGATCACACATTTGGCCGCATGGCCCATCCATGTCGGGACAGTTGAGAGCTGTTGGATAAGTGCTGCTGATAGAGGGGGATTGTAGGTGATCGTCTCTAACGCGATACGCGGAGGGAGGGTGCAGAGGATAAGATCGGCTTTATAACTGCCTTTCGATGTCTCGATGACTATCGTATCATCTTGTGCATCGACACGGTGTATAGGTTCTGAAAGTCGCAGAGTATTGGGGTGAAGTGCAGAAGCGAGGGCATCGATAAGGGTCATCAATCCTCCCTTCATACGTGCAGATGGAGGGGAGGGTGGCGCAGTGAACCGCTGAACTCCTTGAGGGGTATCATAAAGTGCGTATCCACTGGTGTATTGAGCAAACAGCTCTATCTTGAGCGATCGAATCAGCGAGAGGATACGGTCTTGATGAGACCATATCCAACTAGGCCCCATATCAAAACCTTCGATGGTATGAATCCTTCCACCAAGACGATTGCGTGCCTCGAATATCGTGATCTCATACTCATTTTGCAAGCTATAGGCGGCATACAAACCGCTTAGTCCGCCACCAATAATAGCCAATTTTTTCATAAAGCGTTTTGTTGGATGTGCAGAACTTCGCTAAGGAGGACTTCGAGATCTTCTTTGGTTGCCCCTGCAAAAGAGTTTTCCAAAAACCTATTGAGTCCTTTGTTCTCGTGCGTCAGTAGCGGAACGATCTTTATGCCGGTGATTTCGGACATAAAATGAGATGCATCTCCCTCTTCGTAGGCATGCAGGAGAATCGAACGGGAAAAGTTGTTGAGAATATGATAGTAGATATGTAAGAACTCTATTTCGAGTACTTTTAATCCGTACAGATGGGTGACAAGACGGTTTTCATGTGAGGCAATCGGACGGACATGAGAGGGCTTGATCGTGATGCCGACCTCTTCTTTGATCTCACGCATGAGCGCTTCCATGAGTGATTCTCCCTCATTCACCGTTCCCCCCGGAAATCCCATCCGCCCATCCCATCGGTCGATCATGATGAGTGCAGGGCATTTGAGATGTTGCATATCATCCTTGAAATATTTCCACGGTGAAATCGACTCGACGTAGATGGCTAAGAAAACCGCATTTTTCTTATCAGGATTGGTTTGTCCAAATGGCACTCGTTGTGTTCTCATGATCTCTCATCTTTTGTGTGTATTGGAGAATTTTAACCATAACATACTTATTGTAGATTATTGCATAATTTATGCATATGGAGATTACAGTAAAATCAAGAGAGGAAAATATGGGAGAACTTAAAATTGTCTGCCCTCATTGCCATCATATTAACCGTGTGAAAAATGAGGTAAACAGAGAAAATATTTTGTGCATGTCGTGTCAAAAATCGTTATTGGATACGACCCCGATCGAATGCGATTATGAGTCGTTCAAGACCCATATCACTGAGACGGATATACCGGTGCTTGTCGATTTTTATTCACCCGATTGCGCACCGTGTATGAAGATGGCACCTGATTATGAAAAAGCGGCATCATCGTTTGGGCTTGAAGTACGTTTTATCAAAATCAATACTATCGACTTTCCTGAGATAGCACGTCAATACGGGGTCAATGAACTTCCAACCATCATCGCTTTTAAAAATGGGAGAGAGATGAACCGCTTTAGCAGTGCATTGTCAAAAGACCATCTGAGTATGTGGGCAGAGAGTCTGATTCAGATGGTCGTTTAGTGTAAAGTATCCAGTAACGCATCGCATGCCTCTTTGATACGAATAAACAATGACTGACTCCCACCGGCATCGGGGTGTGCCTTTTTAGCGGCTTTGCGATAGGCAGATTTGATCTGGGAGAGTGCCAAAGTACCCTCGATGGGGAGATTCAACAATAGCCGATACTCCTGCATGGTGTCACTGTGTCCGCTCATCTTGCGTTTGTTGTATTTTGAGAGTTTATCAAACATCTCTTGCTGTGCTTGGTGGCGTTTTGCTAGGGATATTTTACGCAGTTGCTCTTGATCCTCTTGCCACCTTTGTTTGGACATGACGATGCATGCGGCAAAACTTATGAGGCCATCTGTCATGAGTTCATCCAGAGAAAATGGTCCGACCATGTCATAAGGGGCTTCCAGCCATGCGATGCTCTCATCCGTATCGATACGGCCAATCGTCACAAAATCACGGATACCCAGAGCGCTGTTGTAAATGATCCATTGCTCATCTTCTATCATGTGCTCTTGCATGCTTTCTCTCCATAAGGTCTTTTTTCGCGATGCAAAATATGTGCTAGTGTACTGGAATGGTAAATGAATACCCGATACAAAAAGGTTCACTATGGGACAAAACACCAAACGCCTCAAAGTCATACTGCTCAAAGGCAACGGAGGGATCACGATCAACAACGAGATGATGGAGCTACTGACGATTACCCTCGCGCATGGATGTATCGGTCTGCCGCTCAAGGCGTTACACGCTGAAAACGTCTATGTCGTAGAGGAAAGAGAGTTGTTTTGGGAGATACACAAACAGATCCGAGACAAACCGTGCTGTTTTATCCACAGCATCGATGGACTCGATGAAGAAGACATGAAACGTATCAAAGCACAGAACATTACATTTGTGTAGCCCTTACTCTTATGAGAATGGATAATGCAATTTGTACTCTAGAAAAATAATAGGAGAACATTATGGAGTTTTTTTGTCAGGCGTGTGATTTTGTGATCGATGTAGAGATGATAGCGCAACTAGATGGGGGAAAATGCCCTTCATGCGGTAAGCTAGAAGGATTTGCCACCGTACCAAAAACGTCGATGCCAAACAGTGCGAATGCGCATGTTTTGAATGATTCGGATTTCTTGGACAAGAACTTCTAAACAACACCAATTCAAGTAATTCCTCGTTACTGTATTGTATATAAATGAGTTTGATTACTATATAATAGCTATAAGAATTCAATATACATAAAGCGGCTGAGAATGAAAAAGAATATAGTCGAACGATATGAAAGAAATGGTAATGGTGAGATAATTATTACTGTTTCTGCACATAAAATAGAAGACTTGTATGATAATTTTGACAGAAAATCCCATTTTTTAAAAAAAGATCTAAACCATGATTTGGTCGAATATATTATAGATAGCGTGTCTGAGATTGATAGTGAGTTATTTATAATAGAATTTTCATTGGAACAACAATCAAATGATGAAGCAATGTCAAGAGTCCGAAACAGTGTGAAGAATTTTTTCCTCTATATGAAAGAATTAGAGCTTAAAAATATGAATGACATGATTCGTACGTCGATTATTCTTCTTTTTACAGGTCTTGCTATTGCTGGAATGTCTGTACTTATGAATGAGAGTGAATTGGCAAAAAACAGCATTATTGGAGGGGTGATTGCAGAGGGATTGACGGTAGCTGCATGGGTATCACTTTGGGAGTCCTTGGCTACGTTTTTAATCAAATGGGCACCATATAGAAAAAAAATAAACCTCTACCAGAAAATCTCTGATTCAAAAGTGACTTTCAGTTTCGCGAATGAACAGGGAGCTTGATTAATTTATTGTAAATCTCTGTCTCGTGACACTTCCCCAATAGGGGTCGTCGTAGTTCTCTTCAGTATAAGCAGTCTCATTAAACTGCTCTATCGTTTTACGCCAAAATGTGGTGGCGTACCCAGCTCCCTGAATCTGTTTTATCTCCCAATCTCCGGGATGGTCTTTCCAAATTGTATGGGCAAACTGTGTTCCTATACCGTTTTTTCTAAAATAGGAGAGTACGTAAAACTCACATACCTCGTAGGCTTGAGCCTCTTCACAACGGATTGCTGCGATTCCGGCAGGGACATTGTCGATGACGAGTAAAAAGCCCAGTGTATCGTCTCCTAGATGGGTATCGAGTTCGAATAGACCCAAACCATTTGGTTTCTTCCCTGTGATAGCTGAAAATTCGGCCTCGTAGTACTGCACGAGGTTGTGATAGACATGGGAGTTGGTTTCGGTAACAGGGGTGATTTTCAGTTCTTTTTCCTTATATCAGACCGCTTTTTCGTAGAGTCGTTCGGGTGCAATGTCTACTTCACCATTCCATACCAACGTGCCATAATCGATCGTGAAGTTTTTAAAATAGTCGATGTGTCCGAAGTTGGCAAATACGCTGCCGCGTTGGGTGTATTCTGATAGATCGACGATACCATGCTTACCGTCTTCAAAAGTCATGGCGATTTGGTAATCGTGCAGGTAATGGGCATCGATAACGGTGTATTTCATATCTACTCCTTATTTCAAAGGTTCTATTTTATGCGGTTGTTGGTCATTTGGAGAGAGTTCCCAATCTTGGATTTAGTGGTGTGTCGTGCCGAAATAAAATCGAATTTATCCCGCTTTTTCCAAATGTTGCGCTAAAAACATTTTCATGATCGCTTGACGAGCAACACCTAAACGTTTTGCCTCCTGATCGAGTCGTTCGATCATCCAAACGGGTAGATCGAGATTTACCCGTTTTTGTTCCAGGTTGGGTCGACGTCCTTTTGAATAATCGACGAATTCTGAAATATCTTCGCCGTTGTCAAATGCTTCGTCAAATTCTTTAGCTGTTTTCATAATGTTCTATCTCCTCTTTGCGTGATCTGCGTACTGATATGATCCGAATCGTATCTGCACGATACGTGATAACGGCTGAGTAGTATTTTTCCTCTATTTTACCGATACAGAGATATCGTAATTCATCAGGAAAATTCAATGCTACTTCAAACATCTTTTCATCTTGCCATAAGTCTTTCGCATGATCGAAATCGATGCCATGCTTTTCTTCATTGATAGATGATTTGTTGCTATCATATTCAAATTTCATACCAATAGTATACCAAATAGAAATATAAATGGAGATTTTTTATACTTTTCTTTTTAGAAAATCCCCGTAATCCAATACCTAGAGCCGAGTGTGACCAAAGGAAATCCCTTTAGGAATGATGCAGAAGTGCAAGGAGTCACGCGAGCGTTCTTGGATCGCGGTATGCTCTTTTGCTACTTTTCGGCTAAACAGAAAAGTAGGTTAAGTTATTGCATTTTGAAATGTGGGGTGAGGGAAGGGGAATTAATATTTAACGCCTGACCCGTATTCTATTGGGTTGGGAACGTATAGTATTAGTTGTACTCCCAATGTGGGATTTAACCAACAGAGTGAAATTGAATTAGTTTGCCTTCAGAGTTGATTCTCAAATGATAGTGATCTCCATTAAATACAACTGCCCATTTACCAAGACGTTTAAATTCAGTAGATGGATTTGATGCAAAATGGTCTTTGATTTCTGGTTCGATTTTTCCTAAAACTTTTTCTATCAGTGTTTTTAGATCAGAAGATTTATATGGCAAGGGTGTTTTTGATTTAAAATCACCAATTTGAAAATCTTGAAAATGTCTAATCACGATATGAATGTAGGAGTCAAAATCCCAATAGACTTGTTTTTTACCATGCATTAGTATCGAAGGTGAAAAATCATCTATTAAATCAAATGCTTTTTTGAAAGTAGCTATATCTAATGGCTTTGATGAATTAAAGAAATTTGCTTGTTTAAATTCTTTTAATACAAGACTTATTCTTTCAATTTTTAATATTTCAGAACATTCTTCATAATTTTTTTTATCAAACTCAGTAAGCTGGTTTTTTCTTTCTTTTACTTTGTAAATTTGAACCCATATATTTAGATTATTTTCGATGTCTTGTAAAGTCAATCCAAATGTTTGAAGAATTCTAGAGTCAATCGTTCCATTATTAAAAGCTAACAAAATTCCAATAAGTTGCTCTTTTTCATACTGGATGAGTTCAGTACCAGAATTATGTTTTTGAAGTAAATAATATCGATTTAATTTATCGGGGTCTATGTTATCTAAATCAACTTCTATATTTATAATATTTGGAATTTTCTTTTCGCCAGTTTCATGTATTTCTATTTTTTGTGAATAAGCTAAAAAGGAGATGTATTCAATATCTTCTATTTCGATGCCAGAATATTTTAAATCCATTCTTTTTGCTTCTGAAATATTTCTATGAGGACAATCAATACGAATTTTCTTTTCAACTACTGATTCATTTATTTCAGAGCTTTTTTCAAGAATTTCTAAATTTTTTTTATCGTAATAAATAGTTCCGAGAACCGAACTACCATATAGCGCATAGGAATTACTTTTAAATTTAAGAGTAAATGTAGTCATAAATTGGTTTTTACCAACCAATTCGTATAAATCTATGTAGTTAAATTGGTCACCGTAAACGTCAATGGAAGGAAGACCAAATTTAGAATAGTCAATTATTTCATATTGGTTAATCATGATAACATTTACTTTTTAAGAAATGCACCCTAACTGGGTGCATAGAAGGGGCAGCTTACAGCGCTTTCGCCATAATGCGGTTAAGACGTGCGATAAACCCTGCTGTATCGGCAAGTGTCTCACCCTCATAAAGTTTCGCCTGATCGAGCAATACGTGTGCCGCATCGTCGATGAGATTCACGTCCGCAGAATCACTGAGCTTTTTGATCAACTCGTGGTTCGGGTTGATCTGTAGGATTTGTTTTGGTGCTGGGATGTCGCCACCCATGTTGCCGAACTGTTTCATCATCTGCGCCATCATGTAGCCTGAGTCTTCTTTGTCCACTTTGATACAAACCGCTGAGTCTGTGAGGTCAAAAGTTGTTTCGACTTTTGATACGCTCTCGCCCAATGCGCTTTGGAGCTGGCCGATGAAGCCCTCAAGACCTTTTGCTTTTTCTTCGTGCTCTTTTTTCTCTTCTTCGCTCTCTTCGAGTTTTGCATCGGTGACGTTGATGAGTTTGAACTCTTTGTACTCGTTTACCATTGGGAAGACGATGGTGTCGATCTCTTCGTTAAGGACTAGGACATCAATCCCTTTGGCTTTGAAACGCTCTAGGCTCGGAGAGTTTTTGAGCATTTGTAGGGACATCTTGGCAGTGATGTAATAGATCTCTTTTTTCTCTGCGTCTGCACCCTCGACAAATTTGCTAAACATGACAGGCTCGGCAGAGTTCAGGGTGTTAAGTTTGAGAAGCTCAAGGATACGCTCACGGTTGCCCATGTCGCTGTATAGACCCTCTTTGAGAACGTTTCCGAACTCTTTGTAGAACGCGTCGTATTTTTCAGTATCGTTTTCAGCAACTTTTGCAAGTTCGCTGAGCACTTTTTTGACAGAAGCGTTTTTGATCTTCGCCATGACGCGGTTGCTTTGCAAGATCTCACGGCTGACGTTGAGCGGTAGGTCGGCAGAATCGATCACACCGCGTAAGAAACGCATATAGGTTGGCATAAGCTCTTTTTCATCATCCGAGATGAAGACACGGTTGATGTAGAGTTTGACACCGCTTTGGTAATCGACACGGTACAAGTCCATCGGTGCTTTGGACGGTATGTAGAAGAGGGTGGTGTACTCTAAAGATCCCTCTGCCTTGTTGTGCATCCACATCAATGGCTGGGCAGAATCGTGAGCGATACTGGAGTAGAAGTCTTTGTATTCATCGTCGCTAATATCAGATTTGCTGATCGTCCACAGAGCGTTTGCTTTGTTGATTTGGACGTTTTTGGTTTCGTTGTGACCTTTTTCTTCACCCTCTGCAGGTGCTACGTATTCCTCTTTGTCCATGAAGATCGGGAAAGGGATATGGTTAGAGTATTTTTTGATGATGGTCTCGATACGGTGAGTCTCTAGGAACTCCTCCTCATCGTCTTTTAGGTGCATGATGATGCTTGTTCCGTGTGTATCACGCGTTGCAGGTTCGAGATCATACTCACTGCCTGCCATTGAAGACCACTTGTAGGCGTTCTCTTCACCCGCTTTACGGCTGATCACTTCGACTTTGTCCGCAACCATGAATGCCGCGTAGAAACCGACACCGAACTGTCCGATTAGGTTGGAATCTTTTTTCTGATCGCCTGAAAGCTGTGCTAAAAATGCTTTGGTCCCTGATTTGGCGATGGTTCCCAGGTTCTCGACCAAATCGGTCTCGTTCATCCCGATACCGCTGTCGCTGATGGTGAGTGTCTTCGCCTCTTTGTCGATAGCGATGTCGATACGTGGGTTGAAGGTGACACCTTTGTATGCATCGTCTGTGAGGACGAGCATATTGAGTTTATCGAGTGCGTCTGAGCCATTCGATACGAGTTCGCGAACAAAGATCTCTTTGTTTGAATAGAGCGAGTGGATCATTAACTGCAAGATTTGTGAAACTTCGGTTTGAAACTGATGTTTTGCCATGTGACGTATTCCTTAAGATGTAAAATTTAGAAGTGTGATTATAACAAAAGAGTTTTTGTAATGCAAGAGCTATCAAATAAGTTTAGTGCAAGTGACTAAACTAATAGTTTATACGGGTTAAATACAGACCATTATGGGGCGCGATACTCGTACTATGACGTTTGAATCCGTTTAGTTGTTCGATGAGCTGTTCTTTGGTCGCTTTGCCGTTGGAGATACGGAGCAAAAACCCTACCATGAGTCGTATTTGGGAGCGTAAAAAGCCGTTGCCCTCGAAGACGAGGATAAAATGTCCTTTGTGAGAGTAGGCATAGGCACGGTAGATACGGCGTATATAGTGTTCCATATCGTCGCCGCTTTTTTTGAACAGTTCAAAGTTATGATCGCCTTGGAAGGCCGTGATGGCATCACGGATGAGTTCATGGTTGAGGGAAGGGACAAAGGTGACAAAATCGTCTTCGAACGGGTTGCTAATCCCTTCTTTGAGGATATAGCGGTAGACACGCTTACGTGCACCGTATCGGGCGTGAAAATCAGGTGTGACAAACTCAATACGTCGGATTCGTACCGATGGAGGGAGTTGGAGGTTGAGCATGTCTTTGAGACGACGAAGGTCTGTCCAAAAATGGGGAAGGTCGATGTGCATCACCTGATGGGTCGCATGGACTCCTCGGTCTGTTCTCCCAGACCCTTTAGGAACGGAAGCGATCTTGAGGCGCTTGAGGGCTATGGTGAGCGTTCCTATGACCGTATTGGTGGTGGTGGGCTGCTGTTGCGAACCCATGAACGCCGAACCGTTGTAGCTCAGGGTGATCTTGGCACGGTTCAAAAGCGATTACCCACCAGACGTTTGTAGAAAGTATAGGTGATCGCTACCCACAGTATCGCAACCGTAGGTATTGTCCAAAATACGAGCCATTTTTGCAGCAGTATCGCAGAGGCATAGTACGAGACGATACTTATAAACAGCCAGAGATAGATCCACCGTTTTTGGTGACGGGCATGTACGACGCCAAGAGCCACGATCAAAAAGACTGAAAGTAGAGGAAAGAGGCTGAGTAATGTATTGGTGATGAGGAGTTTTTGCTTGAAGTTTTCTTCTTTGTAATTTTTCCAATAACCTATTATGCCATTATAATCATGGGTGTTACTTTCCATCGTATCGTTGATCATCAGGGTCTTGAACTGCATATGTTTGTAGGTCTTATCGTCATAGGAGTATCCTTCACCTTGGTGAAGTTTAAGTTGAAGCAAACCATGGTTGTTGAGAAGTTCGGCATCTTTTGCAACGATGAGGATCTCCTCTTTTTGCTCTTTGTTAAACAAAACGATTCCGCCGTATTTACGGTTTTCATTGTCGCTTTTGTTGATAAAGAGCATCCACTCTCCAAAATGGTGACCAAACTCTGAGGCGGTAAGATTGAATTTGGCTTCGCTTTTTTTGGTTTGGCTGAAACTTTTGTTGATATGGTTGATATAGGGGGTTATGACTAAAAAATTGATCAGTAAAAGCAGGCTCAGTGTCAAAGCCGGCAATGCTAATATGCGTGCTAAAAAACGGGGTGAGATTCCCATGGAGAAAACGACGACCATCTCATTGTCATTGGAAAGACGAAAGAGGGTGAGTGCCGCAGAGACAAAAAAAGCGATCGGCAGAGTATAAAAGAGAAGCTCAGGAAGAGCAAACAAATACAACTTTCCCATCTCGGAGAGGTTCAGGCTGATAATAGAGGTCAACGTTGCGATCTTGATCAAAAAGATGACCGATGCAATAGTGAACAGCGGTATGAATATGGAGTAAAACAGAACGTTTAAATGGGAAAAGATATAGTGGCGTAATTTACCCATAGATCGTTTCCAAATACAAAGAGACTTGCGTATCAAACATCAATACGATCCACAGAGCAATGGCCAAAAATGGGATAAACGGAAGTTGCTCGGACTCTTCATCATCCGTACGTGTCAGTATCAGTGCCGGCAATGCTAAGATGGCTGAGAGGAAAACCGCCACAAGTGCCAGTTTGATCCCCAATACGGCACCCATGGTAGCTGCGATCATGATGTCCGCTTCCCCCATCGCCTCTTTTTTGATGGCATAGGAGAGATAAAAACGCATCAGTGAAAACCCGCCGGCTAAGAGCAGGGCATTGGTAAAGTGGGTGACAAATTCTCCTACGCTTACGACGCTGAATATTGCAAAGGTCAAAGCGAGGAGATTAAGGCTGTCAGGGACCATCTTGTAGCGAAAATCGATCACAGACAGGGCAAGTAAAAAGGCAAAGACCATTGCAATACCGAATGCCTGAAAAGTGAATCCGAATTTCAAGGCAGTCAAGACAAAAAGGATACCGCTTAAAAGTTCGATAATAGGATATTGCGCTGAGATTTTAGCACCGCAAAAAGCACATTTACCACGTAAAAAAAGCCATGAAAATACGGGAACATTGTGCCACGCCTTAAGCGGAGTGTTACAGCTCATACAGTGAGAAGCAGGGAAAGATACACTTTCATCACGCGGTGTGCGGAGAATCAAAACATTGAGAAATGAACCGATCATCATCCCTAATATACTTACCATTATCCATTCCATTAGTGCAGTCCTCCAAATCTTCGTTCAACTTTTTTAAATTTGTGTATTATTTTTTCCAACTCATCGGATGTAAACTCAGGCCACAGCGTATTGGTGAAAAAAAGTTCGGCATACGCTGATTGCCACAGCATAAAATTCGAAAGACGGTGATCCCCTCCGGTTCGGATGAGCAGATCGACGTCGGTGGCGCAGTCCAGATGGGCTGTGATCGATTCAAGGCTAATAATAGTATTGGAAGCTTGCAAAGATGCTGCGGCACGCACCACTTCATCACGCCCACCGTAATTGAGTGCAAGACTTTGTATCAATCCTGTGCAGTGTTGTGTCGCTGTTTTGACCTCTTCAATAGTCTTTTGCAAGGAATCGGAAAAACTGGTCAAATCACCGACGGGCTGAAAGCAAATGTTCCCCTCGAGGTAAGTAGGGAGTTCTTTTTTGAGGTATTTTTGGAGTAACTTCATCAAAAATTCGACTTCCATCTTGGGACGTTTCCAATTCTCAGTGCTAAAAGCGTAGAGAGTCAATCGGTCGATTTCGGGATGTTTGGCACAATAGGTCGTGATAGAGCGTACCACTTCGGAACCTTTTTCGTGCCCGTAGGTACGATTTTTTCCCTGAGCTTGTGCCCATCGGCCGTTACCGTCCATGATGATCGCGATATGGCTGGGGTGGTTATTCATAATGCCGATGCTTGGTCGATAATACGCATTGAGAGGGTCAGTTTATCAGATTTACTAAAAGAGACGGTCTCATCATGAGTGATAAAATCAAGAATATTCGTATCGCTTCCAAACGCATTGTTCTCATTGATTATATTGAGACAAACAGCATTGACCCCTTTGTTCTCAAGGAGGTTTTTGGCGTTTTGTGTAGCGTTGGCAACATCCATTTCTGCTTTGAATGCGACGGTCTTGATCCCTTCTTTGTTACACGATGCGATGATGTCTCGGTTCTTTTTCATCGCTATCTCCCACGTATCGCCTAGCATCTCTTTTTTGAGCTTGCCGTTTTGGGGATGAGAGGGGACATAATCACTTACCGCTGCTGCCATAAACAAGAACGGCTCTTTTTGAATAAGACCGATTGGTTCGTCGTGAATAAGGGAAGGTTTTGAGAGTTTTCCCTTCTTAGAAATGCGGATGGAATCGGTTAGATACTCTTCCATCTCTGCGGAGCTTTCAACATCGATGGTGTGGATAGTGTTAGGTAAATCCCCCTCAAAGCGTGTGGAGATGAGATTGACATCCGCACCGCGTAGATACAGAGCAACGGCGAGAGATGAGGCCATTTTGCCGCTAGAAAAATTGCTGATATAGCGGACATCATCAAGGCGTTCGATGGTTCCTCCACCCGTAACGATGACACGTCTATTAGACCAAAAATCATTTTTAAGTAAGATTCTGGCGGTATTCCAAAAGATCTCGATCGGCTCTGCCATAGCTCCATCACCTATGGTCTGGCATGCCAACTCTTTGGTCTGTGTCGAGACCACATCGTAATTTGCAATCGCGAGCATTTTGAGTGATGCTTGTATCATCGGATTTTGGATCATATGGGTATTGGCAGAGGGGGCGATGAGTTTGATACCCGGGAACGCCAGGGCACATTGGGTGAGTATCGTATCGGCAAGTCCGTTGGCAAGTTTGGCGATAGTATTGGCAGATGCCGGGGCAATGACCATCACATCAGCCCATTGGGAGGTTTTGATATGGTTAAAGTCATCGGCCCAGGATTCATTGGAATCATCCAAGACACGGTTATGGCTGAGCGCTTCGAAGCTCAAGGGTGCGATAAACTTTTTGGCAGAGGGGCTCATAACGACACGTACATCTGCACCAGCCTTGGTATAAAGACGCAAGAGTTCCAGTGATTTATACGCGGCAATAGAACCTGTGACCCCTAAGAGTATTTTTT
Source organism: Sulfuricurvum sp. (assembly GCA_024637295.1). GTDB lineage: Bacteria > Campylobacterota > Campylobacteria > Campylobacterales > Sulfurimonadaceae > Sulfuricurvum. The sequence goes on from JAGXFL010000001.1 coordinate 283,029, forward strand.
TACCTTCAAGTAGGTTATTGGGGATGAACATTAGGCACCTTTGCCAAAAAATTTAGTAAAAAAGCCGGACACTTTACGTATAGGTGTACGGCTGAGGATGAGGATGTCGCTTTCATATTTACCTGAGGTAACGGTGGTGCCTGCGGCAATCATAACGTTATCAGCGATCTCTACGGGAGCTACAAGCTGTGTATCGCTTCCCACAAAGACATTTTTACCGATGATGGTTTGATATTTTTTGACTCCGTCGTAGTTACACGTAATGGTACCTGCACCGATGTTGCTCCCCTCATCGATCGTAGCATCACCCAAATAGCTAAGATGTCCTGCTTTTACGCCGGTAAGGGTAGACTTTTTGACTTCGACGAAGTTTCCGATATGGGTATTTGTTAATACGCTAAGTGGACGTAAATGGGCCAATGGCCCGACATCGGAATCTCTGACGATACTCTCTTCGATAACGCTATGCGCTTTGATGTGAGAATTGACAATGAGGGTATCACCGCACAGACGTACACCGTTTTCGATAATACATTCTCCCTCGAAACGGACACCTTCTTCGATGTAGATCGTTGCAGGAAGCTGCATGATTACCCCCGCATCCATCCAGCTGCGACGGAGTCGATCCATCATGATGATCTCTGCATTGGCGAGGTCAAATTTGGAATTGACCCCTTTAAATTCTACTTCTTCGACAATAAGAGGTGATATCTCCAATCCGTCTTTACGGGCGAGGGCGATGACATCGGTAAGATAATATTCACTTTGTGCATTGGCATTGGAAAGTTTTGGCAGATAGGTTTCTAAAACGCTTCGTTTAAACGCGTAGACTCCTGCATTGACAGTAAGTATTGCTTTTTCGGCATCACTGGCATCTTTTTCTTCGACGATACGCACTACATGACCGTTTTCGATCACGACACGTCCATAACCGCTCGAATCATCGAGTTTTATTACCGACATGGTGATGTGGCTGTCGCTTTTCATAAATTCATTGACGGAATGTTGGGTTATAAGAGGCATATCTCCATTGAGGACCAATACATTTTCATGTTTTGGTTTGACGTCCATCATCGCACCTCCCGTACCAGGAAAGTTTTCGGTATCTTGAGTCACAAATGTGAGATTATCAAAATAGTTATTCATGGCAGAGATAACGGCATCTTTTTGGTGCGCCACAACGACAATGACATCGTCGCTTAACGCGCGTGCCGCTTTGATGCTGTAATAAAGCATTTCACGCCCGCAAATTTCATGGAGAACTTTCGCCTTAGGCGATTTCATCCGACTCCCTTTTCCAGCGGCAAGGATAACAATGGAAAGAGAGTATGGCATTAGGGCTCCTAGGAACAAATTGGTGTTATTTTAGCAGAATTAATCGAGAACCACACTTAGTTTGTGGTATTATCGCCTAATTAAAAGACTTTCAGGGGTGATTATTTGGCTCGTTTATTAATGGTTATGCTTTGGATGGGCGCTACACTATTTGCGGCCAATAACCCGGTTCCAAGTATGAGTTTTAATCTCGCTTCCCCTGATACTCCTGCACAGATGGTCAGTTCCCTCAATGTTTTGATGATGCTTACCGTCCTTTTCTTGGCACCGAGTCTGGTACTTGTCATGACGACTTTTACCCGCTTTGTCATCGTATTTGGATTTTTACGTCAGGCTTTGGGGACACAGCAGGTTCCTCCAACGCAGCTTTTGGTCATGCTTGCCCTTATTTTGACGATCTTTGTGATGGAACCTGTTGCTACTAAGGCATATGATGAGGGGATAAAGCCGTACAGTGAGAATCTGATATCGTACGATGAAGCTTTTGAAAAAACGACCGACCCTTTTAAAAACTTCATGATACGTAACACTCGTGAAAAAGATCTAGCCCTCTTTTTGCGTATTCGACATATGCAAAATCCGCAATCGATTAAAGAAGTGCCTTTAACTATCGTGATTCCTTCATTTGTGATCAGTGAGCTCAAAACAGCATTTGAGATCGGTTTTCTCCTCTTTTTACCCTTCTTGATCATCGACATGGTTGTTGCCTCCATCTTGATGTCTATGGGTATGATGATGTTACCGCCGGTTATGATCTCGATGCCGTTTAAAATCTTGGTATTTATTATGGTAGATGGGTGGAATCTTCTCATCGGTAACCTGATTGCCAGTGTTAAGTAGAGACATTGATGCAGTGTGAATATTTTGGAGTGTGCGGCAGTTGCCGTGTTTACGAGAGCGGATACGATGAACAGCTCCGTGACAAAAGTGACGGTATTATCGAAAAATTTGCACCGTATTACAAGGGTAATATAGAGATTTTTGCCTCCCAGCCACAGCGCTACCGTTACCGAGCAGAGTTTAAAGTCTACCATGATGAGGGAACCGTATCATACGCGATGAGCAAAATGGACAAGCAAGGTTCGGTAAAAATAAACAGCTGTTCGATCGTTTCGCAGCCTATAGCCAACATTATGACCTCATTGCTCGAAGCGATTTGTGAAGCAAAGATTGAGCATAAACTGTTCGGTATTGATTTTCTCTCAACTCAAGACGGTGAAGTGGTGGCAAGCTTGCTCTATCACCGTGCTTTGGATGAGCAGTGGCAAGCACTAGCAAAATCAATCGCTTCAAAACTTGGTGTTCATATCATTGGACGAAGTCGCAAGCAAAAACTTATCCTCTCCCAAGATTATGTGACCGAAAGACTTAAAATAGGTGATAGAGATTACCGTTATGTCCATATTGAGAACAGCTTTACTCAGCCTAATGCAAACGTCAATGAGAAGATGATCCAGTGGTCTCTAGCTCAATTTGATGACATTGGCGGTGATCTGCTTGAACTGTATTGCGGTGCTGGTAATTTCACGATCCCTTTTGCATCGAAATTTGATCGGGTATTGGCAACTGAAATTTCAAAACCTTCCATTGCTGCTGCAAAACGCAATATGCAACTCAATGATATGGATAATATCCATTTTGTCCGTTTGAGTGCGGAAGACTTTACACAGGCACTGGATCAGACAAGGGTCTATAAGCGTATCAATGGAGAAAATTTTAGTGATTACGAGTTGAAGACACTTTTTGTCGACCCACCACGAAGCGGGTTAGGGGATCAGCCATGTGCCTTTGCACAGCGTTTTGATCATCTACTTTACATCTCATGCAATCCCGAAACATTGCTTCGTGATCTGGAGATTTTGTGTACTACACATAAGGTTCAGGCAATGGCTTTGTTTGATCAGTTCCCTTATACCCATCATTTAGAAATAGGGGTAAAACTTACCCGAAAGGTTTTGTCTTGAAAATTGTATTACTTTCACTGTGCACAGCAGCTATCCTTATGGGGGCAACCGGAGATTCTCAGTCAGTTTTGAGTGAAGTGAGCAAATTGCGTCAAAAATACGAAGAGTGCCGTGCGAGTCAAAATGATATCAAAGGGATAGATCCCAAAGTATTAGCTGATTGCAGAGACGAAAATAAAAAAATTGTGATTGAAATCGCGCAAAAAAATGGGGTCATCAAAAGTCTTGAACAGACGATGCTCGTACGTGATCGTGCGTACCGTGAGACAAATGCTCGAAATAAGAATTTAGTAGCGCAATTGCACACGGATCAAGTTTCAAGACAAGAACGTGAAATGTTGAAAAAAGCCCTTGTTGACGTCAAGGGGGAACTTGCACTCGCACAGAAAGAACTCAGAGGAGGCAGTTCGTCGTTAGTCAAGGTTCGTGAAGAACTAAATACCGCAAAGGCTACGCTTGCCAAAGTCCAATCACAGCCATCACAAGTGCAAACAGTCAAAAAAGTGGTGACAAAAGTGGTCGAATCTACTGAAAAAGTTCAAAGCTTGCAAGCACAATTACATGCGGCAAATCTGGTTATTGAACAACTACGAAGTGCCCCTGCCAAGCCATCGGCACAACAGCCTCAAGTTATCTATAAGGACCGTATCGTAACACAGGAAAAAATCGTTTATAAAGATCGACCGGTAGAAAAGATCGTGACTAAAACGGTTGAATCGACTGAAAAAATCCAAGCTCTGACACGTGATTTGGCAAATGCTCAAGCTATGATCGCAAAACTAAAAAAAGATAGCTCTCAAGTGGTCTATAAAGATCGCATCGTAAAACAGGAAAAAGTAGTTTACAAAGATCGTCCAATAGAAAAAGTGGTCGAAAAAGTCGTTTATAGAGACCGCCCGATAGAAAAAGAAAAAATAGTCGAAAAAATCGTATACAAAGACCGTCCTGTTGAAAAAGTAGTCACAAAAACAGTAATTGTGGAAAAAGCAATCATTGATGAGAATACTCGACGTAAGATGGATAAATTGGCATTGGATTTAGAACGTGAAAAAACCCTCAATAAAAAACTGACGGATGATCTTGCAAAAGCGCCAGTAAAACGAATTGTTGCAACTGCGCTTCCATCTTTGCCATCGACGGCTCCAAAACCACTATCTACCGTTAAAACAGTAGTTGCACACGCAGTCAAAAAAGTACAACCTGTAGAAGAAGCAGTTGTCAAGAGTACAAAAAAATCTTCAGGTGTGTACCGTATGGCCAGTGAAGCACCAATCTATAGCAGCCCTAATGGGAAAGTCATAGATACTTGGGAAGCACGCCGTTCGTTTACCGGAAGCGGTGCATCTAACGGATGGATACATATAACCGGTTATTTTGTTAACCGCGTGTTTCAGGGGACCGGTGAGGGAGAAGATCTGTGGGTAAAAGAGAGTGATGCCATCCGTCGATAGATTATTTTACTTTATATATAAGTAAACTAGTAAGGATACTTGACTATAAATATAATTGCCATTATAATTTGCCAAATTTATAAGGAATTATTATGTCAAAAGCATGCCCGTTACTTTTTCGACAAGTCGATGCCAATATCAGTAAGATGAGTGCTGTCACTGTTTCATTAGGTGTTATCACTTATTTAGTAACGATGCAAAAATTCATTTTAATCTTCATCATCATTGATTTTATTCTCCGTCTTAGTAAACTAAAAGGGTTTAGCCCTATTTTTAGAGTCTCTTGTTTTATTAAAACATCCTTGAACCTTCCGACACGTCTTGAAGATGCCGGAGCTAAGCGATTAGCCGCAATATTTGGTTTGACTTTTTCGATTGCAATACTTGCTTTTGATATACTTGGATTTGTATTCGGGATTTGGATCGTTGCTGCTATTTTTATTGCATGTGTCGTTTTGGATTTGTTGTTTGATTACTGTATAGCGTGTCAGGTTTACAGTATGGCGAGAAAAATTTATCCAAAAGGATTTGAATAAGATGGCGGCATTGTCTTCAAAAGCCATTTACGGGTTGGCAGCAATGCATGTATTATCACATGCGACAAATGGACGTTCAATGCAGGTAAAAGAAATTGCTGCAATGACACAGATTTCACACGCATATTTAGAACAGTTACTTTCTATCATGCGTCGTCAAAATTTGGTTCAAAGCATTCGAGGGGCATCCGGCGGTTATAAATTGGCACGACCTGCACATGAGATCGAGGTTATTGAAATCATTGAAACCTTAGAAGGGCCATTTTATAAGGTCGAAGGTAATGTCGGATCGAGTTTGATTTTGGAGTATTTTTGGCGAGAAATTGAATCGAAGATGCAGAAGCTTTTTGCATTAAAACTATCTGAATTGGATCAGGCATATCAACCTCATTTTTATGAAATCTAAGCGTTCACAAAAGGTGACAGCTTAGCGTTTTGAATAGTGCGCTTCGATACGTTTACGGTTACTCATCATCATGATTTCGATTTCACCGGCTGTTTTTGCATAATAAATATTTTCGATACTCTTGCTGTTTTTTTGAGATTGAACTTCGGTGTAAAAGTCCTCAAGAGTTTTTCCCGTCTCTTTACTGATTCGCATCACTTTCGGTGACTTTTTAGTTGCTTTGTACGATTCCAGATAGTTGGATCGTAGAGACTCGCTGATTTCGTTTTTACTCATTTAATTCTCGTTGTTTAGATATGCTAACATAAAAGCAAAAAGTGTTCCGACATTCATAATCCTTCACTCATGACATACCATAGCCGCTCGATTTCAGTATCGTCCAAAAAGAGGGTTGAATAGTGTTCAAAAAGCCATAAAAGCCCTTTGGAATTAATGGAAAGGGTATGAGAACACTCTTGATGCGCCGGTAAAAATGCTCGTATCAATGAAATATTCTCTTCTATTGCTTCATTGCAAAAAAAACAATTCATCTGTGAATGCAATCTTCCCTCATATTCCAATAGTTCGGTATACGCTTCAATAGCAAGTCGTTTAGGGTTTTGTTTCCCCCATTGTTCGGCACAATTATTGAGTAATTGGTAATAAAAAGGACCAATCTCTTCTGAGCTACCGATATGAGGATAAAACAGTGTAATAAACTGTTGCCAAATCAAAATGCGATTATATTCTCCCATCCAGGGATACCCAAGATGGATGACATCGCGCATTCTTGCGATAGAGGTTTTGAGTGAATTTTCAGATTCATAATCAATCTTAAAGCCCAAATTGATAGGGCTGTGACGTGCGCCGTAGAACCGGTAAAGCGTTGTTAAGCAATCCTCGGATATGATGGTAACTATCATATCTTCGTCACGTACTCGACTGAGTTTGATTATAAATCCCTGCATTATTTGCTTCTAAACTACACTTTTCTTTATTGATTTATTTAACTGTACACGTATTTTAAACTTTTTTAACCTAATTATTGGTAAAATAAAGAAATATTCATCTCCTTTAGACTAGTTATGTTTAAAAAGAGATTAAATACAAACAATTTCCGGAATTTTCCGATGACATAAGGTGATATCTCAGTGGAATACCAAGATTTATTACGATCATTTAAAGACAACTGTGGTTTTGGTTTGATCGCCAACATAAAAAATCGTCCATCTCATGAAACACTTGAAAATGCGATTACTGCTTTAGAGCGTATGATGCACCGCGGTGCGGTAGCTGCAGATGGTAAGACAGGTGATGGAAGTGGCTTGTTGCTCTCTATCCCACAAGAGTTTATGCGTTCATGTGCTGCTGAAAAAGGGATTGAGCTTCCTGAGCTGTATGCGATTGCCGTTGTATTTACCCGTAATCCTGAACAATTAATCGAATTGGAACGTGTCTGTGCCATGAATGACTTGAAAGTCGTTTTGGATCGTGTTGTACCGCTTGATACTAATGCTCTTGGGGAACAGGCATTGCAAAGTCTCCCTGAAATTCATCATCTTTTTATTACCCCTAATTCATTAATGGCAAGTCAGCGCTTTGACGCACTTTTATATTTAAGTCGCAAAGAGACAGAGCATAAGTTTGTTGGTGATGAGGATTTTTATATCCCATCAATGTCTACGAGAGTTATTTCGTATAAAGGGCTTATCATGCCCACACATATCAAAGAGTTTTATACCGATTTTCAAAATGACAATTTTAAAATATCTTTTTCATTGTTTCACCAACGTTTCTCCACGAATACATTACCAAAATGGCGTTTAGCACAGCCGTTTCGTGCGGTTGCACACAATGGTGAAATTAACTCGGTAGAAGCAAACCGTTTCAATGTCGCCGTTAAATCTGAATCGATCACGAGTGAAGTGTTCACGGATGAAGAGATCGCACGTTTGTTGCCGATTTTGCAACCGCATGGTTCAGACAGTGCAAGTGCCGACAACTTCTTTGAGTTTTTGATTGCCAATGGGATGGATTTCTTTAAAGCCGCTCGTGCCATTATCCCTGCACCTTGGCAAAATGCTCCCCAAATGGATCCACAGCTAAGAGCATTTTATGAATATCATTCGACTGTTTTTGAAGCGTGGGACGGACCTGCTGCGTTTTCATTGACAGATGGCCGTTATATTGGGTGTGTGTTGGATCGTAATGGTCTACGCCCGTCTAAATATATTATTACGCATGATGATACTTTATTGATCGCAAGCGAATACGGGGTTATTGATATTGCAGAAGAGAACATCAAAGAGCGTGGACGGTTACAGTCAGGTCAGATGATCGGATTGGATCTGAAATTTGGAAAAGTCTTGAAAGATGAGGATATTAATGAATATCTAAAAACCTCTAATCCTTATATGACATGGTTGAACGACCACTTGACCTATCTTCAAGAACATGTTGAAAACCAATACGTTACTAAATGCGATTGCACGGTAAAAGAATTGATACAGCGTCAGCGTTATTACAACATCACACAAGAGATCGTCGAACAGGTTATTGAACCGATGATGCGCGATGGTAAAGAGGCAGTAGGGTCCATGGGTGACGATACTCCGCTCGCCGCATTTAGTACGGTTCAACGCAGTTTCAGTGACTTCTTCAAACAACGTTTTGCGCAAGTGACTAATCCGCCGATTGACCCGATTCGTGAAAAAGTGGTTATGAGCTTGAATACTGGTTTTGGTGAGACGCACAACATCTTAAATGAAATACCATCTCACGCTAATCGTCTAAAAGCGATTTCACCGATTATGCTCAAGGAGAAATTAGAGGTATTGAAATCTTTTGGAGATAAAAAGTCTCCACGATATAAAGCTTCTTTTACGTATAAGACATTTTCAACAGCGTATAAAGGATCTTTGCGCGATGCTTTAGGTGCTTTGTCAGAAGAGATCATAAAAGCTGTGAAGGAAGAGGGTGTACGTATCATAATCCTTGATGACAGTGATTTCGACAGTGAGCATAAGACAATCCCGATGCTTATGGCGGTTGGGCGCATCAGTCGTGCATTGCTGGATGCTAAAGTCCGTCATTTAGGGTCAATTATCGCCTCTACATGTGAAGTTGTTGATTCTCACGGTGCTGCGACATTGATCGCGTATGGTGCGAGTGCGGTTTATCCAAGTCTTCTTTTTGCAACCATTGCATCTCGTGTCAAGCAAACACATGGTGACGATACAAGCTGTACCGAAGCCTTTAAGTCGGCTCATTATGCGCTTAACGGTGGATTGCTTAAAATCATGTCAAAAATGGGTATCGCCACTATCGGGTCTTACCGTAACTCAGGCTTGTTTGATGTCATGGGTTTAAGCCGTGAGATAGTTGATGAGTGTTTTGGAGATTCTCATGTGATGATTCCCGGACTTACGTATGAAGATATTGACGAGCGTTTGGTCAGAAATCATAAAGAAGCGTTTGAACAAAATGGGTTTAATCGTATCTTCCCACTTAAGATAGGTGGCTATTACAAGTTCTACAACGGTCAAGAGCATCATGATTTTAATCCAGATGTGATTCATGCTATTCATCGTGTTTCTAAAAGCGGCAAACGTGAAGATTTTGACTATTTAACCTCATTGGTCAACAAGCGCGGTCAAAAATTCATTCGTGATTTCTTTGAATTTAAATCCGATCGTGCAAGTATTGACATCTCAAAAGTCGAATCAAAAGAAAAAATCTTCAAACGTTTCGCATCGGCTGCGATGAGTTTGGGGTCTATCTCTCCTGAGGCACATGAGTGTTTAGCTGTTGCTATGAATACCATCGGTGCACAAAGCAATTCAGGTGAGGGCGGTGAAGATTCAGCACGTTTTGATACATTGAAAAACTCAAAGATCAAACAGGTAGCATCAGGACGCTTTGGGGTAACCCCAGCTTATTTACGCAGTGCCGAAGAGATCCAGATCAAAGTGGCACAAGGTGCAAAACCGGGTGAGGGTGGTCAATTGCCTGGTCATAAGGTTTCACCTTTGATCGCACGATTACGTCATACAACGCCGGGCGTAACCTTGATCTCACCTCCGCCTCATCATGATATCTATTCGATTGAGGATTTGGCGCAGCTGATTTTTGACATGAAACAAGTCAATCCAAACGCTACAGTAGCGGTAAAACTTGTATCTGCTGCGGGTGTTGGAACCATTGCGGCAGGTGTTGCAAAAGCGTATGCAGACAAGATCGTTATCTCAGGTGGTGATGGCGGAACGGGTGCCGCACCATTAACATCGATCAAATTTGCGGGTAATCCATGGGAACTGGGACTTTCAGAAGCGCATAACGCATTGAAAGTGAATAATCTTCGTGGTTTGGTTCATGTTCAAACCGATGGCGGACTTAAAACAGGTCAAGATGTTGTAAAAGCTGCACTTTTGGGTGCTGAAAGCTATGCATTCGGTACTGGAGCGTTGACCATTATCGGATGTAAACTGTTGCGTATTTGTCATGTCAATAAGTGTTCAGTAGGTATTGCAACACAAAACGAAAAACTACGCAGCGAGTATTTTACAGGTACGGTTGAACAGTTGATCAATTACTTTACCTATTTGGCTGAAGACGTTCGTCAGATCATGGCAAAGCTTGGTTATGAGACGATGGAAGAGTTGGTTGGACGCAGTGACCTGTTGCAAGTAACCGACAATGAGTTCGCACGTAAATTTGATTTTAGCAATATTTTGCATCGTGAAGAGGGTGTTAATACGTGTCAGACTGATACCAACAAGCCATTTGATGATAATGAATTTGAAAAAGACGTTTTGTGTGAAGCGATGGATGCTATCAAAAATCCTGAGCGTCCTGTTCATATTAAACGTACCATTTGTAATGTTAACCGAAGTTTTGGTGCTCGTATTAGCGGTGAAATAGCACAGTATTACGGTGATGCCGGATTAAAATCAGATACGATCCGTATTAATCTGACAGGGATTGCAGGTCAAGCTTTGGGTGCCTTCTTGATCAACGGTATCTCGTTGCATGTTGACGGTGTTGCCAATGACTATATCGGTAAAGGGATGCATGGCGGTAAGATCGTCATCAAGTCGAAAAACCAAGGCGAATCATTTGCAGCGGGCGGTAATACATGTCTATACGGTGCTACAGGCGGTAAGTTGTTTATTGCCGGATCGGTTGGTGAGCGTTTTGCCGTTCGTAACTCCGGTGCATTTGCAGTTGTTGAGGGGACAGGTGATAACGCATGTGAATACATGACAGGCGGTATTGTTGTGATCCTAGGTAAAACAGGGATCAATTTCGGTGCAGGGATGACAGGTGGTGTTGCATTTGTCTACGATGAAAATCACAGTTTTGTTGAAAATGTTAATCGTGAATTGGTTGATGCTTTACGTATTGATACGGATGACGGTGACGAAGCACGTCATTATCTAAAACGTCTATTACAAGACTATTTGGCAGAAACACAGAGTGAAAAAGCACAGAAGTTACTTAATAATTTCCGTGATGAGATCCGTAATTTTTGGATGGTTCGTCCGAAAAACTTAACCAAATTGCCACTTAATCCTGATAAAGGGGACTAATTATGAGAGAATTTTTAACCATTGAACGTATTGATCCAAGTAAACGCGGTGTTGTTCAGCGACTCAAAGACTTTAGTGAAATATATGAGCCTGTTGACTCCCATGAAGCATCATCTCAAAGTGATCGTTGTATCCAGTGCGGTGATCCGTTTTGTCTGAATAAATGTCCACTGCACAACTATATTCCACAGTGGCTAAAAGCAGTTGCAGAGAAAGATTTGAGCTTTGCGTTTAAACTTTCTAATGAACCCTCACCTTTTCCGGAAGTAATGGGGCGCGTGTGTCCGCATGACCGTTTATGCGAAGGCGATTGTACTCTCAATGACGGACATGGAGCCATTACCATCGGATCTATTGAGACCTTCATTAACGAAGAGGGATTCAAGCAAGGGATGAAACCTTATTTTCCAGGTATAACAACGGATAAAAAAGTAGCGATAATCGGTTCAGGACCTGCTGGCCTCTCCGCAGCAACCTATTTGTTACGTTCGGGTGTCGCAGTGACGATGTATGAACGTAGTGATCGTGCAGGCGGATTGCTGACGTACGGGATACCAAATTTCAAATTAGATAAAAAAATTGTAGAGCGTCGTGTTGGATTACTCGAAGAAGCTGGGTTAAAATTAGTTCTTAATTGCGAAGTCGGTAAAGACATTGAGTTTGATGAGATAGCGGACAGTCACGATGCACTTTTTCTAGGCCTTGGTGCTACAAAATCAAAAACAGCCAATATTGCAGGAGATCATGCTTCGAATGTGTATGCTGCGATGGAATATCTCACTGCAATACAGCGCAAAAATTTCGGTCTACCGTATGACAAAAAGTTTGATTTTAAAGATCTACAAGTCGTAGTCATAGGTGGCGGTGATACAGCCATGGACTGTGTCCGTACTGCAAAGCGTGAAGGCGCTAAAAACGTTACGTGTTTGTATCGTCGTGATGCCCATAATATGCCAGGTTCACAGAGAGAATATAAAAATGCGATCGAAGAGGGGGTAGAGTTTTCATTCTATGCGTCTCCAAAAGAGGTCCTTTTAAATGACAGCGGCAAAGCAGTAGGTGTCCATATGGCAAAAACCGTATTAGGTGCTAAAGATGCCAGCGGTCGTCAAAAAATGGAAGAAGTCAAAGGGGCTGATTTTAACGTCAATGCTGACGTGGTTATTTTGGCGCTTGGCTTTGATCCCGCTGTTCCCGCTTTTTTAGCTGAAAACGGTATTTCCGTCAACACTTGGGGCGGTATTACGATTGATGAGAAGTTTCAAACAACGACTCCAGGTGTGTATGCCGGTGGAGATTGTTATCGTGGTGCTGATTTAGTGGTTACTGCTGCATATGATGGACGTGAAGCTGCTCGTTCAATGGTTAAAGCCTTACTCGGATAATGAATCCGTTTATTAAAGCGGTTATCAAATCATCCATGCAAGTGCGTGATTTGATTACTGACACCTCTAATCTTTCACTCTTTGACGCATTTGAAAAAGGTCACGGTGGCGATATCAGCAGTGGTTTTGACTTGGTTGCTGAACAAATATTTTTTCAAAATTTATCTTCTTTTGGTTCGATCTTTTCAGAAGAAAGCGGATGGATGTCACCCGCAGGCTCTTGTAATATTATTCTTGACCCCATTGATGGCAGCGATAACTTTTCCTCTTGTTTCCCTTATTATGGTGTTTCTATAGCTTTGGAAGTTGATGGGATAACCACACAATCGGTTGTAGTGAACCTTGCTAACGGCGATGTATTCGTACGTAACGGCGATGAATATTATCGGACAAGTTTGGACGAATCGGATAAACGAATCATGATTGTCACTAATACCAATGCAAAAATTGGTCTTTTTGAAAAAGGGCCTGAACATCCATTTCTTGGCGAAATGTTGATGGAAAATAAGTTAAAGTATCGTTCACCGGGCGCACTTGCCCTCTCATTGGCATATGCCCCTTATGTTAAATATGTGTTATTTTTAGGTACAATGCGCTCGTTTGATATCCAAGCCGGCTTGCATTTAAGCCAACACCTTTACGGGTTTCATGATGAGAGATATATTCTCTTGAGCTCGGACAAAGAAGTGTTTGAACGGATACGTTTGATTGTTGAAAAGGAGTATTTTTGAGTCTATTTAACCTGTTCGGTGACTCCGAGAAAAAGAAACAACCCACTAAAAGCGAAGCACCTTCACACTGGGTAAAATGTACTTCATGTCAATCTTTGATGTACTACAAAGAGATGGAAAAGCAAAACCACGTATGTCCAAAATGTGGGTTTCATTTACGTATTGGTGTCCAAGAACGTCTTGCAATCATGACAGATGAAGGAAGCTTTGTTGAATTTGATGCCTCATTAAAACCAATCGACCCACTCTCATTTGTGGATAAAAAAAGTTATGCTGCTCGAATCCAAGAGGGGTATGAAAAAAATGGACGTTATTCTTCTGTAGTAAGCGGAGAATGTACCATCAACTCGATTCCTGTACAATTGGTCGTTTTTGATTTTAACTTTATGGGCGGGTCTTTGGGTTCTGTCGAGGGCGAAAAGATTGTTCGTGCTATTAATCGTGCATTAGAGAAGCGTCAGGGTGTGATTATCGTCAGTGCCAGCGGTGGTGCACGTATGCAAGAGAGCACTTTTTCTCTTATGCAGATGTCTAAGACTTCAGCCGCATTGGCACGTTTGGCAGAGGCAAAATTGCCGTATATCTCTTTGTTAACAGATCCGACAATGGGTGGTGTCAGCGCATCGTTTGCGACATTGGGGGACATTATTATTGCAGAACCAGGTGCTTTGGTTGGATTTGCAGGACAACGTGTAATCAAGCAGACGATTGGGTCTGATTTGCCGGATGGTTTTCAACGGGCAGAATTTTTACTTGAAAAAGGGTCTATTGATATGATCGTAGAGCGCAATGAGCTCAAAGATACATTAAGTGACCTATTAACTCTTCTCCTGCCATAACATGCGCTTGTATGCTCTATGTGATCGTGACGTCTTACGTTCACGAGATGTTAGTTTTACACACTTCATAGAGAAAGTAAAATCTTTAAACGGTGAAATTGTTCAGTATCGCAACAAACATGAGGATATTGCGACCATCAAAAATGATTTGATCGAATTACGTAGACTTTGGGACGGTTTTTTAATCATAAACGATCATTATGAATTGGCACCGTATTGTGACGGTGTTCATATAGGACAAGATGATCTTATGGCAATCGATAGTGATCCTGCGCGTGCTCTTGTAATATTAAAAATGGCGATTGGGAATGATAAGATCATTGGACTTTCAACGCACAATGCGGATGAGATAGCCATTGCTAACACCCTTGAATTAAACTATATTGGTCTAGGAGCCTATCGATCCACATCGACGAAGAAAGAGGCTGGAATTTTAGGTGAATCATTGGATACATTGGCCAAAAATTCGCTCCATCCGGTTGCTGCAATCGGCGGTATTCGGACGGATGATGTTTTTGAATATGTCACCTATCATGTCATAGGAAGCGGATTATTGTGAATATCTCATTAGTCTCGATTGCAAAAAAAGAACGTTCTTTGTACGATCCGCTTTATCAGGAACAAATAAAGATGATTTCCCGCTTCGCAAAACTGGATGATATTGAATTGTTTCCAAAAGAAATCGTAAAAGCGCATCAAACAAGTCCTGAAGCATCTAAAATTGCCTATAGCAAGTTGTTAGAGCCCATGTTGGGCAAAAGTTATTCAATTGCGTTACATCCCGATGGAAAAAAATGTGACAGTTTGGCTTTTAGTAAGCTCCTGTGTGATAAAATCGCGATACAATTTTTCATAGGTGGAGCATTCGGCTTTGAAGAGTCGTTTGTTGCCCGGTGTGACAACGTTATAAGTCTTTCTGAACTTACGATGAGCCATAAGATTGCTAAAGCAGTCTTATTAGAGCAAATATACCGTGCTTTTTCACTGTTGAATAATCACCCGTACCACAAATAAGGAAGTATATGAGAGAAAGTGAACTGCATTATTTTGAAGAGATTTTACTAGCCCGTAAAGTTCAGATTATTAAAAATTTGAACGGGGTAGAGCAGGAAATGCTGCAGCTTCGTGAGTGTGAACTTAATGATGAGGGTGATTATGCGTCTGCCAGTAATGAAAATATGGTTGAAAGTGCCATCGGTGCACAGCAGCTTCAAGAATTAAATGAAATTGAGGTCGCTCTAGGCAAAATTAAAACGAATCAATATGGGATTTGTGATATGTGTGAAGATGAAATCGGATTCCAGCGATTAAAAGTAAAAGCACATGCAAAATATTGTATCGTTTGTCGTCCTATTGCTGAGAAAAATAAAGCCTAAAGGGGAATAAATGCAACTAAAACGTTACACTATTGGGTCAATCATTTTAATGATTTTAGTTGGTTTTGCCACTTACAGTATTACTGCTGAATCCATTTCCTTTGATTTATTAGGTATCCATTTTCCAAATCTTCCAATAGCATTTTGGGTGGTTGTACCTTTGGCAATATTGTATTTGGCCAGTGTCTTACATATGGCTGTTTATGTCTTGGTCGGAAACTTTAAACTTCGACGTTTAAATCGTGATCATGAGAAAATGGTTGATGCCCTTCGAGATTCTTTATTGGGTGTTGCTGAGCGAAGTTATCTTTTTAAAAGTGATGCCTATAAACTGATGGGAAGATTGATCGAGAACTCATTGATCCTTCCGTATGAAACTTTACGTGATGTCGGAAATGAAAAAATCGATGAAGCATTAACACTTCTTGCGGATGTAAAGGCAAATAAAAAAGTAGACATCAAGAAGTTTCATTTAGCCAATACGACTTCATTGGTGATACAAAACAATCTGAATCGCTTTGAACGTGGTGAATTAACGGCAGATGAAGTATTATCACGTTATGAAACATATGGTGACATTGTTTGTAAGAAAGCCTATGAGATTTATGTAAAAACAGCATCCGTCGGTTCTGTGCTCAAATATAAAAATCTTTTCACAAAATTATCCATGTTTACCTTTCTTGAACGGATAAATGGTGATGAAAATCGAATTGAGATGAGTAACGAGGAAATCATCAACTTGATAAAAAGTATCAAGATGACAAGTAATGACTTTATTGATTTATCAATCATATTGGCTAAAAATATGATTCCAGAGCAGCGCATACGTTTATTTGAATCCATGAGCGAGCAGTGTGATGATGTCATGGAAGCGTATTTTTATACGTTATACGATTTGCAAATGATCGATACGGCAAATGAACTCCTTAACAATACTTCTCATGATGAATATCAAATCTTCAAAGCATATCGTGATCTTAAACGTTCTAATAAGCATTACGATATCGCTATCTTTTTTAGACGGTTTTGCAACTAATATAGCATATTGATAGGGGATTTCCTTTATCAACCGGCTTCTTTTATAGGTAAATTTATGACTGATAAACTCTCTTTTGATACCCCTGTTTACGCACTTGCTCCATTGGCTGGGTATACCGATCTTCCTTTTCGTAATGTAGTAAAAAAGTTCGGAGCAGATTTAACGGTAAGTGAAATGCTCAGTTCCAATGCATTGGCTCATGGCTCTGTAAAAACATACAAAATGTTGGAACGTAGTCCCAATGAAGATCCCTATTCGGTTCAAATCGCCGGATCAGAAGAAGAGGTGGTCCGTCGTGCCGTTGAGATTTTAAACGAGCAGGAAGATATTGATATCATTGATCTAAATTGTGGATGTCCGGTGCCTAAAATCGTTTGTCACGGTTCTGGTAGCTCATTACTCAAAGATTTGCCGCGTATGGCAAAAATTATTGAAACGATTAAAAAAACCTCCAATAAATCGACACTCAGCGTCAAAATACGGTTGGGATTTGAAGAAAAAAATCATATAGAGATCGCTAAGCTTGTACAGGAGTGTGGAGCAGATTTTATAGCAGTACATGGACGAACACGTGCCGGAAAGTTTAAAGCAGCTGTGGACTACGATGCTATTGCTGAGATCAAAAATGCCCTAACTATTCCTGTGATTGCAAATGGAGATATTGACTCCTATGAGAAAGCACAATGGGTATTGCAGCATACCGGTGCTGATGGGGTGATGATAGGCAGGGGAGCGGTAGGAGCACCATGGATATTTCATCAGTTAAAAACCGGGAACAGCAATGTGGATCCAATGCTTAAGCACGCCATTATCATGGAACACTTAAGAGGGATGATCTCTTTTTACGGTGATCGCGGTGTTGTGATGTTTCGTAAACATGTCCATACCTATTCTAAAGGGTACGAAGGGGCATCTGCTATGCGTGATGTTGTAAACCGTATTGATGATCCTAACCATTTTTTAGAGGTTGTTGATCAGTTTTTTCGTAACAATAGACAGCTGTATGAAGGTTTTAAAGCGTCTTCAATGAGCTGTGAGTGCTAAAATTATAAGAGTAAGTAGGAAGAGTATGAGGGTTGATAGAGGTATTTATGCTATAGGATTGTCAGCACTTTTATTAAGTGGATGCACAACATTTCATTCCGCTGCTTCCAAAGGGAATATAAACGCCATCGAACGTCTCGCAGCAAATGGAGATGATGTTAATGAAGTGGATGATGCTGGTTTAACTGCGTTAATATATGCGGTAAAGCGCAATCAAAAAGAGGCTTTATTAGCTTTATTAAAATCAGGTGCCAATATTAATTTGGGTGATATTGAATTGGGTAATACACCTCTTAATCATGCTATTTTACAGGGGAATACAACATTGCTTCGTATCCTTGTAGAGAAGGGTGCTAATGTTGATATACGCAATAAAGATGGCTTATCAGCTGTTGATCTAGTCAAAAATATCCATAACGATGAAATCATCCGTCTTGTTAAAAGTCACAGTAAGAAGGAAACGGTAGTTGTCAAAAAATCAATTGACACTGAAATAAAACTACCAGCTCCAAAACAAACGATTGAGCCAAAAATCGTAAAAATCGACCCTGTTGTCAACATACAAACTCCTGCTATCTCAGATGCTCAAGCTCGTGCAACATTACAACGTTATATGTCGAAACATGAAACGCTTGCTGTACGAAACTTTTTAAATGAACATCCTGAAGCAATCAGCTTGATTAGTGATCCAAGGCAGCAATTGCGTTATATTGGACCAAAGGATTGGCGTATTATGGATATTGCAGAGGGGATAAGTCGCGGATTACTAAAAGAAAAAGCGATAATCGATCATATAGAATCTGCAGCTTTACCGTATAAGCATTTTACAGACGATGAAATACGGATTATCACGCATTATGGAATTTCGTATAAAATAATCGATGCGATGGTTCGCGTTACACATTAACTGAATGAGAGGGGCTTAATACCCTCCAGAAGCTTTCTCTTTATAAGAGTCGAAAGACTCATCTTGCGTTGTCCCTAATTGAAAAAAACCGTCTAGCTCTTGATGTTTTGATTTGAGCATTGTTTCAAATTCATTTTGTGAAATAGGTATATTGTCCTGAAACTTGTCCAATAGGATTGTGTTGTTTCCTAAGAGGACAAGATAGCTTTGTGTTCCAAAATCGAGCATAGCAACAGAGTGAGAGGGATCAAGGTTCTTTTGAAATCGAATATGAACACCACCACCGGCCAATGTGTTTGCCAAGGAAGTTGATGAGGATATAATAGGATTTGATTTCTTTTCTTTGCTAAACGACCACGGTACTTTTGGTTCATCACGCATACTTATTGTCTTTTTGGCTATTCCTTGTTTGAGCCAAAAGAGTATTGCAATTCCTATAACTAAAATTCCAATGACCACATAGTAGCTTTGTTCAAACTCATTGCCTTGCTTGGTCGGAAGTGCAGGGTTGGTAGTTTCATCTTGAGTTGGTATCGTGCTGCTCAGCGGTGATGCAACCGGGGAGTTAAACCGTAATCTTAATCCGTACGAATCGGATGTCTTGGAAGCTTGGAGGGCTACGTTAGGAGGAACATTGGCCACGATTTGAATTTGTTCAGCGCTTGGTGATATCGAAAGTTTTTGGAGAAAATCGGAGTTTAGTGTTTTTGTCAATGGAGAGTCAATAGAAGCTTCCTCGAGCTTGATAATGATAACATCCCCTTGTCGGTTTTGACGTAATACACCCTCATACGGGGTGTCAAAGGTGAGCATGACATCAACATGGTCATGACGGTCATAAATGTTATAACTTAGAATCTTTGATCCAAACAGGATTGCAGGTATGAGTAGAAAGAATATCAATGTTTTCATAATTTCTCTTTGGATAAATAATATAGTACCGCGCTTGAATCTAGGACTTCATTGATACGAATCGCAAGATTTTTTTCATAAACCATTACTTCCCCTTTTCCAATAATGCGTTGATTAACATACGATTCGACACTTTCACCAGCCGGTTTTCCCAAATCAATAACGGAACCTTTTTCAAGTTTTAGTATCTCCCCAAGGGAGAGTGTTGTTTGCCCTAAGTCAGAGACAAATTCGACTTCCATATCCAATAACCCCTCATAATCCATCCATGCAAGTTCTTTGAGTGTATCAAATGAACTCTCTTTGTCAATGGTGCCAAGTGATTCAATGGGTGGGATTAGTTCTTCGTCCATTGTTACAGGGCCTTTATCGCAATCATCATTTCGCCGTTTCCGACAGTGATAGCATGTATCTCATCGTACGGTATTGAAAGACAATCTTCTTTTAGAAAGTGAGGTGTTGAAATAGTAAATGTATGTTGATCAGCTTCTTCGGCAATGACTTTTGCACTGCCGATGATCATATTGGTTGTTTCTAGCAGCATGTCTGTTAGTGTCTCCTGATCTGAATCGTCTTCACCTAAAAAGATTTCTGCAATACACTGTATAAGCGTATTGTCACACCCCAAATAAGTACGATGTTTATCACCGTTTGGAGTTTCTATGTCTAAGTAAGCAATAAGTGTTCTCTTTTTTTCATCAGGGACACCGACGGCATGGGGCAAACGAATCTGATGTATGCAAAAGTTTTCAGCGGCTTGGAGGATTGTTGGTAACATCGGCAACCTCATAAAATTTCAGTAGATGATAAATTATAGCGTAAAACTGCAAGGAAAGAATAGGGGTAAAGTAAAGTATAATCGCGATGTATAATCGAACATAAAGTGCAATATGATGATCGTCGAACTTATTTCTTTGGGTGTTTGTGTCGGAACTTTATCCGGTTTCTTTGGAATTGGAGGAGGGACAGTGAGTGTCCCACTCTTAATGATCCTCGGATTTGGGATTAAAGAAGCAATCGCAATATCAGTGATGCAGATGCTAGCGGGTTCTTTGATGGCGGCTTGGTTGCATCAAAAGAAAAAAACGTATATTGTCAATGATGTAAAATATTTTGGTTTCGGTGGGTTAGCCGGAGCAGTATTGGGTGCTTTTTTAGTAAAGCTTTTAAATGAATCATTACTTGAATGGTTTTTTCTAAGTATTGTGTTGTTTACCCTTGTGCGGATGATGATGTCATCACCCCAACCGTCACGACCTGAAGTGGTCAATAGAGCTCTTTATGCTGTCATCGGAACAGGTATAGGTCTGTTCTCAGGGATGCTCGGGGTTGGCGGATCGATTTTAATGACGCCGATATTAGTCTCATTTTTGGGTTTTGAACTTAAAAAAGCTTCCGCTATCGGACTGTTTTTTGTTATATTTACCTCTGCGTCAGCACTTGTGACTTTGGGACTATTGGGAATGTTGAATTGGCAAGCGGGTGCGATTATGGCTGTTTCTTCTTTGCTAGGTATCGTTCTAGGTATGTATTTATTAGAAAAAGTAAAGATTGGTCATTACAAACGGGTAATCGTTGCCTTTTATAGTATTATTTTCGCCGTAACGGCGTACAAAATCATTGTGGGATAAAGAGCATGGATACGATCAAAATAATAGGTGCACGTGAGCATAATTTAAAAAATATTTCTTTAGAAATTCCTAAAAATTCTCTTGTTATCTTTACAGGTATCAGTGGAAGCGGAAAGTCGACATTAGCGTTTGATACCCTTTATGCTGAGGGACAACGCCGCTATATCGAGTCACTTTCGTCATACGCACGCCAATTTCTAGACCGTATCGGCAAACCTGATGTTGACAAGATCGAAGGGCTCACTCCCGCCATTGCTATTGATCAAAAGACAACGTCAAAAAATCCGCGTTCAACCGTAGGGACGATTACGGAAATCTATGATTATTTACGTCTTTTATACGCTCGTATCGGTGTCCAGCACTGTCACTTGTGCGGTAAACAAATTACGATAATGTCTGCACAAGATATTATTGATCAAGTTCAAAAGCTACCGATTGACTCTAAAATTGTGATTATGTCCCCTCTTGTAAGAGAAAAAAAAGGGACATTCTCGGATATCTTTGAATCTTTACGTCATAAAGGATATGTTCGAGCCCAGATTGATGGCGTTATGGTTCGGTTGGATGAAGAAATCGAGCTTTCAAAGACGAAAAAACATACCATAAAAGTAGTCATCGACCGTCTTGTCGTGAAAGAAGAAAACCATGACCGTTTGGGGCAGGATATTGAAAAAGCACTCAAAGAGAGTTACGGTGAAGTAGAAATAGAGATTCAAAACCACGAGGAAGTGGGATTGCATGATAAGTTAATACACTATAGTGAACACAGTGCGTGTTTTGACTGTAAAGTCAGTTTTGAACCCCTTGAACCACTCTCTTTTTCATTCAATTCTCCCAAGGGAGCATGTTCTGAATGTGACGGGTTGGGAATACGTTATTCGTTGGATTATGAGAAGATCATTGATTCTGAACTATCGGTTGAAAAGGGTGCGATCAAAATTGTTTACGGGTTTAATAAGGGGTACTATTTTACCTTTTTGAAAGCGTTTTGTGCCACTGTCGGTATTGATATTACGGTACCGTTTTATACACTGGAAGAGCATCAGAAAAAAGCAATTTTGCATGGAACGATTGACGAAGTAGAGTTTAAGTGGCAAGAACATCCGATAACCAGAACTTGGCCGGGAATCGTCCGCATCGCGTATGATATTTTCAAAGATGAAAAAGACTTAG
The DNA here is from genome assembly GCA_024637295.1 of Sulfuricurvum sp. Taxonomy (GTDB): domain Bacteria; phylum Campylobacterota; class Campylobacteria; order Campylobacterales; family Sulfurimonadaceae; genus Sulfuricurvum. The sequence continues at coordinate 305,325 of JAGXFL010000001.1, forward strand.
CCGATTATATGAGCGAGAAGCCATGTAATGTCTGCGGATCAAACCGTTTGAAACGTGAATCGTTGGCTGTAAAAGTAGCTGATAAAGGTATCGGTGATGTCATCACTATGCCACTCAAAGACACGTATGCTTGGTTTGCTGACCCTAAAACCTTTGAGTACCTTAGTGAACAAAATACGATGATTGCGACGTCTATTCTCAACGAAATCCGTGAACGACTCTTTTTTCTTTTTGATGTCGGTCTTGGTTATTTGTCATTAAGCCGTGATGCGCGCAGTATCAGCGGCGGTGAAGCGCAACGCATCCGTATCGCCTCACAAATCGGAAGTGGCTTAACAGGTGTGATGTATGTATTGGATGAACCAAGTATCGGATTACATGAGCGTGACACGTTAAAGCTGATTCGAACACTGCGTTCGTTGCAAGAAAAAGGCAATACCGTTATTGTTGTGGAGCATGACAAAGAGACGATCGAACATGCGGACTACATTGTGGATATAGGGCCAGGTGCGGGTAAATTTGGTGGAAATGTTGTTTTTGCTGGGACGCTTGAAGAGATGAAAAAAAGCGATACGCTTACTGCGGATTATCTCTCAGGGCGAAAGCAGATCAAATATTTCTATCGACGAGCGCAAGAAGAGTGGATGCACATCAATAATGTCTCACTTAATAATATAAATGATTTAAGCGTTGCGATACCGCTGCATAATTTTGTATGTGTGACAGGGGTTAGCGGAAGTGGTAAAAGTTCTCTTATACTTCAAACGCTTTTGCCGGTTGCGCGGGAAATACTTAATCGTGCTCGTAAGATAAATCGTATTGAAGGGGTAGAAATCACTGGATTGGATAAACTGGATAAGGTGATTTATCTGGATCAAAGTCCTATCGGACGTACGCCACGATCCAATCCAGCTACTTATACGGGTGTTATGGATGAAATACGTAATCTATTTACCAAAACAAAAGAAGCCCAAATCAGAGGATACACGGCATCGCGTTTTAGCTTTAATGTCAAAGGCGGACGCTGTGAAAAATGTCAGGGTGAGGGTGAAATAAAAATCGAGATGCATTTCTTACCAGATATCATGGTCAAGTGTGATGCATGTCATGGAAGCCGCTATAACCTGCAAACCTTGCAGGTGGAGTATAAAGGAAAAACGATTTCGGACGTACTCAATATGAGTGTTGGGGAAGCATTGGCATTTTTTGCTCCTATTCCTAAGATGAAGGCGACCTTACAGACGCTTAGTGACGTTGGATTGGATTACATCACCTTGGGACAGAATGCGGTGACACTCTCAGGCGGGGAAGCGCAACGGATAAAGCTGGCGAAAGAGTTGAGCAAAAAAGATACTGGCAAGACATTGTATATTCTTGATGAACCAACCACCGGATTGCATTTTGATGATGTTAATCGTCTGACAAAAGTGCTTCATAATTTTGTCGAACTTGGAAACTCAGTTTTGGTTATTGAACATAATCTTGACATGATTAAAAATGCCGATTACATTATCGATTTAGGACCGGAAGGGGGGTCAGGAGGAGGACTTCTTGTCGCCCAAGGAAATCCTGAGACGGTCGCAAATGATTGGGAAAAAACCGGAAGTTTTACCGGAAAATATTTGGCTCTTGAATTAAATAAGATATAATAAGCACAGTAGCTTATACTATAAGGACCATGAATGAAAAGTTCGATGATAGACAGTATTAAATCATTACCGCCATTGCCAAAAACCGTTATTGATATGCAGCGTGTTTGCAATGATCCTGAATCTTCTATCGGTGATTTAGTGAAGACCATCGAAGGCGATCCGATGATTGTCGCGAATTTACTCAAAGCGGCTAACTCTCCGCTATATAGCTTACGTCGTGAGATCAATAATGTGTCACAGGCAGTATCATTATTCGGGATGAGCATGACACGATCAATCGGTTTGGGCAATTCGGTTCGCAAGCTTTTAAATGTTGATATGGAACCGTACGGAATAACTTCAGATCGTTTTGCGGAAATATCGGCACTTCAAGGGGTACTATCACACAAATGGTACAGTCAAATTGATCGAGCAAAAGCAGATAAACTTTTTCTAGCATCATTTTTACAAGAGACCGGAAAAATCGTTATAGCCAGTGATATTATCCAAGAAGAGTTGGTCACAAATTTTAAATCAGACATTGATGTAGCCGTTGATATTTCGAGTGTCGAACACAGTTATGTAGAGGCATCAACAGCTGAAGTCACCGCTGCTATTTTTGCACATTGGAATTTTGATCATGAGTTTGTTCAGATGATATCATTCTCAGATACACCTCAAAAAGCTCCGGATGAAATCAAAGAATATTCAATAGCATTACATATCATCAAAACGATTATCCCTATTAACGATCCCTTCTCTGAGCGATCAATTACCCAAGGTTTGAAAAAAGCGGAAGCGGCCGGATTAGACACGGTTAAATTGCAAAAAGCCATTGATGCTATTCTTGATATAAAAACGGCTTAGTTATACAAAAGATGGCCGCAAAAACAATAACTATAATAGATACCTTTGGATTTTTTTTCCGTTCTTTTTATGCTCTCCCTCCTTTAACCAATAAGCAAGGTTTCCCTACCGGTCTTTTGACCGGATTTATGAACTTTATTGCATCGCTTCACAAAGATCACAGCAGTGACTATCTGATTTTTGCATTGGATGCAAAGGGGCCTAGTTTCAGATCCGTAATTGATCCCAATTACAAAGCCAACCGTTCACCTGCACCTGAAGATTTGGTCAAGCAATTGCCCATAGCCATCAATTGGATTGAAAAAATGGGCTATAAATCGCTTATGCTCAGTGGGTATGAGGCCGATGATATGATCGCGTCAGTCGTTCATCATGCGAGAGAGCAGGGATATTTGGTCCGTATTGTCTCGCATGACAAAGACCTTTACCAGCTAATTGAAGATGATTTGGTTGTTTTAGTCGATGCTATCAGTAAAAAAGTCCTCAATGAAAAGCACTGCACGGAAAAATACGGTGTTCACCCCAGTCAATTTATTGACTATCAGTCTTTGATCGGGGATACTGCAGATAATGTTCCGGGTGTGAAAGGAGTTGGGAAAGTTACTGCCCAAAAACTTTTAGAGCAGTTTGGAAGTTTGGATGTGATGTATGAGCGGCTTGATGAAGTGATGCCGGTGCGTATTCGCGGATTACTGGAAACCTATCGTGAGGATGCGTTTCGTTCCAGACAATTGGTCACATTGAAATCAGACGTATTTGAGACATTGGATTTCACTGAATATGCGATGCATTTTGACAACCCATTTTTCCCCTTGTATGATGACCTTGTTCATTATGAGATGAATGCGGTACTGCGTTCTTTGAAGGCAAAGGCACTTTTTGAGGATTCACAGGAACAACCTAAGAACGATACACCAGCAGTACCTCAGGTTTGTAACGAAAAAGAAGGGTGTAGCATTCTCATCTCAGATGATGCCGCATTGCAACACCATATTACCTCGATTCCTTTGGACGCTTTAATAGCCTTTGATACGGAAACAACGGGGTTAGATTACAATAATGATACTCTTGTCGGGTTTAGTTTTAGTACGGATGGACAAACCGGATATTATGTCCCTATTGCCCATTCCTATTTGGGTGTCGGGGATCAAGTGAGTGTAACAGCAGCCAAAAAAGCAATAGCTGAGATATTTAAACGTAAGGTCATAGGTCATAATATTAAATTTGATCTTCATTTTGTCACCCGCTATTTGGAGGTCGATAGATTGCCTATACACGCGGATACATTGGTCTTGGCATGGTTGGGGGATTCTGGCAGGTCTCTTTCTATGGACAGCTTGAGTCAATCGTTGCTTGGACATGAGATGATTCATTTTAAAGATACGGTAAAAAAAGGGGATAACTTTTCATCTGTTGCTATTGAAGATGCGTGTAAATATGCCGGTGAAGACGCCTATATAACGATGCGATTGTATGATGTGTTACATAAGCAGCTTGAACTCAAAGGTGGCATTGAGGCCATCAAAGAGGCCTTTGATGTTGAGTTTCCTTTTGCATTGACGCTGTTAGGGATGGAGAGAGAAGGGATTGCAGTCGATGTAAATGCATTGGAGCTTTTCAAAACAGAAGTCGCAAAAGAGCTGAGTGCTTTGACAGAGAACATTTATGCTGTTTGTGGAACCGTTTTTAACCTTAACTCTCCTAAACAATTGGGGACAGTCTTGTTTGAAACATTGGCCCTACCGTATGGGAAAAAGACAAAAACAGGGTACAGTACAGATGAATCGGTTTTAGAAGGGTTAAAGAACGAACACTCTGTTGTTCCGTTTTTATTACAATATCGAGAGTATCATAAGCTATTTTCTACCTATATTGAACCGTTGATAGCACTGGCAAACAGTGATAAAAACTCGCGTATATATACCTCATTTGTTCAGACCGGCACCGCAACAGGACGTTTAAGTTCAAAAAATCCAAATCTGCAAAATATTCCGGTTAAATCAGCATTGGGAATGCGTATACGTGAAGCCTTTGTCGCGCCAAAAGGGAAAAAACTGATCGGTATCGATTACTCTCAAATAGAGTTACGACTCTTGGCTCATTTTAGTCAGGACACAGTTTTGGTCAATGCATTTAATGAAGGTCATGATATCCACATGCAAACAGCGATCGCATTGTTTGGTGAGGAAGATGCACCACGTAAAAGAAATATTGCCAAAACAGTCAACTTCGGTCTTTTGTACGGTATGGGCGCCAAAAAACTCTCTGATACATTGGGTATTACGACAAAAGAGGCAAAAGAGATCATTGATCGCTATTTTGAGACGTTTCCAAGTGTCAAAGGATATTTTAGCGGTATTGTAGACCAGGCCAAAGAAATGGGATACGTCGAGACACTTTTACATCGCCGCCGTTATTTTGATTTTGGAAATGCAACACCGATGCTTAAAGCGGCCTATGAGCGTGAAGCCGTCAATACGGTCTTTCAAGGTTCAGCCAGTGACTTGATCAAGCTGTCCATGAATCGAATTGATGATATGATCCGCAGTGAAGGATTACGTGCGCGTATGTTATTGCAAATACATGATGAACTCATTTTTGAAGTGGATGAAGATGTGGCGGATGAACTTGGAAAACGATTTGTGGATGTCATGGAGTCGATTATGACACTGCGTATTCCGCTCAAAACGTCTTTTCATATTGGAAATAATTGGGGTGAACTCAAATAGTTTCTAGGTATAAAGGCTTACTATGATAAAAAAAATAATTGAAAATCTTGAGAAGTCAACTTGTTCCATTGACAGAACATTTATACAAGCGGTCAGTGAAGTGATGAACTCATTGGAACCCGTGATAGTCAATGATGATCGTTACGATAAGTATGCTATTTTAGAGCGTTTGGTCACTGCAGATCGGATCATACAATTTAAAGTCCAGTGGGTTGATGATCACAACCAAGTGCATGTCAATAATGGATATCGTATACAGTATAACAATGCATTAGGACCCTATAAAGGTGGTCTTCGATTTCATCCAAGTGTGACCGAAGGGGTATTGAAGTTTTTAGCTTTTGAACAGATCTTTAAAAACTCTTTGACTGGATTGCCGATTGGCGGTGGCAAAGGGGGAAGTGATTTTGATCCTAAAGGAAAAAGTGATTTTGAGATCATGAACTTTTGTCGGGCATTTATGCGAGAACTGCATCTTTATATTGGGTCACGCATTGATGTGCCTGCCGGTGATATTGGAGTAGGGGCTAGAGAAATCGGATTTTTATTTGGTGAATATAAGCGTATTACACGTAATTATGACGGAGTACTTACCGGAAAGCCTTATGCGTTTGGGGGCTCACTTCTGCGTCCGGAGGCTACAGGATTTGGCGTCGTCTATTTCGCGCAAGAGATGCTAAAAGAAGAACTAGAAGAAGTACTTGAGGGTCAAATATGTACTGTAAGCGGTGCCGGGAATGTCGCCATACATACGATTGAAAAGCTTCAGCAAATTTGGGCAAAAGTGGTGACCTGCAGTGACAGTGAGGGGACTATTTATGATCCAAATGGGATTAATCTGACGTTATTGAGAATTTTAAAAGATGATGGTCGTCATCTGTCTTTGGAAAATTATGCATCTCAGGTTGAAGGGTCTGTCTACACGAAAAAAGCAGACTATCCTATTGGCGGACATGCTGTATGGCATATACCTTGTTTTGCCGCATTTCCATGTGCTACCCAAAATGAATTATCACAAATAGATGCGCAAGCACTGATTAATAATGGGTGCGTGGCAGTGGTGGAAGGGGCAAATATGCCTACAGAGCCAAATGCAATAGAGTTGTTTTTACGTGAGGGCGTTTTGTTTGGACCGGGAAAAGCATCCAATGCAGGCGGTGTTGCGGTAAGCGAATTTGAGATGAGCCAAAATGCTTCGATGGAAAAATGGAGTTATGAAAAAGTTGATGCAAAGCTCAATGAAATAATGTGTCAAATATACAAACGTATTGCCTTGACTGCAAAAGAATACGGGAAAGAGCGTAATTTTGTGGATGGGGCAAATATTGCAGCATTCAAGCGGCTGGCAGAGGCCATGATACTCGAAGGTGTATGATTCTTTTGTTATTAATTTATTAACATTTATTTACCTTATACCGACTATAATTTCGACCATATTATCAAGATAGGTTCCTTATGAATAAACTCCATGCTATTTTTAGTTCTATGAAGACGATGGCCGCCCTCATGCTGATTTTTGCCGTTACTATTGGCTACGCCACATTTGTTGAAAATGATTATGGCACTATGACGGCAAAAGCGGACATCTACAATGCTCGATGGTTTGAAGTATTACTAGGGCTTCTTGCTCTGAATTTACTGCTTAATATTCTGAAGTTCAAAATGGCACGAAAAGAGAAGATTTTGGTCTTTACATTTCACGTTGCTTTTTTGATTATTTTGATTGGTGCTGCGGTAACCCGTTATTTTGGTTATGAAGGTGTCATGCACATTCGTGAAGGCGAAAGCAGCAACGTTATCGTAAGTAGTGAACCCTATGTGACATTTAATGTGCACAAAGAGGGAAAATCGTATACGTTTCAAGAGCCCCTGTACCTTTCAAAACATTTATCCAATACTTTTAAACGAACATTGAGTTTTGAGGGTGATGAAATAAACGTTAACTTGACTGGATACATGGGAGATGCACGCTTAGAAGCGGTTGCTGATCCTAAAGGGGAGCCAATCCTTAACATGATGGTGACTGCAGGCGGTAGCGGACAACCTGTCAGTTTGAAAAAAGGCGATTTTTTCGAAGCCAATGATGTTGTATTGGATTTTGAGTCGGGTAAAACATTTGAAAAACCTGTCGTTGCTATTAGCGTAGAAGGGGACAAAGTGATGATGAATCATCCGATGCCACTCAATACGCTTAGTATGAATACGCAGCAAGCAGGTTCAATGATCCCAGGAAAAAGTGAATTGGCACTTCGAACATTGTTTCAAACACAACAGAGTGGTTTTGTAATGCGTTCGTTTATTCCAAAAGGGCTCATAAAGCTTGTATCCAAGCCTGGAAAAGGGCCGATGATGAAAGGTGCAGATGCATTAACACTTGAGCTTTCGAACAAGGATAAAAAGGATTCTGTAATCGTATTAGGGACACCGGGCGAGATCGCAGATCCTAAGCAAGTATCGTTGGGAGATGTGACTGTTGATGTGGCATACGGATCTATCGAGCGTATTTTACCATTTGAAATCCAGCTCAATGATTTCCAGCTTGAACGATATCCGGGCTCAATGTCTCCCTCATCGTATTCGAGTGAAGTCACTCTGATCGATCAAGCAGCAGGAGTCAAAATGCCGTATCGTATCTATATGAACCATATCCTTGACTACAAACAGCACCACTTTTTTCAATCATCGTTTGATCAAGATGAATTGGGAACCGTTTTATCGGTTAACCGTGATCCAGGTACGTTAGTCACGTATATTGGCTACTTATTGTTAGCAATCGGATTGTTTGGCGTATTGATAGTAAAGAATGGCCGTTTTAATGCGTTAAGTGAGAAGTTGAAATCATTGAATGTTAAAAAGATGGCAGCATCGTTAGCGTTAATGATCTTAGCTATCAATGGTTCAAATCTTCATGCATCAGATGCCCAGAATCCTGTGATTGTAACGGCTAAAAGTTTTGATGTGGTACATGCAGATAAATTTGGTCACCTGATCGTTCAAGATTCTGCCGGACGTATGAAACCTCTGGACACACTTTCTCATGAAATATTGTCAAAGCTTAATCGTAGTTCAACATTTTTGGGGCTTAATGCCAATCAAGTCATTATGGGGATGATGCTTCGTCCTGATGCATGGCGTGAGATTGCCATGATAAAAACGGGTGACAAAGAGATCAATAAACGTATCGGACTTCCTGAAGATGCTAAAGTGGCGGCATTCTCTCAATTTTTTGAGGTACCTGATGAAATCACTGGCTATAAACTAGCTAAAGAAGTTGATGAGGCCAATCGTAAGGCACCGGGTAAACGGGATAAATTTGATAAAGCGTTATTGCAAATTGATGAGCGTGTCAATGTCGCCTTTATGGTTTACACGGGTTCTTTGATCCAAATATGGCCAAAACCAAACGACGTCCATAATAAATGGTACGCTACGATAGAAGCATTGCAGACATTGGATCCAAAAGATTCTCAAATGGTTCGTTTGATGGCGATGGGTTATTTTAGTGCTGTTGATGGAGCACTAAGTAGTGGAGACTGGTCCAAAGCAGATAGAGCATTGGAATTGATCGATAAGTATCAACATTTTGCAGGTGCGAGTGTCTATCCAAACGATACAAAAGTAAAAGTGGAACTTGCCTATAACAAGTGGAATATCTTTGAAGAGCTGTGGCCGTTGTACTTTATTATTGGTTTTGCATTACTGTTTTTCTCTTTTCTTAAAATATTAAAGCCTTCGTTTAATATCGAATGGTTGAGCAAAGCGACACTTGGTCTATTGATCGTATTTTTTGCAGCACATACCGCAGGTTTGGTCATGCGTTGGTACATCGCAGGACATGCTCCATGGTCAAACGGATATGAGTCTATGGTTTATATCGCATGGGCAACAGTATTGGCAGGATTTATCTTTTCTCGTAAATCAGCGATCACACTTGCTGCGACGGGCATCATGGCAGGTATTATCCTCTTTGTAGCTCATTTAAATTGGTTGGATCCGCAGGTGACGAATCTGGTCCCTGTATTGCAATCATACTGGCTTGCGATCCATGTTGCTATGATTACTGCTAGTTATGGATTCTTAGGTTTGGGCGCATTACTCGGGATGATTACCCTTATTGTATTCATTCTCAAAAATCCTGACAATCAGACGCGCTTAAACCTTGCGATCAAAGAGCTCAATGGTATCAACGAGATGAGCTTGATGATTGGTTTGGTACTGCTTACTGTCGGAAACTTCTTGGGCGGTGTATGGGCTAATGAGAGCTGGGGACGTTATTGGGGCTGGGATCCAAAAGAGACGTGGGCATTGGTCACGATCTTAGTATACGCGGTTGTTATCCACCTTCGTATGATCAAGGGTGCCTATAACGATTATAGCTTTAGTGTAATCTCACTGTTGGCATTTACATCGGTTCTAATGACTTATTTCGGGGTAAACTATTATCTTGCGGGAATGCATTCATATGCAAAAGGAGATCCGGTTCCGGTTCCTGATTTTGTACCGTGGACGTATGCGGTTATCGCGATCGTAATCGCTATGGCGTATCCGAAACGCTCTACCAAGTAACTATTAACTGCTCATTTTTCCTCTTTTAAGAGGAAAAACTCGATTATTTAAACCACCCTTTGACTTTATCAAATGTTGATTCAAACATACTCTCGTGAGGCTTGGATTCAATTCCGAAGCTCTCTTGGAGTTTTTGCAGCAGAGCTTCTTGCTCACTGGTGAGTTTTGTCGGGTAGGTGAGGGTGACTTGCGCGATCATATCCCCTTTGCCGCGTCCGTGTACATCGGCTACCCCTTCATTGCGAAAACGGTACTGCTGTTTGTCTTTGGTCCCTTTTTCAAGTTCCAGTAAAACATCTCCGGTTAGAGAAGGAATCGTGATGTTTTCTCCCAATACAGCCTGAGTGAAAAAGACGGGTACTTGCAAATAGATATCATTACCGTTACGTATAAAGTGGCTGTCCTCTTCTACTTCAAAGGTTACGTATAGATCTCCTGCTACACCGCTCTTGCCCGTATTACCACGTCCTGATACACGAAGACGGTTACCTGTATCGATACCAGCCGGTACTTTTACGGTGACGTTCTCTTTGGTCTCTGTATAGCTTTTTCCCTTACAATCAGAACACTTAGATGTTGCCGTTGTCCCTTCGCCATGACACGCCGGACAGGTCTGTGAGAACGTCATGAAACCTTGACGCATATAGACTTGTCCTTTACCGCCACATTGACTACATGAGGTCACTTTACCATCTTTGGCCCCGGTTCCTTTACATGTCTTACATGATTTTTTACTGCTAAATGTGACCTCTTTTTCGCATCCGAAAACGGCTTCTTTAAAGCTTATCTTCATTTCAACACCCAAATCAAGTGCGAATTTATCAGTAGGTTCACGTGATTGACGGCGTCCTGTGCCTCCGCCAAATCCATTGAACATCTCTTCGAAGATACTTCCTAGATCGTCAAATCCTCCGCGTCCACGAGAAGCACCGCCGCCTTGCAATCCTTCTTTTCCGTATCGGTCATACGTTGCACGCTGATTATCATCACTTAGGACCTGATAGGCTTCGTTACAGAGCTTAAATTTATGCTCTGCATCGGGATTATTCGGGTTGCGATCGGGGTGATGTAGTTTGGCCATCTTACGATACGCTTTTTTAATCTCATCACCATTAGCATTTTTTGTGACTTCTAGAATTTCATAATAACTTAATTTGTCCATGCGTAACTCCATAAATAGGTTAAAAATTTTCGGAATTATAGCATATCAAACAGAGTGTTACAATAATTGAGTCATAATGACTAAACCTATAAATCTCTATACATTAGATTACTACTTATGATTAATACAGGTATTTAAAGCAATCAGTACTTTTTTTTACTTGTATTAATAAGCCATTTTAAACTCTTATGGATAAAAAAATATTTGACTGACAATCTTATGCCATATTTAAAAGTCCATAAAGTTGGTGATTATTATTACATTTATGCAGTCAATTTGACTCATTAATAATTGATTATAAATTCTTTCGGATCTTCCTTGAATGAGTGATAAAGGAATAATTTTTTGGGTTTTATTTTCCATTTTTTAAATCGATGCGATGGTTTTTTAAGATACTCTTCAATTATTTTGATTTGTTTTTCTGTACTTAATCCCAATAAACGGCATTCAAGAGGCTGTATCGTACATCCACGTATATCTTTCGCATCCAAATCATATTCAATACGGGGTTCAAAAATCAGTCTCTTCTCCTCTTCATCCGAGATGATTTTTAATTCCGATGAGAGTCTATATGTGTGATCGTCTATCGATACATAAATTCGAAAGTATTTGTAGTTAAGAGCAAGATGCCCATTGGTGTCAAAGAGAGTGCTTTTAGCTTTGATTGTTTGAATCACTTCATCAATATTGTAGCATTGCTCAACGAAAGGGGTGATACTATTGTGGTCTCTTTTTAATCTAATCCAAGTTCCTCGCATATCTGTGACTGTACCACTGTTACCGCATTTATGCATAAGTTTAAAATCATAATGTATCGTTGTCATAATATACTCCTTGAATGAAGTATAAACTCAGTAAATTACAAAGTTATGTTATTCACCTTATCCGAATCTAAGATAATCATGAATTTATTGCTGAATCATACAAAGCTTGCGGATTATCGCTATCGAGGAATTTATAGTTTTTCCCGTTTATTCCCAACGCATTGATCTTTTTTTCAAGTTCTGAAAACTCGGTTTCTTCTAAAACAAAAGGGTTGTCTTTTAAATTCTTAATGACTTTTAGCTTTATGTCCCCGTTATGATCTGCTTTTGAGATAATTTTACAAATCAAGTAAATTCCAACGGTCGGGTACTTCGCAGTGGTTTGGGTGGCTCCGTTGTAATAAAAGACAATATCATCAATATTGTTTTTTAATCTATGATGTACTTTTTCTTGCTTAAACTCATTACAATCATTTGTATGATTTATAAATTCGTCCGTGCCGTCGTTTTCCCATACACTCATAGACGCTTTGATTTGCCAAAAATGTATAGATTTAGGCGCTTTTTTACTCTTGTAAGCTTCTAATTCATTATCGATTTGTGCAAAAACATCTGCACCGTGTAATACTTTTAGATTATCATAACTTTCATTTCTATCAATTCTATTCTTACACATTTTTAAAATTTCATTTAATTTATTTTGATCCATACTCTCATCCTTTTATTTTTTTGATTATATTGTGAGTAAATTACTTAACTATGTTATTTAAGGCATTTTCATTATTGATTAAAAACTTTAATATATTTTGTACTTCTTTACTTGCATATTCAATATAACTATTAAATTCAACATCATCAAATAAGGCATGAGTTGGGTTGGGTGTATCTTTCGAATAAAATTTTATTTTTGGAATTAAAATTTTATTATAAAATTTTTTATCAATACTTTCGTCCTTAAATTTCAACTCATTTTCTAGTAAATTTTTTAATCCATCATTTTTTAGTTTTTTACCTCGTAAGCCTAAAATGGAAATAAATATATCAATATTTTCTCTATAGTTCCAATGATTGATTTCAATTTCTACTTTAAATATTTCAAATTTCTTTTTTATTTTAAAGCCAAAGGCATCTTTCTTTCGTGTATGTCTGATTTCTTTAATTAGATCTATATTAAGACCAACGTCATTTTGTTCTAAAAATTCAAGCTCAAAATTATTTTCCTTGTAAATGTTGATTTTTTGAATTTTTTTACAAAGTTTTTCCCAAAATTCCAGTTCTTTTTTTGCCCAAATATGTGGGTAATGTTGCACTAACTGATGAATAGCATCAATATTTGTTTTATCTATAATTAATTCATCCATTTTTTTCTCCTTAGATTTTGATAGTTGTCCTGTAAGATGTTGAACCAAAGTTAGATATTGAATTAATAATTCTTTTAACTTAGGGATATTTTCAACATTTTGGATACATGCGCTCAGCCATTCCTCAATTTGATATTCAAAAGAGATTAGTTCAATAAACTTTTTGTGTAAATCCTTTGTACTATCTTTCGATGGTTCATGACCAAATTTTGTCAAGTAAAATAATTTTATATTTTTTTTCTTCTTTTGTTTTTGACGAATTTCGAGTTCTTTATAATAATCAGATAGTTGATCTTTTTGATCTTTAGCATCAATTTTCATTTCAATACCAATCAAGTAATTTGATGTTTCTATAACAAAATCTATACGTTTTTTTTCTTCAGTATAATCTTCTCGACGCACAAGTATTTTTTCATCTTGAATATCAATTTTTAAGACATGTAATAAAAATAATTTTAAAAACAAATTTCTTTGTCCATGTGTTTCATCATGCCTAATTAGTTCATAAATAAATTTAGAATGTAAATTTACTTCATCATTTTCTTTTCTTAAAATTGTAAAGATATTAAAGTCACCGCCTTTATTTCTTTGTAATTCCGCATCTTCTCGATTAATAGATTGAATATTATCTATAATCGTTATCAAGGGGCTTTTTTGCATTTATTCTGCTTTCATGTATTCATTTAAATTTTTATATACTATCTCCGCTAACGTATCCGGTCGAATAACTTTAATATATGGAATATACCTCTGAACCGTCGGTATAATCTCCATAAAATCGGTGATATAAAGCTCGATGTCGCAAGAACCGTCATGGTACGTTTTTAAAATGCGCTGAGTTTTAGAGATAGGTTTGCGTTTGAAATACTTGGCAACCTTTGCATCCAAAAACAGCTCAATCGAAAATGGTTCGACATGCGGTTCATAAAAAGCGTTGATGGCATTACCAAATCCCTCTATAATCGCCTCATCAAACGTAAACTCGGTTTCCAGTATCGTAATATCGGAAATGCTGTTGAGATGATACCGTCTGATCTCGGAGTATGCTAAATCATAGTTGATCAGATACCAAAATCCCTCTAAGTTTAAAATCTTCAATGGATAGAGATTCCTCGGCTTCTCGATGTAGGTGCAGGTTATTGCTCTGTGATGGTTAATCGCATTTTTAATTTGTATGATTTCGGTTTTAAAATCATCGATATTTTCTACGAGGGTCTCTTGGTAAAAGCTGTTCGATAAGCTTTCTTCGAATTTTTGAAAAAGTGCGTCGGTTTGTGTCGCAAACCCTTCATCACTGAATTTGTCTTTGCTTTTGGCTTTAAGTAACGCGATAACTGCGAGTTCGTCACTGCTTAGTAGAGTGCTTGCCAAAAAGTTTGTTTTAGCACCATAGCATTTGAGACTGTAGTCATAATAGATCATACCATTATCAAACAAGGGGATTAGGTACTCTTTAAAATCCAGTTGAATGATTCTTTTAGTGAGGTTTAGCGCATCAACTAATTCGGGGGTTGAAAGTTTGGCTCCTGAGGATAGGAGGGTTAATATGTGCGATAGTCTTTTACTTTTGTTAGTTTTTAAACTATCCACCCTCAATGAACCTACCTACTAATATTCTGTAGTATATTCTAACATTTATTTATATTTTTTGGTGAATAGCTATACTTGAGTACTCACTAAACGATTAAATAATTTCATTGATAATACATAATATAATCAAGCTTATCACTTATATCTACATATGACTAAAATTTTGAGTGGTAAAAAATGCTTTACATAAATACTATAGTTTTATTGGGTCATAATGACTAAATTTATAATGGAAATCTTTTAGATACAATATCCCCATGAAACGCTCACTCGAAAAATTCAACCGCCTTGTCGATGCATTACAGCAATTACCGACTATAGGGCAAAAATCAGCAACGCGCTTGGCATACCATATGGTGATGAATGACAGTTTTGGTGGGCTTAAATTGGCACATGCTATAGAAAATGCCATTACAAGTCTCAAAAAGTGCCGTTCATGCGGTGGAATCAGTGAAGATGAACTTTGTGCCATCTGCAGTGATGAACGACGTAACCATGAGTTGCTATGCATCGTAGAGAATGCAAAAGATATTTTGACTTTTGAAGAAAACGGTCTTTTTGACGGGCGATACTTTGTATTGGAGTCACTCGAGCATCTCAATGCTACCCATTTACGCGATATTGTGAACAGCGGTATTAAAGAGGTGATTTTTGCCTTGACCCCCTCGATAGCCAATCACGGGATCATTTTATACATTGAAGACAGACTAAGCGGATGTGATGTGCGATTTACCCGTATTGCACAAGGGGTTCCGACCGGTGTCAGTTTGGAAAACGTCGACATCCTGTCACTTACCAAAGCAATGGAAGATCGCGTTAGTATTTAAGTGTTGCTTTTTTCTTCCACGGTAAGTTAAAACGCTGTGCTTCAACGCCGTGCACAACATAATAGAGTTCATAGTAATGGTTTACAATCGTTGTAAAAATATCCAGGCTGGGTTTGCTGGTTGCCAATAAAATATGATCGTGCGGTTCAAATAAAACATTATCGTCAGGAAGCAGTATGAAACCACCATGTTTACGCTGTATCCCTAAAATAACAATTTCCAGATCTTCACCATCTTTGTAAGGATTGTTGAGTAATTGTCCAACGCTGATACTGCACTGGCTGCATAAGGTATGAAGCGCATACATTCGTTTGAGATTGACGTGAATCTCGATTAGTGAAGGTCGCTTATTGATTCGTTTTGTAATGGTTTCAAGTGTGGCTTGGATCTGTTGATTGGAAAGGGTTTCAAGCTCTTGTATAAAAGGTATTGTTAGTGGTCGGTCAATGTAGTTGTATCCGTCGGTGGCAGCAATATGGTCCAAGATAAAAATTTTATCAACACGAAGGTGAGAAAACAAACTTTTTTCTTCTACTTCATTTTCGCGAACGATTGCAAAAATAGCAGGGTTGATACCTCGGGCAGTTGCAATGATGGACAGATTGATCGCATCATCATTGGTACCTGCGATAATACAAGCGGCATGTTCGAGACCGGCTTGCATAAAGAACTCCTTATCGGAAGCGACTTTTTCATGTATCTCTCGATTGATATCCAAATAGGTGTATTCAATATTGTTTTTATCTAAAATTCTTTGGAGTGTTTTACCAAAACGCCCCTTGGAACACACGATGTATTTTCCTGTAGGGAGAATATCGCTTTTGCTGACATGCAGATTTCCCCCATGCACCCAATGTAAAAGATTGAAAAGGTAAGGAGAACGAAATGCGAAATCAATACGCTTGGCGATGATATCGAAGATGTCAATGACGTGGTCAACACCAATATTGAGGAGATTTTCACTTCCATGGCGAACACTGGAACGGGATATGATAGTCAGATTAGCATTTAAGATATGAGCACGAACCGATACCTTGAGATTAAGCTGATCATCATCAAACATGGTGATGATGTATTTGCAGTTTTGGGATTGTATTCCTGAAGATTTCAAAACACTTGTCATAGACGCATCAGCTGTGATGGAGGGGATGGTCGGCATATAGAGTTCTATATCCAACTGCTCTATTTTTTCCGGATTTTTATCGATGACAACGATTCGGTATAAATTGTCGACATTAAGTTGATCGATGAGTAGTTTACTGGCATGGTTATAGCCGCATATGATGATGAACTCTTGACCCAAACGGGCTACTTTGCGTCTAAAAGCATTCATTTTAATAGCATTAAGATAGGTTTTGTCTTGAAATAGTGACACCAGCGATCCCAAAGCATAAAACCATGCAGGAACAGCCGTATAGATGGTCAATAAAACAACGATACGCTGTGGGTAGCTAAAGGCATAAGGAATTTCACCGAATCCAATAGTGGTCGCGGTATAACCGACAATGTACATCGCATCAAAGATGGTGAGATGGGTAGTATTACCGCTGGCATCGAGTCCTGAAACGAGGGTTAAGAGGAGAACTGGTATGGCATGTGCCATATTCAAGACGATGAGAGGGGCCCTCATCTTACGTAAAAAAAGCCAGATGGACGATTCGTTGTTCATAAATGTAAAAAGTTTATCGTTTTAGCAATAGAGTCTCGCCGACAAACAAGGTGACGGAGATAATATTAGCAATCAATGCACCTCCGGACAAAGAGACAACGATTGTAAATAATTCAGGAGTCATAGTGCTTGTCATATTGATGACACCCCATAATACAGCAGCAGAGATCAGTTGTAAATCAGCAACAAAACTGGTTGCCAATAGTACCGAACCGGTTTGTGTTTTATCCCCAAGCTTCATGATAGTCGCAATTAAATTAATGACAATAGCTGCATACAGTTCATAGACACTATGGAATTCTATTTTACTGATGTCGCCGTAAAAAAAACCAAAATTGATGGTGAGTGCCAAGATGATAAAAAACCCGGAAATGACTTTTTCTGAATTCATAGAGTAACCTCTGTATGGAAATTACTGTATTGTACTTTATTTCTCCTGACAGGTTAATCAGGAGAAGGGAAGTTTAGTTGGTTGAAAGAGGTTGCACTGCAGTTGTGTTCGTATCAGTATTGGTGTCAATTTTTGCTGATTTTGCACTAGGCTTATGATCCAAACTGATCAGTCCGGCACCGGTATATACATTACGAGGATTCCAGAGTATCCATCCGCAGCTTCCAAAATCTTCACTGGCGCGAATCTGGTCTCGAATCTCTTTGTCTCCATAGACACGTCGATCAAATGCATAATCTTTGAATGCTTGCAACCATGGGCGGTAACATAACGATGAGTTAGCCGATTTTGTGAGTGCCTTGTCTAATGAATGTTTAACGATCTCATAGTTTGCTTTGACAGGATTTGGAAATCCTGGGATTCCAGCATTAAAGCCGCTTGGATAGAGCATAGGAGAGAGATAATCGACATACGGTGCTAATGCATCAACACGCTGTCCGATTTCAATATCGGCATCGTGCCAGCTGACGTATCCAAAAATATCAGCAGAGACAAAAACATTGTAGGGTGTTAACCGTTTACGTGCGGCTTCCAAAAATCCTGATATGGCTTTAACGCGGTTGGCCTGATTATTTTCGACAGAGAAAACAATTCCCTTGCGATCAGGAAAACGTACGTAGTCAAATTGTACTTCATCAAATCCTGCAGCGGCAGCATCGGCTGCGATACTGATAATATAATCACGTGGTTGGGTATAAGATGGGTCTATCCAATACAATCCCTCTTTGTCGGTAAAAAGGGTCCCGTCGCTTTTTTTAACGCCGTATTTTGGGAAAGCGGTAACGTATGGTGTGTCTTTAAACGATACGATGCGTGCAATGACATAAATATGTTCTTGATGAAGTTGGGCAACAAACTTTTTAATGTCTTTAAACAATATTATCTCTTGAGCCCCGATTTTATTGGCAATAGCATTGGTCGTTTTAAACGCTATTTGACCGCGATCCATTTTCACATCGATGACCAGCGCATTGATCTGTGTTGTATTGATCAGGTGTTTAGCATTACTCATGATTTTATTGCTTGTAGCGCCAAAGCTTGAGAGATAAAGAGCTTTTGGGATGAAACGATTAAGATACATCTTTCCACCCGTTTTATAAAACTTACGGTCATATCCTATAGCACGTACACCGATAATTGGTCCGCTTGGGACAGAAAAACTTCCATTGATATCGGTATGATATTCTTTGCCATTGGTGATGACAATGGCATTATGTAACGGTTTTAGACTTGCTTTGTCATAGATGGTTCCATTGACCATAGCACCCCATGACAATGTGATTGTTGCTACTAATAGAGCTAATGCCTTCAATGCTTTTTCCTTGGGTAGTTTTAGTGGCGTAATCGTAGCGAAAAATGAGCCAATAGTAAGCATAAAAATGGTAAAATAAAGACTAATTAATGAGAAATGAGAATATTATGCCATTTACACAACTAAACCAACAGCTTCGAGCCAACTTGGAAGCTTTGGAGCATACTTCTCCAACTCCGATTCAAGTCAAAGCAATTCCTCTTATTTTACGTGGGCGCGACATTATGGGAGCTGCCCAAACGGGTACCGGTAAGACAGCTGCGTATACATTGCCGTTGTTACAGATGATGTCTAAAGCAGCACCGGATGAGCTTGCGCGAGTGCAAGCATTGGTATTGGTTCCAACACGTGAATTGTCAGCTCAAATTACTCAAGCGATGCGTTCTTATGCATTGGGGACAGACTTTAGAATCTTGAACATCGCTGGAGGGATGAACATCTCCAAACAAACAGCATCCTTAGATAAAGGTGTTGACATCATTGTTGCGACTCCTGGACGTTTGATCGAACTGAACAAACAAGGATTTATCCCATTGTCAAAATTGAAATTTCTGGTATTGGATGAAGCGGATACGATTTTGGATATGGGTTTCATTCGAGAAGTTGAGCAGATTATTGATTTACTGCCGGTCAAACGCCAAACAATTTTATTTTCAGCGACGATGACCCCTTCAGTCAAGCGATTGAGTGAAAAGATATTAAACAAACCGCTTTTAGTGGAGATCGATAACCTTAGACCTGCAGATGCAACCATACGACAAATCGTACATCCTGTCGAAGTAGAGCAAAAAGGTGAGCTATTAGCCTATTTGATCGGTTCGAACAACTATCCGCAAGTTCTTGTCTTTACACGGACAAAACTGGCTGCGGATGAAGTGAGTACTGCCTTACGTGAAAGCGGACTGGAATGTGCAACGATACATGGTGATAAAAAACATGGTGCTCGTGATAAAGCACTCAAAGATTTTAGATCAGGTGAGATCAAAATCTTGGTGGCAACGGATATTGCCGCACGCGGACTGGATATTGACGATTTGGGAGTGGTCATCAATTATGATATTCCACACGTCAGCAGTGATTATATCCACCGTATCGGACGAACGGGACGTGCTGGCAAAGCAGGTGTGGCTATTACTCTTCTTTCTTCCAAAGAACATATCTCATGGAAAAAAATCGAGACGATGCTGGGGAAAAAACCAGAGCAGATCATTGTGGATGGGTTTATACCGCCAGTAGCCCTTGAAGGCAAAAAAACACACGGAAAAAGTATGAGTAAAGACGGTGAGAAAAAAGGAAAAACGGCAGGAGCATTCGGTAACAAACGTAAAAAAGAGCCTGTTCAACCTAAATTTACTGGAAAACGTGGACCAAGAGCGGTTCGCGAAGAACCTGTTTCCGAAAAGAAAACTGCTCCGAAAAAATGGGGCAAGAAAAAATAATCAACTCGATCGATTATCACTTTTTCGTTGCGGACGACTGAAATAGTTATAAAATCCTGTACCGACGATCAAGAGGGTAACCCCTACGATGAGATAAAAAGCATTGATGATTTTACTGTAATCATCGAGAACAATTTTAAAGACGGCCATCAGCGATTCAATGGAGAGCGCAATAATTATGGACGTGAGAAATTTACTTAAAATTTTACTTTGAATTTCATTGGCGGGATCAAGGGTTTTGAAAAGGACTTCGTTTTCGATCATCGTTTTTGAGAGATCATAAATGGCCAATCCAATCGTAATAGAGATAACCGAGGTGAAGATTTCATGCAGTATTTCACTGCTGTTAAAAGAGAGTAATACCACTTTCCCAAAAATAAAACCTCCATACAAAATCAGGAATACGGAAACCAATCCCAGCAATAAGCTTCCTCCCCCCATCACCACTTTGTTAACTTTTTCAAATAGGCTATTATGCTCGATTAATCGGAGTTCTTCAAGCAGTTTAAGCATATCGAAATCGACAACGATAAAGTAATCTTTTTCTTGCTTGATGGCCGTTACCGATGGCATTCCCGTAATATTATGTAGGTAGGGGTTGGTAATATAAATCGGCTCGTTGTCAAAGAGCAACCCTTGAAAATAAAAAGTTTTATTTTTGCCGACTCTATTCGTATCACAATATTTCCGTCCGTAATCAGGAGTAATTTGTATAAAGTCACGGCTGATTGCATAGATAACCTCTGCTGCTTTTTCCGTTTCAAAAAATCGCTGCAGATTTTTAGCTTCTAACGTAGTTGTTGCAAAATTTTCGAGATTCTGTCGAAGATAAAACTGAATACTGTTTTTGTTTTCAGTGTATAAAGAGATTAAACGTCTCATAGGTTCTCCTTTCTTCAGAGAATGACAGAGTGAATATCTATTTACACCATTTTTACTCCAAATAACCTAAAAATGGATTACGAAAGTTATATTAGTTGTATAACATAAAGTGAATTATGTCAATGGCATCACGATAGGGTTAAATGCCTTAGCGGATATGATTGCCTTTCCTCCTACTTTTAAAACACGCGCTTCATTTTCGCTCACAACTGCTTTTATAATATTGTTCCCTGTTAGCAGGGTAACCAAATAGACAGGATGATCGTATTGGATCGATAATACTTCACCCATCAACTGAAGCTTTCCGCTGAGCGTCTGAGGGGTGAAAAATTCCATTGGTTTAGTAATGCGAACAATCTGACCCAGTTCGATGGAGGCCATGCGATCGGAGAGTTTGACCGTTTCGGCAATGTCATGACTCACAAGCAGGGTTGTTACGCCCAGACGCTTATGCACTAGTGCAAGCTCATCTTGGAGCTTTTGACGCATGGAAGGATCAAGCGCCGAGAGAGGTTCATCCAGCAGGAGGATCTTTGGATGGCGTACCAAAGCGCGGGCAAGGGCAACACGTTGTTTCTGCCCACCTGATAACGTAGCGGGGAGACGATTGCTAAGAGCGGTAAGTTCGATGAGTTCGATAAGTTCATCGACATTATGGCGTTGTTCGGGTGTTTGTGCAGCAAAGAGGAGATTCTCGCGTACGCTCATGGTCGGGAAGAGGGCATAGTCTTGAAAGACAAATCCGATACTGCGTTTTTGGGGCGTAAGATTGATTTTTTTAGCGCTGTCAAACCATACCTTGCCATCCACCTCTATTTTTCCGCTATCAGGCTTCTCCAATCCTGCGATTAAGCGCATCAGCGTTGTTTTACCTGTACCTGAGGGGCCGAAGAGGGTGAGGAATTCTCCGTCATTGATTGTGAGTTCGAAATGGGCGTTGATGGAGCCCTCAGCGGTGTCGAGACGCTTGGTAATATTAACTGCTATCATCGGATTCCTCCGAGCGATTTTTTGTTGAGGGTATAGACGAGCAGCAGTATCGCAAAGGTCACCACAAAGAGGGTGAGGGCGTATTGGTGTGCCATGACATAGTTGAGCGATTCAACCTCGTCATAGATGGCGATGGAGGCGACACGGGTTTCGCCGGGGATATTACCGCCGATCATGAGGATAACCCCGAACTCTCCAACGGTATGGGCAAATGCGAGGACGATCCCTGAAATGAGACCGTGACGGATAGAGGGGAGGATAACCCGTAACATGGTCTCTAGTTTCGATTTTCCAAGAGTATAAGAAGCCTCGAAAATGGAGCGAGGAACTTGGGTGAGAGCCGACTGGATAGGATGAACTATAAACGGCAAGCTAAAGAGAACAGAACCGATCACAAGCCCCTCAAAACTAAAGGCCAATCGTATACCATGCTCGGTGAGAAAACTGCCGATTAGGGAAGCAGGGCTGAATGCAAGGAGGAGATAAAATCCCAGTACCGAAGGGGGCAATACGAGAGGCATAGAAACGATGGTTTCAATGATGCTTTTGAACCGCATGGTACTAAAGACTAAGAATGCGGCAAGGGGAATCGCGATTACTAATAAAATAGCGGTTGTGATGGCGGCGAGTTTAAAGGTTAACGCCATGGTGGCAAAAAATTCAGATTCCATCATGTCCCCTAAGTAGAGATATCTCACTGGGCTGAACCATCCAGCTTACACTATCCCCTTCTAAAATATTAAGAGTATCAAAGGTTACGGTTGGAACCAAGGCGGTTACTGTTAACTCTTGATAATTCAAAATGACTTCTGAAAGAACAATCCCCTTTTTTATCTTATGAATGGTTCCCTGCAAGAGGTTAGCGGTGGTTTGGGTGAAGACTTTTGAGAGGATCACTTCAGTCTCTTTGAACGCCAATGTGACGTCAGTATGGAGTAAATCCTGGGCATTGGAGACTTCGGCGAGGAGGAGGTGAAATGTATCCTCTCCCACCGCTACACAAATGCAGGAGAGATGCTCGGAGGCGGTGAGGGCAGTGATGGTGGCGTTAAGGGTATTCATGGGAGGATTTTTTGCATTGGAATTTGGTACCCATTGGCTTTTAAAATTTTATGTGCTTTTGTCGAAGTCATAAATTTTAAAAACTTTTTGGCGGCAATTTGGTTATCCGGCGAGCTGTTTTTGAGCCCAACCATTGCCTGATCGATCGTATTGTACGCTTTAGGATCGATTTCGACCCATTTACCGACGTTTTTCATCTCAGGCGATAGAACGATCGATTTGGACATAAACCCAACATCGACGGCTTTGGTCGTGACATACGCGCCTACTTGGGAGATTGATTCAGCGATGATGAGTTTTCCTTGTACATTGTTATCGACTTTGTAATAGCGCATAGCATTCACAGCTTCGATACCGTAGGGTGCTGTTTTAGGATTGGCAACAGCGATTGTTTTAACCGATGAATCGGTGACAATGGCAACACCTTTGGATAAATCCACATCGCTATCGCTCCATAATATGAGTATTCCATACGCGTACACTTGCGCAGGAGTTGTAGTAAATCCACCATTGGCAAGTTTCGCAGGATATTCAACATCAGCCGATAAAAACGCATCATAGGGCGCACCGCTCATGATTTGCTGAGTGAGTTTTCCTGAAGCACCCGTAATAATTTTAACGTCGATCCCCGATTCTTTCGTGAATGCCTTGGCAATATCGGTAACCGCATATTTCATATTGGCCGCAGCGGCAACGGTGATTGTTTGCGCCCAGAGGGTGGAAGAAAATGCCAGTACGGCGAGGAAGAGTTGTAATGGTTTCATCAAGGCTCCTTAGTATCTATTATGATATAACGATAAATTAATATATGCAAAAACGGTTCATAAAAAAATACGACATTTACGTTATGTTTTGTAAGATATAACGAATTATAGAAACATAAACTTAAAAAAAGATACAAAAATACTATAACCCAATAATAATATGTAGCGGTGAGATAATAGCGTAAGCTATCATGCCGATTTGTAAATTTTGCAGAATATCCTGCTTTTTCAGGGCAATTAGCAGTGTACCACCATTCAGGCGCAATGCAATCTCAACATTATCACCCGCAGACTCCAACGACTCGATTGTTCCGCAGAGGATATTATCAGCAGAAGTGGAATCAGGGAGAGTGGTAAGTATTTTTATGTCGCTTGATTTGATAATCGCATAGAGATCACACCCTACCGTTAGCCCCATATTTTCTACCGATTTGGCGGTGATGGTAGAGTGGAGAATGTCTGAACCACTGAGGGCTAGGGTGAGGGTGGAATGCAGACCATTTAGTTTGATAGACGAGAGGGTTGCGGGAAGCTGATTGCGTGCACTGGTAGTGAGAAAGGTGCGGCTGAGGATTCGGGCAAGACGCTCTGGATCGTTTCCTGCTTCGGAAAAGCGGTCGATGAATTGGCGATGGAGTTCGTTAAAACGTTTGAAAGTCGCGATGAGTTCCCGTGCATAGAGGGTAAGTTTCGTTCCACCTCCTCCACGGCCTCCTGTGAGGCGTTCGATAAGAGGTTGATCGGCTAGGGCATTCATCCCGTTGATCCGCTCCCACGCCGCTTTATAGCTCATTTTCATCTCTTTAGCGGCGGCATTGATCGATCCCGTTTGATCGATTCTCTCTAGCAGTTCAATACGCCCTGATCCTAAAAAGTTTTGTCCCTCTTTGGTGAGCCAGAAACGTCCATCAATTTTCATGAGCGCTTTTATTCGCCTTCTTCTATTTCAGTATCTTCCGTTTCGCTATCATCAGGAGACGACGGATTGAAGTTGAGAATTTTTTTAGTAACACTCACGGAGCAGAAAAAGAAAATTTCAAACATAGGTGTCATCAGCGTCGTATCGCTATCGACGATCTCAAATGCTTTGAAACTAAAACCCGTACCGTCTTCTTCTTTATTCATGGCTACGGTAAATGTTAAGGGTCCCAACGAGCGAAGCATGTTAGCGACATTTTTATACGATTTGTTCTCTTTGGCAGCCATAAGGTTTTGATCTTCATCCGTTCGGGCATTCATGCGTGTACTTAGGAGTGAAAGATTGTCACGATGGACGTTTTTATTCCATTTGATGAGACCTTTTGGAAATCGCAACAAGGCCGTTTTTGAAATCAACGGATGAGGAGAGGTTTTCCGGATAGTCTCAAGAAGTTTTAGTAAAGAGTTTTTTCCCCCGATTAAAGCGGCATAAGAGAGGAGTTGATCTCGAAGCAGTATTTTTTGGGCGTCTGAGAGTTTGTGAAAGTGGCACACAAATGGCCTTTGAATTAAGATGTGTAATTATAGCGGTTATTTGGTCTCTAATATAAAAAGCTTTGTTTCATAATCGGGCGGATAGTGTCTGTTGAAACCGTACCGTGTATAAAGAGATGATTGGCCAAAACCCCTTGTTCGAGCAACATATCTGATCCATCTTTAAAAGGGAGTCCGGCACGTTTGACTTCGCGTAAAAATGGGGTCTCTTTGCCGTAAATGACGTCAATGGCACAACGGGCATGTGAGAGTAACTCAGTAAGTAAAGGGGCGTTTAGAGGCAGCAGATCATCGCTGAGGCCCGCTGATGTGGTATTGATAATCAGATCATAGGAATCGGGGGTAAATGTTTCCCAGTTGTAGGCTTGATAACCGTTTTCATGGAAATAGTCCAAACGATTGGATGAACGGTTGAGAATGACAGGTTCAATACCGTTTTGGCGTAAAACAGTGGCGAGTGCTTTTGCCGTTCCTCCCGCTCCGATGATCAATGCATTTTGCAAAGGGCCAAACGATTGAATCGCGGCAATAAAGCCATCGGCATCGGTGTTGTAGCCTATTAATTTACCATTCTCGTTGATAATGGTGTTAACGGCTCCAATCTTTTTTGCAATTCCCCGTATTTCATCGCATGCTGCAAATGCCGCCTCTTTATGGGGTACGGTTATATTGGCACCGCTCAGGCTTTTTTGGAAAAAAATATCGCGTAATTGTGAACCATCATAAAGCTGTGTACGTGTATAGCATGCGTTGAGGGAGAGAGTTTTGAAAACATGGTTGTGCATTAACGGAGAACGTGAGTGACTCACGGGATCACCGAAAATAGTAAAGACGTTCATTATTGCGGTTGTGCCAGATCGTTAAGTGTGCTGGTTAATGCACCTAATTTATTCGTGACTTCGAGATATTCAAGCTCATGAACAGAGTCAGCGACAATCCCTGCACCTGCTTGAAGTATGATCTTGTCAGGCTTAATAAGAGCCGTTCGGATCGTAATAGCTGTGTCCATATTACCGTCAAAGCCAAAATAGCCGATCGTTCCACTGTAAAACCCGCGTTTTACCCCTTCGTATTGGGCAATAAGTTCCATCGCACGTATTTTTGGTGCACCGGTCATGGTACCTGCTGTAAAGGTTGCGGCAAGAAGATCAAACATATCTCTATCGTCACGTAATTGCGCATGGACGTCTGAGACAATATGCATTACATGTGAATAGCGTTCAACATGCATCATCTCTTCAACACGTACGGTTCCCGTCTTGGCAACACGTCCTACATCGTTACGTCCCAAATCAATGAGCATTAAATGTTCAGCCAACTCTTTTGGATCTGCTAATAATTCTTCTTCAAGTTCTAAATCACGTTGTTTATCAACGCCGCGTTTACGTGTACCTGCAATAGGGCGCAATAAAATATCGCCATTATCCAATTTGACCATCACTTCGGGTGAACTTCCTACGATGCTAAAATCACCGTACTCCATTAGGTACATATAGGGGGAAGGATTTTTAATGCGTAATACGCGATAAAAACTAAAGGGGTCAACAGTAGCATTGCGAATGTAACGGTTAGTCATAAGAATTTGGAAAACGTCTCCACTTTTTATCATCTCTTTTGAACGGTCAACCATATCAAAAAATTGCGATTTACTGTAAATGAAGTTACCGCCCATATCATTGGTAATCGGCAGTAACGGTGTGTAATGATAGGTCGATTTCAATTCAGCCTCAATAGTCTGAAACTGATCATTAAAGGCTGTAAGTGTCGATATGAGAGTAATGGTAGAGTGTTTATGGGAAACCACGATTACAAGCTTTGGCAAGATCAAGTCCATGTCCGGAATATCTGTTTGATCTTCCAAATTACTCATCGAAGCATTGAGCGTCGGTTCAAATACTTTGACCATATCGTAGCCGATATAACCTATGAATCCATCAACATAGCCTACCCCAAGCTCTTTAGTTTGCGTGCGAAAGTAGTCACGATCACATCTGCGATAATAACGTTTTAGAAACTCAAAAGGGGATTCTGGAATGACACATCTTGTACTGTTTGAATCAGTATAATACGCTTTTTTATGCGAGTAACTAAGGCGTTCACGAGCACCAAGGGCGATGATCGTATAGTTTCCATTACTGTTGCCGGCACTTTCAAAAAGAAAAGAGATTTCATTAGGGAAAAGCTCTTTAATCTTTTCATAAATACTAATAGGTGCAAATTGATCGAGGGTAAAACGATGAGAGTGAATCACATTATCCCTTTATCTTGAAAGCTTTTGCCTCAACATTTTGGCGAATGGTACCCATGGCATCTTGGACAGATTTCTCACCTTGAAACGGACCGACAAGAACTTTGCTTACTGACCCGTTCTTTTGAGTTGTATATTTCATGCCGCTGGCATTGAGACGATCAAATAAAGCTTGATTTGGTTCATTAGTAAATGATCCCACTTGTATATAATAAGTTTGTCCGGCAGCACTTGCAGCTGCTGGTGTTTTTACCTCTGCGGTTTTAGGTGCAGCGGATGGTGTTGACGTATCTTGAGATGTTGCTTTAACAGGTGTTTTGGTAGTTACAGATTCTTGGGCAACTTTTTTGGTTTCTGTAACTTTTGCAGTAGAAGGCTTATCTTGCTTTATAACAGCGGTTCCATGAGGTTTTTGCGCAGTAACAACAGGTTTTGTTTTAGTTGGAGTGTTGACTTTTACAGGTTGTACTGGTGTAGAATGAATGGTTGTTTTGGTGGCAGGCTGACTTTCGATAATAGGTTCAATGACTTTATTTTCTATAACAGCGGTATTTTGTAACGATTCATTTTTGATCTTTTGAGCTACTTGATTTAAGTCGGTTGTTTCTTGAGAAGCTTCTTTAGCCGTATCATTGCCTTCTTGAATAACTTCTACAGGTTCAAAGAGGGGATCATTGATGATTTCAGTCGGCGCTGTTGGTTCCGGCGGTAAAATAGCTTGTGGTGATTTTGGGACTTCATCATTTTTAAGTGAGTTCATAATTACCAGTACGATAATCAGAATTAAGGTAAAAGTCGCAATGGCTAATAACAGTTTTTTACTACTGCTATTGGAACCGCTTTTATTTAATATGATGTCGTTAAGCTCGTTTTTTTCTTCCATTTAGTGCTCCTATTAGCATTACATATGTTTTGACCAAGAAGCACCGCGTTCTTTTGCATATACTTCATAGGGTAAATTGAGAATATTGTATTCCAACGGTAATTCATCCGTTGGAAACATTCGCCATTGTTTAGGCTGTTTAGCAGCCAATTTCATTGAAATCGTTTTACCCAATTGTATAGCCTCTTGAAATGTCGTGTGGCCTTTGTGAATATACACATGTAAATGCCCCGGTGTTTTCGTTTCATAGGCGGTAAAATTGATGTATCCTTCTTCACGTAGCAATAATTGTGCCTTATGATAAAAACGCTGAGGATCCGTGCCATTGTAGTCGATAACAATATTTTCAACTTTATTATGCTGATTGATCAATGAGTGTGCAATAGTAATTTGTTTTTTTAGATGCTGGTCTATGATGGCTTGACTCATAGTTTTATTGATACGTTCATATTTATTGAAAAAAGTACGACCTTTATAGTCAATTTTACTAACCATAGTGTCATGTTTTAGCCAATAATGATCAGAAACAATTTTAATTAATTTCATGTCCATAGAAGTCATATCAATTCCATTCCTTTATTGCTTTGGTGAAATCCAAAGCAATTGTATCAATAAGTTGGTTGTTTGTAGATAATAAAGCCACGGGCAAGGGCTTTAAGCTCTTCTTTGATAGCTGATTGTTTCTGTGTATTTTCGATGTCGTCTAAAACATCAGCAATCTTATTAGCAATAATCTCAAATTCTTTTTCTTTCATACCGCGTGAAGTAAGGGCAGGGCTACCGATACGTACACCACTGGTGACGAATGGAGAACGTGTCTCACCTGGTACGGTATTTTTATTTACAGTGATTCCGGCACGCCCAAGAGCGGCATCTGCTTCTTTACCGCTGAATGGCTTATTAAGAAACGATACAAGAATAAGGTGGTTGTCCGTACCGCCACTTACGATGTCATATCCACGTTTGATCAAAACATCAGCCAGAACTTTCGCATTGGCTTTTACTTGTTTTGCGTAGACTTTCCATTCATCGGAAAGGTTGTATTTGAATCCAACTGCTTTTGCAGCGATCACGTGTACCAATGGACCACCTTGAAGTGCAGGGAAAATAGCAGAATTGATTTTTTTAGCAATCTCTTCATCATTGGTCATGATCATACCGCCGCGTGGTCCTGCAAGGGTTTTATGAGTAGTTGTGGTTACAACATCAGCATATGGGAATGGGCTAGGGTGTTCACCCGCGCATACCAATCCTGCAATGTGAGCGATGTCTGCAAATAAAATAGCGCCGACAGCATCCGCGATCTCACGGAATTTTGCAAAATCGATCTCACGTGCATAAGCAGAAGCACCGCACACAATGATCTTTGGCTGGACGATTTTAGCAATATCCATGACACGCTCATAGTTGATACGTCCATCCAGCTCTACACCATAGGAAAAGCTATGGTAGTTTTTACCGGAGAAGCTCACTTTTGAACCGTGCGTCAAGTGACCGCCATGGCTAAGATCCATACCCAATAGTTTGTCACCTGCTTGAAGTAATGCCGCATACACTGCACCGTTTGCCGATGAACCAGAGTGAGGCTGAACATTAGCAAAGTTACAGCCAAAAAGCTTACAGGCACGATCGATTGCCAATTGTTCTACGCCATCCGCATATTCGCATCCGCCATAATAACGTTTAGCCGGATAACCTTCCGCATATTTATTTGTAAAAACACTTCCCATGGCTTCCATAACTGCTGGAAGGGTAAAGTTTTCAGAAGCGATCATTTCTAAATGGTCACTTTGACGCTCTAGCTCTTGTTCACACAGTGTGTAGATTTCATTATCGTATTCTTTTAAAAAACTCATTCTTCTTCTCCATTATTAATATGATTGTGGTGTATCGGTTTCATTGCCGGGAACAGCAACACATCCCGAATTGAGTGTTGATTGGTCAGCATCATGACTAAACGGTCGATTCCGATACCTTGACCGGCTGTCGGAGCCATGCCGTAAGACAATGCAGTGACAAAGTCTTCATCCATATCGTGTGCTTCGTCATCACCGGTCTCTTTGGCCGCCATTTGTCCCTCAAAACGCTCTAGCTGATCGATTGGGTCATTAAGCTCGCTAAAGGCATTGGCTATCTCACGCCCAGCTATAAAGAGTTCAAATCTATCGGTAAGTTCCGGACGCTCATCATTACGGCGTGCCAATGGAGAAATTTCAACAGGGTAGTGGGTAATAAATGTTGGATTGATGAGTTTGCCTTCAACAAACTCATCAAATAACTCTCCTTGAAGTTGTCCCAAATTCATGGCCGGTTTTGTCTCAAGATTATGCGATTTCATATAATCCAAAATTGCTTGCTTGTTATTGACAACTTCCTCAGGAACTCCACCGATTTGTGTCAAACTTTTGACAAGCTCAATCTCAATAAATTGATCAAAATCGATTTCAAGTTCACCGTATGGAAGACGTTTTGGAAGATTTAGATGATCTAATAAATAGTCAAAGTATTCTTTAGTCAAAAGTATTAGATCTTTATAGGTTTTAAATGCCCAATAAAATTCAATGGACGTAAATTCAGGGTTATGGGTTGCATCCATCCCTTCGTTACGGAAATTTCGATTAATTTCAAACACTGCTTCAAATCCACCGACGATCAGACGTTTGAGATACAGTTCCGGAGCAATACGTAAAAAGCGATCAACTCCAAGCGCATTATGGTGCGTCATGAATGGTTTTGCATTTGCACCACCGGCGATAGGATGCATCATTGGTGTCTCAACCTCTAAAAACCCTTTGTCTTCAAAGAATCTGCGTGTGAGACTGACAACTTTACTGCGGATATGAAAGGTCTTGCGTACTTCTGAATTCATAATAAGATCAAGATAGCGTTGACGGTATCGCATCTCTTTATCTTGAAGACCATGAAATTTTTCAGGTAACGGAGAGATGGCTTTGGTCAAGAGCGTTAATTCGTGTGCATGCAAAGAGAGTTCCCCTTGCTGCGTAACGAATGGATAACCGGTAACTTCAATAATATCACCGACCTCTATGAGCTTTTTAAAAACATCATTATAAAAGTTTTCAGGGAGGTTGTCCCGTGCTACATAAATCTGAAGCATTCCACTTTCATCTTCAATTTTAACAAAACTGGCTTTTCCCATAAGTCGAAAAAGTTTAATTCTTCCTGCAACGGTATAATGGCGGTTCTCATCACGTTTATCTTCTTTTTGAAGAAGATCAGAATTGACGTTGTAATACTTTTCAATAGTAGTATTACGATTTGAGTTATTCGCATAGGGATCAATTCCCATATCTCTTAATTGATTGGCTTTGTCGATTCTCTGTAGAATATATTGATTGTCGAAAGTCACTAGTGTGCCCTTTATTGTTTCATTTTAGTTTGGCATGGTTGACAAATGCCATAGATTTGCATGGAGTGCTCTTGCATTACAAAACCTAACTCTTCTGCTATTTTTTTTTGTCTCGATTCTATTTCATCATCCACAAATTCACTGATCATACCGCATTTGGTGCAGATAATATGATCATGATGATCTTTAGCCCCTAATTCATATTTTTTACCCTGTGCCCCAAATGAAAGAGAAGTGACCATATCGGAATCTTCAAGCAATGAAAGTGTTCTGTATACGGTTGCAATACCAGTATTTAAGTCAGCATGTTTTTCTTGTATAAGATGATGAAGTGCCTCAGGCGTTAGATGTTCATCTGAATTGTAAAGCATCTCTAAAATGACTTCACGTTGTATCGTAAATTTCAATCCGTTGTCTTTTAAAAGCTGTTTAAAGTCACTGAGAAGCTTATTGTACTCGATGCAACGTTGTGTAAAATCAGTGTGGGCACTCATCTATTACTTTTCCTTGGCTTGTACTTTTTCTTTGGTTCCATTTGTGGTACTTTCATTCTTATCGTCTAGGAGGCCAGTTACTTTACCGGTCTCAATATGAAGAATAAAGTCACCTGTAGCAACCATAGGTTCAAAGAAAATACTCTCTTTCATCTTATCACCGAAATTTTCTTTGATAGCAGTTACACTGAACAATGCATAAACGATTACGGACATAATAAAGAAAAATTTGCTGGCACCCACAACAAAACCAAGTGCCTGATCAAGGACTCCAAGCCCGCTAAGGGTACTTAAGCGTTTGAATCCAGCACCAAGAGCAACCATGAATAGCCAAAAGATACCAACGGTAAAGACAAAACCGACAAGATTGACAGCTGCATCAGTTTGAAAATGTAAGATGGAATCATTCAAAAACTTACCGATTGGACCACCAATATGGGAAGCGACAAATAGACCTCCAACAATCCCAACCAAACCAAATAGCTCTTTTGAAAAACCATTCATAAGTCCTTTTAAACCTAATAACAAAACAATACTGCCAACAGCAACATCAAAATAATTCATACGATCAAATCTCCATTTCTAAGCGATCTTTACCGCTTTTTTTAGCACGATACAATGCAATATCTGAACGGTGGATGAGTGTGTCAATTGTATCGTCATCACGTATCGCAGTTAATCCTATACTCAAAGTAACACTTATTTGTTCATTTTGGTATAGAGGTTTATTTTGTCGGCACAATGCTAGAAGTCTATTGCCTACGAGGGTTGCACCTTCCAAATCGGTTCTATTGAGCAGTATGACAAATTCTTCTCCACCAAAACGATAGAGCTTGTCACCATCTCGAAGAGCTTTTTTGAGTAATTTAGAGGCAAATATCAGAACCTTATCACCGGCGATATGTCCATATCTATCGTTAATTGCTTTAAAATTATCAATGTCAATCATTAGTATAAACATTTCATGTGAAAAACGGTCTTTCGACAATAATTCTATGAAGTGTTTTTGCAATGCATGGCGATTGAAAGCTTTTGTGAGTGGATCAAGTGTTGTGGTAAGTTCGAGCTCATGTACTTGTTTGTTGAGATCTTGGATGATTTGATTTGCTTTGTTGACTTCATTGTTTAAATGAGATTGTAAATCACACATTTTTTCAGATATTGTACCCATGTCAATGTATTTGCTGACATCTGGACAATCTAAAAGTTCTGATTGTGATACCGCGATATCCTCGATTACTTTATTGCTATCGGTAAACGATCCAATACTTTGCATGGCAATATCTTTGTATCCGTCACGCGTGGAAGCATAGTATTCTTGTAAATCAATAGAACCGTCCAAATAGGCATCTAAAATTTCTTTAGTAGCTGTTGTTACCAGTTCGGCAAAATCTCCAGGTGTGATTGTTTTTTGTCTAGCGCTAATGGACTCTAAATGAAATGAGAGCTCTTTGCAAAATAGGGAAAGAAAGGGGTGAACTTGAGTTGATTCCATGGACTCTCTTCTGGGTTTGAATGCGAAATTATTATATATGATATTTAATACATTAGATTACGCAATTATACTTCTTAAAACATAAATAGAGCTTTTAGTAAGTAAAATCAGTGCGTTTTTAGGATAATCCGATAGAATTCAACTTTAAAATATAATAAATAATTTTTTGTTAGAAATTGCAAGGAGAGTATACTATGGATAATTGGAGTCGTTCAAGCTGGAGAGATATGCCTATAAAACAACAGCCGATATATCCTAATGCAGCGCATCTTCAAGAGGTTGAATCCCTACTGAAAAATTATCCGCCACTTGTATTTGCCGGTGAAGCACGTAATCTAAAGAAAAATCTTGCAGATGTGTGTGAGGGAAAAGCTTTTTTACTGCAAGGTGGAGACTGTGCAGAGAGTTTTTCAGAGTTTCATGCGCATAACATTAGAGATACATTTAAAGTTATGATGCAAATGGCGGTCGTTATGACTTTTGCCGGCGGTGTACCAGTTGTTAAAGTTGGACGCTTGGGTGGTCAATTTGCAAAACCAAGATCATCCGATAATGAAACAGTCAATGGTGTTACTCTCCCAAGTTATCGTGGAGACATTATCAATGGTGTTGAGTTTACTGAAGCTGCACGTGTTCCTGATCCGCAACGAATGGTTCAAGCGTACAATCAATCAGCTGCTACTTTGAATCTGCTTCGCGCATTTGCATCGGGTGGATTGGCTGATCTACATCAAGTTCATGCTTGGAATCTTGGATTTGTAGGGCAAAATGAATTGACTCAAAAATACGAAGAGCTTTCAAGACAAATCGATAATTCTTTGCGTTTCATGGCAGCTTGCGGAATCACTTCGGATACGTATCGTACGTTGCGTGAAACAGATTTTTATACGTCACATGAAGCTTTATTACTCCCTTATGAAGAAGCATTTACCCGTCAAGATTCATTGACAGGCGATTGGTATGATGTTTCGTCTCACATGCTCTGGATTGGCGATCGTACGCGTCAGTTGGATGGTGCCCATGTTGAGTTTATGCGCGGTATTCAAAACCCAATAGGGATTAAGGCAGGTCCATCTATGGATCCAGAGGATTTGATTCGCTTGTGCGATGTTCTCAATCCGAAAAACGAAGCAGGTCGTCTTAATGTCATCGTTCGTATGGGCGCGGATAAAGTGGGCGATGGGATGCCAAAACTGATTCAAGCGATTGAACGTGAAGGTAAAAAAGTTCTATGGAGCTGTGATCCAATGCACGGTAATACCATTACAAGCGGCAATGGTTATAAAACACGTCCAGTAGATTCTGTACTTAAAGAAATGAAACAATTTTTCCAAGTACATAAAGCCGAGGGAAGTTATGCCGGTGGCGTTCACTTGGAAATGACGGGTAAAAATGTAACAGAATGTCTTGGTGGTTCATTTGAAATTACTGAAGAGAATTTGCAGAGTCGTTATCACACCCATTGTGATCCGCGTCTTAATGCAGACCAATCATTAGAATTAGCATTTTTAATTGCAGACACTCTGAGAGAAGCTCACCCGTAGCCTCATTGACTGCGTAGCTTTCCCCTAAGAGGTGGAAAGTTACATTGATTCTATAATACGTAGTAATTCGTCCGGCTTATTAGAATATTGTATAGCTGTGTCTTTGCTGATGAGTTTTTTGCGTAAGTATTCAACAAGTTCCTGCGTTTGAGTAGTCATCCCTGTTGATGTTTGATTAAGTTGCATTTGTGAATAAATCTGGTGTACTTTGTCTTCACGGATTAGATTTGCAATTGCAGGATTTGTGATCATGATCTCTTGTGCAGCCAATCGTCCGCCACCGATCTTTGGAAGAAGTGCTTGGGAAATAACTGCTACGAGTGAAGTTGACAGTTGAGCACGTACCTGAGGCTGCTCATCTCCACTAAATACGTCAATGATACGATTAATTGTACTAGGCGCCGAATTGGTATGCAATGTACCAAAGACCAAGTGTCCTGTTTCCGCTGCGGTCAAAGCTGCAGTGATCGTTTCACGGTCACGCATCTCCCCAATCAAGATTACGTCAGGGTCTTGACGTAATGCATATTTAAGTGCAGCCGAAAAACTATCGGTATCGGTTCCCACATTTCTTTGTGAAAATAGCGATTTTTTATTAGTATGAACAAATTCTACAGGGTCCTCAACGGTTATGATATGTCGCGCTTCATTAAGATTGATTTCATTAAGCATTGCAGCAAGTGTTGTTGATTTACCACTACCGGTTGGCCCAGTTACAAGGATAAGCCCTTTTTCTCGCTTGATAAGATCTTTAAAAATTTTCTTAGCATTGAGCTCATCAAGTGATGGAATAACAACAGGAATGATACGAAATGCACAGGCTATTTCATCCATAGTCTTATAGTAATTTGCACGAAAACGACCAACATCGGGGATAACAATTGAAAAGTCCAGCTCATTGTTTTCCTCAAACATTTTTTTCTGTTTTTCAGTTAACAGTGAATAGGCCATTTCTTCAATTTGCTTGCCATCCAAAACCGGTAAGTTAAGTGCAACCAAACGTCCATCAATACGAATTTGTGGTTCAGAACGGCTTACGAGGTGCAAGTCAGACGATTTATAGGCGACAACGCTTTTAAGAAGTTTGTGAATATCAAGTGCTTGGCTCATGGTTGAAAAATTCCTTCATAGTTAGATAAGTCGAAACCGACAATGACGTTTGATTTGTATTCTATCACGGGACGTTTAATAAGGAGATTTTCTTTTGACATGCACTCAAGTTTGCGTGCATCATTTAAATCGAGTGACTTTAGATTCAATGTACGATAGGTTGTCCCTTTGGTGTTGAACAATATACTAAGGTCAACTTTTTGAACCCATTGCGTTAGTTTGTGGATATCTACAGGAGAGGTTTTAAAATCAACAAAGGTATAGTTGATGTTATGTTCATTTAGAAATTTTAGAGCTTTTTTAACGGAATCACAATTTTTGATCCCGTAAACGATTACCATAATGATTACTCTATGATTTTAGGAACAATAAAAAAATGATCCATTGAATGAGGTGCATTGGATAAGATGTCGTCATTTATAGTACGATCCACATTGCCGCGGTCGTCACGCATATAAGTGGCTGAATCGTTCATCATAAATGTGGGGCTGATTCCATCTGTTTGGAGCTGCGAAAGGTTGTCGACAAAGGAAACAATCTCACTAAGCTGAGAGATCATCTCCTCTCTTTTATCTTGGGGTATTTGAAGGTAAGAAAGTTTTTCTAATTTTTGCAATAGATTTTCGTCAATTTTCACTGCGTAACCTCTGATCTGAATTTAATAACTTAATTGTAGCGAAAATATGGGTTTACTAAACTTTAACAATCTCTGGGTTATTATTGTACCAATAACACAATCTAGAACAGGAACCTGTATGAGCATTAAAGAAAATATTCAAACGCTTAAAGATGAACTTAGCTCAGAAGAGAAATTTTTTGAAAGTGCAATACGTACGGAACGTTTTGTTAAAAAGTATCAGAAACCATTAATTGTATCGGTTACCTCATTATTGCTTGCAGTAGGAATTGCTATCGCGTATCAGGCTTATGATCAAGCTAAAGTCGAAAATGCCAATGTAGCATTAAATGCATTATTGATGAATAGCGGTGATAAAGAAGCATTGAGCAAGCTTGAAAAAGAAAATCCTTCATTATATGAGCTGTTTACATTGTCTAAAGCGATCAAATCAGCTGATGTTAAAACACTGCAGTCACTGACTCAGGCAAAGACACCCGAAATTGCAGATTTAGCAACCTATGAAAATGCGGTGCTTATGAATGATCAAAAGGCATTAGAATCGTATACAAAAAAGCAAGGCGCCATCTATCAAGATATAGCATTAATTGAGATTGCTGTCATGTTGATTCAAAAAGGCGACATACTCTCTGCACAGAACAAATTGGCATTGATTAAAGAAGATTCTGCCATGTACCCTACGGCTCAAATTTTGGGTCATTTTGGAGTTAAACAATGAAGCAAATATTGATAGGTTTGTCTGTTTGTGGTGCATTGTTTTTAGCAGGATGTTCTCATAAAGAGGTTTTTAAACCCGTGAATGTAAAAGGTGAATGGAAAAATGCAGGACGTTTAAGTGCATCCATTGAACAAATATCACAAACGGCTGCTGTTCTGGAAAATAGGCATATATTGACAAAATCAGGTGAGAAATCACTTCAAATTCCAAAAGAAAACCATTTGATTAATGCAAGCGGTGGTTGGATAATCACTCAAAATCAGGCTAATAATCTTGAACTTTTTTCTGAAGCTGGCACAGATGAACGTGTTGTTCTCGATTTGAATAGATCTGTTGCCGCTGCCAGTATTCAAGATGATACGGTTGCTATCTTATTTACGAATAATGAGATGGCGTTGTATTCTTTACAAGCAAAAAAAGTTATATTC
Source organism: Sulfuricurvum sp. (assembly GCA_024637295.1). GTDB lineage: Bacteria > Campylobacterota > Campylobacteria > Campylobacterales > Sulfurimonadaceae > Sulfuricurvum. The sequence continues at coordinate 343,791 of JAGXFL010000001.1, forward strand.
AAAGAGGCATCAGGTACTTCTATAGCTGTAGATGCACGAATAGCAAATCCATATTTTTTGAAAGATCTAGTTCTATTTTTAGGACTCGATGGAAAAATAGTAATTGTAAATATTGCTAATAAGCAAGTATTACGTTCGATTATTGTCGGTTCAGATGAGTATTTTAATAATGTCACTTACCTAAATGTTATCGAAAATAACATGATTGCATCGACTGGAAATGGATTATTAGCCTTGTCCGATAAAGAACAACGTGAAAAATATGAAATTCGTGATATTGCATATACACAAGAAGGAATTTGGCTGACTACCAAGCAAGGAGAGGTTATTGCTTTAAGTCCGACATTGCAGTTTAAAGGGAAGCAAAAATTTCCATTTGCCCATTTTGTAGGGATCAGTGTCCAAAATGATCGTGTCTATGTTTTGGAACAAGAGGGATATATGATAGCACTTACTAAAAATCTTCTCTCTTTTGATGTATTTGATGTTGATATGGACCATGATCCTGTATTTGTTGGTGACGGTCGATTTTATTTTGATGATCGGTATATCTCAATTAAATAATGTCAAAAGAGCTAGAAGCCTTTTTAGAATACATAACTATCATTCGATCGTTAAGTCTAAAAACGGTAAGTGCCTATCGTAGTGACCTTTTGGAAATCGAGTCGGTATCTCAAAAGGCGTTGATAAGCTTGGACTCATCCTTGATCTTCGCAGCACTTTCTTCGATTCACAATAAGCGAACACTGAATCGAAAACTCTCGGCCATAAATTCGTTTTTGGATTTTTGTCACCGCTATCAATATGATTCGAGGCTTTCAAAACTTTCACTTTCAAAACTCCCAAAAACATTACCAAAATATGTCCCTTATGAGTCCATAATGAAATCTTTAAATTCCATTGATAAGGCTACATGGTTGGGAATGCGCGATTATGCCTTGATATTATTCCTATATGCAACCGGAACACGTATTAGTGAGTGTTTAGAGGTAAAGGAAGAAGATATACAGGAGCAGTGGCTGCGTGTTCGGCATGGAAAAGGGGATAAAGAACGGTATATTCCAATTGCACAAGAAGCACTGAGTGCACTTAGACATTATCAAGAAGTGATACCATTTCGCAACAATCATCTATGGGTCAATTATAAAGGTGAACAATTGAGCCGTATTTCAGCATTTAAAATTTGTCAAAAATATCTGGGTACGTCTCCACATACCTTGCGACATTCATATGCTACAGGTCTTATCCTTGGGGGTGCTGATCTGAGGGTTGTGCAAGAACTTTTGGGTCATGCATCGTTGTTGACAACACAAATCTACACACATGTTCAAAAGCAAAATCTGCATGAAACCGTTTTAAGCTGTCATCCACTGTCGAAGGAACTTATATGATATTATGTGATATAGGAAATACTACTGTTGATTGGTTTATTGATGGAAAAGCTTCTAAACAAAGTGTTGATAATTTTGATCCTCATCTATACACTGACAAAGTTTGCTATATCAATGTTAATACGAAGTTATCATCACTTCTGGGCTCTTTGGATCACTGGTATGATATTTCACAGCTTGTAGATAGGGATAAGTATTATCCAACAATGGGAATTGATCGAGTCATGGTGTGTGAAGCAATCAGCGATGGTGTCATTGTTGATGCAGGGAGCGCTATTACTGTTGATGTCATGTGTAATGGTCATTATGAGGGTGGTTTTATTTCACTCGGGCTTAGAAGTGCGCAAGAAGCATATAGACAATTATCTCCTGCATTGGCTGAGTCATTTAACTTTGAGGTTGATTTGACTATAATGGCGAAAAATACCCCTGACGCAATTACAATAGGATTTTTGGCACCTTTGATAGATAAGATCAACAGCCTCGGAAAGCCTATATACGTAACAGGTGGTGATTCATGTCTTTTCTCATCGTTATTACCCGATGTGATCATGGATGACCATTTGGTCTTTAAAGGGATGCAAAAGCTTATCGAAAAAGGACAATTATGCTAAGTGTAGCACTGCCAAAAGGTCGAATCGCCGAAGACACCTTGGAGATTTTTGAATCAATATTTGGAAGTTCTTTTAAGTTCGATGACCGAAAATTAATCTTGGAAACAGATAATTTTAAATTTTTACTGGTTCGTAACCAAGATGTTGCTACATATGTCTACCATCAAGCTGCTGATATTGGTGTTGTAGGGCTTGATACACTAGAAGAGCAGGGCTTGGATGTCATTCGTTTGCTGGATTTGCAAAAAGGAAAATGCCGTGTAGCCATTGGTATGCGTGCAGGTGAACGTCCAGATTTTACAAAGTCTGAGATAAAAGTTGCGACAAAAATGGTCAATATTACAAAGCGATATTTTGCTGAGCGCGCTGTCGCAGCCGATATTATTAAGCTGTATGGTTCTATTGAATTGGCACCGTTAGTTGGTCTTGCAGACATGATTGTTGATGTAGTCGATACGGGTGCTACCATGAAGCAAAATGGATTGGAAGTGGTAGAAACAATCATGGAATCAACAACACATCTCATTGCGAATAAAAATAGCTTTTTTGAGAAAAAGGGTGAAATATTAGATTTATATGGAAAGATAAATAGTTTGTTGTATCCCCAGTGATTCACTATTTGTCAACGATTTTAGACTATAATATCTCCATTACAAAAAAAGGAATTAGAATGTTAAATTATAAAGTTTCTTACGTGTTGGCCGCAATGATATTTGGATCAAGTGCATTGAGTGCAGAAAGTTTTTCGACTACGGAATACATCAATGTAAGCAGCTCTATACCTGCTTATTCTACTATTAGTGAGGATATTCCCACAGAGAGATGCCAGGATGTCAAAGAACCGATCCAAAGTGGTACGCAGAATGCTGATTTGGTTGGTGCTGTTGCGGGTGGAGCACTTGGCGGTGTGTTAGGTCACAATGTTGGCGGCGGTACCGGAAAAACAGTTGCAACGGTTGCTGGAGCTGTTGGCGGTGTTTTATTAGGGCAAAGTGTAGGCAGTAAATACAATACGCCACAGGGTAATTCGTATAGAGTAGTACGCAAATGTGAAACCGTGTATACGACAAAATCACGTCAAGTAGTTGACGGATATACCAATGTTGCCAAATTTAAAGGTCAAGAAATTCGTATTCAAAGTGACCATCCTTTGAAACAAATTCCAGTTACGGTAACCTACAGCTATTAAATTCATGCCTCTATTTAGGGGGCATTGCTTTTTTCTTACCCCTCTTTTAGCCATATTTTGTTAAAATAATTGATATTTATTAAAATGTATCAGGAGATTTCATGGCACTTAAAGTAGCAATCAACGGAACCGGACGAATTGGAATCATCGTAGCAAAAATCATTGCACAACGCGATGATATAGAGCTAGTAGCACTGAACACCACTTCAAAACCGGAAATGCTTGAGTACTTGTTAAAATTTGACAGTGTCCATCGTGGAATTGACGCAAAGGTCATCGATGAGAATACCATTTCGATTGGTGGAAAAAGTGTTCGTATGTTTTGTGAACGTGATGCAGATAAAGTTGACTTTGGAAGTTCAGGTGCACAAGTTGTAATCGAATGCACAGGGGTGTTTTTAGATCAGAAAAGTTGTCAAAAACATTTAAAAAACGGTGTCAAAAAAGTTGTTATATCAGCACCTGCAAAAGACGATACACCTATGTATGTCATTGGGGTTAATTCTCATGAATACAAGGGTGAGGCTATTATTTCAAATGCGAGCTGTACAACTAACTGTTTAGGTCCGGTTTGTAAAGTGCTGGACGATGCATTTGGAATTGAAAATGGACTTATGACAACGATTCATTCATATACCAACGATCAAAATATTTTGGATGTTAAACATGCAAAAGATCCGCGTCGTGCCAGAGCTGCTGCTTTAAATATGATACCGACATCAACCGGTGCTGCAAAGGCTATTGGTAAAGTAATGCCGCATCTTCAGGGGAAACTTAATGGGTATGCTATGCGTGTTCCTACTCCTGACGTCTCTGTTGTTGATTTAACGGCTAACTTATCTAGAAATGTCACAAAAGAGGAAGTGTACGCCGCTTTTGAACAAGCTAGCAAAGGCGCATTCAAAGGTCTTATAGAAGTTGACAATGATATGAGAGTCTCGTGTGATTTTATCGGCTCGACGTTTAGTGCTACGTATGTCCCTGATATGACAAGTGTTGTCAATGGTAATACGGTCAAAGTTTTGGCCTGGTATGATAATGAATGGGGATACAGCAGCCGCTTGGTTGATATGACTGTTTTAGTCGGAACTCATTAATGCCAAGTTTTAAAGGGTACTTTGAGACGAAAAATCTTGATCCCTTTACTTTGGAAAAAGCGTATGAAGCTCTAAAATTTGAGCGCAGTACAATAGGTTATTATGATCTTCCTGATTCATCTATTGATCTTTGTGCTGACGTTAAAAGTTCATTATTAAGTAGTACGGTTTTTTTTAATACCATCGCAGTTGTCGGTATTGGCGGCTCTTCGTTAGGAATCAAAGCAATAGATAGAATGCTTAGATCCTCAACACCTCATGCTAAAAAAATAATCTATTTTGAGAATTCTGATCCAATTAGCATTGCTTATGAATGTTCACGTATAGAGTTTGCTAAAACTCTTTTTGTGGTTATTTCTAAATCGGGTGGTACGGTTGAAACCTTATCCATTTTCAAATATCTGATTTCAAGATTCGAGATGGATTTGAAAGATTCCAATCAAGTTGTTGTGATTAGTGATGAAGCGTCAGTTTTGAGTCAGTTCGCCGATAATTATGGTCTAAAACGTTTTATTATTCCTTCAAATGTCGGTGGTCGTTTTTCTGTCTTAAGTGCTGTAGGAGTTGTCCCTTTGGTATTGGCAGGGTTTAATGTCGAAGATGTTTTAGAAGGGGCAAAGCAGTTTGCTGATAATTTTTGGAATCGAAAAGAAGAACATTTGTTGCAAAAAGCGGCTTTCTATGTCAGCAATGCAAAAACCTCACCAGTTAATGTTTTATTCTCTTACTCAGATACATTTGAAGAATTCGGTAAATGGGTCGTACAATTGTGGGGAGAATCATTAGGAAAACGAAACGCACGTGGTGAGCGTGTAGGATTGACACCTATTTCGTTAATCGGTTCGGTAGATCAGCACTCATTTTTACAGTTGATAATAGAAGGACCTTTGAATAAAACGGTTACGTTCATGCACATCGAACATTCACGTGATGAATTGATGATTCCAAATCTCTCTTTGCCATTTTTAGAAAAATCAGATTTTGTAAACGGTGAATCGTTTAATACACTTATTAATGCACAGTGTCAGGCGACGATGGAAAGTGTACTTCAAAGTGGCGTCAGTGTAGATGATATTACTTGGTCGTGCATCGATGAATCATCGGTGGGTCAGATGATCATGTATTATGAATTACTGACTTCTGCAGCAGGGGCATTGTTAGAAATAAATACGTATGATCAACCAGGGGTGGAGCATGGTAAGAAAATATTGGAAGGTTTTTTCTCACACAAGCAATAAATTCAGTTAGCCCAAGAGCCACATTCGATGGCGTTTTCCTTTTATATTCGACTTGCTGAGTGTGTTGTAGCTTTTTTCACATATATCTCGGGGCAGGGCAACATAGCTCAAGTGATCAAGTTGATCTATTTTACCAATCTCTTCTTTTGTAAGATGACACTCATGGATCAATGCCCCAACGATATCTCCTGCACGTAATTTTTCTTTTTTCCCTGCATCAATACAGATAGACCTCATTTTGGTAGTGACATCTTGATGTTTGATCAGTGACGGAAGATCGGTAAGTATAACGCCACGATCCAATCCGTAAAATGCTTCTGTCTGATGAGGGTTGACAAGGGTAATAGCCAGACCATTCATGCCGGCTCGTCCCGTACGTCCAATTCTATGAATGTAGCGATCAAGTTGTTGCGGAACATCATAATTGATAATGGCATCAAGACCTTGAATATCAATACCTCTACCCGCAACATCGGTTGCTACTAGAAATGGTGCACTTCCGTTGCGAAATTGGATAATGGTCTCATTACGATCAAACTGTTCCATATCTCCATGTAATGCAAGTGCATGAATACCCGAATATTTTAATGTCTCACACAGTTCTGATGCAGCTACTTTTGTGTTGCAAAAAATGATTGCATTGGTTATATCATGATGGTGTACCAGTGTATTTAACGCAGTTGCTTTATCAGAGACTCTATAGGCAATTTCAGTAATGGTTGGTTTGATTTCAGTGCTCTGAGATTTAACATAAATGGCATCATTGGTTAGTTTTGATGAAAGTTCTCGAATGGTGTCCGGATAAGTAGCTGAAAACAACAAGGTCTGTTTTTGGGAAGGTAAATAGCCAAATATTGACTCGATGTCATTGATAAAACCCATATCAACCATTTGATCAGCTTCATCAAGAACAGCGATTTTACAGGATTTTAAATCGAGATCATTCATGCTTAAGAGCTTAAGTACGCGCCCGGGAGTACCGACGATAATGTGGGCACCATGAGTCAGGGAATGACGCTGGGCTTTCATAGGAACACCACCGCAAAGGGTGAGAAGTTTAATATTGCCAATTTCAGAAGCACATGAACGTATAACGTTTGCTACTTGTTCAGCGAGTTCTCGTGTAGGGCATAACACCAGTGATTGTGCGGCAAAAAATCGAGGATTAATATTTTGCAATATTCCAAGAGCAAAAGCTAATGTCTTTCCGCTTCCTGTCGAAGCTTGTGCGATGATATCCTTGCCATTAAGGATAATAGGAAGAGATTCTGCCTGAATAGGGGTCATAGATGTAAAATCTAAACGCTTTAAGGCTGTTTGCAAAGGTAAATGCAGTGCAATGGTTGTGAATGAGGACATAATGTTGCTTTGGTATGTAGATGTGCAATTATAGCACACCCCGTAAGAAGGGTGTAATAAGAGGAAAGGTTTTAGACGGCTTTGATGGTTACGCCGTATTTATCTTCTGCGGTAGTACGAGACTCTAGTTTATAGTTAGTGATCTCATTGAAATTTAAATATTTGTAAACTTCATTTGCTTTTCCGGCTAGTTTCTCTGGAACAATACTCATGTATTCAGCAACTGTTGGAATACGACCAAGCTTTGAACATACAGCAGCAAGCTCAGCACTTCCAAGATAGACTTGTGTCCCTTTACCCAGACGGTTATCAAAGTTACGTGTTGACGTAGAGAATACTGTTGATCCCTCACGAGAACTTGCTTGGTTCCCCATACATAGTGAACAACCCGGTACTTCTGTTTGAGCATGAATTGATTTATAAACGTCATAATAACCTTCATTGATCAATTGTTGCTCATCCATACGTGTTGGTGGAACGATCCAGAATTTTTCAACTGCAATTTTGCCTTCACCGCGCATAACTTCACCGGCTGCACGGTAGTGACCGATGTTTGTCATACAGCTTCCCAAGAATACTTCATTGATCTCGGTTCCTGCAACTTCACTGAGCAATTTAACATTGTCTGGATCGTTTGGACATGCCAAGATCGGTTCTTTGATCTCATTCAAATCAATTTCAATTACAGCCGCATACTCAGCATCCGCATCAGCAGACATCAATGTTGGAGCAGCTAACCACTCTTTCATCTTATCGGCACGGCGACGTAGGGTACGTGCATCTTCGTAGCCATCAGCAATCATTGCTTCGATCAAGGTAACATTTGATTTTAAATATTCGATAACTGGTTCTTTATTAAGATGAACAGTACACGCAGCAGCTGAACGTTCAGCAGATGCATCGGAGAGTTCAAATGCTTGCTCGACTTTCATATTTGGAAGACCTTCGATCTCTAAAACACGTCCGTTGAATATGTTTTTCTTCCCTTTTTTCTCAACAGTCAAAAGACCCTCTTTGATCGCATAGTAAGGAATTGCATTAACAAGGTCACGCAATGTGATACCCGGTTGCATTTCACCTTTGAAGCGAACCAAAACAGATTCAGGCATTTCAAGTGGCATAGCACCGGTAACACCTGCAAATGCAACAAGACCAGAACCTGCAGGGAAACTAACACCGATAGGGAAACGAGTATGAGAGTCTCCACCCGTTCCAACTGTATCGGGAAGAACCATACGATTCAACCATGAGTGAATAACACCATCAGCAGGGCGAAGAGCAACACCGCTACGAGTACTTATAAATGCAGGCAATGTTGCGTGCAGTTTTACATCTGATGGTTTTGGATATGCCGCTGTGTGACAAAATGATTGTAGAACAAAATCAGCAGAGAAACCAAGCGCAGAAAGCTCTTTGATCTCATCACGTGTCATTGGTCCAGTTGTATCTTGACTGCCTACTGTCGCAGTGTGTGGCTCACAGTACATACCTGGACGAACACCTTCTAGACCACATGCACGACCTACCATTTTTTGTGCAAGAGTGTACCCTTTACCTGTATCTGCAGGTTGAATAGGAGTTGCGAAGATTGTTGCTGGTGACATTCCAAGGGCAGTACGTGCTTTTGCTGTCAAACCACGACCAATGATCAATGGGATACGACCACCTGCACGAACTTCATCTTCGATAGTATTTGGACGAAGATTAAACGTAGCGATTTGAGTACCATTTTTTGTAATGGTTCCGGCTTTTGTATCGATATCCAATACATCGCCTGTCTCCATTTGGCTAACATCAGCTTCGATTGGCAATGCGCCAGAATCTTCACATGTAGCGAAGAAGATAGGTGCGATGATACTACCGATGACAATACCGCCAGTGCGCTTGTTAGGAATACCTGGGATATCATCACCCATGTGCCATTGAACAGAGTTTGCTGCTGATTTACGGCTTGAACCCGTTCCTACAACATCACCGACGTAAGCGATTTGTATGCCCATTTTTTTCAGTTCAGCAATTTTTTCAAGACCTTCTGGCATTTTTGCTTGAAGCATTGTTGTAGCATGAAGAGGAATATCTGAACGTGTAAACGCAGCACTTGCAGGAGAAAGGTCGTCGGTATTTGTTTCACCAGGAAATTTAAATACAACAACACTAAATTTTTCTGCCATTACCGGTTTTGAGGTAAACCATTCTGAATCTGCCCATGATTGGAGTACTTCATTTGCAAAGCTATTCGTCTTAGATAGCTCAACGATGTCATTGAATGCATCGTATACCAATAATGTGTGTTTGAGCTCGTGAGCAGCTTCTTTTGCTAATGTATTGATACTGAGTGCATCGATAAGCGGTTTGACATTGTATCCGCCAACCATCTTTCCAAGAATCTTGATAGCAGCTTTCTTATGATCATCGCTATTGATATCACTGTTATCTGCCAAGAAAGCCTTCGCCGAACCTTGTACAACCTCGTGTAAAAAAGCGGCTTTTACATGAGCTGCATCATCAACACCTGGATTGATACGTTCTGCTAGCATTTCAATTAGCTCATTGTTTTTGCTTTTTTCAAGCTTTATCAATTCTACCAAATCAGTAGTTTGCTCTTTAGTTAGTGGGAATGGGGGGATGCCCTGAGTTGCACGTTCTGCAACGTGTGCTTTATATTCTTCCAAAAAAGCCATGGTGACTCCTGCGCTCAAAATTTTGAAAGATTATAGCAGAAGAGTAAGGGAGTATTGAGCAAGTGTTACTATAATTAACACTTTTTTAGCCTATATTTACTTATTATGAGTATTATTGAAACATATAGTTCTAATCGGTAATTATCTCACGATTACCTTTAGCGTTAGGGGATGAAAGAATACCATTTTGCTCTAGTTGTTCGATGAGACGGGCAGAGCGATTATAGCCGATTTGAAGTCTGCGTTGAAGATAACTGATTGAAGTTTTTTGTTCGGTAAATATGATATTCTTTGCTTCTTCATACAGTTCATCTAAAGCTTCATTATCCGTATTGTCCGTTCCATTACGAATAATCTCTTCCTTATCACGCAAAAAACGTCGGTCATATTCTGGTTCGCGTTGTGCTTTTAAGAAATCAACAATTTTTTCAATTTCTGTTTCTGAGCTCCATGGTGCATGAAGACGCACTAAGCCACTCATCCCCGGAGGTGTGAACAGCATATCACCGCGTCCAAGCAGAGATTCCGCACCCATACCGTCTAAAATGATTTTACTGTCAATTTTTTGACCGACTTTATAGCTTATACGTGAAGGAAGATTGGCTTTTATCAATCCGGTAACAACATCAACACTAGGGCGTTGCGTTGCTACGATGAGATGAATTCCACTTGCACGTGCCATTTGCGCTAAACGAGCGATAGAGTACTCAACATCCTTTCCGCTTGTCATCATTAGATCCGCTAGCTCATCGATAATGACAACGATATACGGAAGTTGTTCTCGTTTTTCCTGTTTTGCTTTTTCATTAAAGTTCTCAATATTCTTGGTGCGTGTCTCACTCATCAACTGATAACGACGCTCCATCTCATAGACCATATTATTAAGTGCCGATATTGCTTCTTTTGGTTTTGTAATGACAGGTGTCAAAAGATGCGGTATGTCATTATAGATTGAGAACTCCAGCATTTTTGGATCAATCATTAATAATTTGAGTTGATCCGGAGAGTTTTTGTACAGCAGACTCAAGATCATGGCATTGATACCGACACTTTTTCCGCTTCCAGTTGTTCCTGCTATAAGCAAGTGAGGTAGTTTTTTGAGATCGGTAATAAAGGGTTTGCCAACAATGTCTTTACCCAAGACAAGGGTAAGAGGGGATGCCGCTTCTTGAAACAGTTTGCTTTCAAAGATATCTCTGAGATATATTGTTTCTACTGTTTTATTGGGAATTTCTATTCCAACTACGTCTTTTCCAGGGATTGGGGCTTGGATACGAATGGTCTGAGCTCTTAATGCCATTGCCAAATCATCTTGTAATCCAAGTATTTTAGAGACTTTTATATTTGCAGCGGGTTTGAATTCAAAGGTGGAGACAACTGGACCTGCATACGTACGTACAACATCACCATCAATATTAAAGTGACCTAGTTTCTCAATCAAATCCCTTATCTTATCATCGAGCTCATCTTCATCGACCGTATTTTGTTTTTTTGGAGGATACTGTAAAAAACTCGTAGGAGGAAGTTTGAAATTTGTTGGCTTTTCACTAATACCACGATCAATTTGATCTAAAAGGATCTTATTTTCTTCTAACTCATCTACTACAACGGCATGTTGCTTACTCTCTTTGATTTTTTTGGCGACAGAAAGAATAGTGGATTCTTTTACTAGTGGCTGAATGATTTGCGTTGGAGTAATCTTTTCCTCATCTGAGATAGATTCTAGCGTTGGCAAAGGGTATTGGATGGTTTCTTCCACTGCTGTTTCAAAAATAGGTAATGGATTTTGAATTGGTGCGATGTCATTAACAGTTTGAGTGGATGAATCAATATTAAAATTATTATAGGTTTCATCATTTTGATCTTCATCCGTTACTGTTTGAGTCATTTTTTTAGGGTTATAGAGGGGTTTTTCCATAAATTCTTTAAATGGATTTGCAAGTTCAGAGAGTGTTTGTTCTAGTATGATAATCATCGAAATCGCTATAAGCATGAACCATAAAATCCATAGACCAAAACTTCCGACATAAACACCAATAGCATCCGTTATAAAACCGCCAAATGCTCCTCTATAATCACCTTCAACAACCAGTGCTTGAAAAAATGTAAGCGAAAACAAGAGTAAAGTAAAGACTCCTCCAATTTCTAATTGGCGTTTGGTATCACTATGCCCTTTATAAAAATAAAAAAGTGGCACCATCAGAAGTAAAAGGTAGGTATAGGCCACATAACCAAAAAGGTAGACATTGTCTTGTGCAAATCCTGCGCCAAAAGCTCCAATGACACTTGCATCACCAATAATAGTAGCAAGTCCTAAATAGAAAAGTATTCCAAAACCGGCGATAAAAAGTACATCACGTAAAATGGGAAATCCTTGAATGAGTTAAAGTAGATTGATTATAGCAAAAAAGGGGTGAACGAAGCATAATATTGCATTATGCTATAAATAATTCACCAGTGAAAGCTTAGAGACTTTAGAAATATTAGAGAGTAATGCTTGATAGTTTAGGCTTAATTGCTGCATCTTTAAGGTAGCTTCAGCGATATCTGTATCTATGACATCAGATCGGAGTGTTTTTGTACTGATGATCAATAAATCAGAACGACTGACTGTTGAGTCAAGGACTTGTGAATTTGACCCTGCGTCTGCTTGCAAGCGGCTTACGTGTTCGGTTATATCATCTATCATTTGAATGGCATTATTGATTCCCAGATTTCTTTGATTGGTATTACTTGTGCCATCTGCAAATTTTTTCCCTGATTCAACGGATGTGATCATCTCTTCAATCTGCGCATATAGATTGTTTTTTGGATCACGAATGGTGATTGCATTATTAGCTTGGAACGTAAAGGCATTTCCTAGCGACGTAACATTAGAAAAAAAGCTATTAGTCGTTGTATCTGATAACGATAAAGTCGCGGTTGTGACAGGATGAATAGCATCTTTAAACGTCAATTTCCCATCATGGGACAAACTGACATTACCTCGAGCATTAGCATTTGCAATGGCAGAATCATAATCTACAGGGTCATTTCCAGGAGTAGGTACTGTAGGTAATGATCCGGTAAGTGCCATGTTGGTGATATCCATGAGCTGTTGATACGTGAGCTCTTTTTCATTTGACACAATACCTTCACCAGCTTCTTTAATCCCATTACTATTAAGGTCATTGTAGGCAGATCCATAAATATTATAGGTATTACCACTAATATTATCCGTAAAAGTAGATGGCGTATTGAGGGTGATGGTAATATCATAGGCACCACCATCAATATTTTTACCTTTTAACGCTAATGAGCCCCCAGGGATAAGATTTGCACCGGTAACATCAGTTAATTTTGTGGATGCAGTCGCAAATTCGTTTGTACCCCGAATTATTTGTGAGACATTAGAGGATAATGTAGCCCCTTTGCTGTCAAAATAATAGCTGTCATAGTTCAAACCTTGTATCGTCACGGTTGGATCGCTTGTGGTCAAACCACTTTTTATAAATTCTTTGACGTACATGGTTTTATTGCCGGATAAGATATCATCAAAATTAGTACTGGAAGTGACTGTTTCCAATTGATTTAAATTAACGACATCGGCAGTATCAACTCCAGTGATCCCAAAATCAACCGCACCTACCATATGAAAATCCAATTTACTTGATCCGGATAGTTTGTCTGATACCTCAATTTGACCACGAGCATTAAGCGTGACGTTGACCTGATTGATACCGTATACCGTTGATATTTTTTGCATTAGGTCATCTACAGTTGAAGTCATCTCAAGATCAATTTTTTGTTTGAATGTGTCCCCGTTACTTCGAGTTCCCTGGATGTAAAAATGGCTAAGTTTACCTGGGGTGTTCGTGCCATCAGTATCCGTATCTCCCATTAGATCTCTTATGGTATCGGTTGTTTGGATATAAGATTTTTGAGTTTGACCTGTTGAACCACTTTGTAGATTGGTTGGGTAGAGCTTGGTTAAATTAAATTGCTCTACATTGGTCGTGATTGTACGATTGATCTTATTTTCATTTCCTAGAAAAAGCTCTGCACCTGATACATTGTATTTTTGTTGGACTCCTGAACCAAGGGAAGCAAGCATGTTCTTGCTGTTTCCTTGATAGTTACCATCAGCATCTATAGGTTTTATTGCAGTTGCGGTACCGGAAAAGATATATTGACCATTGATGGAGGTATTGGAAAGTGTTTTAAGATGATTTTGAAGTCCACGAAGTTCTTTGGCAATAGCATCCATACTGGCTACTGAGTTTGTATCACTTGCAGCATTGACCAGTTTAATTTTCATCGACTCGAATGTTTTTACGATTTCTCCGATAGTCGTATCGGTTTGTGTACTAAATTTATACGCATTTTGGGCACTGCTTTTGGTTTGCTGTAAAGTTGTTATTTCATCATCTAGTCTTAGAGTGTCTATAAAAGTTCCCGGATCTTCATGGGCATATTGTATTTTTTGACCTGACGATATTTGTTTATTGACATCAAACATTTGACGGTTTAGTTTATTATTGTCACCATAAATATTATTATAATATGAAGCTGATGTAACTCTCACGGCAAATCCTTTTGTGTAAGTTAATAGTTCTAAAGCAAATTAAGTTCCACCTCTAATATCGACAATAAATGATTTCTCATTAAAAGAAGCAAGTTTTACGATAGTTTAAGTATTCAGTACATATAATTCCCGTCTTCAAACACATGCCAGTGTGGTGAAATGGTAGACACGCCGGATTCAAAATCCGGTGGCGCAAGTCGTGGCGGTTCGAGTCCGCCCACTGGTACCACCTTCTTTATTTTAAATTCTCATCAATAATAAAAACATGAAAACTTTGAATTGTTAATATCCCGTTATAGGAATATATGTAAGCGAATTTAAAATATAAGTGTATTCATATGAATCTCTAAATCCTGGCCAACATGACAATGACAAAAGGTACGGGACTTTTTGGAGCACCGGCTGCATCAAAAATCCCCATAAAAGTAGTTGCAATCGCTTTTATCTGAGGTGCAGTGTATGCATGGTCGAATGAATCATCGAGAACTTCCATTATTTTATCGACAGCGATGTCAATACGATCATTATCGATTTCAGTAAAGCCCAATTCTTTGTCCCATGAGCAACAATGCGGAAAAGAATTGAAAGTTTCTGTGATTGTTTCATCATCTAAATCGTCAAGCAGTTTGTATTCACGGACAAAATTAATTATCTGGTTGAGTTTACAGACCATAGTATTCTCCTCATTATGATGTTTAATACAATGCATAAATCATGCACAACTGAGTGAATACATCCATTAGAATGCTTTATGTATATTGTTTCACATAGTCGTTTGCAGGGAGAATTTTGTGCATCAGTGTTTAGTACATATATGTGAGGCATTTGAAGAAATTACCGATTATCTCGCACACAGATCACAGGAACAAGATCAAATCGTGATAAAACTGTTTAGTGATTTTATAGATTGTTTCTCATCGTTGGAGGCGGAAAAACTGGAATTTCCAAAAGAGTTTCAAAAAGATGCGAAGTACTATCTGCAATGTGAACCTGTCATGATGAAACAATTTGAAGATATAGAGTTTCGCTATTTGATGTTGAGTGATTTTTACGATTTTTGTAGGTTGACAAAAAGGTATACGAAAGTTTAGATGCTTTTTTGTTATTTATGGCCTGGCACGATTTATGCCAAGGTACTTTTAGATATAAAATAAGATGAAGTGTTAACCTTCTATAATCGGTGGCAAAACAGACGTCCTTTTTGTAGAACTAAAACTTCAGCCATAGCGAAGTCCAAGCCCTATACAATCCGATTAATATAGACATTCTCAAGGATAATTTATGGATTCTTTTACCTACTACAACCCAACTCGTATTGAATTTGGACGAAATAAAGAAAATACTATCGGTGAATTACTCGCCCAAGATGGCATTAAACAAGTTTTGCTCGTATATGGAACGGGTTCGATTAAAAAGAGTGGATTGTATCAACGTGTAATTGAATCATTAGAAAAATCTTGTGTCCAATATGTTGAGTTTGGTGGTGTCATCAGCAATCCACTTCTCTCACATGTCAATGAGGGGATAAATCTTGTAAAAGCAAACAATATTGACGCTGTATTAGGTGTAGGAGGGGGTTCGGTTATTGATTCATCCAAGGCCATAGCGGCAGGTGCAGTTGTTGAAACGGATGTGTGGGATTTCTTTATCAACAAAGCTTCCATAGAGAAAGCTTTGCCTGTCTACACGATTGTCACTCTTGCAGCGGCAGCAAGTGAAATGAATGGCAACTCGGTCATTACCAATGAAGTTACAAAGCAAAAGTACTCAATTGCATCCGTACTTTTAAATCCAAAGATATCGATTGTCAATCCAGAGCTTATGATGAGTGTCACAAAAGAGTATTTAGCCTATTCGGCTGTTGATATTATTGCCCACTCGATCGAAGTATACTTTACGGCTGTCGATCATCCTAATTTTCAATCTAGACTGGTCGAGTCAATCATCAAGACCGTCATTGAAACTACCGAAATACTCATGGAAGATCCTACCAATTATGATGCACGTGCAGAGTTTGCATGGGCATCTTCTCAGGCATTAAACGGATTGACCACTTCTGGAACAGGCGGCGGAAACTTTCCGAATCATATGATTGAGCACGCACTTTCTGCATTGTTTAATATTGCACATGGCGCAGGTCTGGCTATTGTCATACCAGCATGGATGAAATGGTATAAAGAAAAAAATCTTTCGCAGTTTGAACGCTTTGCAAAAGAAGTATTTGGAAAAGACTCTGCCGATGAGGGAATCACCACGTTGCAACGATGGTTTGATTCCATAGGAGCGCCAGTATCACTACCAAAAGGAAATATCCCTAGAGAAGCCATACCGGAGATCGCACAAAACGCTTACGGCTTAGCTACGATGTGGGGGATGGGAGATGCCTATTCGGTGAAAAGCATCGAAGAGATATTAGCATATGCTTGATCTCCCAACAACGCTCTGCTCAGTAGGCATTAGAAAGTAATGAACTATCACGGAGCGATTCTTATTCTCTTTACCGGATTAGGAACGATATTCTTCGTATTTTTATTTCTTAATGAACTCCGAAAGAAAAAAGTTTTAGAGAAAATAAAACAGCTTCCTTTCACGGATGAATATGAAGCGATAGTTGCTAGAACACCGCATTATCATAGGTTAGAATCAACGGATCAATTAAGCCTTCAACGCTCAATCGTGTACTTTATTAATGCAAAAGAATTTATGGGAATCGGTTTGGAAGTGACAGATGAGATGAAAGTAATTATCGCCTTTTATGCGTGTTTGCTTCTGATCCATAAAAGAACTGAAAATTGCTACGATAATCTCAAAACCATTATTATCTATCCGCACTCTGTCATAATAAAAGAGGTCAAATCGTATGGGGGGATATATACTAAAGAACAATTTATGATCCAAGGGCAATCGGCAAATGATACTGTCGTCATTAGCTGGCATGAAGCTAAAAGTGAATCGTACCATATGCGCCACAATAATGTCATTATCCACGAATTTGCTCATGAAATCGATTTTATGGATGGAGAGATCGATGGTGTTCCGCCAATCGAGAACTCAAAATATGATGGATGGGTACATATTCTTCATAAAGAATTCAATAGCCTTAATACTATTGCTCAAAAAGACCGAGGTTGGGGCAAATACAAACTACTTGGTTCGTATGCAGCCAGTAATGAAGCAGAGTTTTTTGCTGTCGTTACAGAGCGTTTTTTCGAGTCCCCAGTTTCTTTAAAACATCACTTTCCGGAACTATACAGTGAATTAGAAGATTTTTATAAAATTGATACTGCAATGCTTTTTGGATAATACATTTATGCAGTAGTTTAGGCTACTGCTAAGATTACATGGTAATATTCTAAAAATCAAAGAGGTATATGCCGTGAGTATCTATGCTTTACAATCACCGGCAGGCGGTTTTTTGGATGAAGATTTAAAACACTTCAACAAGACCTTCGATGACTGGTGTGTGCAATTTGATAATTATGATGATGCCATAACCATTGCCAGTACCCTTGAGAAGAATAAATACGCAGAGGTCGTAGAGATCACACCTCTAAGTTATCCTAAATATTTTTTCCATAACTTACAAGGGGTTATCCATGCAACGCGGGAAGTCGATGGAAACATTGTCTGTATTGTCGAACCATTTATGGGGTCATATTATCGCATCGCCGTTTGTAATTTACAAAGCAAGAGTGTTAAATTAACGCCAACACACTATAAAAATACCATGAGTGTCGAAGGTGCATTTGCAAATTTTAAATTCAGTGATCGAAAAGAAGATTGGAAGTGCAGTCATTAAGCGGTGAGGGCAGGGGTATAATTCCAGAAAAGTTCAAAAAGAATAAATTGAATGACTAAAATAATCCATAGGATGTAGCGAAATTTTTGTGTTTTATGACGGAACAGTTTTTGTGCAAAAACGGCTCCAACACTTCCACCTAATAGGGCAAGGATAAGAAGCGTTCGCTCACTGATACGTTTTCTGCCAGTACGTGCAAGGAGTTTGTCAATGCCGAAAATGAAAAATGTAATGATGTTGAAAATGATAAAAAGTACAATAAATTGTTTCATCTGAGAACATCCCATTGACCCTCTTTGTAGACCACCTCATCACCGAGGGTAAACGTGTGTGTGTCGGCAAAGACATCGACATGATATCTCCCGTCTCTACGCTTGAAACCTGGCTTTCCATAGATTCCATGTTTGGCTCCTAGTGAGAGATGAACACCGCACATACGCTCATAGGTGCCGGTATCGGCGACAGTATGTGTTTTGGTAAATGCTCTGTTCAAACCAAATCCAAGCTCACGGACCCAGACAACACCACCTTCATCTCTGCGTATATTTGAGAGGATCTGATCAAATGCTGGAGTGGAATTTTCGCATTCCACTACTTGCCCTTCAACGACAACAAGGGTAATAGGCGTTGCAGGATAGTTGAGTTTATACGTCACATCGCCAAAACTAAAAATCTTGACACGTCCGTTAAGGGCACGTAAGTCTTGAGCTTCTGTAAATACTTCACCAAGTGGAAACTGACCGCCAACATTTGGCATGTCTGAATAATCACCGATATTGAGTTTTGCAGATTCAAACGGTGAACCATATACCAATAAGTCGCCGCCGCTGTCTAACACGCCCGAGGGAGCTGAATCGATCTTTTGTTTAAGCGCACGGCCAACGCCACGATAATAGTCGCAATCGTAAGCAAGAGAATCAATATAAAAAGATGCCTCCGAATCGGACATTCGGCTGAGATGTGGATGCTCGATTACTTTGATTTTACGTTTAAACAGCTCAATACGCAGACGAAACTCATTGAGTCTAAAACTTGTCGATTGAACCAGTGCTACTAAATCAGAGGGTTGCAATGCATTGAGTATATCGAGTATTTCATCTGCTGGCGTAGTGCTAAAATCAATAAACACGGCATTTGGCAAACAGCGTATGTAGCCTTGAGAGAGAATGGTTGATAAGAGGCAATCAGTGTCATACACGACTACTGCACGATGTTGATTGTCATGGAGGAATGCTTCGCTTAATAATCCGTTTAGATATTCACCGGCTCGTGAAATTAGAACTTCATGATCATTATTTACATTCATTATTTCCCCTCATACTAATGATGCAATTATAGCTAAGCATCTTAAAGCTTGTATTGGGATACGTTAACGAGAATTTTGTTACCATGGCATGAAGAGTAAAGGATTGTAATGGAAATGATGTTTGGATTTGTATTGTTTATGTATGCGATGATCATTGGCGTATTTGTTTTATGGCTATGGGCACTGGTTGATATCATTGCCTCAAAATTTCAAGAAAATCTGATGCAAGTTATCTGGCTTTTGGTTGTTTTCTTTTTACCGTTTGTCGGTGTGATCCTCTATTTGTTAATAGGTAGATCAATGAAAATGCTCCCAAAGTTGGATAATGATACGTTAAATCAAAAATATGAACAATTATCTAAGATAAAAGAACTTTTAGACAACGGCATAATATCTCAAGAAGAATTTGATGCCGAAAAAGAAAAAATCTTAAATCGCGCCGATTAAATTATAGGAAATAAAACTATGCAGCAACAAATGTACTATGTTCAGGAATTTTACAATCAGACGATAGCTTTTTTAGCCAATTACAGTTTTCAAATAATTGGGGCATTGATTATCACCATTATCGGGTGGTTCTTGTCCAAATACATCTACAATGTCTTGATCGCTTTTTTTGATAAACATGATGTTGATTCGACTCTTGGAAAATTTGCCGCTAATGCGGTACGGATACTGGTGTTAGGCGCTATGATTGTTGTGGCAATTGGAAAACTTGGTATTTCGATTGCCCCTTTTATCGCCGCAGTGGGTGCAATTTTTTTAACAGCAGGTCTGGCGATACAGGGAAGTGTTGCGAACTTTGCAGCGGGTATATCATTGGTCATAAGTCGACCGTTTAAAATAGGAGACACGATTTTGATCAATAACATCTATGGTGAAGTCGAAGAGATCAAACTCGCCTATACGATGTTACGTACCGAAGATGAAGAGCTCATTACCGTTCCGAATAAAAATATGATCGGAGAGGTGATCGTCAACTCTTCTAAGTATCGGATTGTAGAGTCCAGTGTTGGGATCTCATACAATGACAATATAGAAAAAGCGATTGCGATTATAAGAAATGTCATCGATAATTTTGAAAACATATCGGTTGATAACAAATGCATAGTCGGAATCGAAAAGTTTGGGGACAATGCACTCGAAATAGGGATGCGCTATTGGGTTCCGACTCGATCGTTTTTTAAGATGCAATATGAAGTTAATCTAGCAGTTTATAAAGCATTAAACGAAGCGCAGTTGAGCATTCCCTATCCACAACGTGATGTCCATATACATGGACAATCAACGATCTAATATTTTTTATTGGTGTTGACGAGAAGGTCTTTTGGCTTGAGGTTGTCCATCAAATAGGAGAGATTCTTCAGAGACATGAGTCGGACTGCTTCTCCCTTTTCTTTTTTGAGTTCGCTTGAGAAGCCACTTTTTGAAAAGATAATAAATACATTGATGTCAATCTGTGCTTGTTCGCATTTCTCTTTGAGTTTTGTGAGTTCGCTTTTATTGGCTTTTGCTTTTGCGTATTTACATACACCTGCGATGACTTTTCCAGATTTAGTTCTTGCTAAAATATCTATATCTATTTTTTTGTCCCAGTAGGAGCCGATTTTTTCTATAGGGTCGTTAGGGAAATCGAGTTTTACCAACTCCATGACCAATTGATCGTATATTAGATCCGTAAACTCATACTGCAAATGGCCCCAATGTTCTTTGACCTCTGTGTAGTCACCTTCCTTGATCCCTTTATAATAAGGTGAAACAGATGAGAACCAAAACCTCATAAAGGGGAGGGTGAAATGAAATTTATCCGAGACCACTTCGTTTTCATCCACAGGCTGATCTTGAGATATATCCCGTATCAGTAACCCATTATCAATCAGAAATTTGATAGAGGCCCGTCCGTCTTCTCGTACGGCACCGGCACGTTTAAATGCTGAAAATTCTCTACGATCACCAACAGCAAGAGCGCTTAACAAGGCATGATGTGTCTGGTTGCTTTGGGTAATCTTCGCGATGTCACCATGGATATAGCGGTAGTTGTTTAGAACCTTCTCTTCGATTAGCTCATCCAATGACTTACTTATATCGACACTCCAGCCCATACCGCCAAAGACGGCGAAATATTTGACAGCCTCTTCAAAATCGGTAGCATTGTTTTGAAAGCAGAAAGAGCGAAATTGTTCTAAGAGGGTCGGGAATTTTGCCATAAGGAGAAAGCCTTGAATTGTTTTTGTAATTATAACCTAAAGCAGGGGCAGGGACTAATGTCCCCCCATCACTTTCTCGATTTCTGAGGGCTTATCATGAACTCCAAAGCGGTCGATGATGGTTTGTGTTGCACGATTTTTCCCGACAACATCTACCTCTTTTCCCATCTTGCGCAATTTAATCACTGCTTTGTCGAGCGCATAGACAGCTGATATATCCCAAAAATGGGCACGACTTACATCGATAATAACATTTTGAACATCTTCTTTGTAATCAAATGTATTGGCAAAACGATCTGCCGAATTGAAAAATATTTGCCCGATAAACTTATACACACGGGTACTGCTTGTTGCTTCATACGATTTTTCACAATACATGAAATGGCTGATCTTATTAGCAAAAAACAATGACGCTAACAATACACCCGTAAAGACTCCCAATGCTAGGTTATGAGTCCATACAACGACGATTACTGTTGAGAGCATCACAATATTCGTTGAAAGCGGCAATGTCTTCAATCCTGGGATTGACGCCCAGTTAAAGGTTCCGATTGAGACCATGATCATCACCGAAACGAGTGCGGCCATCGGAATGATCGAAATCAAGTCGCTTAAAAATACGACCATGATAAGTAATAATACACCTGCGATAAGGGTAGAAAGACGACCTCTCCCACCAGATTTTACATTGATAACGGATTGCCCGATCATCGCACATCCAGCCATTCCACCTATGCATCCTGCAGCGATGTTGGCGATTCCCTGACCTTTACACTCACGGTTTTTGTCACTGTCAGTATCGGTCATATCATCCACTATCGTAGCGGTCATAAGGGATTCTAAAAGTCCTACTGCTGCAAGAGCTGCGGCATAGGGGAAAATAATTCTAAGTGTTTCAAAGTTTAGAGGTACTTCAGGCCATAAAAAGATGGGAAGGGTGTCGGGAAGTGCTCCCATATCACCTACGGTGTGCACATCAATTCCCAGGGCAACCGTAACGGAAGTCAATACGACAATGGTCACCAATGGTGAGGGAATGACTTTACCAATCATTGGTAGATAAGGGAAGAGATAAATAATCCCAAGTCCAGCTGCTGTTAGGGCATAAACATGCCATGTGACATTGATAAGTTCAGGAAGCTGGGCCATAAAGATCAAAATAGCCAATGCATTTATAAATCCGATCATAACGGTACGAGACACAAAGCTCATTAAAGAGCCGAGCTTTAAATATCCTGCAATGATCTGTAATACACCTGTAAGTATTGTAGTGGCCAAAAGGTACTGCAATCCGTGATCTTTGACCAATGTCACCATCAACAGTGCCATAGCTCCTGTCGCTGCTGAGATCATACCGGCACGACCACCGACAAATGCAATAACAGCCGCGATACAAAACGATGCATATAAGCCGACTTTTGGGTCAACTCCTGCGATGATGGAAAAAGCGATAGCCTCTGGAATCAGTGCCAGTGCGACAACGATTCCAGAAAGTATGTCTCCTCGTATATTGCCAAACCACTCTTGTCTAGTAGACATTAATAACATCAAAATCCTTTAAATGCATCCAAATTGCACAATGTAACTGCAATAATAGACGATTGCATCATTATTCGACTTGAAACTATCTGTTATTTTGAGGTTATTCCAATATATTTACATAACATTTTTCTATTTTGATACTTTCCGGAAGTTGTTTATCTCGCTTTAAAGCATCGATTGCCGCATCAATAATCCTTTTTAGTTTCAGCGCATGTTCGAGTCCTGAAAAGTCTTTTGTGATTTCCAAGCTACCATAAAGAGAAATTCTATCGAGTTTGTTTTCAACAGTAAAATTATCGATCAAAAAGCAATCTATTTCATTTTCAAACGCTAAAAATGATTTTGGAGATGTTTGTATGGACATTATCGGTATTCCTTTTAAAAGACAGTTTGATGTTATTTATGAGGCATGTAAAAAAAGTACTTTATTCAAGTGTGGATTTAAAATAAAATAGGTAATGAGTGAAGAAAAACTAATCAGGCAAATTTAGGCTGCTTTACAAGCAGTTTCTATGAGATGCACTAATTAATCAAGAGATTATAACATAATATTGTTTATATAGTGTTAATATGCTATTTAATATTATTTTATGTGCTACAATGCATAATATCTATCTAAAAGGGAGTTACAATGAAACGTTCACTATTGATCGCAGCCATGCTACTACTATGCACAGGATGCTCTGCTACATGGAAAGGGGTAAAAGAAGATACCTCCAGTGCAACAACCTGGACAAATGATGAAGTTAATAAAGGTGCTACATCAGTCAAAGAAAAGACTGATAAATAGTTTATTGAAGTGCAGGGATTTATAATCTTTGCACTGTGGAGCAAAATTTACAAAAGAGAGTGTAAATCATGACCAATAAAGAGGTACATCAGCTCATTCGTGAACTCCAAATTCATCAGATCGAATTGGAAATGCAAAATGAAGAATATAAGCGAATCCAAATTGAATTAGAGGTCGCTAAAAAACGGTATTTCGATCTTTATGAGCTTGCTCCGGTAGGGTATTGCACTTTGGATGAGAATGGAGTTATCGTACAAACAAATCTTACAGCTGCATTGATGTTGGGACACACACAATCTACATTACTCGATCAAAAATTTTCTGCTTTTGTTATTAATGAAGACCAAGATATCTATTATCTTTATTGTAAACAACTCCTGATGAGCGAGGCTGATCCGATATGTGAATTGCGGATGTTTAAAGAAAATCAAACATTGTTTTGGGGCAATTTGACAACAATAATTGCACATGATTCCACTAATAGACCACAGTGGTGGGTAGTATTAAATGATATTAGTGAGCGAAAGAAATATGAAATTCAGCTTCAGCATATAGCTCAGTATGACCCTTTGACTACGCTTCCAAATCGTGTCTTATTGTATGATCGCCTCGATCAAGCTATGGCACAAGCCAATCGTAATAATCAGCCATTTGCTTTGCTATATTTAGATATTGACGGATTTAAATATGTCAATGACACTTTTGGACATGAAGCAGGTGATCAACTATTGATAGCACTGGCTACAAATATGAAACGAACACTTCGAGAGATTGATACGATTGCCAGAATTGGCGGTGATGAGTTTGTCATATTATTGCTAATGACAAATGATATTCAAGCCTGTTTGCCAATGATAAATCGATTACTTGAGTCTACGCAAAAATCTGTATTGATTGATGATCAACTTCTTCATGTTTCAGCAAGTATTGGTGTTACATTTTTCCCACAGTCCGTTGATATTGATGCTGATCAATTGCTTAGACAAGCAGATTATGCGATGTACCAAGCCAAATCAGCTGGTAAAAACCGTTATTATATATTTGATCCAGATACAAATGATGGATTCTAGAGTATATATCGGATCATTTTAGCATTTAATTTTTTTTTACCGTAGCTATTCTCACATTGATTGGGATATTGGTCGAAGCAAGCCCTGGCGTTTGACCGTGGAGATCAAATACAAGCTTGACGTGAGAACCGAAAATGAGACAATGGGTAGATCCTCCATAGTGAAAGGAGCCTAATTGATCGCCTTTTTTGACTTTTTGTCCTTCATAAACTGTAATTTCACACGAAGAAACCTCCCCCATTCCTACTGGCATGACACACATGAGTCCAATATCAGGGTTATCCGATTCGATAAAAATCAAAGCTCTTGTGGCTACTTCCGTAATGTATCCTTGGGATTCCTTGTTGCCACAGGGATCAAATGCCTTTGCTAACGTCTCAGAATAATAGCTTCCCTCCTTTACATATGCTTTTACGATTGTTCCGTTCACGGGAGCGTGCCAGCGATGATAGCTTTTAGCACACAAAAAAGCCTGATACACGGTTCCCCCTACAAACTTCTCAACCAATTCATCATTGGCAAGCATGTGTTCTAGTGAATACGGTTGCGCTTTTATCCAAAATTTGGCATGTCGGCTTATGTTTGTTGCGACTCTATAAGGGGCAGCTTCGCAGGCATTGACAATAACACTATCATCTTCAGGTGACGCAATCGGTCGTTTACCCGAATTAAACTCTCTTGTGAAAAAATCATCCCATGATGTAAATCCCCAATAGGGCTGATCAGGATTACATTTAAAATTATCGATAAAATTTTGTTTTGGATCAGGTGAGTTTTCTTGGAAATATGGATCCATTGCTGCCAATGCTTTTAACGCTTCCTCGCCCAACCAGCCCTTATCGGTTAATACACTGCAAGAGTCATAAGATTTTAAATAGATACTCCATTCGTTTAGAATCCTTTTAAGATGAATATTTACGTTTTTATTCAAATATGCTGCAAATCCTCCGTTTGTTCCCATCGACCAATCCAATATGGCATTAATAGGAAGTCCAACTAATCCACTGGAATCATACTCTGGTGCTTTGGTCATAACGGCGTTAATCATGTTCAGCATATGATGATAATCTCGTACCTGTGGTTTACCTGTCGGGCTTATTTTATACTTAGCCGGAACTTGATCAAACATTTGGTTAAAAAGCATAAATATTTCGGCATCGTGTTCAATAAGTTCTTTGAACGCTTGGATGACAGGGTGCAATGGCTTCTCATTATCATTGACCTCTTTAACTAATTTTTCCAGCCATTTTTCAAGTATTAGCTGATCAGACGGAAGCCATTTACCTACACGAAACTGCACATTTTCTATTTCAGTATGCTTCATTTTTTATCCTTTTCATTCAGATGTATAATTCAAATATTGTAACCATATATAATTAAAATATACATGTAATGTTAAATATTAAAAAGGTGGCTATGATGTTGTAAAGTATAAAGGATTTACCGTATGTGGCTACGAACAAGCTGTGATTTAATATTTGACATTACTGTGCCGACACCTTTTATCTTTATGCTACGACCGCGCAGCGGTGCACAACAGTGGGTAGAACTAGAAGAATATCGAATTGTTCCCACTGTTCCAGTGTTTGAATATATTGATAATTATGGAAATTTTTGTCAGCGTCTTATCGCACCGCCTGGAGTATTTGGTATTTATACAGCTGCGCAAGTGATGATATCAGATTATATGGATCAAGCACCTGGAGCACCGTTTGTAGAGATCAAAAATTTACCTAACGATGTTCTTGGCTATTTGTTACCAAGTCGTTACTGTCCGGCAGATCATTTTAGTCAGATGACAACAACCATAGCAGCAGGTAAAAAATTGGGGTATGATCAGGTTGTTGCTATCGTGGAATGGATTAGTGCTACTATTCGATTTGAGCCTAATGGTAGTGATCTGTTGGTCACAGCGATAGATGTCAATGAACGAGGATGGGGGGTGTGTCGTGATCTTGCTCATTTGGGGATTGCCATGTGTCGAAGCATTAGCATTCCCGCTCGAATAGTAGTCGGATATTTATACGGATTAAAGCCGATGGATTTGCATGCGTGGTTCGAGGTATATGTCGGGGGGCGCTGGTATTTGTTTGATGCGACACAAAAAGAGTTCAACGGAGGGTATGTAGCAATTGGGTATGGCCGTGATGCGGCAGACGTTGCTATTTATAACCAGTTTGGACCTTCATTGCAACCAACCTCTCAGATTATAAGCGTAGAAAAAATAAATCAACCAAATAGGATATTTCATGCAGCGCTATAAGATCATTCATCGTACTTACTACAATTACTCTACGGATGTGACACTTTCCTTTCATAGTCTATTACTGCGTCCTAGAGAGGACTATGAACTGCGTATTGAATCGTTCTCTCTCAAAATCACACCCGAGGCCAGCCTCCTTTGGCATCGCGATGTTGAAGGTAATTCGGTCGCTATCGCAACATTTAGCAAGCCAGTCAGTCAACTGCTCATAGAGAGTGAAGTCATTATCCAGCAATACAATGAGTTTCCGCTTGATTTTCTTGTGAGTGATTACGCATTGCTTTATCCTTTTACCTACCAAAATGAAGAGGCTCTATTACTTTCCCACTACAGAGCACTGCCTGATAATGAGACGATGCGTATCGTCAATAAATGGATTGAAAATTTTTGGCGCACTGGAGAGAGGATTCAGACGTATATGCTGTTACAGAAGATTGCTGAACACATTAATCGAACGCTTACCTATCGTGTGCGAGAAGAGCAAGGTGTTCAAAGTGCCATATTGACACTCGAATGTGGTACGGGGTCATGTCGTGATTTTGCTTTTCTCTTTATGCAAGCTGTTCGATGTATGGGGCTGGCATCACGCTTTGTGAGTGGGTATCTTTATGCACCGCTTATGGCAGCAGAAATTGGGTCAACTCATGCATGGGCTGAAGTCTACTTACCGGGAGCTGGATGGAAGGGATTCGACCCCACATTGGGAAAAATAGTCGGAAGCGATCACATAGCCGTAGCCGTTGCACGGTTGCCAGAAGCCGTGCCTCCAATATCAGGATCATTCATAGGTAAAGCTGATTCAACACTTGATGTTGGTGTATGGGTGAGTCAGTGTTAGATAATGAAATGAGTAACTTAGTAAATAAATAATAATAAATATATATATTATTTAACATCTATTGTGAAGTATAGTTGTGATATAGTCACCCAAACATGAATGCAAGGGGTAATTATGAAAAGTATACTATTACTGGGATTACTGGCAAGTGGGCTATTTTCATCAGATAAGGGTCTGTATATTGGTATAGATGCTTTTAAGACACGGACAAATTTAACTGTAATGAATGGTTCAAACAGTGAGAAACAAAATCTCTCCGCTCCTTCACAAACATTGAAAGCAGGGTATTACCTGAATCAAAACAGTAGAATCAATGGTTTTTATCAGCATCACAATACATCATTGGAAGTTAGTAATGGATGTCTTTATGGTATTGGCTATGATTATCTTATCGGTGATAATGCAATGAAACCATTTCTTGGTATATTAGCCGGGTATTCACAATATTCGCAGAGTGATTTACATCTTGATGGAGAATTTATCGGTGCAGTAATTGGGATCAATTATGCATTTGGAGAGAATTTTTTTCTTGAAGGTGGCTATAGGTATATGAAATCCAATGCAAGCGGTAGATTTAGTTCTTCAGGGTCAGAAGCTGAGATTAATAACTTGACGAATTGGTTTGTCGGTGCAAACTATAAATTTTAGAAAATCGCATCATTTGTAATTAATTTTAATTAAATTACACAAAAAATATTAATTAAGATATAATAGAACAAGTGAGAAATCACATATAATAATAAAAGGAAACAAAATGAATGAATTTAAAATGATCGCTACTACGGTAGTAATGATGTCAGCTCTAGTAGGGTGTTCGACTAAAGCTCCGACAACAGGTGATTTTATGCGCATGCATGCAGCTGAAGGCAAAGCAGAAGTTAGCGACCAAAAACAGATGGCAAAAGAGTGGGATAAAGCTTCAGCACTCAAAATATCTGGTACCAAATTGGTCAAACATGGAGAGGATCTAATTAAATCCGGAGAAAAAGACATAACTACAGGAAAACAAGAGATTGAACAAGGTAAAAAAGATATCACGGAAGGCGAAAAGCTGATGCTAGAAAGTAAGCAAGAATTTCAAGAAACGTATCCAAATCAAAAACTAGACCTTCAAAAGTAATATTTAATCGTGTATGCTTTATTGCATACCGTTTAGACATTGTGTCATTAATACATTTCTTCTCTCCTCTCAATAATCGTTATTTACCAAAAATTTATCAAAATGGAACAACAGCATGAAAACGTTAACTATATCAGTATTACTGGCATCAGCATTGCTCGGTGCAAATGATTTTAAGTATGAAGTAAGTCCAATGGTAGGGTATCTATGGAACTCAACGGCTAACGAAAGCACTCAGCAAAGCAACGGTGCAATGGGTGGAGTGGATGATCATGCTGTAATTGGACTTGAAGTAAAGATGAATACGGTTCCAAGCAGTATTAAGCCAGAATTGTCACTGCTGTATGGACGTGATCATGCAACCGGGACATCAGGCACTACGAGTGTTGTAACGACCATGCTTAATGGTGTCTATGAATTGAAAAACATATCAGCTGTGACACCATTTGTAAAAGCAGGTGTCGGATATGAATGGTATAAATACACGCACACCAGCGATTATGATGGACTTGTCTTTGATGCAGGTATTGGTGCAAAAGTCGACATAACAAAAACTCTTTCCCTAAAACTAGAGGGATTGTATATGTATAAAATAAATAACAATGGATCAAACGGCAGTAATGGTGAAGTGCATAACATCGCAGCATTAGTCGGATTGAACTATAAGTTTGGAGCGTCACAAGCACAATCAAAAGTATTGGAATCGACACATGAAGAACCTGTCGCACTAGTGACTGAATCTGAAAAAACATTAGAAGTAGTGGCCGTTACAACCACTGCTATTGTTGCTGTTGTTGACAGTGATGATGATGGGGTCATTGATACGCTTGATAAATGTCCAGACACACCTAAAGGGTTTGAAGTAGATGCTCAAGGGTGCCCACTTAAAATGACGCTACCGGTTCATTTTGCATTCGATTCAACTGAAGTGGATGAAGAAGGTATGAAAAAAGTGAATGAATTTTCAACTTTTTTGAAAAAGAGTCCTGCTTATGATGCTATTATAATCGGTCATGCTGACAGCACAGGTACAATTAAATACAACCAAAAACTCTCGGAGAGACGCGCAGAAAAAGTAAAATCACTCTTAGTAGAACAAAATATAGAAACAAGTCGATTGACAACTCGCGGTTACGGTGAGATGAAGCCATACACCAACAATGATACAAGAGTAGGACGCGCACTAAACCGCCGTATTGAAGTAGAGCTTGTTAAGTAGTTAATAGCATGAGCTAAAAAGTATTTGATTTAATTGGATTTATTTAATGCCATTGTCAATCTTTTTAGCCATTTGTCTTGATGTATTTTTGTTTTGGAGTGATAGTTTCCAATAGATTTCCAATTAAATCCTCGCTCTTTGATATGCTCTGAAAGCAACCAGCTCCCGACAAAGATATTGATCTCAGGATCTAAAATATTATTCTCATTAATACCCCAAGCAGACAATCTTCGAAAATGTATTGAGTTGATCTGCATCAATCCATAATCTTTACTACCGTTATCATTGTGTCTAATAGCGTTTGGATTACCAGAGCTTTCTATATAGGCTATGTTTTGGAGAAGAATAGAGGGGATATTGTAATGGATTCCTGCTTTTTGAAAATAGAGATCGTATTGCGACATGTCTGCCAATAGTGTACAGGAGTAGAAGAAGATAAACCATACTATAATATATTCGCGTCCATTGAATGGACTGCGAATAGCATACTTCTTGTTATGGAGTAGGCTTGGTAACATTGTTTTCACTGAGGTTAACAGCTGTTTGCGCTAAGAGAATACTGTTGACTACCGCTTTATTACCGATAGTAATAGCTGTTTTTGCTAGGACTACCCCTTGAAATAGAGAAGTAGCTCCAAGGGTAACTCCTGATCCCGCAACTTGCCAGAAGACATTTTTAGGGAGTGCTCCACCGGTTAGGTATACATGAGTGCTCGCACCTGTGGTAAGTGTCCCTGTGATCTGAAGAATCCAAACATCATCTGCACCACCGTTAAGGGTGACATCTGTTCCAAATGGCAATGTCACAGCACTGTTCCAACGGTAAAGACCTGGAGAGAGTGTTTGCCCTCCTAGATTTCCGGTTGCGAGATTGAGTACATTGGGAAGGAGACGGCCGGCAGCATCATCGTATGCTATGCCCATGTCATTTGAAGCTGTGGTCACGTTAGCCGGAGTAGGGGCTGCATAGTCGAATGCATAGACATTTCCAGTCACTTGAGCCGAGGTAGCATGGTCTGCTCCACCACCTAGAATAAGGCCAAACCCGGTGATAGCTGTGGATGTTACCCCTGGGCCTGTTCCCATGTCGCCTATAATGACCGCAGGAGAAACGGCATTGGCTATTCCCGTATTGGCGAATATCGCATAATTACCAGCCAAGCCAAGAACGACAGGATCAGGGCCAGCGGCGGCGGCTGTACCACTGGTTCTAAACGTCCAGACTTTATTGGCTAGCATGGTATTGCCAGCTAGATCTGTGACCGCGTTGGTGACGGTAGCATTGTAATCGGTTGTGTTGTTCAGATCAACAGTCGGATTAAATGTGGCTGTCGTACCAATATAAGTGACAACACCAGTAACTGGAACTCCAGCGGCTGTAGTGAGGGTAAAAGTCGTCGTGTTGATATCAGCAGGA
>JAGXFL010000011.1 GCA_024637295.1 Sulfuricurvum sp.
GAGTGCTCAGGTGGCTATAGAGAGGGGGAAACGCCCGGTCCCATTCCGAACCCGGAAGCTAAGACCCTCTTCGCTCATAATACTGCATCTTTCAGGTGTGGAAACGTAGGTCGCCGCCTGGCCTCAGATTTACAACCCCCTCAATTCACAATAATCCCTCTTATTTTATAAATCACTAACTTGACTCTTTTTTATTATATAGCTACAATGACCGTATTAAGATTTAAAAGGTTATTTATGGTTAAATTTTTTCTTGCACTCTTACTTCTTTCATCATTACTTTTTTCTGCTGTCAATGTTAATCGAGCGAACTCGGCTCAACTTCAAACCCTTAATGGCATTGGTCCGACTAAAGCTCAAGAAATTATAAAATACCGTAAATCACATGGTAGTTTTAAAAGTGTGGATGAATTGGTAAATGTAAAAGGAATTGGACCTAAAACACTTCAGAAAATGAAATCACAAGTTGCAATCCGCTAAGGAATGTAGATTTTATCAAGCATCTCTTGGTATTCGCTTCGGGGATTACTTTCCGCTGTGATACCGCCTCCACTTTTATACACAAGTCCCTCTTTTGTTTGTTCTATGTACCGTATAGCAACAGCACTGTAAAGATTCTTTCCATCAAAATGGCCAAAAACTCCGCTAAAATATCCTCTTTCATAGCCTTCAATGGATTCAATGAGTTCAACACTCTTTTTTTTCGGTGTACCGCTTATACTGCCTGCCGGTAAGAGGGCTTGAAGGATATTGCCAATATTGTATTTCCAGTCATCATTGAGTTCGCCGCTTATGTGTGAGCTGACTTGATGCAGTCTTTTATTACCCGTTTCTATGGTTGTTAGGTATCGAAACTCTTCAACTTTGATATCGGTACTGACGATCCCTAAGTCATTGCGCAGCAAGTCGACTATCATCGTATGTTCTGCCAACTCTTTTGGGTCGTTTAATATGATCTCTGCTGCATTTGGGACATCGGCATCGATGGTTCCTTTCATCGGATAGGTATGTATTCGATTGCCTTCAATGGTGACAAAGGGTTCTGGCGAGAAACAGACAAATTCTTGACCTATGCGTAATTTATAGGGAGCATTTGCCATGGTGTAAATTTCACGCAATGTGTAGGGTGAAATGATAGGTGTTGGCTGTGTTAGATTTAGCAAATAGGTATTACCTGCGCGTATGTGCTGTTGAACCTGGTTGAATTTTTTTGCATAGTCTGCAAAGTCAATTGGATTTGATTTTGGAGTATGGGGAATATTTTGAGGATTTGGCTTGTCATTGAATGAAAATTCAATATCTTGATTGTTGAGTTCATCAAGAGGATGACAATGAAACTTTTCACCCTTGAAATCGCTGTAAAAGAAGACAGGAATGCCTTGGGACACCAGTTGGCTGAGTTGAGCGTACATTACGCTATAAGCGCCTTAAGGACAGCCATTCTAATCGAGACACCGTTCTTTACCTGTTCAAGAACTTTGCATCTTGGATCGCCCAGCATCGCATCATCAATATCGATGTTGCGGTGGACGGGTCCCGGATGCATGATAATAACATCTCGGTCTTGAATCATTTTTTTCGTGATGCAAAAGTCGCTCGCGTAGTCTTTGAGAGATCCATAGGTCTGATGGGAATGGCGCTCTGTTTGGGTACGCAAGCTCATGATGGCATCCACATTATCAAGTACATCATGAAGATTATGGGTTGTTTTGAGGGTTGTTGTTGGTAAAAAATGAGGTGGTGCTACGAGGGTAATGTCCATTCCAAAACGTGTTAGTAGTTCAATGTTGCTGTTGGCGACACGGGAATTTTTAATATCGCCGACAATAGCGATTTTTTTACCACTTATATCACCAAAGTGCTTCTTTAGAGTAAAGAGATCTAAAAGTGCTTGAGTAGGGTGTGCATGGGCGCCATCTCCTGCATTGATGATAGAGGCATTCGTATGTTGAGCAAGGGTGTGTGGAACACCTGCATGGGCATGGCGTACGATCATTGCATGCGGTCCCATTGCATCGAGATTAGCCGCAGTATCAATGAGACTTTCCCCTTTTTGAGTGGAACTTTTTTGAACATCGAGATGGATCACTTCAGCGCCTAAGCGCTTGGCTGCTATTTCAAAGGAGCTTTTGGTCCGTGTAGAGTTTTCAAAAAAAAGAGTTATAATGATCTTCTCACGCAGTATAGGGGCAAAGCGTCCATCACTGAATAAAGCTGCATCTTTTAAGACACTGTTTATCTGATCAACCGTAAAATCATCGGTGCGGATTAGGTGACGCATTCATGCTCCTTGCGAGTTTTCTTGATTTATTTTATCCAATAATGCTTGAGCGAGTGCTGTATTATCATGTCCGATGAGAAAAAGTGAATCAAACTTTTTTTTAAAATAGGGGAGGGAAACTTGCGTAAAAGTCTCATCTTCAGCGCGGCAATTTAATGCCCATAGAGGAGAAATATGTCCATTTTCAAGGGCAGATAGGCTAAGTAGCGTATCGTTGATGCAACCGAGCTTACAATGGGTTACTAAAAGCGTTGTAGCTTTAAAATGGTGTGCTAAATCAAGCATCATAAGCTCATCATCGATAGGCACCATAGGCCCGCCCGCCCCTTCTATGAGGACAATATCACAGAGCGATTCGATTTTTTCCAATGCACGGTCAAATTGTGCCAAGTCTATTTTTTTCCCTTTATTAGCGACATAGGGAGCTGCCGGAAGTGGTAATGAAAGGGAGACAATATCTTGTATACGCAAGAGTTGAAATTCAGGGTTTAGGCTTTGTGCACGTTTTAAAAGCAAACTGCCATCTGCTGGAAGACCATTCACTCCAGTCTCAATTGGCTTGTATACACCCACACGAAATCCCATCTTTGTATACGCTTCCATCAGCTTGACGGTTGTATAGGTTTTACCCACATTGGTATTCGTAGCGGTGATAAAAATTCGTTTAGACAAGGGTTCGCCCTTTTGGCTATAATTAGCGCAATTTTAATACATGTTTCGTAAAGATAAGGCAATGTCCAAAAGGAATAGTGATGCGTTTTGAAGAGTTTAGCACAAAATTTGTTCAGCAAGTCGGCAAAAAAGAGGGAGCTATTAGTCCGGTAATGATCAATTCGGCATCGTTTGGTTATGGTGACAGTGAGACGGGTGAGGGAATTTTTGATGGTTCGATTAAAAAGCCGCTTTATTCACGTGTAGGAAATCCTACTTCTGGACAACTGGAACAAATCTTAGCCCAAATGGATGGCGGTATTGGAGCTGTTGCTGCATCATCGGGTATGGGCGCTACAGCAATGGCAACATTGAGTTTGCTTAAATCGGGCGATGAGATCATCAGCGTGGGGGGACTCTTTGGTGGGACATATTCGTACTTTTCCGAAACGTTGACGCGATTTGGGATCAGTACCCGTTTTTTTGATGTGGATGAATTGGAAAATATCGAAGCGGCTATTAACGATAAAACGAAAATAATCTTTTTAGAGAGTGTCGGCAATCCGAATATGCGTCTTCCTGACATCAAAGCGATAGCGGATATTGCGAATGGACATGGTGTTGTGTTGATGGTGGATAACACGATTACTCCGTTGAGTATTGTCCCTATTGCTTTGGGTGCGGATATTGTTGTTTATTCGACGACGAAGATCATCACAGGCAATGCATCATCACTGGGCGGAGCGGTCGTTTTTCGAGCGATCAATGAAGGCGATGATAAATTTAAGGGTGAGCGTTACGCGGAAGTTCACCCGTTTATCAAAAAAATGGGTTCTATGGCACTTATCGGTAATGCTAAAAAGAGAGCACTGCGCGATTTCGGGATGTCTGCCAATGGTTTTGGGAGTTATTTGACGCTCCTTGGGCTGGAAACACTTCCTTTAAGAATGGATCGTATTGTAGACAGTGTTGAAAAAGTAGCATTTGCACTGAGTTCAGCCGGATTTACGATTAATCATCCATGTCTGAGCAGACATCCGCATCATGAGCGTTACTTAAGCCAATTTTCTCAAGGGTGCGGTACGTTGCTCACCATTGATATGGGAAGCAAAGAGGCGGCATTTGCATTTTTGAACGCATCGAAACTTATTACGATCACGGCTAATATTGGGGACAGCCGAACGTTGGGTCTGCATATGGCTTCAACGATTTATCGCGATTTTGATGAGCCGACACGTCAATTTTTAGGGATAACACCAGGACTTATCCGTATCTCGATCGGATTGGAAAATCCAGATCATATTATCCAGGATTTTATCGCCGCACGGGGGTGATAAACCCTTACTTTTACTATAATTTTCTCATTTAAGCCAAAAAACACGAAACCCTTGTTACATTATTCCTTTTAAATCGGACGGGAATTATTTTTGAGTACAAAGATCACACATCAAACCGAAGGTTCTCTGAGTCTAAGTGAGCCAAAGCAATATCATGTTTATCTATTAAATGACGATTATACATCAATGGATTTTGTCATCGATATTTTGATACGGATTTTTCATAAAAGCTATGTTGATGCTCAGCGTATTATGATGCAGGTGCATCAGAAAGATCGCGGTTTATGTGGAACCTATTCGTATGAAATCGCAGAGACAAAAGTACATCAGGTAAGTTCGCTTGCTCGAGAGAGTGGATTCCCGCTTAAAGCGGTTATGGAGGAAGCATAAATGATTAGTACGGAACTCAATGTGATTTTTCAAAAGGCAGTCGCATTCGCACGTCATCAACGCCATGAGTATTTAACAATTGAACATGTTATGCTTGCGCTTTTGAATACGACGGAGGGTTCAAGTATTATCGAATCGTGCGGAGGAGACGTTCAACTCATCCGAGAATCATTGGGACAGTATTTGATGCAAACCATTGAGCCTTTGCCGGATGACGTCACCCAAGAACCTTTTGAAACCGTAGCGTTAGCTCGGATGATCGATGAGATGATGCGTCATGTCAGCAGTGCACAAAAACAGCATGCCGATATCGGTGATTTTATAGCAGCCATTTATGAAGAACATCACACCTATGCGTGCCTTTTACTCCAAGAATATGGGATTACAAGAGTCGATTTACTTGAAGCGATTTCGCATCGAGATATAGAGACACCGCAAGCTCCTACTCAAAACGAGGGGGCATTGGAACAGTATGCCATTAATCTTATCGAACAGGTTAAAAAAGGAAAAATTGATCCGGTAATCGGACGTTCCAATGAGATTGAACGTGCAATTCAGACATTGTGCCGTAGAAAGAAGAACAATCCGTTGTTGATCGGTGAGCCGGGTGTGGGTAAAACGGCAATCGCGGAAGGGTTGGCATTGCGTATCGTTTCAGGAGATGTTCCGAAGTTATTGGAAAATGCAGAATTGTTTGCACTAGACTTGGGTGCGATGTTGGCGGGTACTAAATATCGAGGTGATTTTGAAAAACGGCTCAAATCGGTCATGGATGAAGTAGAAAATCATCCCAATGCGATTTTATTTATCGATGAGATTCACACCATCGTGGGTGCAGGTGCAGTAGGGGGTGGGAGTATGGATGCCTCCAATCAGCTTAAGCCGGCTCTTGCATCGGGGGCTCTAAAATGTATGGGCGCTACGACCCATGCGGAATATCGAACAGTATTTGAGAAGGACAGGGCGCTTAGCCGCCGTTTTGCAAGGATCGAAGTCAATGAGCCATCTCTTGAAG
The DNA here is from genome assembly GCA_024637295.1 of Sulfuricurvum sp. GTDB lineage: Bacteria > Campylobacterota > Campylobacteria > Campylobacterales > Sulfurimonadaceae > Sulfuricurvum. The sequence goes on from JAGXFL010000011.1 coordinate 5,675, forward strand.
ACAGCTTCTTGATCCTCAAAGGATTGCGTGCGCGGTATGAAAAACATCATGGTGTGAAATATACGGATAAAACGCTTCGAAGCGCTGTTGAATTATCCAAAAAATTCATTACCGATCGTTTTTTACCCGATGTGGCTATTGATCTTATCGATGAAGCGGGAGCATCGTTTCATCTGCAACACCATAAGCGTACAACGGTAACACCGCATGATATAGAGACAGTCATCTCTAAGATCACGGGTGTACCGACCTCTAAAATGGGTAAAGACGTGCGTGAACAGCTTTCAGGGCTTGAGGATGAGCTTAAAACGCTTGTCATAGGGCAAGATAACGCGATTACACAAGTCGTTCGCTCTATCAAGCGTTCGTATGCGGGGATGAGTGCTCCTAATAAACCAATTGCGTCGTTTCTGTTTTCAGGACCTACGGGTGTTGGGAAAACAGAACTCGCAAAATCACTCGCAGAGTCTATGGGTATCTATTTTGAACGTTTTGATATGTCCGAATACATGGAAAAACATGCGGTAAGCCGCCTGATAGGAGCTCCTCCGGGATATGTAGGATTTGAACAGGGGGGATTGCTTAGCGAAGCGGTACGTAAGCACCCTTATATGGTACTTTTACTCGATGAGATTGAAAAAGCGCATCCTGATTTGGTCAATATATTGTTGCAAGTCATGGACAATGCAACATTGACGGATAATAATGGCTATAAAGCAAATTTTTCAAACGTTGTTTTGATCATGACCTCCAATGTCGGAGCAACTGAACGTACGGTTATGGGATTCAATGCGGATGCCTCTATCTCGCGAAATGAAGCGCTCAAGTCATTTTTTACCCCTGAGTTTCGTAATCGTCTGGATGCGGTAGTTGAGTTTGCCTCATTACCATCAGGTATTGTCGAGGGGATTGTGGATAAGTTTATCCGTGAACTCAATGCGCAGCTCAAACCGAAGAAAGTTATTATAACGCTGAGTGAAAAAGCCAAAGGGTATCTGGCAAAAATCGGGTATGACAAAGCGATGGGCGCACGACCGCTTGGGCGTGTAATACAAGAAAAAATAAAAGACACTCTAGTAGATGAGATGCTTTTTGGCCGGCTGGTACAAGGTGGTACAGTAGCGATTGATTTTGATGAAAATCTTGTGTTTGAGTATTGCTAATTTCACAGTATGATCCCAAAGCTTACGTACAATCTTTCTTTCCCTGACCCTAGAAATGCCTCAAGCGAGGGGATTGTCGCTTTTGGAGGCGATCTCAACGCTTCACGTGTCATGATGGCGTATCGTATGGGTATTTTTCCGTGGTACGGCATTAATGATCCGATACTTTGGTGGTCACCTGATCCTCGTTTGATATTAGAGTTTGATGAGTTTAAACTTCATAAATCGTTACGTAAAAAAATTCCCCACTTTGAGATTCGTTTTGATACAGCCTTTGGAGAGGTCATCCGTGAATGCGGTGCGATGAATCGACGCGGACAAAAGGGGAGCTGGATTGTTCCTGATATGATTGAAGCGTATGAAATATTACACGGTATGGGGTATGCACACAGTGTTGAGGCGTATCAAGAGGGCATTTTGGTGGGAGGACTTTACGGAGTGAGTGTAGGACGGGTCTTTTGCGGTGAATCGATGTTTGCCAAGGTCTCCGATGCCTCCAAAGTTGCGCTTGCTGTTTTGATAGAGCGTTTGAGAGAGTGGGGATACGATTTTATCGATTGTCAGGTTCCCACAGAACATTTGAAAAGTTTGGGGGCAAAAGAGGTTTCAAGGGATTACTTTTTGGATAGGTTGATTGTGGCGCAAGAGGGAAACTTGTTAGATAGCGCGTGGTATTAAAGTTGTCAATATATTGACAATCTGATACAGCTTTCGCTATAATGACAATATATTGACAAAAGGAGTTTGCTATGCAAGCCGTCTTTTATTCTCAAGCTAGAAACAATCTTAGATCGATCATCGACAATGTTTGTGATGATTTTGATGAATACATCATCACAACCAAGGATAATAAATCTGCGGTTTTGATTTCGTACGATGAGTACAGTGCAATGAAAGAAACCATGTACCTCCTATCCTCTAAAACCAATCGAGACAGACTTGGTGAGGCAATGGAGCAAATCGAAAATTTAAAGTTCACCAAACGAGAACTTGATATATGATAGTCGGTTTTGCCGATAGGGGATGGGAAGATTATCAACATTGGGTGCACAATGATAAAAAAATCGTAAAGCGTATCAATACATTGCTCGAAGATATAAAAAGAAATCCAGATGATAGCGGTGGACTTGGCAAGCCTGAACGGTTAAAAGAAAATTATCAAGGATATTTTTCTCGTAGGATTACAGCGGAACATCGGCTTGTGTATAAAATCATAGAAGATTTGATTGTGGTTGCTCAGTGCAGGTATCATTATTGAGAAAATTTTAGCATTTAACGAAAAATTGTTCTTTTATTTTGATTTTTTTCCACAAAATTAAATAAATATTACATCTATGTCACATAATTTAGATAGAATTACGCCTAATTTTTAAAAAAAGGTAAAAAATGAAAAAAATTGCTCTTCTAACAGTAAGTGCTGTATCTGTTGCTATGTTCATTGGTTGTGCTGTTAAATCTGGAAATGAGACACTTGGTAAATTGGATAAAGTTCAACTTGAGCAAGGTATTACCAAAGGTAAATCAACTAAAAGTGATGTAAAAGCAATGTTGGGTGATCCAGATAAAACAGATTTTGACAATAATAGTCTTGAAAAATGGACATATATCCATGTTAGAAAAGATTTAAAAGCTGTTAACTATATTCCTGTAGCAAATTGGTTTGCACATGGAACCAATGATACGACTAAAACACTTGTTGTATTATTTGATGATAACGGCGTCGTTAAAAATTACATTAATTCTGATGCTCATGGCGAAACAAAAGGGGGATTGTTTCAATAGCAATCCAGTTCTCACAGCAATATATTTGAGCACTAACTTAAGGGACAATTAGTCCCTGCCCTCTAGATTGGTAAATTATGCATCTACAAAAAGTCGAATTATGAAAATGAGATACTACTTATTAAATTTTTTAGGAATAGTCCTTACATTATTAACATTATGTAATCCTCTAGTAGCAAGTGATGTTAATTCTCAGATCAATAGTGATCAAAATATATCAGTTCAACGGGAAAAATCATCAGCTAACACTACAAATAATATAAATGCATCCGATAATATTCCTCAAAAATTAAAAAGTTTTTTTGGCGGTATTTTAGATGATATCAGAGAATTTGCAGAGGACAACCATATCAATGAAGGCGAGAAATAATTTTTCGGTTTAAATTAAGTTTCATTCCTTTATACTCTGTTTATTCTAATGAAAAAGGGGTATCTAAATGAAAAAAATTCTTATGAGTATGGTTGCAGTTGCAGCACTGTCAACAGCAGGTTTTGCAACGGTTAACAGCCAAACAGGATGTGGACTTGGTTCTCAAATCATCCATGATGACAGTTCAGCAGTGATGTTGGCGCTTCAAGCAACGACCAATGCGACGTCTGGAAACCAAACTTTTGGTATTACTTCAGGAACTTCAGGCTGTAAAAAAGCACGATTTGTTATGAATGAGCGTGCAGCAGAGTTTGTTGCGGCAAATATGGATCAGCTTTCACGTGAGATCGCAATCGGTCAGGGTGAAAGTGTTGAGACTCTAGCAGAGCTTTTGAACATTGAGAACAAAGCGGCATTTGCAGTTGCGTTGCAAGCGAACTACAAAGCTATCTATACGAATGAGAAAGCGGATATGGCAAACGTTCTTGATAACGTTGTCACTATCGCTGGTTAATAGACTCTATTTATGTAATCTCCCGCATATGCGGGAGCGATTGACTTTTGAAGGCTAAATTTGCCCATTCTCTTTTTATTGTGTGCACTGAGTTTATCGATCTGGTCTGCTACGACCGATGAACTGATTGCGCAAGCTCACACCCTCAAACTCTCCGAAACGCGTTATTGGCACTTGTTGACACATACTACTAAACAGGTGAGTGAAATCGACGATGATGCGTTTTTTATGGCACAAGACGGAAAATATAATTTGACATCCGAGTTGGATGCGACGATTTTGCATTTCAATGACGATACCAATCGAAGCGATGAAAGTCTGTTCTGTCGTTTTCCTGCACGTAGAGCATGGCTGGAGCATGAACTGAATGTTTCTTTTGGGCAGGGGGAATGTCAAGCGTATGATGCGCTTGTGTCTAAAATGGATCCTCAAAAAGTGACTCTCGTTTTTCCTACGGCGCACATTAATTCTCCTGCATCGATGTTTGGCCACACCTTTTTACGGATCGATTCATCGATGGAGAGCAAGTTGATGTCCTACGCTATCAATTATGCCGCGCAAACGGATGAGACCAATGGACTAACTTTCGCGTATAAGGGAGTTTTTGGAGGATATTACGGCTTTTATTCGATGTTGCCGTATTATGAAAAGCTCAAAGAATATCGGGACAGCGAATCACGCGATGTATGGGAATATGATCTGAATTTAAACCACGATGAGGTTATGTCGATGGTACGTCATATCTGGGAATTACAGCGTATCCATTCTTGGTACTACTTTTTTAATGAAAATTGTTCGTACCATATGCTGTGGCTCACCGAGATTGCCCGTCCCAGTGTCCATCTGCGAGATCACTTTACCTATCATGTCATTCCTCCTGAAACCGTACGTGCATTTGAAGAAGAGGGACTTGTGGATACAAAACATTTTCGCCCTTCTAAGCGTACCAAGCTTTTGGCATATGAAAAACAGTTAACAGGTGAATCGGTAAATCTTGCAAAAGCTCTCTCTTTCGGCACAATGAAGCCGCAAGATATCTTAAACATGGAGAACTCTGAGATACAACGTCAGTATACGCTTGAAGCTGCTGCTGAACTGGTAGAATATGATTATATTGCAGGGAAGCTGCCAAAAGATACCTATACAAAGCGTTATCATGAACTGTTAAGTGCGCGAGCGATGTTAGGACAGGGAAAAGTTTTACCCATAGGTGAGAAGAGCAATCCGGACACTGCTCATCATGCGGCACGCATATCGTTGGCGCAAGGGTGGTATGATCAACGTTCACCGTTGTTAATCGGAATAAGACCAGCCTTCCATGATCTAATGGAAGATGACACGGGGCATTTGAGTGGTGCGCAGATTGAGTTTTTGGATATTCAAGCAGGAGTGGATCATCATAAGCTTTCACTTGAACATCTTACGGTTTTATCTTTGGCATCCTTGACACCTGCCAGCCATTTTTTCAAACCCTTTTCATGGCGGATGAAAAGTGGTTGGGATCGTGATTATGGATTGGACAAACTCAGTTTTGTAACGCGTGTAGGTGCCGGTGCCGTAATCGGTGATGATCAATTATTTGGGTATCTATTGAGTGAACCGGAAGTGCGATTAGGCTATAACCCTGATGTCGGAATCGGATTTACGACGGGAGTCAGTCTAAGCTGGGGTCGTCGTATGAAAACCGTTGCAGAAGTCGGGGATATACTCTATTACGATGCACATTCGAGAGTGCATGCTACAGTATCACATCTATGGCAATATAACTCATCCTTTAACCTCTTCGGTCGTTGGGAGATTTCGGATCAAGAGGAACATGAGAGTCGACTCTCTGCCGGGATTAATTATTATTTTTAATATATTTTAGGCATAATCGTTACACCTAATTGTTTGGAGCGAGAGTTTATGATTATTCCTGAGGCACGTTTCTCGTTATGGGCAGATTTTATTGAACGGACATTCTTGGATGAGGAGTTCAAAGAGCTCATTGCACAAGGGATTATCAACGGTGCTACTTCCAATCCTGCTATTTTTAAAAATGCTATTTTAACTTCCAGTGCGTATAAAGAGCAGCTAGCCACACTAGGGGAGTTAAGCCCAAAAGAAAAATACGAAGCATTAGCAATCTTTGATATTCAAAAAGCGGCAGATATCCTTCGTCCATTGTATGATGCAGGTGATGATGGGTATGTCAGTATCGAGGTTGACCCATTCTTATGCGATGATGCGCAGGCAACGATCGCAGAAGGGATGAGGTTGCATCAAACCATTGGACGTCCCAACGTGATGATAAAGGTCCCTGCAACGGAAGCGGGATACCGTGCGATGGAAGCATTGGCCTCTTCTGGCATCGCGGTGAACGCTACGTTGATTTTTTCAGTCTATCAAGCGCTTAAGTGCGCGAAAGCATTTGAAAAAGCAGCCCAAAAAGGTACGACAATCGTTGATACGGTCATTAGTGTCTTTGTCAGCCGTATTGATCGTGCTATTGATGAGACATTACGAGCCAAGGGTGTGAAAACAGGACATATGGGGATATTTAATGCGGCAGAAATCTATACGGAAGTTCAAGCACTCAAAGTACCGCAATGCCGTGTCCTTTTTGCCAGTACCGGAGTAAAGGGAGATGAATTGAGGGCTTCATATTATATTGATGAGTTATTGGCCTTTAACAGTGTCAATACCGCACCAATCGATACGATCAAAGCGTACGTACAAGGAGGAGATCACAGGATCAAGCTTCCCTTATCATCTCAGATCATTGATGCGCATCGCATCCATGTGGCACAGGCTGGTATCAATATGAACAAGGTGATCGAAGATCAAATAGCTGAAGGACTGGAAGCGTTTAAAATCGCTTTTGGCGACATATTAAGTACATTGGAGTAAAAGATGGCAGATGAGGGGCAATTTCACGTCAACGTAGAGGATCTTAGTTTTGATGTATTAAAAAAAATACGAGGGTACTTGCGTCGTATGGTAGATGCAGGCGGGAGTGACTTGCATATCAAAGCAAACGGTGTGGTTCGTGCCCGCATTAATGGGGATATTATTCCACTCTCAGGTGAGATCCTCTCAAAAGACGATGCTCTGACGTTTGCAAAAGAGCTATTGCGTACCCGATTTCATGAATTGGTTGAAAAAAAAGAGCTTGACCTTGTGTATCCGTTTGATGAATTGACCCGTTTTCGTATTAATATCTTTTTTCAGATGGAAGGGATATCGGCAGTATTTCGTCTTATCCCTGTTAAGATTTTGACGATTGATGAGTTAAACTTACCTGCTATTGTTCACAGTTTTGCAGAAATGGAGCGGGGACTTGTACTAGTAACCGGGGTCACCGGGAGCGGTAAGTCAACAACCCTCGCGGCTATTATCAATGAGATCAACTGGAACAAGAGAAAGCATATTATTACAATCGAAGATCCGATCGAATTTGTCCATAAAGATCGTAAATGTATTGTCAATCAGCGCAGTGTCGGTCAAGATACGAGCAGTTTTAGCAATGCACTGCGTGCGGCATTGCGTGAAGATCCCGATATTATCCTCGTAGGGGAAATGCGGGATATGGAAACGATTGAGATCGCTTTGCATGCTGCAGATACGGGGCATTTAGTCTTTTCAACACTTCACACGTTGGATGCCAAAGAGACGATTAATCGTATAGTGTCTGTTTTCCCTTCTGCTGAGCAAAACCGTGTTCGTATGACGCTTGCCGCGGTTATCAAAGGGGTTATCTCTCAGCGTTTGATACAAACGGTTGATGGTAAACGGGCAGCTGCATTAGAAATTTTGGTTCGAACGGCACGTATTGAACAGCTTATCGCAGAGAATCGTGACTTTGAGATACCCGATACCATTGCGGATGGTAAAGAACTGTACAAATCACAGACCTTTGATCAGGGGATTTTGGACCTTTATCTAGCGGGACGTATTAGTCGCGAGGATGCGTTGATGAATGCGACATCCGCATCGGACTTGAAGCTTAAAATGGAAGGGCTAGCAGGGACGATCGATAGAAGTAAAATCGGAAATCAGGATGGGCCGAGAGATTTTGATGAGAGTGAACTTATCGGCTTAAAACATTGAGAGTAGATTTTAGGATAATTTAACGTACCTTTAAGTATAATTCGTCCCATTTTATTTTGAAGGACACACTATGCTAGAAGGCATCGTTAGAGAGAGTATTGGCAAGCCCGCTACAAAAGCGCTTCGCCGTGATGGTTATCTTATTGCCAACATCTACGGAAAAGGAATTGAGAATGTACACGCTGCATTCAAAATGAATGATTTTATCCGTACGGTCCGTAACAAAGAGACAATCGCATTTCCAGTCAATGTTGGCGGAAAAGAGATGAACCTTGTTGTTCAAGGATATGAGTCTCATCCAGTTTCTGGAAATTTGTTGCATGTCGATTTGATGATAGCACAGCCTGGTCTTGTTACACATTACCACATTCCTGTTAAACCAGTAGGTATCCCTGTCGGTTTGAAAAATAAAGGGATGTTGTTTGTTGCTAAAAAGCGTCTTCGCGTTAAAGCAGCAATTGAGAACCTTCCAAACGCAATCGAAATCAACGTAGCACCACTTGATTTGGGTGATTCTGTTTTGGTTCGTGATGTAGCACGTATTGACAATGTTACCTTCACTGATGCAGACCGTGTATCAGTTCTAAGTATCATTAAAGCTAAATAATCATGCTAATCGTCGGCTTGGGAAATCCGGGTCCGGCGTATGCCCAAACTCGGCACAATGTCGGGTTTATGGTGATTGACGAATTACAACGACGTCATAAGGGTATGAATGTTTCAAAGAGTTCCTTTGATGGGGAATTGTTTAAAATTTCCAGCCACTTTCTGCTTAAGCCACTTACCTACATGAACCTTTCGGGAAAATCAATTTTAGCCGTTAAAAACTTTTATAAATTGGATGACGTAATAGTGATCCATGATGATCTGGATCTCCCTTTTGGTGCATTACGCTTTAAAATGGGCGGAGGTCATGGGGGGCATAACGGGTTAAAATCGACGGATGCCGCTATCTCTCCTGAGTATATCAGGGTACGTATGGGAATTGGAAAACCGGAGCATAAATCGCAAGTAGCAGATTACGTTTTACACCCATTTAGTGCGCAGGAACAAACTCATTTGGATGAATGGATTGCTAAAGCTGCCGATGCGGTAGAACTTTTATGGCATTTGTCGTGTACCGAAGTAGCATCAAAGTGTTCTATCAAAGGTTTAAAGGTATAATGAGAACCATTTAATTTTAGCTGGATGTCTATGCTTTTTTTTAAAACGGTTTCGTTTTTGTACCTTCGCTATTGTCTCATTATCTTAGCGTCATTGACGGCATTTATGGTTGGCTTTGATCTTATGGGAAACACTGCGCAACTCCCTTCTTCCGCCAACTTACTGATTATTTATGTGGTGTATAAATGGCTGTACGCTATTGATATGATGTTACCCATCTCTTTGGTTTTTGCTTTTATTGCGGCGATTGTTGAACTCATTCGCTCGAATGCTCTTACGGCTTTTTATGCTTTGGGATATTCACGGCTAAAAGTCATGATCCCCTTTGTCAGTGTCGCAGCTGTATTGATATTGTTGCATATTTTTGCACACTCCACTTCGTTTGCACGTGCTAATGAGTATGCGGATAATTTAAGAGAAACATCGCAAGTATTGACTCCTACGAATAATCTGTTTTTTATGCATGAAGGCAATTATATTTATTTTGGAAGTTTGGATCCACTAACCCAACGGGCGCATACAATTCGTATTTTTACGTTTGGCAATGGGGTATTAAAAGAGGCATTAAGTGCGAAAGAAGCTTATTATCAAGATAACTATTGGGTGATCAAAAAGGCACATTTGATTCGTCCACCCGCTACGTTGGATTTGAAGGGTAAAGGGATTATTAGTAAAGATGCCCAAACGATAGAGGTGCTGTATGGTTTCCGCCCTAAAATCTTAGATCAGATTTATGAGGGTAAAGTCAATTATACGATTATGGATGCATTGGATGCAAAGACATTGCTCAAAACACAAAATATTGATCTCTCTAAAGTGACCAGTTCTTTGTACCGGATATTTGTAACTCCATGGTTTGCGTTGATGATCATCCTGATTGTGTACACCTATGCTCCAATAGGAGCGCGTTTTGTCAATCTCTCCTTTTACAGTTTCGGTGCAATACTGGGGACATTACTCGTATGGGGGTTGCTGTTTATGAGTGGAGAGCTTGCTAATAACAAGACTCTTTCTCCGGAAGTGGGGATATTGACACCCATCGGATTGCTTTGGATCTATATGGCGGTACGTCTAAGTCGATTTAAGATAAAATCGCACAAAAATTTATCACAAAAAGGTTAGAACGTGATCCAATTTAAAGCCTTGGCACAAACCTATGGAACTCCTTTGTATGTTTATGATTTTGATGCAATGAAAGAGCAGTTTGAATCTCTTAAAGAAGCTTTTAGAGGGCGAAAATCGATTTTAGCTTATGCTGTAAAAGCTAACTCTAATTTAAGTGTTATTAAGCATTTTGCAGCGCAAGGTTCAGGAGCTGATTGTGTATCTATTGGTGAAGTGCGCCGTGCTCTGATGGCAGGTGTCCCGAAATACCGTGTTATTTTCAGTGGGGTTGGAAAACGTGATGATGAAATCCGTGAAGCGATCCAAAGTGATATCCTCTATATCAATTTGGAGAGCGAGGGGGAGCTGGGACGTGTTGAAACGATTGCAAAAGAATTGGGTGTGAAGGCACGTATCAGTATCCGTGTAAATCCGAATATTGATCCCAAAACACATCCATACATCTCTACAGGACTGCATGACAATAAGTTCGGAGTTGAGATTGATGCGGCAAAACGGATGTATATCCATGCCAAGAATTCTGATAATCTTGATGCGGTAGGGATCCATTTTCATATTGGCAGTCAATTGACAGATCTAGAACCCATTTATGAAGCGGCGGTGATTGTCGCCGATTTATTGCGTTCATTACAAGCCATCGACATTGAATTGAAATTCTTTGATATTGGCGGTGGTCTTGGTGTTCGCTATGATGATGAGACAACGATTACCCCTTATGACTATGCGCAGGCGATTCTTGGGGCACTCAAAGGGATCGATGTGACGATCATTTGTGAACCAGGGCGTTTTTTAACGGCAAATGCCGGATATTTTTTAACGAAGGTATTGTATGAAAAGCAAAATGGGGCAAAACGTTTCGTTGTCGTAGATGGGGCAATGAATGATTTGATCCGTCCGAGTTTGTATAATGCCTATCATCGTATAGAAGCTATTGGTAATACCAATGATGTATCGCTTGTTGATGTTGTTGGTCCTGTATGTGAGAGCGGTGACTTTTTGGCTAAAAATTACCCACTGCCTACTATGGAACACAATGATTTATTGGTGGTGCACAGTGCGGGTGCTTACGGTTTTGGAATGGGAAGTAATTACAATACACGTGGACGTTCAGCAGAAGTAGCTGTTGAAAATGGGGAAGCGCGTTTGATCCGAAAACGTGAAACGTTTGAAGACCTGATCGCATTAGAGCGTGAGTATCTTTAATGTTTTTTATCGACGTACAAGGGACATTAATAGAAGATAACAGTAAACAGCCTATTCGGGGTGCTATCGCTTTTATTGATCATTTGAATACGTCGAAGATCCCTTATATGGTGATTACAAACAGCACTAAATACGCAAGTGATGAATTTTTGGGATATCTCAATTCGATAGGATTGGCTATACCAAAGGATCATTATCTAGACCCTCTTATGGTGCTTGCCTCTCATATTAAACTCAACGACAAAATAGCGGCATACGGATCGAATGCATTTTTAGAGGTGCTTGTTTCTATGGGTTACACTCTTGATTATCTCAAGCCCACGGTTGTTCTGATTGCCATTAAAGAAGATTTCAATGCGGATGAGTATGCGCAAATGATTGAGTTCATTCTTTCAGGTGCGCGCTTGATCGGGATGCACGAAACATCGCTGTATGTCAAAAATCATAAACGTTATCCTGGTGTCGGAGCAATCTTGAAAATGCTAGAGTTTGCAACTTCGGCACACTATACGGTGGTTGGAAAGCCAAGTGAAGCTTTTTTTGATGAAGCACTGATGCGAATAGGGAGACAGCGTCCCGATATTCAGTTTAAAGACATTAGTATTATAAGTGATGATATGAGTGGTGATATCATCGGTGCCCAGGAACTTGGGATGAGAGGGGTATTTGTTTTAAGCGGTAAATATCGTACGGCCAATGAGATATTGCCTCACTTGAGTTTGGATCAGCAACCGTATGCAGTCTACGCAGATATGCAAGAGGTATTGGAGAGTTTATGAAGACATTGGAAGAGTGCCGAAATCGTATTGATGCGTTGGATAACGAAGTGATTACGTTATTAAACCGCCGTATGGAAGTTGTACGGCGTGTAGGCGAGATCAAGCATGAGAACAAGGGGGCGATCTACCGTCCAGAACGGGAAAAAGCCATTGTCGATCGATTGAGCCAGTTGAGCTTAGAAAGTGGCGGCTTACTTAATCGCCCGGCTATCGAGGCTATTTTTCTCGAGATTTTTGCTGTCTCTCGGAATTTGGAACTACCGGAACGTATTGCTTATTTAGGGCCGGAAGGAAGCTTTACCCATCAAGCGGCAGAGTCGCGTTTCGGGGCGATGAGCGATTACCTCTCGTTGGGTTCAATTGAGGCTGTTTTCAAAACACTCGAAGCAGGACGTGCTAAGTTTGGAGTTGTCCCAATCGAGAATAGTCGCGATGGGGTCGTCGGTGAAACGCTTGACCTATTGGGGAAAAGTAATGTAAAAATTGTAGCCGAACTGTATATGCCTATTCATATGGCGTTTGCATCCAAAGCAGAAAAACTTCATCAGATCAAAAAAATTTATTCAAAAGATAAAGGATTCGGCCAGTGTCGAGAGTTTTTGATGGAGCATGGATTAGAGCGTATTGAGCATATTCCCGTTGAATCAACTGCAAAAGCAGCGGTACTGGCTTCAAAAGATCCTGAAGCAGCCGCAATTTGTTCTCATATCGCGGCAAAGCTTTATGGTGTACCGACATTGTTTGAAAATATTGAAGACACCCATAACAATGCGACACGATTTTTTATCCTCAGTGATTTTAAAAACACAGCTAGCGGTGAAGACAAGACCTCGATTTTAGTACGTTTGAGAGATGCTCAAAAGGCAGGAGCACTTGTTCACTTTTTGGAAGATTTTAATGAAGCTGCCATCAATCTAAGTAAAATTGAGAGCCGTCCTTCAAGAGAAAAGGATGGTTTTGAATACTGGTTCTTTATTGATTTTTTTGGGCATATTGATGAGCCAAGAATCAAAGAGTTGATGATGAAACATGTGGATGAGGTCACTTGGCTAGGAAGCTATGTAAAGGGAGAATTATGAAATTTAACAGCGCACTAGAGAATATTAAAAGTTATGAAGCCGGCAAGCCTATCGAGCTTGTTGTACGCGAATATGGTATCGATAAAGACCACATTGTCAAGTTGGCGAGTAATGAAAATCCATTTGGATGTTCTCCGAAAGTCAAAGAAGCCGTTCGTGACATCATTGATAATATGGCATTGTATCCGGATGATTCGATGATCAAATTGAAAAATGCTCTTGGAGATAAATACGGCATTGCATCTGATGAAATGATCATCGGTGCCGGGAGTGATCAGGTTATCGAATTTGCGATTCATGCCAAAGCGCATAATGGTTCCAAGGTTCTGATGAACAGTGTGACGTTTGCCATGTATGAGATCTATGCAAAACAAGTAGGAGCAGTGATCGTCCGTACCCCATCACGCGAGCATAAAATGGAAGAGTTTTACGCACTCTATCAAGAGCACAAACCTTCTATTATCTTTTTGTGTACTCCCAACAATCCAACAGGGGATGCTCTTGATGCGCAGGAGATGCTATCTTTTATCGAAAAAGTAGATAGCGATACATTGGTCATTGTGGATGGTGCTTACATGGAATATGCTCGATTCAAAGATCCTTCAAAGGCGATAGATCCAAAAGAGCTCATTGGAAAATTTGATAATGTCCTCTTTTTAGGGACTTTTTCAAAGGCATACGGCTTGGGCGGGATGCGCGTAGGGTATGGACTTGCGCAAGCACAGATTATAAAAGCGCTTTACAAAGTACGCCCCCCGTTTAACATTACGACACTTTCATTGGAAGCAGCTTCTGTGGCATTAGAGGACGAAGCATTTGTCCAAACATGTATTGCCGATAATTTCAAAGAAATGAAACGATATGAAGCATTTGCGTCAGCAAAAGGGATTCAAATAATCGATAGTTATACCAATTTTGTCACATTATCGCTTCCACAAGCAAAAAATTCATCTGAAATAGCACAAGCATTGTTAAAAAAGGGTATGATTATACGTGATTTAAGCAGTTACGGATTGAACGCAATTCGTGTTACGATTGGTACGCAAGTACAAAACGATCGATTCTTCGAGCTCTCTGAGCCGTTATTATAATAATTATTTAGGTACCAATGGATTTTAAAGCTCTTTTTTCGCAACTTGTTGTTTTATACGGAAAATTAACACAAGCCCAAAAAATTATTATTGGTGCAGCCGTTGCCAGTATTATCGGATTCCTTTTGTTTTTGGTATTGTTTACTTCTGATGCAAAAGGGGGCAGCGAGGAAGGGTATCAGGTTCTTTTTGAACAATTGACGCCGCAGGACGCTGCACAAGTAGTTGCGCAATTGGATAAAGACAAAATCCCTTATAAAATCCCTCGTGATAATGTTATCGAAGTTCCCAAAGAAGTAGTCTATAAAGAGCGTATTACAATAGCATCAATGGGAATCCCAAAAGAAGGGCATGTCGGTTTTGAACTGTTTGATAAGCAAGAATTTGGAGCAACAAACTTCGATCAAGAGGTAAAATTTAGACGTGCTCTTGAAGGAGAATTGGCTCGCTCCATTGATTCTCTCTCTCCTGTTGAAAAATCAAGCGTTTCTCTTGCTCTTCCTAAAGAGACACTTTTTGTATCCGAAGCTGTTGCCCCTTCTGCTTCTGTAATGGTCCAATTATTTGCGGATCGAAAATTAACGGCTAAACAGATTCGCGGTATCAAAAAATTGGTAGCCTCTGCTGTTCCGAAGTTGACAGTCGAAAATGTGACATTGATCAACTCTGAGGGTGAAAGTCTGGGAGATAATGATGCGGATGCGATGATGGGTGAACTCTCGCAAATGCAGCAACAGTACAAAACGAGAGAAGAAAAAAAGCAAGAAGAAAAAGTGGTCAACGTACTCTCTCCGTTTATCGGAGGAAAAGATCGAGTAGTTGCTAAAGTAAGTATCGAGTATGACTTTTCTGAACAAAGTTCTACTTCTGAAAAGTATGATCCAGAAAATGTCGTTCGCAGCGAGCAGACATTGGAAGAAAAACGGGATGGGCAAGCGCCTGCACAAGTAGGCGGCGTTCCGGGTGCTGTGAGTAATATCGGTCCTGTCGAGGGACTGAATGCACAAGGCGCAGGAGAAAAGTACGAAAAAATGCAAGGGACGACAAATTATGAGATCTCTAAGACGGTCTCAACTACGAAAATGGAATTTGCTCGAATCAAAAGAATAACGGCAGCAGTAGTCGTGGATGGTAAGTATGAGCTTAAAAAGGACACAAACGGCTTGACCGGAGATGAGGTCACGTATATTCCACTGGATCAGACACAAATCGATGCGATTACCTCTCTCGTGAAGCAATCGATCGGGGTTGACGATGCACGCGGAGATTTAGTGACAGTGCGGAATTTTGAATTCCAAAACTCCAAGGATGCATTGTCTCCTAAGAATGCGGCTTCGAAAACAACTGAGTTCTTTACGACTTATGTGAAACCGATGATGCCGGTATTAAAATATCTGCTAGTGGGTATAATCTTATTTATTGCATACAGAAAAGTGATTCTTCCATTTGCGGATCGTATGTTGGAATTCAGCAGAGAAGAAGAAGAGTTTCAGCGTCCTGTATTGGACATTTCCGAGGATGAAGATGAAGACCTCATTGAAAAAGTACAGCAGATGCGTAAGAAAGTAGAAGGTCAGCTTGGTATCGGAGATAACTTCAGTGAAGATGATCTCAAATACGATGTAGTACTCGAAAAAGTACGCGAAATGACCGAAGAACGTCCTGAAGAAATTGCCTCTTTGATTCAGACACTGATCAATGAAGAGGCCCCAAATAAAGGCTAGTAAAGGGATGAATACATGACATTAACTCCATCGCAGCAAGCTTTATTTGATGATATGAGCATGGCTGAAAAAGTGGCTATTTTGTTGATTCAACTTGGTGAAGATTCTACAGCCCAAATTTTTGGACGCTTAAGTGTGGAATCGATTACTGAAGTTTCGAAATACATTGCCCAAAACCGTTCGATTGAAAAAAGTATCGGAGCAGCAGTATTAGAAGAGTTTTATGCGATTATACAATCCAACCAGTACTTAAATAGCGGTGGTTTGGAATTTGCGCGTGAAATTTTGTATAAAGCGCTTGGGCCAGATGAGGCTAAAAAAGTATTAGACCGACTCTCTAAGATGACACAAGGTGCTCAAAACTTTGCTTATCTTGCAAAAATCAAACCACAGCAGCTTGCTGACTTTATTGCAACCGAGCACCCTCAAACTGTAGCGCTTATCTTAGCTCATATGGAACCATCTGCCGCGGCAGAGACACTGTATCTATTCCCGGATGATTTGCGTGCTGAAGTGGCAATGCGTATGGCAAAACTCGGTGATATTTCTCCATCGATTATTAAACGTGTCAGTGCCGTCTTGGAATCCAAACTTGAAGCATTGGCGACCTACAAAGTTGAAGTGGGTGGACCGCGTGCGGTTGCTGATGTCTTTAACCGACTTGGTGCAACTGCATCAAAAGCGACGTTGTCTCAAATCGAGCAGCTTGATCAAGAGTTGGCCGCATCTATCAAAGAGATGATGTTCACATTTGAAGATATCTCTACGCTCGATGTAAATAGCGTACGTGAGATCTTAAAAGCAGTGGATAAAAATGATCTTATGCTGGCACTTAAAAGTGCACCTGAAGAACTCAAAGAGAAGTTTTATACGAATATGTCACAACGTGCGAGAGACACTTTTGTTGAAGAGTTGCAATTCTTGGGTGCTGTTAAGATGAAAGAAGTCGAGCATGCGCAACGCAAAATTGTTGATGCGGTTCAAGGCCTTGCAGAACAAGGTGTGGTTCAGTTGGGTGGAACCGAAGAGATGATCGACTAAGCCATGACTGAAGAAGTTATTATTACGCAAGACAATCTTAGCGATCATACGGTAGGGAAGTATCAGTTTAAGATTCTTTCCGCTTTAAACGGTGCCAGTGTGCATGAAGCCGCTGAAGAACTTGGTCTTGAACATACTTCTGATGATACCCACGATACACAAACGTATACTGCGCCACCGCAGAGTGCCAATACACAAAAAGATGAACTTATAGAGTCGTTATTAAAAAAAGCAGATGAGATGAGTTCGAATTTTATTAAGATGCAAATGAAGTTGGAAACGGTTCAAGAAGAACATGCAAGTGTCTTGGAAGCCGCTAAGAAAGTCAGCTATGATGAAGGGTATGCGGCGGGACTGCTGAGTGAACAATCGCAAGACTTCATGCGAAAAGAGCAAGCGCAAGATCAGCTATCAAGTTCGGTAAAAACACTTGAGAATGCAGCCTCTGGATTTAAGAGTGCCTTGGAATCCATTCAAAAAGAGCTAACACACACTGCGATTGAGATCGCCAGTGAAGTCATCGGGGTTGAGACACAGGAAAATGGGGCTAAAATTGCGGCCAAACTTGCGGCAGACTTGATTGAAGAGTTGGGTGAAGCTTCAAAAATAACTTTGAGGGTCAATCCTGCAGACCATGGATTTATTTCTGAAAAAGTAGGATCTCTTTCTCATGTGGAAGTATTATCCGATCGTGCGATCAGCCAAGGCGGCGTAGTCGCTATCAGTGATTTGGGAAATATAGACTCACAAATTAAAAAACGGTTTGAACGGTTAAAACGATCATTATTATTAGAGTCTTAAGTTAGGTTAGAAATGAATATAAAAGAGTACACATATGAGCAGCTCAATGAGCTTTCTCAAAAAATACGGGATCGTATACTGCAAGTGGTCAGCCGTAACGGAGGGCATTTAAGCTCTACGCTGGGTGCGACAGAGATTATTATAGCGATGCATAAAGTGTTTGATGCTACCAAAGATCCTTTTATCTTTGATGTTTCTCATCAGGCGTATGCGCATAAATTGTTGACCGATCGATGGGATGAGTTTGATACGCTGCGTCAGTTTGGCGGAATTAGCGGGTATACCAAGCCTAGTGAATCTGAGTGTGACTATTTTATGGCGGGACACAGTTCGACATCGATATCGCTAGGGGTAGGGGCTGCAAAAGCTATAGCACTAAAGGGAGAAGAGTCGACACGAATACCGGTCATATTGATCGGTGATGGCTCCATGAGTGCAGGGATGGTGTATGAAGCGCTCAACGAGCTTGGTGATCTTAAATATCCAATGGTCATTATTCTCAATGACAATGAGATGAGTATCGCCAAACCCATAGGGGCTATTAGCCGAATGCTAAGCTCCGCAATGGCAAGTCCTTTTTACCAACGGTTTAAAAAGAAGACCGAACAATTTGTGGATAATTTTGGAGAAGGGGCCCATTATCTTGCAAAACGGTTTGAAGAGTCATTTAAACTCATTACTCCCGGTATTTTGTTTGAAGAGATGGGGATTGAATATATAGGACCCATTGATGGGCATGATCTTAAATCGCTGGTCGATATTTTTGCGGTTGCCAAGGGGATGGGGAAACCTGTTTTAGTCCATGTGCAGACGATCAAAGGCAAGGGATATGAAATTGCCGAGGGTAAACATGAGAAATGGCATGGTGTTTCTCCCTTTGATTTAAAAAGCGGTACGGCAAACGCAAAAAGCAGTGCTAAAAATGCAACACAAATCTATGCAGAAGCGTTAATGTATCAAGCAGACAATAATCCGAAAATCGTTGGGGTAACAGCGGCAATGCCAAGCGGTACAGGGTTGAGTGCTGTAATGGAGAAATACCCAGAGCGATTTTGGGATGTTGCGATTGCGGAACAGCATGCGGTTACGTCAATGGCTGCAATGGCAAAAGAGGGGTTTAAGCCGTTTTGTACGATTTATTCTACTTTTTTACAGCGTGGATATGATCAGATAATCCATGATGTGTGTCTGATGGACCTTCCGGTTGTATTTGCACTCGATAGGGCAGGTATTGTTGGTGAAGACGGTGAAACGCATCAAGGTGCTTTTGATATCAGTTTTTTACGTGTCTTGCCGAATATGACACTGTGTGCACCGCGTGATGAAAAATCATTTCATCAAATCGTTGCCTTTACGGCACAGTATGATCATCCGTGTGCAATCCGTTATCCTCGCGGGGCATTTTTAGCAGCAGATATCCCAGAATCAACTGAGGTTGAACTTGGCAAAGCACAACTTCTCGTGGCCAATGAAAATAATCATTTGTTTATCGGATACGGTAACGGAGTGGGACGTGCCGCACAGACGATGTCTTTTATGGAGGAACAGCCTTCGTTACTTGATCTACGCTTTGTAAAACCGTTGGATAGTGATATGCTACATAAGATGGCTGCTTTGCATAAGCAGTGGTATATCTTTAGTGATTCAGCACGACAGGGTGGAGTTGGCAGCGCTTTGCTGGAGTGGTTAAGTGAAGCAAATATCTTGGATGTTGCTGTTGTTAGTTTTGAATATGAGGATGCCTTTATTAAACATGGCAATACGACGCTTGTTGAAGAGTCTTTGGGGATACTCCCGGCTCAGTTGGCTAAGAGGGTAATGGACGCAACACGATAACACCGGCGATACGCCCGGTGTGTTGATGGTCGGCTCTGTAAGAAAAGTAGTTAGTACTGTTACACGCGGTGCACGCGGATGCTGTTTCAATTTGATCTGAAGCGATCCCCATCGCACGTAACTGAATGTACAAAATCGTGTTGACATCTAAAAAAACAGTTTCGTTTTGATAAATCAAAGCATCTTCAAACCCTTTTTCTTTTACTTCGTTTGCAATGTTTTGATTGATCTCATAACAGCATCCATGGATAGAAGGGCCCAATACGATTTGCAGCTGGGATAGTGAAGTTTTATAATGGACTTCCATCGCGTGAATGGTTTTTGGCAAAATACCATTAAGTGCTCCCTCTCGTCCTGCATGCACTGCACCAATGGCATGGTTTACCGGATCATAAATGAGAATAGGGGTACAATCAGCACTCATGACCATTAGGGGTATGTCTATGCTATTTGAAATCAATGCATCACATTTCGGGTGTGATTTGAAATTCATGGTAGAGTCTACAACGGTGACGATGTCTGAGTGTATTTGATTCATATGAACGAGTTTGTGAAAATCGTAGTTAAGAATTTCTCCTAAAATACGATGATTTGCGAGGACATCTTCATCCTTGTCACCAACATGAAATGCGAGATTGAGGGCATTATAAGGTGGTTGCGAGATACCGCCATGGCGAGTTGTAAAATAAGCACTGATATATGGGTGTTGAGCAAAAACTTCTGAAGGTAATGGTGCCATTGGAATAAGCTGGCGAGAACCTTACGGGTTCTCTGCTAGCATATCGTCTAGAAGGATAAAGAGACGATCGCTGGCTTTTTCCATCTCTATGAAGTTGGCGATAATCTCAGGGCCATTACCTAGCATGCATCCTTTATTGAGGTCGATAAGCGCAAGGTTTTTGTTAGCATTAGCGTGAACGACTGCGTGTGGATCTTTCATGAGGCCGTAGCTGTTGGTTCGTCCAAAGCGCTCTTTACCTTCACCGTCGTACCATTTACCCATACGGCACTGATGGGAATCAATTATGTTGAGTTGCTGACTACACTGCATTACACTATTGTAAGCACGTGCTTTATAGAGGATGTGATCAATTTTTGCCAGAATAATAAAGGTACTGTTTTCCATATGATGAGACGAATGGACGATTTGTGATGAACTTTCATTAAGACTTATGAGTGTACCTTCAAAGTTAATGATGCTGGAACTGGAGCGCTCAACAACCTCATTCATCTCTTCGGCGCTGGTTTGGATCTCGCTCATGTCTTGTTGAAGAGAGTTAATGGATACGGAGATCTCTCCTGTTGCTTTATGGGTACGCTCTGCAAGTTTGCGTACTTCATCCGCAACGACTGCAAATCCACGACCATGTTCTCCGGCACGTGCAGCTTCGATGGCAGCATTGAGGGCTAGAAGGTTCGTTTGATCAGCAATATCGGTAATGAGTTGTATAACCGAGTTGATTTCGTTGGTACGTGAGGTAATATGACCTATTGCATCGTTGTTATTGCTCACTTTTTCATTGAGCATATTGAGTTCATTAATGATGTCAGCAATAGTCTCACGGCTGTTATTAGCAAGATCTGCAGCATTGCTTGTAGCGCTGCTGACCTCTTTTAGATCTTGAATATTATTATGTAAGTTGTCTTGGATGACACTAAGACTTTCTGTTACCTTGATACTCAGCTGGCTAAGTTCTGAATTAAGGACATCACGACGTTTTTTAACTTCTTGCTCTTTCATGATGGTAATACTCTTATCCACATTCTCAATTGCAGATACAAAATCTCCATGCATTCCATCGCTGGAGAGATGATGTGAAAAGTCACCGTCTGTAGCACCGGAAATAGAGGTATTGATTTGATGAATGAAGTTTTGCATTTGAGTAATAAGTTGATTTAATGCAATACCCATAATACCAAGTTCTGTTTTTGAACAATTATCTGTTTCACAGTTATTGGCATTTTCGTTGAAGTTACCTTCTGATACGCGAGTGATGAGTTGAGTGAACTTATCCAATGCTACTGTGATTGAACGTCGAACCATACTTGCAAAAACGAAGATGGTAATTGCAACCAGTATCCCTGTAATCAAAACAAAATATTTATAAAACTCTATCTCACGGTGCATCTGGATAGAAGCACTATCGAGAATAGCAAGTTTGTTTTTGACAACTTTTTCAAAACTTTCACGTGATGCATCCGCAAGTGGTGTCATCTGAAATTTATAGGCAGCATAAATTGATGAAGTGTTGGCCGAAATCGTAGTAGGGTCCAATGCTTTCATCATTTTTAATGTGTTACTCAAGAATAGATCAGTGCTCTCTTTTGCTTTTGCGACCATCTTTTTTTCATCATCGTGCAAGAGGCTCTTCTCGAGTTTTAGAAAATCTGCTTCGATCGTCTTGGAATGCTCTTCGAGTTTGGTAATATTTTTGGTGTAATTACCGCCTAGCATGATGTCACGGCTGGTACGGCTGACGTAATTGAGTTCTTTTTCAATCTCTTGGGCCGCCATTGCCCCCGTGATCGTGTTAGTTTGAAGTTTATTGTATTGGTTTTGAAGATCGTTCATTGCAAAAAATACAAAAATTGAAGCACCGATAACGGCAATGGTAGCTGCACCTACAAGGTAGTTCATCCTTTGTCTAATACTTATTTTTTGGAGTGCTTGCTCAAAAATCAACTTGTACCACCTTCTTGTGTAATAATTATGTAATTATGTAATTATCGTCATTATAGTCACTTTTATTTATAAGTAGAATAAAATTTCTCAATCTTGAGTAAGGGTAGTTGGATACAATTACCGTGAAATACAGTTTTGAGGAAAACCTGCGTGAATATGAGACAAATGCAATCTATAAGATTAGATGGGGGAAACCCGGAAGAAAAACGTGCTGAAATACGTCGTTATTTTCACCAAAGCTTTGATCTTTTTGAATCGTTGTTTGAGCTTTTTAGATCGGATGAGGTTTTTTATAAGCAACCTGAACCGACACGTCATCCTATGATCTTTTATTTTGGGCATACGGCTGTCTTTTATATCAACAAACTGGTTTTGAGTGGTGTATTACAGGAGGGGATTGATCCACGCTTTGAAGCACTTTTTGCCGTAGGTGTCGATGAGATGATCTGGGACAATATGAATGAGCATTTTGAAGGTTTTGGAGTTGATACGGTACGCGAATATCGCAAAGCAGTACGCGCTTGCGTAGATGAACGGATAATGCAGCTGCCTCTTAGTTTGCCCATTACGCAAGAAGACCCTTTTTGGGCAATATTGATGGGGTGTGAACATGAACGTATTCACATCGAAACTTCCAGTGTACTGCATCGCCAAATGCCGCTTGAATTGATCCAAGAGCATGTTAATTTTCCATTGTGCCCTTTGAGTGGTGAGGGGCTTGAAAACACTATGGTTTCCATTGGTGGTACAACTATTACCCTTGGTAAAGGTGAGAAAGATGATGGCTTATACGGATGGGATAACGAATACGGGATGGCGGCGTATGAGGTAGATGATTTTGAAGCGTCTCTTTATTTGGTCAGTAACGGTGAATATTTGGATTTTGTCAATGCAAACGGATATGGCATAGAACGTTGGTGGGATGATGAAGGGTTGCGATATCTCTCATTACGAAATGCAAAATGTCCGCCGTTTTGGGTAGCTCAAGGTGATGGTAGTTATAAATATCGTTCACTGACACAAGAGATTACGATGCCTTATAATTGGCCTGTGGAAGTCAATGCACTTGAAGCACAGGCATTTTGCCGATGGAAAAGCGCTCAGGAAGGGAGAGAATATCGTCTCCCAAGTGAAGCGCAATACGCAGTACTGCTGAAAGCAAGTGGTGTAATCGGGGATATTTTTGATGACAGTACGGCGAATCTGAACATGGCACATTTTGCATCATCCGTACCGATAGATACGTTTTTTCATGGAAAAGTTTATGATGCTATTGGTAATGTCTGGCAATGGACCAGTAGTCCTATGGATGGGTTTGAAGGATTTAAGACCCATCCGTTATACGATGATTTTTCAACACCTACGTTTGATACAAAGCATAATATTATCAAAGGTGGATCGTGGATCTCTACGGGTAATGAGATAGTGAGGGCTTCACGTTATGCGTTTAGACGCCATTTTATACAGCATGCCGGATTTCGTTATGTGGTTGACTAATGGGTGAGTTTGATTTTATCGATCGATCAAATAGCAACGCTGAAAAGCATACCCTTAAACAGAAGCTTTTTGGGACTCAAGAGGTTCTGCCGATGTGGGTTGCGGATATGGACATTGCAACTCCTGCGTGTGTTTTGGATGCGGTACGTCAACGCTTAGACCATCCGATCATCGGGTATGAGATTATGCCTGAACGTGCTTATCGGGCACAGTGCGATTGGGTTAATCGTCATCATGGATGGACAATGCAGCGTGAGTGGTTGAGCTACTCTCCCTCCGTGGTGGCATCGATCGGATGCGCCATCCGTGCATTTAGCGATGAGGGGGATGAGGTGATTGTCCAAAGTCCCGTCTATCCTCCTTTTTATGAGATGGTTCGCAGCAATGGGCGGAAGTTGATCCTTAATCCTCTGATTCAAGATGAGGAGGGAAGATATAACTTTGATTTGGATGACTTACAGAGAAAGATCACCCCGAAAACAAAACTTTTATTGTTGTGTTCTCCTCATAATCCGGTGGGGTGTGTGTGGTTACGTGAAGAGTTACTTGCATTGGGTGAGTTGTGTTTGAAAAACGGTATTGTTGTCATCAGTGATGAGGTTCATTGCGACATTGTTTTTCCTGAAAATACTCACGTCCCATTGGCTTCGATATCGCAGGCGATACGTGAAAATACGGTGACATTGATAGGTCCTGGGAAAACATTCAATATGGCCGGTTTTTCAATTTCAACCGTTGCCATTTCCTCTCAAAAGCTTCGTGAGCGTTACCAAGAGGAATTGCAAAAAGTTCATTATGGAGACGGTGCGGTGTTGTCTCATGTAGCTTTTGAAGCGGCGTACACGCATGGAGATACATGGCACGCAGGTTTGATCAACCATTTGACGGCCAATTTGGAACTGATTGATACGTGGTGTAAGGCACATCCGATTGTCCGGTTCACCAAGCCGCAGGGAACGTATCTCGCATGGTTGGATTGCCGTGCACTGAAAATGGGGGATAGAGAGCTGCGTGACTTTTTTGTCAAAGAGGCAGGTCTTGGGCTAAGTGCGGGGCTTAGTTTTGGAAAAGAGGGATCAGGATTTATGCGTTTGAATTTTGCGGTTGCAACCGAAATTTTACACACGGCATTGGAGCAGTTGTCCCATGCGCTGAAAAGAAATGGCTATGGATGAGAAGATAAGGAAATTTATTTCCAAACATCATCTTCTCTCGTTGGCTACTTTCGGGGAGTCTTTGTGGTGCTGCTCGGCATTTTATGCTTTTGACGCAGATGCAGCTGTTTTTATCATCGCATCGGATGAGCAAACTGTGCATATTCAAAATAGTAAACTAAATACACGCGTGGCCGGCACCATAGCGCACGAGACAAAAGTGGTGGGAAAAATTCAGGGGATACAGTTTTCGGGAGAGATACAGGCTGTTGAAGATGAATGTCACAAAGCTCTTTATCTAAAAAGATTTCCGTATGCATTTGCCATGAATCCGACACTGTGGACAATTGCCCTTGATGAGGTCAAGATGACCGACAATACGTTGGGATTTGGAAAAAAACTTATTTGGAAACGGGAAATTTAGAGGTAAAAAAACTGCACGGCTTGCCGCTGGAACTGAGTACGATTTGTGAAGGGAGAAATTTACTTTTAAACCCATATGCCTTACATCCATGGGGCTGATGGGCTTCCCAAGTGACAAAATAATAGGTGCATTTGTGACAATTGATTTTTTGCATAGGGAATTTTACCTATAATTTCATACTTTGAAAAGGATATTTATGAATAAATTGCTTTGTATGTTTGAACTTCAGCAAGAGCTTAACGATTCTACCAATGGAAAAGGGTGGGAAAACGGGACAACCAAAAACGGTAAAAAGATCAATTGGCGTCGCTGTATTACGATGGAATCTGCGGAAATGATTGATTCTTTTGGATGGAAACATTGGAAGAGCATTGATCAAGAGGCTGATTACGCCAATTTGCAAATCGAAATTGTCGATGTGTGGCACTTTGTGATGAGTTTGGTATTGGAATTTGCTCAAAAAACTGGGACAGAAACGATTTCCCAATTGGTTGGAAGAATAGCACAGACTCCTGAGTATCAAAAGATCAATCAGGATACGGCGTTAAATTTTGGCACTGATGAGCTTTTGATGTTTCGTATCGAAAACGTGATGCGTCTCTCCCTTATCCCTGTCTCTCCGGAAATGATCGGGGCACTGATCGAAGAGTTCTTTGAGCTGACCTATTTGGGCGCGCTCAATGCAACGCAGTTGTATCGTCTTTATGTGGGAAAAAATATTCTCAATCAATTCCGTCAAGATCATGGTTACAAAGAAGGCAGTTACATCAAAATATGGAATGGAGAAGAGGACAATGTGGTCATGAAACGTGCTTGGGATAAAAATCCTGATATGACCCCTGCGCAGTTATACGATACGTTAAAGTCTGCTTATCCTGTATAAATTTCGTTAAATTCGCTTTTCCACCGTTTGTGGCACCAAAACCAAAATTTTGGGTGCGCACGAATCACTTTTTCCAAGTCATTGACTTGACGTTGTGTCGCATCAAGAATGGATTGCTCATCGTCTCCTTGTACTGTAATGGGTTCAACAAATCGAATCACATAGTTCTCTTCATCATCCGTATATATGTATAAACCGATAATAGGTGCATTGTATTTGAGAGAAAGCTGTGCCGCTGCAGAGGTATGGTAGGTCGGATGGTTGAAAAAATCAACCTTAATACCGGATTTTGCATTGCTGGATTGATCGATCAGAAGTGATACGCATTGGTTGTTTTTTAACGCACGCGCGAGATGCTTGATCGCTCCATTTTTTTCGATGAGGTTAAGACGGTGACGGCTTCTGGCCTCTAGTAAGTAGGGATTAAAGGCATCATTGTCCAACCCTTTGTAAATAGAGGTGATGGGGGTTACTAAAGCCGCCAGAGAAGCCGCACCGATTTCCCAGTTTCCATGATGGGCAGAGATAAAAATAATGGGGCGGTTTTGACTCAAATACAGATCTACCATCTCTCTATTTTCAAAAGTGACGTGCTTTGCTAAATCTTCAGCACGGTTTCGTCTGTTTTCCATTACTTGCAGTAGATTCAGTGCCAAATTTTGGTAGCAATAGAACTCAATTTCTTTTTTTTCATCTACGTTCAAGCTTTCACCAAAGGCAAAATTGAGATTGGCTTGGATAATACGGTTTCGTTTTCCAGCGAGTTTGTGCGCGAGAGAGGCGAGGGTACAAAAGAGTTTCTTTCGGATACTGCGTGGCATTTTCATGACCAGCCAATCAAACAGAAGAAAAAGACGAAATCCTAGCATAAGAGTTCCAGCACTTTTATAGAAATCGTTTCGGGTGGAATTTCGTTTATCGAAAAATCATTTCGATCGATATGGTATATGTCAACTATAGAAGGAGATTTGATCCCGATGTTGATAGCAGTAGGATAGATCATACGTTGCGTTGTAGGACCAAACAGCGTGATGGAAGGACGGTTCATCGCCCATGCCATATGGGTAGGTCCGGTATCGTTACCGATAGTGAGATCACAACCAGCGATAAAAGTGACAAGCTGCGAAAGGGACATTCTTTCGGTGATAACAGCATTTTTTGAGTGTTGTGCAATCCATTGGGCATTTTGGTATTCATCTTCATTGCCCCAAATCAGATGACAAGGCAACGGCAATAAGTCACAAAGAAGCGCAAATTGTTCTTTTGGATAGCATTTGCTTGGCCATGAAGCACCGATGACAAGCGCGATCTTTGGCTCTTTTTGATAAGACGAATTGACTGGAAAGAGAGGTGCTTTTTCTTCGATCAAAGCATCTGAATAAGGGATACTAAGAGCTTGCGTAATGACCATAACGTTGCGTTTGATGACATTAACATCATAAGCAATAGTGGAAGTTGTTTGATAAAACCATGAGGCTATTGATTCACGTGCACTTTTACGATCAAAACCGTGCACTGGACCCGGTAGTAATGAGGCGACTATGGCAGATTTTAAAAGTCCTTGGGCGTCAATGATCTGATCATAGGGATTACGTGTACGCAGTGATCGGATGGTAGTATTGAGCAATGAGAAGTTTTTTTGTTTTTTTATTTTTTTGATGGGAAGCGCAATGACTTCATGAATCAGGGGATGTCCTACTAGGATAGGGGCAAAAGCTTCTTCAACATACCAATCGATGAGGGAATCTGGATAGTGATTGTGAATAATTTGTAGTACTACCGCCGTATTGACGATGTCACCAAGCGCACTAAGCCGAACAATTGCAATACGGGAAACAGATCTATTCATAAGCGTAACTATAGCGCAAACAAGCTACAATTTTTTAATTAGATATGAGAAAGGTTGAAGTAATGGTTGTTCAAGAAATCCAGCAGTATTCGGAAATTCGTCCAAAAGCAAGGGCTTATTTTTGTTTTCTATTTCACAAAAATCTTCCCAACCATCTTCCTTCGGTCTCTGTTGATACGATAATGGCGCGTATGCTTAAAATCCGTGGAGATTTACAGGGTGTTGATGCTATGTACTTGCTTGATGCCAAAGGAAATCAAGTAGGAGCTACGTATACAAAGACAGGTAAAAACGAAGAAGACAATGGAAAAAGTCGTTCAACCCGTGCGTATTATTATCGTGCGATGCATGAACATCGATGTACCATTACCGATCCCTATCCCTCTCTTTTGAATGATGAACTGACCGTAACCGCATCACAACCTATTTTCGATGAGCATGGTGAGATTATTTATGTCGCTTGTCTGGATATGCCGTTGAACGAAGTTTTAAAAATTGCCCATCCTATGGCGCTGGAATCAGCGGCAGGGCGTTTTTTTAGATGGGGATATGCAGGGTTTACACTTGTCCTTGCTTTTGTCTCTTTGCTCCTTTTTGTCAAAGGGATTGAAGGCTTTTTATCGTACGGATTTGGAGCTTTGGAAAGTATTGAGATCAAAGATATTTTTGAGTCGACGATTTTGCTCACCTTGTCTCTTGCCATATTTGATCTGGTGAAAACCCTTTTTGAAGAAGAAGTTCTTGGACGGCTTAAAAATGATCATGCTTCCAGTATCCATAAGACTATGGTCCGTTTCTTAGGCTCTATTATTATTGCACTTTCCATTGAAGCACTGATGTTGGTCTTTAAGTTTGCTATGACGGAGCCAGCTATGTTGGTCAATGCCATTTATATCATAGCAGGGGTCGCGACCTTATTGATTGGACTTGCAGTTTATATCCGTTTTACTGATTTGGGAGAACGCCATTGATCGCCATCGTTGATTATAATATGGGTAATTTGGCGAGTGTTCGTAACGCCTTTTCTGTATTAGGGGAAGAGGTAGTTATCGAATCAGATCCCGAAAAACTAGCTGGGTATGATCGCATAATTCTACCTGGAGTGGGTGCTTTTGGTGATGCTATGGAACACTTAAAACGTAACGGCATGGATGAAGCCGTTATGCAATACGCAAAAAGTGGCAAATATGTCTTGGGTATTTGTTTGGGAATGCAGCTTCTATTTGAATCTAGTGAAGAGTTTGGTATCACTACGGGCTTAGGATTGATCCCGGGACGAGTGGTCGCTTTTGACTCGAGCCGTTTTCATACACCGCTAAAAGTGCCTCATATGGGGTGGAATCGAATGAAAACCTACGGACATAGCCTTTTTGAAGGGCTTGATGATGGCCATTATTTGTATTTTGTTCACTCGTATCATGCTTTATGCACCCAAAAAGAACACAGTATCGGTGAAACCATTTATGGATATGAATTTACTAGCGCCGTAGCATGTGATAATGTGATGGGAATTCAGCCTCATCCTGAAAAAAGCCACCAAAATGGGCTGCAAATACTTAAAAATTTTATAACTCTATAAAGGATATATTAATGACTATTTTCCCTGCAATTGACCTAAAAGACGGCAAAGCAGTCCGTTTAACAAAAGGGTTGATGGAGAGTGCTAAAATCTATTCAGATACACCATGGGAATTGGTAAAAACATTTGAAGAGATGGGTGCACAATGGGTCCATTTAGTTGACCTTAACGGTGCATTCGCAGGTGAACCAAAAAATTTGAATCAGATTCGTGCTATTCGTGAAAATTGTAATGTTAAACTTCAGCTGGGTGGCGGAATTCGTGATGAAGCAACCATCAAACGTTATCTTGATTTGGGTATTGATCGATTGATTTTAGGCTCGATCGCGTTACGTGACCCTGAATTTGTCAAAGCAATGGCGGCAAAATATCCGATAGTTGTAGGGATCGATGCGATTGACGGCTATGTAGCGGTTGAAGGGTGGGGCGAAGTGAGTTCCATAAGGGCAACAGATTTGGCCCGTTTATTCGCCGATGCAGGGGTAGAAGCAATAATTTGTACGGATGTTGGACGTGACGGTACACTTTCTGGTGTAAATGTCGATTTTACCCTTGAAATTGCACGAGCATGTGGAATTCCAACGATCGCGAGCGGAGGAGTGAAGGATGACAGTGACATTGAGTCTCTCTTAGAAACAGGAGAAGTTGCGGGTGTTATTGTCGGAAAAGCATTTTATGAGGGTACAATTGACCTAAAACGTTTTTTTTAAACTTCACACAAAGTTCGTTTAGCTATCATTGGATAGTTTTTCTAAAGTATTATATGAATTGTAAAGGACTTACCTTGAAATTACTAGTTGTAGATGATAGTTCGACGATGCGCCGTATTATTAAAAATACTCTTTCACGTCTGGGATATGAAGACGTTTTAGAAGGAGAAGACGGCGTTCAGGGATGGA
Organism: Sulfuricurvum sp.; assembly: GCA_024637295.1. Lineage (GTDB taxonomy): Bacteria > Campylobacterota > Campylobacteria > Campylobacterales > Sulfurimonadaceae > Sulfuricurvum. The sequence continues at coordinate 36,404 of JAGXFL010000011.1, forward strand.
ATGTTTTGAATGAAAATGCGGATATGGGAATGCTCATAACGGATTGGAACATGCCGGAGATGAATGGACTGGAACTGGTGAAAAAAGTTCGTGCAGATGCACGTTTTACGGATCTTCCGATAATTATGGTAACAACTGAGGGTGGTAAGACGGAAGTTATTACTGCTTTGAAAGCGGGAGTCAATAACTATATTGTCAAACCATTTACCCCACAGGTACTCAAAGAAAAACTTGCGGCAGTTCTCGGTACTCCTGAGGCTTAATGCAAGATTACTATTACATGTTGGTGGTAAAACCATCATCCCATTTTGAATTATTTAGTGATTTTTTAGTAGATGTAATACCTGTCGGTTTTGAAGAACTTGAAGATGGGTTTGTGATTCGCAGTGAAGAAGATTTAGAGACGATTAGCTGGGGGATTGAGCAATTTTGCGAAGCACTTCAAAAAGCAACCGGCGAAGTGATTGATCTTGAGCTGACGTTAACCAAAGAAAAAAGTGAAGATTGGATCGCACAGTATCAAAGTGCAATCACCCCCATTGAGATATCCCCGTTTTATATCCATCCAACCTGGGAAGCTCCAAAAGTCGGAATGCTGAATATTGCTATCGATCCGGCGTTAGCGTTTGGTACGGGTCACCACCCTACGACTGCATCGTGCTTACGAGCAATTGCCTCCTATGTACATGAAGGTGACACAGTGATGGATGTTGGATGTGGGAGCGGGATTTTGGCCATGGCAGCGATTAAAAAAGGGGCGATTGTTGATGCATGTGACACTGATCCCCTCTCAGTAGAGAATTCAATGGTCAATGCAAGCAGCAACAACGTGTCGTACCGACGATTATGGGAAGGTCCCGTTCAAGAGACAAATGAAATTTACGATGTGATTGTCGCGAATATTGTTGCAGATGTATTGGTCTTTATTGCCAGTGATCTAAAAAAACGTTTACGTGACAGCGGCGTCTTAATTTTATCAGGTATTATGGATAAATATGAAGATAAAGTGTTACGTGCCTACAAAAACTGTACCTTGGAAGAGCGTATTGTTGAAAACGAGTGGGTTACATTAGTATTAAGTAAGAAGGAAACTATCAATGGCTAGCCCAGATCAGAAAATGCCCCCTGAAAAAAACGACAATTTTTTCAATAAAAATCCACTTATCACTTTTGCCTTATTTTCGGTTGTGGTTATTATGCTGTTCAAAGCATTCATTGGGGATGAAAGCAATCTTGCCGGGAAAATAAACGGTCAAGCAGTCACACGAAGTCAAGAAGTCAGCTATGCAGAGTTAAAAGGGCTGATTAATAACAAGCAAGTTCAAAAAGTATCAATCGGTCAATCGTATATCCGTGCAATAGGTAACGACGGAACCGGAAAAGTGGCTTATACTACCCGTATCGTCGGCCCTGATCAAACATTGATACCTTTGTTGGATGCACAGGGGATTGACTATACCGGTTTTAGTGAAAGCAACTGGTTTACGGAGATGTTTGGATGGTTATTTCCTTTCTTGATCATTATTGCCATCTGGATGTTTTTTGCCGGACGTATGCAAAAAAGCATGGGTGGCGGTATCCTGGGGATGGGAAGTTCTAAAAAACTTGTCAATTCAGAAAAGCCAAAAACGAAGTTTGCCGATGTTGCCGGTGTGCAAGAGGCAAAAGAAGAGGTTTTGGAAATCGTTGATTTCTTGCGTTTTCCCGACCGCTATGTGGAATTGGGTGCAAAAATTCCAAAGGGTGTCTTGCTCGTAGGTAGCCCAGGTACCGGTAAGACTTTGTTGGCAAAAGCGGTTGCCGGTGAAGCAGAAGTCCCATTCTTCTCAGTATCAGGTTCTAGTTTTATAGAGATGTTTGTGGGTGTCGGTGCCGCTCGTGTACGTGATTTGTTTGAACAGGCTAAAAAAGACGCTCCCTCTATCATCTTTATCGATGAGATCGATGCAATCGGTAAAAGCCGTGCCGCAGGCGGCATGATGGGTGGTAATGATGAGCGTGAACAAACGCTTAATCAATTACTTGCAGAAATGGATGGGTTTGGGACGGATACTCCTATCATTATCCTCGCAGCTACCAACAGACCTGAGATACTTGATCCGGCACTATTGCGTCCGGGTCGATTTGATCGTCAGGTACTGGTAGATAAGCCTGACTTCCAAGGGCGTATCGATATATTGAATGTCCATATCAAAGCGATTAAGCGTGACGCTGATACTGATGTAGAAGAAATTGCAAGGTTGACGGCAGGTCTTGCTGGAGCCGATCTCGCAAACATTATCAATGAGGCTGCATTGCTAGCCGGCCGTAAAAGTCAAAAAACCGTTCGTCAAGAAGATTTACGCGAAGCGGTAGAGCGTGCAATTGCCGGTTTGTCGAAGAAAAGCCGTCGTATTGACGAAAAAGAGAAGCGTATTGTTGCGTATCATGAAAGTGGGCATGCCCTTCTTGCTGAAACCACTAAGGGTGCTAAAAAAGTCTCAAAAGTTTCTATTGTACCTCGTGGACTTGCGGCTCTTGGGTATACGCTTAATACTCCTGAAGAAAACAAGTACCTTATGCAACGTCATGAGCTTTGGGCTGAAGTGGATGTTCTTTTGGGCGGTCGTGCAGCAGAAGAGGTATTTATCGGCGAAATCAGTACGGGTGCTGCGAATGATTTAGAGCGCAGTACGGATATTATCAAAGCAATGGTACAAGTATATGGGATGAGCGATGTCGCAGGGCTTATGGTACTTGAAAAGCAGCGTAGCAGCTTCTTGGGTGGTGGAATGGCTCAGTCAAGAGAATACAGTGAAAAAATGGCCGAGGATATGGATACATTTATCAAGATCTCTTTGAATGAGCGCTATGATGAAGTCAAAAAACGTCTTGAAGAGTACCGTGATGCGATCGAGAAGATGGTTGAACTCTTGTATAAACATGAAAATATTACCGGTGATCAAGTACGTGAAATTATTGAAAAATTTGAAACCGATAATGGATTAGAAACGAAGCTGGAACCTCGTAAAGAGTCAACGGCTAATATAGATGTAACGAGCGAAGAGATTAGTGAATAAGGAGCTGTTATGATTATCGAAAATGATACGTTTATCCTCTCAAAACGTGGTTGGCTGCCATTGATGTTAGTCGCTGTCTTCTTTCTCTTCTTTACAATGACGACTTTACATTTGTTGCAGTTTATATGTGGTGCTCTTTTGATTGCATTACTTTTAATTTATCGTAATCCGGAAAGAACGACCAGTATTAATGAATCCAATACTATTCTTAGCTGCGTAGACGGAGTTGTTTTAAGCATTGAAGAGAGCTTGATCGACGAGAAGATAATGAAAAAAGTGACGGTTCTTAATGGATTATGGGATGTCTCAATGTTACGAGCTCCCTTTAATGCTGTTGTGAACGGCTATAAAATTCGACATGGTGTTTCACTTCCACTTTACAGTCCCCTTTCAGAGACATTGAATGAAAAAGCAGTCTTATCGTTTCGCACTATCTCAGGTGATGAGGTATTAATTGAACATATGAGTGATCAAAGTTGTTTCTCAATTGAGATTGAAGCGCAGACGGAACAAAAAATGAAAGAGGGATGTCGCTACGGCTTTTTAGCCAAGGGTAGAACAACTCTTTATCTTCCAAATGATGCGACGATGAGTATTCATCCTGGCAGCAATGTTCGTGCTGGAGAAAGTGTTATCGCACAGTTCGCGTAACTTCTAAGCTTGCCATTATAGAGGATGGTATTGTTGAGGTTCAGTTGCCAGCTTATCAGTGTCAATTTTAAAATCGAATGTGCGAGATGTAAATCCCTTGTCTCCCATTTTACTAAATTGGACTACTGCCGCTGGATTATTTTGTACTTGCATATAAAGTAATCCAAGTGCAAAACGGCTTTCTAGGTAATTGGGATTGGTCATTTTTGAGAGTTGAAACAATGAGATTGCATTTTGAAAATGCTCGGCTCCAATAGAGGCAAGCGCTCCCATATAGTACGTTTTTTCATCTTTGATGGCAAATTTATCAATTGCATCGTTATACAACACATAGGACTTTTCAAAATCTTGATTATAAAAATTAGCAAGTGCCAAACCAGTTGTAAGATTGGATCGATTTTCTGGTGTTGTTACTAACTTTTCCTCTATTCTCTGAATCAAGGGCGTTAATGAACCGGTTAATGCAGCCATAAGAACATAGCGTTCGCGGGTGATCTGTGAGCCAAAATCGAAATCATTATAATTTAATTTTTGATTTTTGAGATAATTGATGCACGATCGTGCATACTGCTTTGGCGCGTCCTCATTGAAATGGGTATCGATATAAAACAAGTGGGGCAAAATGTCATGAGGCTGCATTGCGACAAGTTGCTCAGAAGCTTTTCGCGCCGGAGTATCCATACCCAATTCTGAAGCGATTATGATTTTCATGGCTAAATACAATGGATGCTCTTTGTAATCATTTTCAAGCCACCTCTGGGCGCCTGCATAGTTGTTTTCTCTTATTGATGCCAGAGTGCGGTAAAGATCGAACTCTTCAGTTTTAGGCTCTTGAGAGAGATTTTCACCGATAACGGTGATAAGTTTTGCATCGGGTTTATGAATCAGTTCGGATGCCATTATTGCAAAAATACCGGAGAGATAATTATCGGCGTCCAAATGATACGAGCGTAAAAAATAATTATAGGCTTTTTCAAAATCGCCCAATTGGGCATATGTGAGTGCCAGATTATAATTGAGTATGGAATGTTGTGGATTTTTTTGTAATAATTGCTTAAATTGTTCATTGGCATCTCTAAGCCGATAGTGAAGCGCTTTATCTATTCCGATCGCTATGCCATAATTGACATCAGATGTATTTGCACCTTTGGTGAGATATTCTTTTGCAGATACTGCATCATCAATATAAAGATTGGCATTTCCTTTTTGTATCATTCCAAGCGTTTGAGAAGCATTGAAAATTTTATAAGGGGCAAAAGCAAAAAGTTTTTGGTATGTTTGAGGATGAAACTTGGCATTTACACTACGATATACTTTTTGGATGATGTCTGGTTGGAATAATCCCGGCTTAAGCAATATTTTGATGGGATAAGGGGTATAGACATCATCTGGGTAGTCGTCGGTTATTTTATTTAATATACTTGCGGCTTCTTCATGCAACCCAAGTTTTAAGTCAACGTAAACCAAAGAGAGACTCTCTTCGATTGGTTTTTTATTCTGAATAATAGCAGTGTTAAAATATTCTCGTGCCTTTTGCATCTTTCCAATATTGGCATATAATGAGCCCAAGGTAAATGCATCAATCTCTTGTAAGGGATTTTCAAGCGCATTAATAGCAGCGGGGTAGTTTTGATACTGAATATTGATTTTTGCTTTAAGTTTGTTTTGAGTGATTTGGTATTCATCGGTTGTTGGATGGTTGAGTGCACTAAGGGCTTCTAGGTAATGCCCTTGATAGTAATTGATAAGTGCATAGTAGTAAGAGTACATTGGCGAGTTACTCTCTGCGCTTAAATAGGCATGTGCTAAATCGATGTAGTAATTGAAGTTTTTTTCTTGCTTTAAATGCAAGCAACACACAGCGGCATTGATAGCGCTAACACAGCGGTTTTCACTGCTTGCGATAGAGCGTTTGAAGTTTTCTAATGCTCCTTCGTATTCTTCCTCTTTGAGCTGTACAACTCCAAGATTGTATTGAGAGATGGCTTCAGAATAGAGGGCGATTTTTTCGTAAAGCTTGAGAGCATCGGCTTGATTCCCATTGGCATACATAAAGTTGGCCCGTTCTATCATGTGCTCAAGTTCGCTTGGCTCAATTTTTGGATTTAGTGGATTGGTGGAAGGGATAAGGTCTTCTTCATGCGTGATCGCATCTTCTGTAGAATGTGACAACAGGGCAAAAGCAATGCCTCCCCCAAGCAACAAAGCGCTTAATACGCTCGAAATAATAATAATAATTTTCTTTTTATTAGGGGCTGAAGGAGCAGCAGATGGTACAGTGTCATCAGTCGTGAGCTTGGATTCGACACCGGCGGCATCGGATTCTTCAATGATTATTATTTCTTCTTCTTGCTCTTCGGCCATGGGTTCACTTTACACTTTTATAGATATTTTTGTAAAACGGCAGGGATGATAATGGAGCCGTCTTCTTGTTGGAAATTTTCCATAATAGCTACCATCGTCCGACCAACGGCTAAACTTGAACCGTTGAGGGTATGGGCGAGGAGATTTTTTCCCTCTTCTTTGTAGCGAATCTTGGCACGACGTGCTTGGAAGTCACGGGTATTGGAGACAGAGCTGATCTCACGGTAGGTGTTTTGACCCGGGAGCCATACTTCCAAATCCACGGTCTTTGCTGCACCAAAGCCCAAATCTCCTGTACACAGAGTGACCAGACGATGAGGAAGGCCAAGGGCGCTTAACAAGTCAGAAGCACACGAAACCATATCCTCAAACACAGCATCGCTTTGATCGGCACGGGTGATGGCTACGAGTTCCACTTTGTGAAATTGATGCTGACGAATCATACCGCGTACATCACGTCCGCCGCTCCCTGCTTCTTTACGAAAGCATGAGGTATAACCGGTCATTTTGATTGGAAGTTCACTGGAAGGGATGATTTCATCTTGATAAAGATTAGTGACCGGAACTTCAGCCGTCGGGATCAAAAAGAGCTCTTCGTCTTCGACTTTAAACAAATCATCTTCAAATTTCGGAAGCTGACCTGTCCCCTCTAATGCACGGCGATTGACCAGCATCGGAACACTGACTTCCATAAATCCGCGTTCACGGTTAAAGTCAAGCATGAAGTTAATCAGTGCACGTTCTAATCGTGCTCCCATCCCTAAAACAACCGAAAAACGACTTTTGGCAAGCTTGACCCCGCGCTCAAAATCGATCCAGCCATTGGCTTCAGCAAGTTCCCAGTGCTCTTTTGGGGTAAAGGTAAAGGTAGGCGGTGTGAGAACTTTTTTGATTTCGATGTTATCGTCTTCGTCTGCTCCATCAGGGACATTCGCATCGGGGAGATTGGGAACACGCATGATGATGGCATCCAGTGCTTCTTCGTTAGCACGTTGAGCCTCTAAAAGATCATTAAGAGTTGCTTTGTTGGTATCCACTTCGATTTTGAGCTCGTCGGTGTTTTTTCCCTCTTTTTTGTATTGTCCAAAGAGTTTACTGAGTTCATTTTGTTTGGCTTGGAGTGTCTCGTAGGAAAGTTTGGCGGTTTTGAGGTTTTCATTGGCGGTTTTAAGCTCTGCAATCATCTCAGCAGAGACTTTTTTGCGCATCAGCGCTGTTGCGGTTTCGTCAAAATTTTTCTGGAGTAGTTTTACATCGATCATAAGGGAGTATTCCTGCTATTTAATAATGATCGATTATAGCCAAAAGAGGCTGAAATTAGCTCAAAATCGCCTTTGCCAGTTCAAACTGATTGGCCGTCATGATGTGAATTTTCGGGTGAAGGGCTTTGAGCTCTTCGAAAAGCTTTTTACTCAGATCAAACCCCACTTTGTATTCTTCTTCGACGCTGATAAGAGAAGCTCTTTCGAGGGCTTCGACCCATGCAATCGGAACATAAATTCCAGGAACATTTTCATCCAAAAATCTAGCAGTGCGGAGTTTTGTGATGGGGAAATAGCCTAAAACCAGTACACAATCGGCATTATTTTCACGGTTTGCTTCAACCATCATATCCAGCAGTTTTTTGGCATTTTCGAGATCATAGACGGGCTGAGAGATGATGGCGATGGCTCCGTGGGCCACTTTTTTGGTCATTTTCTTTTGTAATGTTGCGGAACTTTTGGCATACGCATCGATAACAGCGAAGGGATAAATCTCTTGGACGGGTGCGAGGAGTTTTTGTTCTGCGAGATCAGTTCCGTTGTTAAGGGTGGAGATAATATCAAGCAGCAGTTTGCTGTTTCCCTCAAATACCCCTTTTGCATGAGGCTGATCGGAATAGTGTGCGCTGTCACCCGTAAGCGCCAAAATGGCACGAACATTGGCTTCATTAGCTCCCAATAAATCGCTTTGTAAAGCGATGCGATTGCGATCGCGCATGCTCATGGTGGCTAATGTCGGTTTGCCAAAGCGGTCTTGGAGTTTCATGGCCGCAAACATCGCATTGTATTTGAGTTTCGCTAAGGGATTATCGGTCGTGCTGAATCCATCGACGAGAGTGTCAAGCCCAAGGGCTGCAATTTTTTCAATAGTGGGCGCAAATTGAGCCGAACGAGACGGAGTTGTTTCTAATGTGATATAGGTTCCGTGACGGAGTTTATGAATAAATGATTCGAACAAAAGCTACCCTTAGATATAATTGCCTTATTATAACAAACTAGGATATGTGTTTTGATGAAATTGTGCGTATTTGATTTCGATTCGACGTTAATGGATGGTGAAACCATCGATTTTTTTGCTGAGGCTATGGGAGTCGGGGCCGAAGTGTCTGCGATTACCGAGCGGGCGATGAACGGTGAATTGGATTTTTTTGAAAGTTTACAGCAGCGGGTTGGATTGCTCAAAGGGTTGGAATTCTCCAAAGTAGAGGAGATTTGTCACAATCTTCCCTATATGAACGGGGCTGTTGAGACGATCAGTGATCTCAAAGCACGCGGACTGAAAGTCATCTGCTTCAGCGGAGGGTTTCGCACCGCGACATCATTCGCCAAAAATATCCTCGGATACGATGCCGATTTTTCAAATGTATTGCATGCACGAAATGGAATACTCACAGGTTTAGTGGGTGGGGACATGATGTTCGATTATTCCAAGGGCGATATGCTTTTACGTCTTCAATCTTTACTTGGGGTGACCCCTGAACAGACCATTGTTGTCGGTGACGGGGCCAATGATCGCTCCATGTTTTCGCATGCAGGCACTCGTGTCGCCTATTGTGCGAAAGAGATCCTCAAAAAAGAGGCCAATATTATCGTCGAAACCAAAGATTTAACCCAAATTATCACAAAGGTATTTAATGCTTGAGAATTCACTATGGTTGCGCTACAACCCTGATAAAACAATACGCGAAGTATTGGCGCGTATTTATGCATGTGGTGCGGTTGAAGTCAATGATGACGAACGTGTTCTTTATGCTTCACTAAAGCGCCATTTGACGAAAAAAGAACTTCGTATGATTATGATGAATGAAGCGGAGGTTGGTGTTGACGAGATAGCGGCTGAAGTGGGGATGACTGCGGCTGATGTCAAAAAAGCACAGTACAAAGCATACCGAAAAATCCGTCAAGAAAAAATTCGAAATGATGTAAAAGCAGGGCCTCAAAGTGAAGCGGTTATAGAAGCAGATACTGAAGAGTAGATGTCACATTTTGATACAACAATTCTTAAAATCTTTAAATTTTAAAACAGACTTTTGTTATATTAATCATTAATTTATTTTTTCTAAGCTACTATAAAAGCGAGAAAAGTCGCCTTCGTTTTTTTGATGAAAAATCGAAGGTATTTTTAATACAATGATTACAAATACATATGAAAAAGGAAAATGAATGACAAAGTCAACTTCATTGTTGCTTGCAACAGTTGTCGCTTTTGGTATGATGGCTACAACTGCATCTGCAGATATTAAAAAAGGCCAAAAAGGCTATTTGAAAACATGTAAAAGCTGTCATGGTAACGGTACTAAAGGTGCAGCTATGCATACACAAGCAGAGTGGGAAGATCTATTTGCTAACGGTGGTGCAAATATTATCCAAAAGCATGCAGGTACAAAAGCTGAAGCATTCTTTAACGGAGCATTTAAAAATTCTGCACAAGATCTTCGCGATTTCTTATTTGAATACGGCAATGATTCGGGTAATGTCCCTTCTTGCGGATAAGTTTTATTTCATCTCTCTTATGAGAGATGCTTTCTCTTTATTCTTTCTTTAATTATTTTTTCCTTTCTATATTTTAACGCTTCACAGTTGGCTAGTCAGCTACAATTTGTCTATCAGTGTCTATTAAAGGGTTTTAATGAAGGTAGTCATTTGCGGTATGAGCGGATTTGTAGGTTCTGCTTTGCATGATTTTTTTACGGCACAGCACTATGAAGTTATTGCGCTAAGCATTCGTCCTGATACTTCTGTAGATTCTATTATCAGTGTATTAAATGGATCTGATGTGGTCATCAATCTTGCGGGAGCGAATATATTAGGTCGCTGGAGTACTGCGTACAAAAAAGTTTTGCGTTCAAGCCGGTTAGAGACGACGACTGCATTGACACATGCGCTAACTCATTGCTCGAATCCCCCCCATACTTTGGTGAATGCTTCAGCTGTAGGGGTATATGATTCCTATCATCAACATGATGAGTATTCGCACCATCTTGGCACTGATTTTTTAGCGACTTTGGTTCAAGACTGGGAAGAGGCTGCCATGAGTGCCAGAGACTTGGGGACACGTGTATGCATTATGCGGTTTGGGGTTGTATATGGTAAGGGAGGTGGGGCGATGGAAAAAATGCTTCCGCCGTTTAGATTAGGATTGGGCGGAAGAATGGGGGATGGATTTCAGATGATCTCTTGGATTCATCTGGAAGATTTGGTTCGGGCATGTTTATTTTTAATTCAAAATGAAGAGTTGGATGGGATTTTTAATTTCACAACCCCCGAACCGATTTGTAATTTGGAGCAAACCAAAAAAATGGGGAAACAGCTTCATCGTCCGACATTTTTTAGTATGCCCGAATGGGTCGTTAAAATGCTCTTTGGGGAAGGGTCATGCGTGATGCTTGATTCAAAAGAGGTGTACCCTCGACGTCTTCAAGAAGCAGGGTTTACCTTCAGGTATCCTACATTTGACAGTGCGATGGAGCAAATTGTTCACGACCAAGAGTAAGTAAAGCTTCGTCTAGGGTATATGGATTTAGAGCAACTTCAGAAATACTCTTGAAGTTGAAATGACTCTTGGTGTAGCAAATTACCGAATTGTTATTTCCATTCTGCAGAGCATCGATCGCATGAGTGACAAACTGATAGGCCATCAATCTGTCGTAAACACTTGGATTCCCTCCTCGTTGTATATGCCCTAATACACTCACACGAGACTCAAATCCTAGCTCATCTTCAAACCACCGGGCTACTTGGGAAGAATTTTTGAGACCTTCTGAGACGATGGCAATAAAATAGTCACGCCCTTTGCGTATTTGCGATTCAAAACACCCTTTATATTCATGGATATCGATAGGAATCTCAGGAATCAGACATACCTCTGCCCCTGAGGTAATAGCGGATACTAAAGCTAAATAGCCACAGTCTCGACCCATGGTTTCGATGACAAAAGCACGCCGAAAAGAGGAAGCGGTATCGCGAATCGAGTCAATGGCATTTTTAATGACATTGAGTGCGGTATCAACACCAAGGCAGTAATCGGTTCCATTGATGTCATTATCAATAGTCGAGGGTATACCGCAAAATGCTATACCGGTTTCATTGTAAAAATGTTCCATACCGCGAAAACTGCCATCGCCTCCGAGTACAATTAATTTGCTAATCCCTTTTTGACGTAAATTTTCAGCTGCTATGGCTCGATAGGAAGCTTCTTTGAAGCGCACTGAACGTGCCGATCGGATTTTGGTTCCACCGCGTATCATAATCCCTGCTACATCTTCGTAATGGGCTTCGCTAATGTGATCATCGATGAGCCCTTCATACCCGTTATAGACAAAAAAAGGCTGCATCCCTTTAGCATAGGTATATTCTACGAAACGTTTGATGGCAGGGTTCATTCCCGATACATCACCTCCTGAGCAAAGAATGGCTATTTTCTCCACAGGGTATCCTTTAGACTCGTTGTAAGCCATTGGGTGCATTGATTTGATAGTTCATGCGTTGCATTATTGAGTGCGATAACTCCACCGTTTGCATCTTCTGAGGGAGATGCTTTAGTGATAAGAAAGCGTTTGGAAGCAATTGTCTTTTTGGTTTTTGGATCAACGAGTCGGTAGGTAATATCAATAAAGCCCTCACTGTTAGAACTTTCATGAAAACGGTGATAAAATGCATTTAAATCTGATTCTAAAATCAAATCTGCCGTTGCGCTTGAAGCTGGCGGTATAAGGGCAGTAAAAAGGTTTTGATTTTCCAGTGAAGAATAAAGAGAACGATCAATCATACTAGGAGGGGTATCGGACCATCTGCTGTATAAGTATGCTGAAATATTGGACGACCCTTTGAGGTAGTAAAACTGTGTTGATGAGAGTGAGGAGATACTTCTTGTGGCAGAGATTTTCACCGTTGCATTGATGGGTTGAGCCATAACTTGCGTTGATGTATAAGAGGGGAGGATAGTATATTCGTGTGTTGCGGGACGAAGGGTAAAACACCCTGAGAACAACAAGGAAATGAGTAGTGTAAGAGAGATGGATTTCATAAGTTATTCTCCTGGTCCTGGATTGGGTTTGGCTTGCTTAAAGAGTAAATCAGAAGGACTTTCCCGCAGTGATTTTAGGGTAAGTTCCATTTCGTTTTGCAAGATACGAGATTGGAGTATAAGTTCATTGAGTTCAACAGTCGATTCCGCGGCGATGGAGTGAAGATCATAATCGCCGCGATTTATAGCGGTATCAATTTTATCAAGAAGGGCATTGGTCTTTTTAGAGGTTTCTCCCCATGATTTCATCGTAGGAGACAATCGCTCGCTCATGGTGACTTTAAATGTATCCATCGATGTTTTAACCGTGCCGGCAGAATCAGCTACCTTTATCATTGCTTGATCGATATGCTGCTGTGTTTGTGCCGAATTTTTCAACAAAAGATCGATTTCATCTTGGTAGCCATTGATACGCCCAGTAAGTACTTTGAGTGTGCTTAGGGTTTGTGAAAAATTTTGAATGTTGGTATCACTCATGATTGCGTTGGTACGATCAAGGGTAACTGAGAGTTTAGTGACGACACTGCTGAGTGTTTCATCAAGTCGTTTGATAAGAGATGGTGCTGTGGGTATGGTGGCAGGATCATCTTCAGAAGAGATCAGTAGCGGTGAATTATTAGAACCACCTGCTATTTCAATGAAAGCAAGCCCCGTTATACCGAAAAATTTAAGAGTGGCAGCCGAATCGGTTCGAATAGGGGTTCCTTTCTTGATTTTTAAGATCAGTTCTACTTCTCCGCTATTATGGGGATTGATCTGAATATGTTCTACCAAGCCGACATCAACGCCATGAAATTTTACGGCGGCTTCTGGGGCAAGACCTGAAATGGATTCTGTTATATAGACTTTGTAGTGTCGGTATTGATCTTCATCGTCATTGTATTTGCCTAGCCAGAATGCAAATGCAATGAGGCAAATGGATAAGAGCAGTACAAAAAGACCTACAAGTGAGTAGTTAACCTTGGATTCCATACGTTCCCTTTTGAAAAAAATAATTGATAATAGGGTGGTCGACAGCAAGAACTTCTTCAAGTGACCCTTGTGCGATTGCCTTTTTTTCGCCTAACAGCACAAAACGATCGACGATGTGATGTATGGTATCCAAATCATGGGTTACGATGACAATGGTCAGTCCAAGAAGATCCCTCAATTGCTTGATCAATGCATCGAATTGACGTGAGCTTAATGGATCAAGCCCAGAAGTGGGCTCATCTAAAAAAAGGAGTTTTGGGTCAAGCGCAAGAGCACGAGCAAGGGCGGCTCGCTTGACCATCCCTCCGCTAAGTTGACTTGGATAAAGGTTGATGGCATGTGGAGGCAGGCCGACAAGATCAATTTTGAGTTTAACAAGTTCATTGATCAGCTTAGTGGGAAGATTGGTATATTCTTCATAAAGTAAGGCGATGTTTTCACCTACGCTCAAAGAGGAATAAAGTGCCCCGGATTGAAACAGGACACCCCATTTACGCCGTAGATCTTGCGCATCTTGGAGCGAGAGATTAGCAATGTTTTTATCAAAAATATGGATAGAACCGCTACTGGGAGTTTCAAGCATAATCATCTCACGCATCAACGTTGATTTTCCTGATCCGCTTCCTCCTAAAAAAGCATAGATGTCGTGTTCTCGGATGGTGCAGCTGATGGAATCGTGAATAAGATTTTCACCAAATTTAGTGACAATATCACGTGCTTCGATGATAATGGGCTTCATAGTTTGAGCTCTGTCAATAGAATTGAAAAAACAGCATCACAGGCAATCACCAAGAAAATGGCACTGACAACGCTTTTGGTGGTAAACAGTCCGATACTTTCTGTGTTGAGAGAGACTTGAAATCCTCGATACGTACCAACCAATGCAATCAAAATGGCGAAAAATGGTCCTTTTGAGATGCCGATAATAAAATGTTTTATGGGCAATGCCCCTTGTAAACGGTTGGCAAACTCTGTATAGGAGAGATGAGAATGGGTATTGGCGATGAGCATCCCTCCAAAAATCCCGATAATATCGGCAAAAAATATGAGCAAAGGCATAACAATCATCAAAGCGATCACGCGAGGCCAAACTAAGAAGAGGTAAGGATGAAAACCCATAGTCTTCATCGCATCGATTTCTTGAGTCATCTTCATAGCACCTATTTGAGCGGTAAATGCGGATGCACTGCGTCCTGCGATAACAATCGCTGTGATGAGAGGGGCAAGCTCACGCGTAAGAGAGATACCGATCATGTCGACAATCAGGATATCTGCACCGAATTTTTGGAGTTGAACAATGCTTTGAAAAGCAACAACGACTCCTATTAAGAGTGAACTAACGGCTATGATCGGAAGTGCGTCAAAGCCTGCAGTGATGATGTGTGAAGCAATCGCGCGATAACGTATCAGCCAAGGACGCCGAATACTGTAAAGCAGGACGATAAAGGCTTCTCCTAAGAAATGCAAAAAATTATGGATTCCTTGGAGCAAAGTATAGGTTTTATACCCTAAAGTGTAAAGGTATCCATTGGATTTTGCTACAAGGAGATCTTTCTTTGGTTGAGCGTAAAGGAGATTATACAGCTGAAGATATTCTGTTTTACTCCCAATAATCTGGGATTCAAAACCTTTTGACGTAAAGTGTTGAGAATATAAGTGCAAGAGGGCTATTCCGGCAGAATCAAGTTGCGTAACACCACTCATATCCCACGTAACAGGTGAGATCACTTCGTAAGCTTCAAGCTCATTCGCAATAGCTGCAAGATTATCAAGGGTCCATTCGCCATTACACTCAATAAGGGCACCAGACGAACCTTGTGTTATTGTAATTGTAGCATTAGATAAGCTTTTCATGAGTTATTGTAACATAAGGAGATCGAATTATAGATACTTTTAGCCGTTGTCTATGTGTATAATGTGGACTGGGTATTGCTTTATGGCAGTGATGAATACGAATTAAGGAAATAATTATGACACTCATAAAAACTATCGGACTATCTCTGGCCTTTTCTATTACGACTTTTGCAAATATTGACAAGCATGAACTGGATGGGCTAAAAGTTGGGGCTTTGGTGATCAAAGATTTGAATACCAAGCATGTTCTTTATTCAAAAGATGCTGAAAAACGGGTCAGTCCTGCCAGTTTAACAAAGGTTATGACGACAATTTTGGCAATACAAAGCGGTAAAATGGGTCAAGCCGTGACGATTACAAGGGAAATGACCAAAGTAGAGCCGACAATCGCAGGTTACAAGCGAGGGGATATTGTTTTGATGAGCGATTTGGTCAAAGCTGCGATGATCAAATCGGACAATGATGCAGCGAAAGCCATCGCGATCTTTGTCGCAGGGGATGAAAAACGGTTTGTGAGCATGATGAACATTAAAGCTAGGCAGCTTGGCATGCATCACACCCATTTTAGCAATCCGTGCGGATACGATGGAAAGGAACAATATTCTTCCCCGAATGATTTGCTGAAAATGACCGAATACGCGATTAAGAATCCAACGTTTAATGCGATCAGCAAGCTCAACAGCCACACTTATTATGCACTTAACAAAGGCAAACTCAAGCAGTTCACCGCATATACGCACAACCGTCTGCTAAATCGCTATCAGTATGCCGTAGGGGTAAAAACAGGATTTACGAATAAAGCGGGAGCGTGTTTGATCGCCCGTGCCAAAAAAGACGGACGAGATTGTCTTATTGTGATGATGAATGCGAAAGTGGATCGCTGGAAAACGGCCAAACATATTTTTGAGCAGGTTTTGAACGCTTAAATTCCATAGCGCACCAAGACTTCTTGGTATTTTTTCACCTTTTCTTCTCGTGTCATCGCTGCATATGCGGGTGAAGTAGAGGGAAGCAACACCTTCTCCACATTTAAATCCTTGTAATATTTCATAAACAGATCATAGCTCTTCTTTCCCGTAAATCCGAGGGCTTTGATTTTCGGATAATCATGCAATAGCTTTTCAAAATCATTTGGGATACAGTTTTTCAGATTCGTATCGCTTGAATTGCTCCGTTCACAGGATGCGATCACATCCCAAAGTCCTATTTTATGAGCCAGACAAAAACTTTTTTTATCATCGTTATTTTTAAAGGTTATTCCAAATATCTCTTCCATGATCGGCCAAAAAGCGTTGCGCGCATGGGCATAATAAAAGGATTGTTCAAAAGAAGCGATACTGGGGAAACTTCCTAAAAATAAGATTTTGGTGTGTTGATCTAGGATGGGTGAAAAGGGGTGAATATGGGTGTTCATAATGAGTAATTTTAGCGCATTTTACCTTCCCCTAAACCATGCTTGGTTATAATTCCGCCACTAATTAATGGGGAAAACCCTCACTCAAAGGAAAGCCATGAAGCGTGCATTGCTTAGCGTCAGCGACAAAAGTAACATTGTAGAGTTTGCCAAATCCCTGATTGGATTGGATTATGAGATCGTCTCTACGGGCGGAACGTTCAAAATGTTGCGTGAAGCGGGTGTGGATGCGATTGAGATCGATGATGTGACCGGTTTTCCAGAGATGTTTGACGGTCGGGTTAAAACGTTGAATCCATACATTCATGGCGGTATTTTGTTTCGCCGTGATTTGGATGCGCATGTCAATACGGCAATGGAATACGGAATCGTTGAGATCGATTTGGTATGTGTCAACCTTTATCCGTTTAAAGCGACAATCGAGCGTACGGATGATTTTGAAGAGATCATTGAAAACATCGATATCGGCGGTCCTGCAATGGTACGTTCTGCGGCTAAAAACTTTACCGATGTTCATATTATCACTGATCCAAGTGACTATTCTGTTCTTCTCAATGCGATCCAAAACGGTACAGACAGTATTGAGTTTCGTCGTTCATTAATGATCAAAGCGTATGAGCACACAGCATCTTATGACAGTATGATCGCCAACTACATGAACAAACGTTTTAACAACGGTATGGGTGAGAAGCAGTTTATCGTTGGAAACAAAGTAATGGATACCCGTTACGGTGAAAACCCTCATCAAAAGGGTGGTTTGTATGAGTTTGATACATTCTTTAGCAAGAACTTTAAAACGCTCAAAGGGGAAGCAAGCTTTAACAACCTGACCGATATCAGTGGTGCGGTAAAAATTGCAGCGGCATTTGGCACTGAAAATGCGATCTGTATTGTAAAACATGGTAATCCATGCGGTTTTGCGATTCGTGATAATTTGATGGATGCGTATACCGAAGCATTAAAATGCGATCCTATTTCAGCATTTGGCGGTGTTGTAGCAGTCAATGGCGTTGTGACGAAAGAACTTGCTCTAAAAATGAATGAGATGTTTCTCGAAGTTATTATTGCAGGCTCTATCGATGAGGAAGCACGTGCAGTATTTGAACCTAAAAAACGCCTCAAATTGTTTGAATATGGCAGTGAGCGCATCGTACTAAGCCGCGATGCTATCGACTTCAAACATATCGATGGTGGATTTGTATTCCAAGACGCAGATTGTGTTGGGGCTGATGAGGTCAAAAATGCAAAATTAGTAACAACGCATACAGCAAGTGCCGCTGAATTAAAAGACGCAGAAATTGCGTATAAAGTAGCGTCATTGACCAAATCAAACTGTGTCGTCTACGTGAAAGATTCTGCGATGGTAGCCGTAGGCATGGGGATGACGTCACGTGTTGATGCCGCACGTTGTGCTTTGAAAAAAGCAGAGGAGATGGGTCTTGATGTAAGCGGTGCTGCATTGGCATCTGAAGCATTTTTCCCATTCCGTGATTCGATCGATGCGGCTGCAGGTGCAGGTGTTAAAACGGTTATCCAACCGGGCGGTTCGGTACGTGATGATGAAGTTATCGCTGCAGCCAATGAGTATGGTATTGCATTGTATATGACAGGTATTCGTCACTTTTTACACTAACAGACCTTGCGCCTCTTTGGCGCAACTACATATCTCCTTTTCTTCCCAATAGTATGAACTTTAATATTAAACCTTGATTGCTTTTGACTCAACTAATGTGTTATACTTTTAACAGATAAAATAATTGTAATATTGATAGGATTTAAGAATGTCAAAAAGTTTATATACTACACTTGAGATTGCTGCAGGTGCAAGCGAAGCAGAGATTAAAAAAGCATATCGAAAACTCGCACGTCAGTATCATCCTGATGTCAATAAAGACCCAAAAGCAGAAGAAAAGTTCAAAGAGATCAATGCAGCATATGAAGTGCTAAGCGATAAAGAGAAGCGTGCAAAATATGATCAGTATGGCGATTCGATGTTCGGCGGACAAAACTTCCATGATTTCTCGCGAGCGCAAGGGGGCAATGTCGATTTAGATGAGATCTTACGCAATATGTTTTCCCAAGGCGGCGGAGGTGGTTTTGGTGGAGGATTTGGCGGTGGCGGTTTTGGTGGCTTCGGTGGCGGAGGATTTGGTGGTGCGGTCAATCTGGATATGGAAGCTAATGTTACGATTCCATTTAGTGTTGCTGTCCTTGGCGGAAAACATGCGATACATCTCAATTCTGATAATTTTGATATTAAAATTCCTGCAGGGATTAAAAACGGTGAAAAACTTCGAGTACGAGGAAAAGGAAAGAAGCAAGGCTCGCAAGTGGGTGATCTGTATTTACGTATTGAGATTTCACCCAATCCTGAATACGAGAGAGAAGGCGATACATTAGTAAAAACTTTAAATGTCCCTCTCTATGCAGCGTTGTTTGGTGGTAAAGTAATTGTACAAACGCTTGAAAAAGAAGTGACGTTGAAAGTGCCTGAAAATACTAAGAATGGACAACGTTTCCGACTCAAAGAGATGGGAGTCGTCAACCGCCAATCAGGGGTTAGAGGTGATTTATATCTCAAGGCAAATATTGTTTTACCAAGTGTAGCGAGTATTGATGCTGATTTAGTTGAGCAGATGAAAAAAACTCTTCCACAAGGAGAATAACAGATGCACCATTTTGATGAACCGGTCTATATGATCAGTATCGTGGCAAAAATCCTCGAAATCCATCCTCAGACGCTTCGTCAATATGAGCGAGAAAATCTGATAACACCTTCACGTTCGGATGGACGTATTCGTCTCTACTCTCAGCGTGATATTGAAAAAATCAAAACAATTTTACGCCTTACTCGAGAGTTGGGGGTCAATCTTGCAGGTGTTGATGTGGTCATGCGTCTTAAGACGAAAATGGAGATGATGGAGCAAGAGCTTATGGATCTTCGTACAGAACTGGAGCGTGTGCGTAACAGTTCCGGTGTTCCTCTGGCAAAATCGTTGGTGGCAACGCGCAGTGTGTATGAAATGGTCATTTTCGAAGACGATTTGTTTAAAAAGTAATGAGCACTTCCGTTACTCCTGTTATTCATGAGAGCTGGAAAAGGGCACTTGAAGATGAGTTTAATCATTCTTATATGGGGGAACTCAAATCTTTTTTAATCGAAGAAAAAAAACACTACACCATTTTTCCCCGTGGCCACGATATTTTTAACGCCTTTAATTCCACCCCATTTGATGCAGTAAAAGTCGTCATCTTGGGCCAAGACCCCTATCACGGTGCGGGTCAGGCCCACGGGCTCTCCTTTTCGGTTGGACATGGGGTTAAGCTCCCTCCTTCGCTTCAAAATATTTTCAAAGAACTGGTGGATGACATCGGATGTTCGTATCCAAAAAGCGGAGATTTGAGCCATTGGGCTGCTCAGGGGGTATTGTTGCTCAATACCCTCCTGACCGTACGTGCAGGTGAGCCGTTTTCTCACAAAGAGAGAGGATGGGAGCGATTTACGGACCAAGTGATTCGAACACTCAGTAGTGAGCGCAAAGACATTGTCTTCATACTCTGGGGGGCACCTGCGCAGAAAAAAGCGGTGTTGATTGATGAGCAAAAACACTTGATTCTTAAAGCGCCTCATCCTTCTCCATTGTCTTCTTATCGAGGGTTTTTCGGTTCAAAGCCGTTTAGTAAAACAAATACCTATCTGAGGGAGCAGGATATTGCTCCCATTGAGTGGTGTATTCCTACCGAATAATAAATTTCGCAAAAATGGCCAAGTGATCGGAATACCCCTCACCCAAATGGTGTTTGGGATATTTTCGAGACTGTTGCCAACGATAGGGTTTTCCTTTGTAAAAAAGGTACGGAGCATCAAAGCGTCCAAAACTTCCACGAACGTACTCAAGCCCTTTTCCATCTGCGAGGGAAGGGGAAATGATCATGTTATCCAGCCCTTCATGATGACCGCGGTATTCATGACTCCATCGTTGATCTTCGGGGAGTTCGTACCATAAATTGTAGAGGGAGTCGTCGTTGGATTGCAATGAGGCATAGGTGATTGGATTTTCATCCTCATCGATGGTTTTTAGAACATGATTAATTCCCGTAATACCCTCCGTATCGTTATGTCTTCTGCTCTTTACAAACGTTCGATACTCTTCGTGGTGTGAGTTGAAATCTCCCATGAGGACATAGGGCTCATTCTCATCCAGTTCTTCCAGCCGTTTTTTGAGTACTTTGGCACTTTGTACACGCATACTCTCAGGGCCGCTTTTGGATTTCCAGTGGTTGACGAAGATCCGTAAATTTTTCCCATTAATATTGAGCTTGACCTCTAAGATATCTCGATACGATCTATGGACACCGACAGAGCGGCTTAGGGCACTGGTGATGGGGTAGCGGCTCAGAAGTGCCACGGCAACCGCTGTATTTTTAGCACGCGCAAAGGCGTAATGGGGATAATAAAGTCCCTGTCTATTCAGCTGGGCTCTGAGTTCTTTGAGGGCAGTTTCGGATTCGATCTCTTGAAGCCCTATGACATCGGCACCAATGTCTTTGACCACTTGGGCGGTATTGCGCAGTTTGATACGATGTATCTCCTCATTCCATCCCCATGACGTATTGGGTATGTATTGCTCATACTCTGTTCCATCATCATTCATATCAAACAAATTTTCAACGTTATACGAGGCGATTTTCACTTCGGTACCTCCCAAAAGCGTGAGTGTGGCAAACAGCATCCAAAAAAGTTTCATCCATTGATACCGTTGAGGCGCAGAAGATGTTTCGTTTCACACTCGCGCCCCATCATTTCTACAAAAAGTTCCTGCATGCTTTGACTGCCCCCTTTTGCTAAAACGACTTCTTTGTATTTGCGGGCAAGATCAGAATCAAATATTCCCTCATCGACAATCGCATAATAAGCATCGGCACTGAGGACTTCCGCCCATTTGTAGCTGTAATATCCTGCACTGTATCCGCCACTAAAGATATGGCTAAAACTGTTTTGAAATTTATTGTACGCAGGAGGTTTGATAAGGGCCGTTTTCTCTCGGATGGAGTCTAGCAGAATTTGTATCTCATCGCCTTGGTAGAGCTTAGAGTGAAGCGTCAGATCAAAGAGTGAAAATTCGAGTTGGCGCAGCATAAACAAAGCACTTTGGAAATTTTTAGCACGGATGAGTTTGGCGATCATTTCGTCGCTCAAAACCTCATTGGTCTCATGATGTTTTGCAAAGAGTTTGAGAACTTTGGGCTCGTAGGCAAAGTTTTCGAGAAATTGGGAAGGGAATTCCACAGCATCCCACTCGACACCATTGACACCGCTGACACCATGCTCTTGAACGCGGCTAAGGATGTGATGCAGAGTATGCCCCATCTCGTGAAAGAGGGTAACCACATCGTCATGACGAAGCAGTGATGGGGAAGTTGCTGAGGATGGCGGAAAATTACACACGACAAAAGCGCTGGAGAGATGGGTGCATCCTGTGGTATCTTCACAGTGAGTTTGAAAATTGTGCATCCACGCACCTCCACGTTTGCCTTTGCGTGCCTCTAAATCAAAATAGATGCGGGCACGCAGTACATTATCGTCATAAACATCGTAAGCACTGGCTTTTTCATCCCACAGTTGTGCTTCAATTTTTTTAAATGAAATCCCAAACATCTGATTTAAAAAGTCAAACATTCCATTGATAACACCCTTTTGTTCAAAATAGGGGCGATACTCCTCTTCATCGATATCGTATTGTGCTTTTTTGAGTATTTCACCGTAATACGCGGAGTCGTAACTTTGCAGATCGATCCCTTCTGCAATATCACGCAGTTGCGCGATCTCTTGTTTTGCTTGTGCTTGAGATGTCTCTACAAGTTCGTTTAAAAAGGTTAGAACACTTTTAATAGAAGGTGCCATTTTGGATGCGAGAGAATACTCAGTATAGTTCTTGTACCCTAAAAGCTGTGCCATCTCTTGACGCAGTTTCATGAGCTCATCAATAATAGCGCCGTTTTGAGGAGCGCGGGTTGTGTAGGCTTTATACAATTCCTCACGAATCGCACGATTAGGACCGTAGGTCATGTAGGCGATGTAGGAGGGCATTTGAAGAGTGAAGCGGTATTTGGTGACACCGTCTTCTTCAAAACGGGCATCGTCTAAATCACCTTCGGGAACTCCTGCAATATCGGCTTCATCGGTAATGATTTTTTCATAGGCATTGGTGGCATCTAAAACATTTTGAGAAAAATCATTGGTGAGTGTGCTTTTACGTAAATTGATCTCTGAGAGTCTTTCTTTGCTTGCGTCATCTAAATGTGCACCTGAGAGTTCAAAACTGAGGATATTGAGATCGAGAATTCGGCGTTGTTCGATATTGAGTGTGTCGTATTCGTTCGTTTTGATCTGTTTGAAGGCATCATAGATAGCGAGATTTTGTCCGACAAAGTTTGAATAGTCTGTCAAGATAGGCAATGAATCAGCATAAACCTTTTGGGTCTCTTCGGTATTTTTGACAGCATTGATATGTGAAAGTGGGGTAAATAACAGCTCCATCTCTTCTTCCATAAAATCAAATGGACGGATAAAATTAGCATATGTCTTATGAGTAATGGCAAGTAATGTCTCAATCGTTTTATGGTTATTGTCGATCAAAGTGGTAAGATCGGGGATAAATGTCTCTAAATTGAGGGTAAAATCGGCAAATGGTTTCATACTTTCTCCTGTAAAAATGTTATTGTAGTAAAGTGTAGGAAAATTTACCCTATAATTTTGCAATTTGTTATATCAAAAAAGGTTTTATCATCATGAGTACGAAAATTAAATTATTACTGCGCTATATCTTTGTCGGGGCGCTTTCGTTATTACCGCTTATTATGGTTCTCACTGTAGTTAACTATCTCGAAGGTCTAGGGGTAAGTGCATATCTTTCATTACACGATTACACTAACTCTTTCGAGATCACTATTTCACTCATGGCTGCAGTTGTAGGATTGTTTGCTGTTTTGGGGTATTCCATAGAGAAATACGGTCGCTCTGTTTTTGTAGCCGTTATTGACAGTGCCTTTGAAAAAATTCCTGCGATTCGATCGGTCTATTCGGTCTCCAAAAAATTAGCTTCGATGCTCTCCGGTGGGGAAGACGGGACAAAAAAAGAGGTGGTTTTGGTAGAGTATCCCAAAGAAAACCTATGGGTACCAGCCTATTTACTCAATCGCCATGATCACATTTGTGTTTTATTTATCCCAACGTCACCGAATCCTACTAGTGGATATACGATTTTAGTCGATGAAAAACTGACATTAAAAACAACGATGACATTACAGGAAGCCTCTTCGTTCATCATCAGTATGGGGGCTGATTTTCCGCGTAAAGAGGAGATTGCCGGACTTATTCCTGTTGCAGATTAAAATGTATATTAAGTAAAAAAGACTATAATGCGTATATTATATGCGCATAGGAGATAAAATGACAGCGATCTATGATTCTCATGCCTCTAAAAAAGCGACCAATTTGAGTATTAATAGTGATTTGCTTCAGCAGGCAAAAGAGCTTAAAATCAATCTTTCTCAAAGCCTCGAAGAGTATTTAACTCAAAAAATTATCAAAAAAAGATCAGAAGAATGGCTGGTTCAAAATCAAGAAGCTATTCATGAGTACAATGAAGTTGTTCACGCACGTGGAGTTTTTAGTGATGGATTGAGACGATTTTAATGGCTCAGTTCGATGTATACCGCAATATAAATTCTCTCAGCCGAGAAGAAATACCTTATTTACTCGATATACAAGCAGATTTACTTGGAGGATTATCAACGAGTGTCGTAGTCCCGCTGGCTCGACAGCTTAAAGAGATTCAGCATCTTAATCCACTCTTTGAAATAAACGGAGATAAGGTGATTATGCTAACACAAGAGCTTTCAGGTGTTGAAAAAAGTATTTTAGGAGAAAAAGTAACCTCACTTGAAAATTATCGAAGTGAGATTATCGCTTCACTCGATTTTTTAATCAGCGGTTTTTAGATTCAATTTTAATCGAATTCATCATATTTAGGTTCCAACACTCCAAACATGCTCATGAGTTTCTGGGAATGGATTGGAGCTTCGCGAAAAAGTCGTTCGAGAGCTTTTAATCCTAAATCATAAGTCAGTGACGAATCAACAATGACATAGGAGAAGTAAATACTATTTTCATTGATTGAAAATTGCAAACGCTCGAATTGATTGTTTTCACTGAGTAAAAAATCATAGAGTGACTGGATGTTGTTCTGGGGGATTCTTCCTAAAGCAGAATCGGCGATGATAACCCCGTTTTCATAATAGTTGATGTCTATTTTTATAGTACCGGAATCAAATTTCCAATTGCGCTGGCTACGTCTGGAGAGTGGGACGTTGAGCTTGAGTGCTCCCAATATCTTTTCGATGAGTTCGACCACACCTGAGGGTTTGTATCCTTCGCGTCTTCGTTTGGCGACATCAAGTTTGACTCCGCATTCGGGGCAATAGTCGTTTATGATCAGCTCTTCTTGAATCATGTTTTTGCATGAATTGCATCGGATGATAGCGTCATGTTTCATAGAGAGAAACTTTTCCATCACTTCGACTAGGTAGGTATAAGGAAGTGCGAATCCAAGGTTGTTGGAATTTTGGATGATAAACGTATTGACCCCTACGACTTCTCTTTGTTCATTTAGCAATGGACCACCGCTGTTGCCTGGGTTAATCGCAGCATCAAATTGGATGTATTCAATCTCACCTTGCAAGCGGGACGCTTTGGATACGATCCCCTCAGTAGTGGAATAATTAAGTCCATACGGATGGCCAATAGCAATGACGACATCGCCGTCTTGAACACTCGAAGAACACAGATGCAGAGGATGGTTGGTTGTCATTTTGTTAGGCGGACGAATAAACGCAAGATCATAGGAGGCATCATCGTAGACAACCTTTCCAATGCAGCGCGGCAGATGCTTCGCACTGACAATAGCCTCTTTTAGCCCTCCGACGACATGAGAATTAGTGACGATAAGATCTCCTAGGAGAAAACCGCTTCCGCTACCATAGGGAGTCGAGACTTGGATAATATTTTCCATGGTGTGGTCAAGTATTTTTTGGGTGGTTAGACTCATCTCATACTTCCGTAAAATCTAAATTTTTAATTTGTTGATAAAAGCTTTGACTGAAACTGTCCAAATCGGTGTAGTTAAGCAGATGGCTGAAGTTTTGAAGTCCTTTATACCGTTTTTGATAGGGGACGATAGCTGATTGGATGTATTCGTGAATGTGTGTCTTGTCAAAATGATTGGTTGACGGGGTATAAAAAGATCCTTCGCCCATATCTTCAAAAAAATCGGATGCATAGACTTGGACATGCAAATGCATCAGTGAACGCAATGTTGGATGAAGCCCGTAATTGTATAAAATGTACAATGCAACGTATCGATAAATGGCTCTGATCACATAGTGAGAATGATTGCTTTTATACCATTTTACTTTTACAAGTGATTCATCAATAAAGGAAACAATATCTTCGTGCATCGCTTGATCAAAGGGTGAAAAGGTATATTCCCCACGATATATTTGTGTTGCAAACTCTTCAACGCTCATCATCTCTAACTTGGATAAATAATCTTGTAAGTCGGTGTTCTTGTCTTCTGTCGATTTTTCATCATCCATAAAATAACCACCCACTTTTTCTGCGATTTCTTTGGCCATTTTTTTGCGGGGGATGAGGAGATAATCGATTTGCAGAAGCAGTGCCAGATAGCTAAAGGAAACCATCCCTGTATTGTCATTGGACAAAAGCCCTTGCAAACTTTTTTTGATTTGATCGATCCATCGCAGCATCCATTTGTGAAGCCGTTGGTATTGATCATGGGATAGATAGCGCAGATGATCATTCTCAAGTAAAGCTATCTCTTTAAACTCTCCTGCAATCATCTCTTTTTCAAAATCAGCATTAAGGGCAATTTCGCGAAGGGGAAAAAAGATTTTGTGGGGAGTGATCGTGGCATTATCCAAATGAAGCTTGAGTGTTACCATCCCTTCATTGTCACAAAATCGGGCATAGGTCAGCTGAAAATTTCTTTCTAAAAAACGTCTCTTAATTGAGACATGAAGTTCGGATATTTTAGCAATAAGGGCAGTTGCTTTGAGTGAGTCTTCAGTAACGATACCACGAATTACGGCATATCCTTGCAATAGCTCAAAGGTTATTTTATCTTCATAAACGGTATAAGAAAGATGTTTTGTATTGCCTATGTGGGTCAAGGACGAGAGAAAATAATCGTACCCTTTTAGGCGATTACCTTGAATAAATGCATCGGAAGCTTTTTCAAAGAGTTCATGTTCCTGGGGATTGGGAAGCGAATGAACTCCTCGGCCATAATGAGGTACATTAGGAACAGCTGGCGGGTATATCCAATCGTGCACTAGCGAGAAAAAATCCACACTCTTCCTTTTGCAAAAATTATAATGGATTAAGTGTAATCAAAGCAACCTTAAAGCGACAATAAAGTATAATACGCGCAATATCATGAGGGGGTTTTATGGGTTATAAACGTGTATTAGTGAAGTTTTCCGGTGAAGCATTAGCGGGCGAAAACGGTTATGGTATCGATACAAAAATCCTAAAATTCATTGCTACTGAAATAAAAACCCTCATCGATGCAGGCATCGAAGTTGGAATTGTTATTGGTGCGGGAAACATTATTCGTGGAGTTACTGCAGCTGCAGATGGCGTTATTAGCCGTACAGCAGGTGATTACATGGGAATGCTTGGGACCGTTATTAACTCAATTGCGCTTCAAGAAGCATGCGAACATGAGGGAATGCTTGTCCGTGTCCAAAGTGCGATTAAAATGGAACAAATTGCGGAAGCATTTATCGTGCGTCGTGCGGTGCGTCATTTAGAGCGCGGTCGTGTAGTTGTGTTTGCAGCAGGAACGGGGAACCCTTTCTTCACTACCGATACGGCGGCTACGTTGCGTGCGGTTGAAATCGAAGCAGAAGTGATCATCAAAGCGACCAAAGTTGATGGCGTGTATGATAAAGATCCTAATAAATTTTCTGATGCTGTGAAGCTTCCAACCCTTGGGTACGATGAAGCGTTGCAGGATCATATTAAAGTAATGGATGACACCTCTATCGCACTTGCAAAAGAAAATAAGCTCCCGATCATTGTGTGTGATATGTTCACACCGGGTAACTTGTTAAGCATTATCAAGGGTAACTTTGACAATTGCTCTATCGTCCAATAACCATACCAAAAAGGAAAACCTATGAGACTCGAAAAATTAACTGCAAAAGCACTTGAAACTGCCAACATCGATCGTTATCAATTGGCACTCGCTGTCGCTAAGCGTTCAGAGCAGCTCCAAAATGGTGCAACAACAAAACTAAATGTTGATTCAAAAAAAATGAAATCGGCTGATATCGCTTTGATGGAGATTGCTGAGGGGCATATCACTATCAAAGGTTTTACAGATAACGCGTAATTTTCTACTAAAGCTACGTCGTTGAATCAAATCGATATTGAAAAAATCCAACAGATTAATGATGTAGAAGATGCCATTGCGCATTTACGTACATTTATAAACACCAGCTCAGTTGAGCGTGCATACGTACTCGCAAGCACTGCCCATGAAGGGCAACTGCGTAAAAGCGGTGAGTCTTATATTGTCCATCCCGTATTGGTAGCATCGCTTGTTGCTGAACTCACCGGTGATGAAGCGATGGTTATTGCGGCACTATTGCACGATGTTGTTGAAGACACCCAGACAACGATCGAATCCATTGAAGCAGAGTATGGCAGTGATGTCGCTCACCTCGTCGAAGGATTGACGAAGATCGATACGATTCGTGATGCGGAACTTATCCCTTCTCGCTCAGACCAGAAACTGGTAGTATCCGCATTAACTTTCCGTAAAATGTTATTGGCTTCGATTGAAGATGTCCGTGTATTGGTCGTCAAGCTCTGTGACCGATTGCATAATATGCTGACTCTTGATGCTCTTTCAGAAGTAAAGCAGCATCGAATAGCGGAAGAGACATTGGTCGTTTATGCTCCAATCGCACACAGATTGGGAATATCCTTCTTAAAAAACCTCCTTGAAGATTTAAGTTTTACGTACCTTTTTCGAGAAGATAAAGCTGCTATTGATCGTTATCTAGAGGAAAACTATCGTTCAATCCAAGGACGTCTGAATCAGTTTTGCAACAGGCTCACGCAGATCATGCTTTCAGAAGGTCTGTGTAATGATGACTTCGAAATACTGAGTCGTGTCAAGCACAACTACTCTATTTATTTGAAAATGCAGCGAAAAGGGATAGGTATCGATGAGATACTAGATCTCTTAGCTGTTCGTATATTGGTGAATAAACCTATTGACTGTTATCGTGTTTTGGGCATGGTACATTTACATTTTCAGCCTCTTAACGCTCGTTTTAAGGACTATATCGCTATCCCAAAAGAGAACGGGTATCAAACGATTCACACGACCGTATTTGATGAGAGTACTATTTTTGAGATACAAATTCGTACGTATGAGATGCATGAAACCGCTGAACTTGGTGTTGCTGCACATTGGAAATATAAAAATGGCGGCAATAATACGATCAGTTTAGATTGGTTGCATAATCTTCAGTATCAAAATGAATCGGTTGAAGCTTTTTATGAATTGATCAAAAATGATCTTTACAGCGAAGATATCAGTGTCTTTTCACCCAAGGGTAAAGCGTTTACATTGCCTCGCGGAGCGGTAGCCCTTGATTTTGCCTATGCGGTGCACACAGCAGTGGGTGATGGTGCGGAAGGGTGCTTGATCAATAAAGAAAAAGCAAGTTTGCTAAGTGAGTTGCACAATGGTGATATTGTACGAATCATCACTTCAACAAGTCAAAAAAAGATAACACGATGCAGCTGGATCGATGCAGTTAAAACATCACGGGCAAAGTCAAGTATACGTGCTAACTGTAATCAGCGCATTCGTGCTGTAGATGCACAAAGCGGGATCAATATCCTTAGTTTTATTTTTCGTTTAAATCCTGAAAAAATCGTGGAAGTCTTGCACATTGAAGACTTGGAAGAACAATGCTACCGAATCCCAAGAGAGTTGGATTTTTTAAAAGAGGTGATACACCGTATCGAAGAAGATTTACAAGAATCCAGCCGTTTTGGGACGTTCTGGAATCGAAAACGTTTTAAATTAAAGTCTTCCGTATATGCATCCATTGAAGTGTTGTCCAATCAAAGTGTTTCGGATGCGGTCTTTGATTATTGCTGTCATCCAAAATCGGGAGATGAGATTTTGGGTGTAATGGTGGACAGCAAAGCCCATATTCATCATAAGATGTGTAAGCATGCGGCGGTAATGATCGAAAAAAATGAGCCGATGGTGTTTGTGCGGTGGGTACAGCAGCAGTTTAACCGTTATCACCTCATTATCAGTATGCAAAATGCGCAAGGTTCTCTTGCAGAGCTGTTAACGTACATGGCGAAAATGGGTGCTGACATCAACAGTATTGAACTGGGAAAAGAAAAGTCAGAACATACACAGTATTGTGAAATGGAATTTCAAACATTGGAAAATGATTTGAACCGATTAAAATCAAAACTGGAAAAAAAGGGAAAAATAATACAATTTTTTCGGACCGATGATGCGTACCGAAGCCAAGGATAAACCATGATAGAAAAAATAAATGAAGCATTACGCGAGATCAAACGAGGAACGGCAGAGATCATTGATGATGCCCGTATTGAGGTATTGTTAAAAGCCTATTTTGACAAAGGGACAACCTATACGGTCAAAGCAGGGTTTGATCCAACCGCACCTGATTTGCATTTGGGGCACACGGTGTTGCTTCAAAAATTGGCAATCTTTCAAAAATATGGCGGACATATACAATTCTTGATCGGTGATTTTACCGCACAAATCGGTGACCCTACCGGTAAAAGTGAAACACGTAAGAAACTTCTGCCTGCACAGATTCAGGAAAATGCACAAAGTTATAAAACACAAGTATTTAAGATTTTAGATCCTGAGAAGACAACGGTTGTCTTTAATGCGGATTGGATCAATCCTTTGGGCGCGGCAGGATTGTTAGAATTGACAACAACGTTTAATGTTGCCCGTATGCTTGAGCGTGACGATTTTGACAAGCGCTATAAAGGGGGAATCTCGATTTCCATCAGTGAGTTTTTGTATCCACTGCTGCAGGGGTATGACAGCGTACATCTGAAAAGCGATATTGAAATCGGGGGGACAGATCAAAAATTCAATCTACTGATGGGACGTCATTTACAGCGTGCTTATGAAGTTGGCAAAGAACAAGCGGTCTTGATGATGCCAATCCTAGAGGGGCTTGACGGCGTGCAAAAGATGTCGAAAAGTCTGGGGAATTACATCGCTGTTGCCGATGAGCCCAACGATATGTACGGAAAAATTTTGAGTATCAGCGATACGTTGATGTGGCGTTACTATGAGCTGTTAAGTACCAAAACATTGCTTGAAATTGAAGCTCTTCGCACAGGTGTCGAAGAGGGAACGCTTCATCCTAAAAAGGTAAAAGAAGCACTGGCTATAGAGATCACAGCTCGGTTTCATACCCTAGATGAAGCGCAAAATGCTGCAGAAGAATTTCAACGTGTTCATGCACAAAGTGAGATCCCAACTGAAATGGATGAGTACAGTTTTGAAGGGCCCATTTGGATCGCAAAACTATTAGTGGATGCAAAATTAAGTCCATCTACTTCACAAGCGCGTAGGGATATTAAGCAAGGCTCTGTTAAAATTGATCAAAGTAAACTGAGCGATGAGCAGTTACAATTAGAGGCAGGCGAGTATGTCTTGCAAATCGGTAAACGAAAATTTGCCAGAATAAAGGTATCCTAATGAGTTTTAAGCCACTTAAAATCGGTAAATTTACTATCCCTGTTCCTATTGTTCAAGGTGGAATGGGTGTTGGTATCAGTTGGGATCAGCTTGCAGGAAATGTTTCCAAAGAGGGCGGACTTGGAGTCATAAGTTCAGTAGGAACAGGTAATTACGACAACAAGTCGTATTCAGATAGATTGGTTGCTAACCGACCGTTGGAGGTAGAAAATTTCTATTCCAAAAAAGGGTTGGTCGCTATTTTTGAAAATGCCCGTAAGATATGCGGTGATGCTCCATTGGCGTGTAATGTTTTGTACGCAATCAACGATTATGGCAGAGTAGTCCGTGATGCATGTGAAGCAGGCGCTAATATTATTATCACCGGTGCGGGATTGCCGACCAATATGCCTGAGTTTACGGCTGACTATCCGGATGTTGCATTGGTCCCGATCGTATCGTCTCCAAAAGCACTCTCGATCATTTGTAAGCGTTGGCAAAAACGCTATAACCGTCTTCCGGACGCTGTTATTTTAGAAGGACCTAAAAGCGGCGGGCATCAAGGGTTTACGTACGAGCAATGCATGATGGATGAGTATCAGCTTGAAAATTTGGTTAAACCGGTTGTGGAAGAAGCAGCATTGTGGGGCGGTATGCCTGTTATTGCTGCAGGCGGTGTTTGGGATAAAAAAGATATTGATGACATGATGGCATTAGGTGCCGCGGGTGTTCAAATGGGAACCCGTTTTATCGGAACATTTGAATGTGACGCGCACCAAAATTTTAAGCAAGTATTGTTGGATGCAGGTGAAAATGACATTACCTTGATGAAATCACCTGTTGGTTATCCTGCACGTGGCGTACGTACAAACTTACACGGGCTTATCGATACCCGTACCGGTCCTGCTATTAAATGTATCTCTAACTGTGTTGCTCCTTGTAACCGTGGTGTAGAAGCTAAAGAAGTCGGCTTCTGTATTGCCGACCGCCTTAGCGATGCGTACTTTGGCGATTTAGAACTGGGACTTTTCTTCTCGGGAAGCAATGGCTATCGAATTGATAAGATTATCTCCGTCAAAGAGTTGATGGAGAAATTGACACAAGGCGAATAAGTTTTGAAATTTGCTCAGATTCTTTTTCTTGTATTAGTAGTATTGTCTCTTAACATCAGTGCGGCAGATGATGTTTCACGCCTAGAAGCTGCTAAAAAAGCGCTTGAAAGTCACGATGAAATCGAGCAATTTCGCGGTTATAATGAATGTAAGACGATCTATCTGCGTGCAAATTTGAATAAAAATACGGATTTGGCACGCGATGCACTGAGCGGGATTGTCAAAGGCGGAGAAACGCTTGGTATTGATGTCGCAAAATATAGATCAGAATTAGCAAAATTACAGCCTCAGATAGCCACACCTTCACCTGTTACGACAGCATCTTCCATTGTGGCCAAAGCTTATGAATCACCCCAAAAAATCCTTGTATTTCCAAAAGAGTATTTGAAAGCGCCAACTGCACCGGCAAAAGATGGTTTCTTAACGCCAAGCAGTACAGAATTATTTAAACAAGCCGAGCTTATCAAAACACCCACAGAGAAAGAGCCCTCAAAGCCTCATCGATTAGTTGATACCAAATGGAAAGAGACAGGATTAGAGTTGCTCTTTGATACCCCTGTTGATGCAAAAGATGTACATCTCTCTAAAATAATCGAATCGGATAAACAGCGTTTTCGCTATATTGTCGATATTGATTCGGGAAAATTATCTCAAGACAAAGTACTCGAACATAAAAGCATCAATAAACTACGTTTAGGTCAATACGATGCTAAAACTTTGCGTTTGGTTATTGAGCATTCACAAGCTATTAGTGTTAAAACAACAGCCAAAGGTTCATCGGTCTTAATTGATTTTTCTTTGCCGACAACTGCAAAAGAGCTTTTGACCAAGCCAGCGACTATTTCTTCGGAAATTGATTTGCCTCCATTACCGCCATTATTAGGCCCACCCCCGATACTAAGTACTAGTCCTGCGTTAGAAAGTGTCACACCGAGAGATCGAAGTAAAAAAGTGATTGTAATCGACCCTGGACATGGCGGAAAAGACAGCGGTGCAATCGGTAATGGTTATATGGAAAAGGAAATTGTCCTGCAAATAGGGCTTGAACTCAATAATCAGCTCAAAGCTATGGGATATACGGTGTATATGACACGTTCGACAGATGTATTTATAGAACTCAAAGACCGTACCAAGTTTGCGAATGACAAGTCGGCGGATCTTTTCTTATCGGTGCATGCCAATGCGATTCCAAAAGGTGCTGATGCCAATGCCGCTTATGGTATAGAGACCTATTTTCTCTCCCCTGGACGAAGTGAACGCGCGATGCGTGTTGCTGCACTGGAAAACTCTGAAGATATGGGAGAGATGGGTGCATTTGGGAAGCTAAGCTTCTTAAATGTATTAAATACGGAAAAAATTATTGCTTCCAACAAATTGGCGATTGACATACAAAAAGGTGTATTAAATAATTTACGAAAACAATTTCCGAATGTGAAAGATAACAGTGTAAGAGAAGCTCCGTTCTGGGTCTTAGTAGGGGCACAGATGCCGGCAATTTTGTTGGAAACAGGTTATATCAGTAATCCGGACGAGTCTGCTCGTATCGCAGATTCGAAGTATCAAAAATGGATGGTTGAGGGGATGATTGACGGTGTCAAACATTACTTTGCCAATAATCCGTAATTCATAAAGTATTGCAGTAATTAGTTAGGGATCATTCTATCATTTCTTTTAGATGTGAACCCTTTTTTTGCAGTTATTTTATAGCACCAATAGTAAAATCAACTCCATACATACTGCTCTGAGGTATCTGTCTATAGCCCCATTTTTTTTCTGTTCTGTCTGGCAGGGTTTCTTCTACATAATCATTTAACCCGTTGATAGTAATCGTGTTGTCTTGATTATAGCCCATCCCTTTAAGTGCTTCGATTAACGTATAGGTAAATACTCCATGACCTTCGTAGCCTTCAAGTGCTACTTGGCTTTTACTACTTGCACTTATAGTTGCTCTTCCTGTCGCGCGAGCTAGTTTATTGGTCGTAGTCTTTTGCATATTGGCTTCTACGAATGAACCTGAGTTACAAGTATCTAGAAGCACTAATGATTTTAGTGCTGTAACTCTTGAAAGTCCTAACATTAAATCTTTTTGACCTACTCCTTGAACCTGAACTGCTGAAGTATTGTCTTTGTCTTCAAAGTTATAGGGGATATAGTAATAGTTTCCATTATATTCATCCGTTATACCATGACCTGCGATATAGAGGAGAAATACATCTTCACGAGTTGAGTTTATATCTTTGAAGGCTTGTATGATATTTTCTTTGGTTACTTCTTTATCAAAAAGTTTATAGGTATGTACTTTCTTAAAAAGAGGTTTTGCTACATCTTGAATAGTCTTTAACATCTCTTTGGCATCGTTTATAGAGTATTTTAGTGTTAGGTCTTTATCTTTGTATTCATTTACAGCTATGGCTAATATATGTAAATCATTTACATTCTGAGAGCCTGATATTTGCTCAAGTTTACTTCTGACTTTCTTTTTAAGATTTGTATCATCAAAGGTTACTTCTAGAAAGTCTGGTTTAGATTCTATATTTCCTGCTTTGTTTGTCGCACGAAAACCTATTGTATTTTTACCACCTGCTAAAGAGATAGTCTGGTCATAATTGAAACAGTCATCTCTTTCAGATTTCTTTTTGAGTTTTAATGCACGAGAAGTATCTATAACTGATACTGGCATATCGTTTATAAGTAGGGTAAGATTGTCATATCCACCATTTGCTTTTGGACATACTTCTACTTTTAAAGCTAGATCTTGCATATCAGTATTTGTGGTACTTGTGAGAATATGCACTTCTGGTGCTAAACCATCTTCAAGCAACTTGTCTATATTTATATTTTTAGCATATTTTTCTAGACTTTCCCCTGCTAATGCTTTTTGGATAAGGTCTGGTCTGTAAAAGGTAGAGTAAAGTGCGTCTACGGTTACATATTCTGCCTCTTTATACGGTCCCTGATTTATATGATAGCCAATGTACTGGCCACCATTTTTTGAAGCGGTAAAGAAACCTTCGTCTGTATAGACTACATATTCGTTATCATGTGAGATAAAAAGAGTTATAGTAGGATAGATTTTTTGTTTTAAATATATTTCAGTATCATTTAGCTTTCTAGCTTGCGCTAAAACATTCTCTCTTGATATTTTATAACTATCCATGATAGAAGATACATACTCTTCATTAATTTCCAAGGGTTTGTTAGCATCATTTAGCACAGATAAATCCCAAACCTTTATAGTCTGGTCACTGCTCCCGCTAACGAGCCTATCTCCATCAATGGCAATGCTCTCAATTTCCCCCGTATGACCAACTAACGATGCTATTTCTTCGCCTTTTTTGTTATATATTTTCAGAAATCCAGTCATTCCACCGCTGATGATAAAATCTTTGTACCAGCCATAACAGTTATGTCTATATCCGGTGTTAGGGTCTTTTTCAATATTGTTTTTTACAACACCATCCTTTTTTATCTCTAGCACTGCATCATATCCATACTCTCCACCTTGTTTATGCTCTAAAGACCAGTCGCCATTTGTTGTAGGAATGCTACGGAACAAAGAATCTATTCGAGGTTTAATTTGAAAATCTTTTAGATTGATTGATTTTTTAAGGTTTTGACAATTTACATCGTCGCAGTACTCATTCCCCCACGCAATCTCATCTCCCTTTATCCCGACACTCCAAAGACACTCTCCGACACCAATGACCTTTTTTATCTTTATGGCATTTTTTTTATCCCAGATGTAGATTTCATTATTCTCTCCACCACCACTCACAACGGTGTCATTATCTATGAAATTAACTGCCATTGTTAGATTTGTATGTTCTATAAATGTTGCTGTTGTTTTGTAACTGTTTGTTTCGTAGATGTTTAGATCATAGGGAGGCTCACTCGTACCAGCAGCTAAACTCTCACCATCAGGGCTATAAGCTAAACCTGTAGGCACAGTTGTACTCTTGATAGTCTGTTTGAGATTCAGCTTATTATCAAATATTAAAATTTCGTGTCCATATCCACAGGTAGCTACATCTGTGCCATTCGTTGCTAAATAGGCAAGTTTATCATTTGAAGTGTAGCTGTTGATATATCGTACATTGTTGTTATAAAATTGGTGAAGCACTATTTTGTTGTCATACCCTGCTGAATAGATGTCATAAGAGTGCTCTCTTTTTATCATCTTAACTGCATATACAAAATCTGTGTGATAATTAATAGTATTCTCAAGCGTCCAGTTTGAAGTTTGCCAGATTTTTACTGTCTTGTCTCCTGAACCAGAAATGAGGTATTTGTCATCGCTGCTAAAACTTAAATCATATACCGTGTTGGTATGTGATTCGAGAACTTTTAGAAGTTTTCCTGTTTTGTAATTGTAGATCCTAATAGCATCATTGGGATCCGCAAAAAGCCCCCCAACAGCCAAATACTTATTATCCCCACTCAAAGCTATTGCGTATATCATTCCCTCAGGACCAGTACCGATGGAACCGAGTATCTTTTTCTTTTCTTTGCCTGTTTGTATGTCCCAAACCCGTATGGTTTTATCATCACTAGCACTAATGATTTCACTTTTATCTTTTGAGACTAATAGATCATTAATTATCCCTGTATGCCCTTGCGTATCAAGCTTTAAAATCGCTTCACTGTTTGCAAATACAGTTGTACTTAGGAGTAGAAAGAAGAGGAATATCTTTTTCATGAGGATTTTTCTTTGATTGTTTTTTTCGTATATGAATAATATTGCTTCAATCTAATCAAGTCCTTCTATCTCAATTTTTTTAGGATAAGAAACCGTAAACTGCATTGGCAAAATTTTCTTTTCATGGGCATTCAAGGCTACGTCCCATGTGATGATTCCATCTTCAGATACTTTTGCATCCTCTTTTTGAGGTGCGTCAAGAACAACTTTGATCTGTTCGTTTCGAGAAACCGGAAAATGATCTTCTACTGTGATTTGAATCGGTTTATTTTTTCCATTTGTAATTTCGTGAGTATAGCTATATTGTACATGGGTATCATTAGAGATAAATCGATCCTCTTTACTGTATTTTTTTTGTTGGTTGTATTCAATTTTAATACTTTCATCAGCACCCAGTGAGAGCTGGACCTTTTCTTCTGGAAAGATTGTTTTTGAGATATTGTTTATGCCTACAACTCTTCCATCCAATAGCAAAGTCATTTCACCCGCTAGAAGGGGGAAAGAGAACGGATTGTCTAAATCTGCAGTCATATATGCAAACGATGAAACACTTGGAGTAGCTCGGTAATGAAAGTTTGCTTCTTTTTCAGCAGATGATATGAAAACTTTATGAGGCTGATTATCAGACGGAATCGTATTCTTACCAGGGAGAATAAAACTAAATGAGGTTGACTCTTGTTGGATATCAGGTGCCATATACGTATCAGAAGGGATGGATGCAGCTACTGGTGCGCGGTCCATCATCTCAAATTGAGCATAGGCCGATTTAGAATAAGTTCTTTGACTTGAATGATAAATATCAATATACCATCCTTTTAGTGGATCTGGCGCTTTTGCACTAAAAGGTTTAGCCGTTGAGATTTCAATCGATGCGTTTGTCCAATCTTCACCGCTTGATTGGGAAATGGAGGCAAAATTAGACCACTCGATTTTTCCGGAAACAGAATCAGCACGGATGATATAAAGGGGATTCCAATGGGCGTTGTTCACCATATAAGAAATTTCAACTTTTTGATCTTTTAAATCAGCTGTAGAAAATAATTCGATATGGATACTTTTACTTTGTTCCGGAGTTTTATACGTATCGAGCTCTTTTTCTAACAGAGTTTTTTCTTTTTGAAGTTCCTTGGTGTGAACTTCAATTTTTGCAATGCGATTATAATTTTCAGCAAGAGTTTTTTCGAAAAACTTTGTGTAAGTTTCTATTTCAGAAGGAAGCACTTTTTGATTTTGTGAAAATGGTGTTGTTCTTTTTAAAAAATCATTTGAACTCGTGACAATCGCTATTTCGTCCATCTCAGTTTTGAGAAGAGCAGATGTTTGATCTAACTTGGATTGAAGCTTTTCAATATTTTCGTGTTGCAACTTTTGAAGATAAGTCTGTTCCACTTTTACATCGGAAATTTTAATCGTGGAAGCTCCAGCTATCTTCACTTGGAGAGAATTGTCAATTAAGTTCGGAGTCAAATCGGGTATGATAATCGAGTTTCCCCCTTTTTTTAGGGAAACTTTTCCCTCTTTATTAAGCAGGGCATTGTTGGCAAAAACAGTAACACGAGTGATTTTAGGATTCATCACGACCATTGCAGTTGAAGCCGATAATTCCGAAACAGACAAAAAGAAGATAATTGATATAACAAAACGCACAGAATATTTAAACATGAAGAACCACCCGCTATTATTAGGTTAAATACAGTAAACAGTATCTTCCTTTAATAATAAAATACTACTTAAAATAAGTTTCATTGTATTGCTAAAATATACATCAGTTTAGGTAAGTATAAAAGGCAGGATATGATTATTGTTTGAATGAAAGTGAAAAGGTGGAGCGGGAAACGAGACTCGAACTCGCGACATTCAGCTTGGAAGGCTGACGCTCTAGCCAACTGAGCTATTCCCGCGTAAAAAACAAAAAAAATGTTGGGTGGCGGACGAGGAGAGATTCGAACTCTCGGTACCGTTGCCAGTACGTCTCCTTAGCAGGGAGGTGGATTCAGCCGCTTTCCTACTCGTCCATTTGTAGTAGGTCGAAATTATACTGACGTATAAATAATAAGCACCTTAAGTAAGGGCTTTTTTAAAGTATTTGCAGGATTCTTTCGACTACAGAGGCAGGATCGGGTGCTTTATAGATAGGGCGTCCTACGACGATAAAATCCACTTTTTCTTCATGAGCCGTTGCGATGGTAGCAACGCGTTGCTGATCGCCTGCATCTTCGCCAAAGGGTCGTATTCCTGGAGTCAGGGTGATAAAGTTAGATGCAGTAAGAGATTTAATAGAGTTACTTTCATAAGCACTGCACACTACGCCATCAAGCCCTGCATTGTGAGCATCCTGGGCGAATTGATCGGCTTTGGCAGCTATGTCTTTTTCATAGATATGGGTAAACTCATTGTCTTCAAACGAGGTGAGGGCGGTAACTGCAAGGACAAGAGGACGCTTTTCATACGGCTCTAAGCGTTTCATCACTTCACGCATTGCTTTTGGTCCAGCAGATGCGTGAACATTGAACATATCGACACCAAGTCCCATGATCGATTCCGCAGCATCTGCCATGGTATTGGGGATGTCGTAAAGCTTAAGATCTAAAAATATCTTGAAGTCAGGATTAATGGTTTTGATCGCATCTAGAAATGGTTTACCATCGCGTATATAAGAACGAAGCCCTACTTTTAACCAGATGGGGTATTCTTTTATTTTGTCAATCAAAGCTAAATTTTCTTCCATAGATGGCAGATCCAGAGCGACGCAAAGTTCCATACTTTCCCTTTTTAAGTGAGTATAAAAGTATATCAGAGTGCCTGTTAAGGAATCATTGTGAAAAATATATTACAATAGAATACTAGTTTGTAGTGAGGATGTTGGATGAAAAACCGTTTTATTACTCTTGTTGTGTCTGGTATGTTGCTGAGTTGTGTTTCTCTTTTTGGAACAGGTTACAGTGTTGATGCAACTCATTCAAGCGTCGGATTTAAAGTCAAACATATGATGATCAGTACTGTCAGTGGAAATTTCGGCATTTTTAGCGGATCGTATGAGCTTGAAAGGGGTATTTTCAAATCATTGAGCGCTACGATGAAAGCAGATACTATTAATACAGGGATTGTAAAACGTGATGAGCATTTACGAAGTGAAGATTTTTTTGATGTAGCAAAATTTCCGGAGATTACGTTTGCAATGACTTCGCAAAAAGGGAAAAAAATAACAGGTGATCTTTCGATTCATGGGATCACTAAAGAAGTGGTGCTTACTCTTGACATGGGAGGGGAAGTCATCGATCCATGGGGCAATAAACGGTCAGGTTTTATTTTAACGGGTAAGATAAATCGCAAAGACTATGGACTCAATTGGAATAAAGCGATTGAGACGGGAGGTTTCGTTGTGGGTGACGACGTTAAAGTAATCGTTGAGATAGAAGGGGTTGCTAACTGATTTTTGCTTTTAAAGTATTTTAATAAATCCATCCCGTTTGGGGCGGAACTCTTTTAAATCTTCCAGTTGTAATCCTCTTTGTTTTCCCCATAATAGTACGAATCTACATTTATGTATTTTTGCATAATCGGCTAAATAATCAATCATTTCACGAATATGATGGTGATTGTTTTCTGCGGCTGCCAAATCATCGATCAGTAAATATCGCCCAAGCTCCAAGTTTTCATGAATACTGACTCCAGCATACACTGCGAGTTCTCCTCGTTGATACGCGCCGATTGGTCGATAGGTTTGTGGGTGCTGTGCGGCGATGTAGGTTAGAAAGTCATCTTCGGTCAAATCGATCCGAAGAGTTACTAGGAGGCGATAGCCCTCTTCTAGTTCACCAGAGGAGAGTTCTCGAAATTGCATTTATTTTTCCAATGAGGAGAGTTGAACGGTTATTTTTTCAATTTTATCTTGAGCATCGGCTAAACCATTGCGATTTTCGGTGATAACTGACTCAGGAGCATTAGCAACAAAACGTTCATTTGAGAGCATGCCGCTTAACTTATCCGCTTCTTTTTGTAGCTTTTCCCGTTGTTTGGTCAAACGATCGATGATTGGACTCAGATCAATAGCGTCGGTAGGTAAGTATACTTCGACACACTCACCGATATCACTGATCGCATTGTCAACTTTCGTATCGGTAAATTTGAGGGCTTCTACTTTTCCAAGTCGCGCAATAAATGGTTCCATCATAGTGTGGTTGCCATTACATTTGACGTAGGCAAGAGGAATTTTCTGGTTTCCTAGATCAACAAGTGTCTTCGCACGACGAATAGTGATGATGGCATCCATGATGATGGAAAATTCAGCCTCAATTTGGGCATCTGAAGTGATGTTTTCAGGATATTGCATCACCATGATAGAATCACCGTTTTCTAGGGTTGTACCAGAGAGTTCATGGTAAAGATACTCAGTAATAAATGGCATAAACGGATGCAAGAGCTTCATGGACTCTTTAAAGATGCTTCCAAGCTCTTCTACGCTCTCTTTACTGGCTTTGGCAAGTTCGATACCCCAATCACAAAACTCATTCCACAAGAAGCGGTAGAGGACGGTTGCGGCATCATTAAATCGGTACTCGTCTAAGAAGGCGCGAGTTTCTGCTGTCGCTGCATGAAAACGGCTGAGCATATAGCGACCTAACGGTGTCGTGATCTCTTGATCGCTGAGGTCTTTGAATGTAGGGTTGTTCATCTGCAAAAATTTGCTGGCATTGAACAGTTTATTGGTGAAATTGCGACTTTGTTCCAAACGATCGTTACTTAGACGGATGTCTCTTCCTTGTGCAGCAAGGACAGCGAGGGTAAAGCGTAATGCATCGGCACTGTATTTTTCCACCATATCAAGCGGATCGATGACATTGCCTTTGGATTTGGACATCTTCTGCCCATTCTCATCCCGTACAAGCGCATGAAGATAGATATGCTTGAATGGAAGTTCTCCTGTAAAGGTCTCTCCCATCATCATCATACGAGCAACCCAGAAGAAGAGGATGTCAAAACCGGTTATCAACAGGCTGTTAGGATAAAACTTCGCCATGTCTTCGCTTTGGAAAAGAGTATCTGCGCTAACATCCCCATTTCCCCATCCCAGTGTTGAGAACGGCCATAGTGCGGAACTAAACCATGTGTCCAAAACATCAGGATCTTGAGTAAATGAAGTACTTGAACAATGCGGGCAAGATGCAGGGGTCTCTTCAAGACTTGCCCATTCGTGGTCGCAATCAGTACAATAAAAAACAGGGATACGATGTCCCCACCACAATTGGCGAGAGATACACCAGTCACGTAGTTCTC
Source organism: Sulfuricurvum sp. (assembly GCA_024637295.1). Taxonomy (GTDB): domain Bacteria; phylum Campylobacterota; class Campylobacteria; order Campylobacterales; family Sulfurimonadaceae; genus Sulfuricurvum. The sequence continues at coordinate 78,943 of JAGXFL010000011.1, forward strand.
CCATCCATGAGTTGTAGCTGTTGATCCAATGAGGAGGGAAAAACTGTGCTAAACCATCATTGGTCTTGTCAATAGAGCCACGTGCAATCTCGTTTCGGACAAACCATTGTTTTGAGATGTACGGTTCGACAATATTTTTACAGCGGTAACAGTGTCCTACTTGGTGGATATGATTTTCGATTTTCTCGATAAACCCTGTTTCATTCAGACGTTTGACAATGACATCACGTGCTGCTAGACGCTCTAATCCCTCAAACTCTCCCGCATGGTGATTGAGAATCCCTTTTTCATCGAATACCGTGATAAACTCTAAGTCGTGACGTTTTCCCACTTCATAGTCGTTGGTGTCGTGTGCCGGAGTGACTTTTACTACACCGGTACCGAACTCTTTGTCAACATGGGTGTCTGCGATGATCTTGATCTCTCGATTGATAAGCGGAAGCGTTACACTTTTGCCGATGAGGTGTGTATATCGTTCATCATCAGGGTGAACCATGATCGCTGTATCCCCAAAATAAGTTTCAGGACGAGTCGTAGCAACGATAATATGACCACTACCGTCACTGAATGCATAGCGTATATGGTAAAAGTGCCCTTGATGCTCTTCGTGTTCGACTTCGATGTCACTAAGTGCACCATCATGAGTACACCAGTTGACCATATAGTTTCCACGTATGATGAGGTTTTTATTGTAAAGATGGACAAATGCTTCTTTGACAGAAGACTTAAGTCCCTCATCCATGGTAAAACGTTCACGGCTCCATGCAGGAGAAACCCCGAGTTTACGTAGCTGAGAGACCATGATCCCACCGCTTTCTTCCTTCCATTCCCAGACACGTTTCAAAAACGCATCACGTCCGAGTTCTTCTTTGGTCGTCCCCTCTGCTAGAAGCTGTTTTTCGACGACGTTTTGTGTAGCGATACCCGCATGGTCGGTTCCGGGTTGCCAAAGAGTAGCATAACCGTCCATACGCTTGTAGCGCACGATGATATCTTGAAGGGTGAAGGTAAGACCATGCCCGATGTGTAAGCGTCCAGTGACATTAGGAGGAGGCATCATGATGGCAAAATGTTTGTTGGGTTTGACAATAGCACGATTGCCATCCACTTCAAAATAGCCCCGATTCTCCCAAAGTGGGTAAAAAGTTTCTTCGATATTCTTGGGATCGTAATGGGTAGATGACATAAAGGAGCCTTGTGCAAAAGTATTCGCGAATTATACCAAAATTTGGAGGAATAGAATTTGCTTAGTATGATGTAATTCAGGTAAAGGATACCACCATGCAATACAATGTAAAATCCACAATCTTAGGTTTTGACAATATTTCAAAAGTTGAGTTGAATGAAATAGACGATCTTTTTTCGACACTTAAAAGTTGTGATGAAGCCAACACGAGTTTTACAGTCGTAAACCCGTACATGCTTCGTGAATATTCTTTTGATGTACCTAAAGATATTCAAGAGTTGCTGGAAATCAACGAGGATTCAAAAGTGGTTGTATATAATATGGTTATTGTTCAAGATCCTCTTGATGAATCTCGTATTAATTTTTTGGCTCCATTGATCTTTAATCAAGGTAATGGTTCGATGGCACAGGCTGTATTGGATTCAAATGTACATTCTGAATTCGGTGTTGCTGTATCGTTAAAGACATTTCGCCCATAATATCGCCTCTAAAGAGGTATAAGGAACCCTTTGCCTCTCTCACGCCTTAACCCGCAGCAATATACGGCTGCAACTGCCCCTTACGGTCATAATCTCATCATCGCTTCAGCAGGTACCGGGAAAACATCTACTATTGTGGGGCGTATCGGGTACCTTCTTTCACAAAACGTAAAACCTGAAGAGATCATGTTGTTAACGTTTACCAATAAAGCAGCTGCTGAAATGGTCGAACGTGTGGCGGCATTTTTTGGTAAAGAGATCGCGTCTAAGATCGATGCCGGGACGTTTCATGCTATTAGCTACCGTTGGCTAAAACGCAAAGAGGGAAAAGTCGTACTCAAACAGCCCAGAGAGCTTAAGACCCTTTTTCGAAGTGTGTATGAAAAACGGACGTTTACCCATATCGATTGTGCAACGCCTGCATATGGGGCTAATTACCTCTATGATGTCTACTCTTTTTATCAAAATACGGAGATAACTGTTCAATTTGAAGAGTGGATACTCACCCGTCAAGATGAGCATGCCGTATATGCCGCTATTTACGCAGACATCGTGGATGAGTTCGAAGCACTCAAAAAAGAATACGGTTTTGTCAATTTTAACGATCTTCTTTTACTTATGCGTACATTAGCTTCACAGCATGATTTGGGATATAAAGAAGTTTTGATCGATGAGTATCAAGATACGAATGCTCTTCAAGGGACACTTGTTGAGGCGATGAAACCTCCATCTTTGTTTTGTGTCGGTGACTATGATCAAAGCATCTATGCTTTTAACGGTGCGGATATTTCGATCATCGGCTCTTTTAGCACTAAACATCCTGATGCACAAGTGTACACCCTCAATAAAAACTACCGTTCTACGATTCCCATCCTCTCTTTGGCTAATACGGTCATTGCCTATAATGAGCGGATATATCCCAAAGCATTGGAAGTAACGAGAACGCAAGAAGCTCAAAGTCCTGCATTGCTTATCTATGAAGAACTGTTTGATCAATATCACGGTATTGCGCGTGCCATTGGCGATTCATCGACCAATCGCGAAGAAATAGCGGTAATTTTTCGTAATAATGCCTCTGCGGATGGAATCGAAGCGACGCTTCGGGAATTAGGGATTGCATGCCGACGTCGTGGCGGAGTGAGTTTTTTTGATTCCAAAGAGATCAAAGCATTATTGGATATTTTTACCCTTATTGTTAATGAATCAGACATGATGGCGTTTATCCATCTCTTTGATTATGCCAAAGGGGTTGGAAGCGCTATAGCTAAAGAACTTTTTGTTGCGTTGCAAAAATTGGGACATGGCTCATTTTTACGAGGACTTTACAATCCGGACACCACCATTTCTAATCCGTTTGAAAAACGGAAGTTAAATCATCAGTTAGGGTTATTTGATGACTTCGCAGAACTGGGAAGTGCAGGGCGATTTGCTAAGCTTGGAATGGACCCGAATTTTATGGGTAATCCGATTTTAAAACACGCAAAACTAACCAAAGAATCGGCTTCGTTTTTACACGATCTATTTATCCTTTTTCGCAAATTACGAGAGGTTAAAGAGCCTAAAGAGGCAGTGCAAAAGATTGCAGTTTCTTCGTTATACGGGCATGTGATCGAATCTTTGTCTCATCGACGTGCGATGACTGAAAACGGTTCTGTAGATGAAAAGGTAAAAGAAGAATCCAAAGAGCGTATTCGTCGTAAATGTACCCTTTTATTTGAACTTTCCCGCCCCTATAAAGAGCTCGAACGATTTTTGAATGCGATGGTATTAGGCTCTCAAGATCTAACCCAAGGGGAGGGGGTTCACCTCTTAAGTATCCATGCTTCAAAAGGGTTGGAATATCAAGAGGTATATGTGATTGATCTCATGGATGGACGTTTTCCCAACCGAAAGCTTATGAGTCGAAGCGGCAGTATTGAAGAGGAGAGACGATTGTTTTACGTAGCAGTGACCAGAGCAAAAGACAGGTTGTTTTTAAGTTATGCCAAATACGATAAGATCAAGCAAACCAGCTTTGTCCCATCACAGTTTATCTATGAAGCGGGTCTTGTTCCAAAAGATGAAACGTATACTAAGATGGTCGAAAAGGAGGCTGATTAAGCCTCTTTTTTTAATGCCGTCCTTGAACAGCATCTCCCATAGACCACATTGGTAAGAAAATACCCAATGCTAACAAAATCACCATACCTGCAATCATGAAGAGCATGATGGGCTCAATCGCTTCTGAAAGACCATCAATAATGGCGTCAAAACGCATCTTGTAATATTCCATGACTTTCCCAAGCATCGCATCAAGTTGACCACTTGACTCACCCGCTGATATCATTTGGATAATCATATTTTCAAAGAGATCCGTATCTTTAAGCCCGGAATGTAATGATCCACCTTTTTCAACGGTAGAACGTACGATTAAGAGACGTTCGCGCAAAGGGAGATTATCAATCATCGCAACGGAAGTTTCCAGTGCTTCTGCGATTGGAATTCCTGCACGTACCAGCTCCGAAAAGACAAGGGTAAAACGGCTGAGGGTAGAAAACATGATAATATTTTTGATCAAATAGAGTTTGAGTAGAACTTGGTGCCATTTAAATCTAAAATCCCGATTGTGATCCAAGGTGTAGCGAAATCCCATAATAAAAAGAAACAATCCGGCTAATACATATAAACCGTAGGTATTAAATAAGTGTTCCAAAAAGAGCAGGATTAATGTCGGCATTGGAAGTTCCGCACCTAACTGTTCAAAAATAGTCTTAAATTGCGGAACGACATATGAGATCAGAATCGTAAACGCAACGGCCATGGCAATCATAACGTTTCGAGGATACGCCATCGCTTTTTTAAATTTGATGATATTACGTCGGATTTCTTCGAGCATATCGGCAAGTTTATGAAGCGCTTCCGCCATATTTCCGGTTTTTTCGCCTAGCTCAATCATAGCCAGGGATAGTGTCCCAAGCTCAAAGCTGTATTTTGCTGCGGTATGTGAAAGGCTGTGTCCGGAATTGATATCCTCTGCCATACCGCTTAAAACTGTTTTAAGTGTTTCATCGCTGGTCGCATCCGCTATCTCATGCATCGAATCATGAATGGAGATACCGGCATTGGTCATTACTGCCAATTGACGTATGGCCGCAATCAAGTTGTTCGGATTTAATTTGCGCTTTTTGAAATTAGTAAGCAGATTGTCTTTAAAAGCTTTGAATTGATCCTCGAGGGGGGGAGCCGTTTCAACCGCTTTTAAAATCATTCCGGAGTACTTGATCTTGGCTAAATATTGAGCCTCTTTTTTATGTTCGGCATAAACACCGTGATCGGTTTTTTTCCCTTTTGTCAGGACTGTTACGATAAAGTACTTCATACTTTGGCCACCTTTAATATCTCATCTATTGTTGTGATCCCTTGTATTGCTTTATTCATTCCATTTTCAAACATCCCCATAAAACCTTCATCTTTGGCTTGTTTAAAAATATCATCTTTTGAGCTTCCGCGAGCAATCATGCTGGATATCTCTTCAGAAATTACTAAAACTTCACAAATCATTTCACGTCCCATATATCCAGAACCATTACACTCTTTACACCCATCTCCTGCATAAAATACGGTACCTTCAGGGATATATGCGCTGTACTCTTCTCTCAATGATGTTGGAACATCGGCTTCTCTTTTACACGAATGACAAATCTTACGTACCAACCGTTGTGCTTGTATGGCTACGACGGCTCCGCTAATGAGATAGGGCTGTATGCCCATGTCTGACATACGAGTAATGGCGCTGATAGCATCGTTGGTGTGAAGTGTTGATATAACCATATGCCCTGTAAGCGCTGCTTTAATCGCAATTTCCAGTGTTTCATGATCACGAATTTCCCCAATCATGATTTTATCAGGGTCCTGACGTAGAATTGAACGTAATGCATCCGCAAAAGAGAGACCGACTTTGGGATTGACTTGTACTTGTTGGATCAGATTCATCCGATACTCAACCGGATCTTCGACGGTAATGACTTTGTCCTCAACGTTTCTAAGCTCATTAAGCGCACCGTATAGGGTGGTTGTCTTACCACTTCCTGTAGGTCCGGTAACAAGGATGATACCAAAAGGAGCTTCCAATGATTTAATCAGTTTTTTGTAGCTTGCTTGATCCATTCCTGACTCTTCAAGTTTTACCAATGCTTTTGTCTTATCAAGAATACGCATAACGATAGATTCGCCATAAAGAATAGGCAGCGTTGAAATACGAAAGTCAAATTCGGCTTCCATAACCAAAGCAGAGAATCGCCCATCTTGCGGTTTACGACGCTCTGCAATGTCAAGATTTGCCAATAGTTTAATACGGGATGCGAGAGGTGGATAAATGTCACGGTCAAAGATGAAAACTTCAGTCAATTTCCCGTCAATTCGACCGCGGACAACGCAGTTTTTCTCAGTTGGTTCAATGTGTATATCACTGGCACGGGCTTTGATACAAGCCTTTAAGATAACATCAATAAGTTGTAAAATCGAAGAAGCTTCTTGTTGCTCTTCAACACTGCCAATGCTGCGTAATTCATTGCGAATATTGGTTACCAGTTCTTTAACGCTGTCTTTAAGCTCGATTTTAAATAGATATGCTTGAATTTGCTTTTCCGTTGAAATAGCGATTTGAAGTGATTTACGAGGGAAAAGACGTTGGATAGATTCTTGTGCTTCAATATTCAGCGGGTCAGAAAAAGCAACGGTAACGTACATGTCATCTTGTGAAATGGGTAATGCATTGAAACGTTTTAGTTGCGCTGTTGGAATTTTTTCAACTAAACGGTAATCCATATCAATGGAATCCAGGTCAATATAAGCTAATTCAAGCCCTTCAGCAAGAAGGTGCAAAATCGATGACTCATCAATAAAATGGTAATTTTTAATTATGGAGAGTTCATACTCACCGGTTCGAATGTGCTCTACGATAAATCGTTTGACAAAATTGAGAGAAATTGCCCCAACTTTGGTCAGTGTTTCTAATATAGTATCATTTTGGACACCTCTCGAAATCAATCGATCGATTTGTTGTTGAGAGATATGGTTTTTATTTAGTAAATCATGCGTAATGCGATCCATATCAACCTTCTTTATCAATATACATGGTGTTTGGTCAATATTTTATCATAGTATTCGTCAATGGCAAATGTTTTAGTCGTATCGACGTCAACGGTATACAGCTTATAGGTTTGTCTTGGATCACTTCTATCAGTATATTCTTTGATGGGACTATTGGTTTGCGGATTTTTGCAATAGAGATCGAAGACCTTAGAAAGTAAATGTAGACTTGTTGGTAGCTTGAGTTGTTTTAGAGGATAATTGTCGTATAACGATTGAATAAGAAGTCTTTTTTGCATTACTAAAAGGGAAAAATAGGAGGCATTGGCACGTGCTTCAGCGCTTTGCATCAATGTTTTTATGGGGGTGTTCAAGCGATCGATCTGATCTGCGTTTAAACAGGAGAAAGCATAGAGGGAGACGTACGCCTCATTTTGTTGATTTAGTTTAAAGTTTTTAGCTCCAAATGTACATGCTTCAGTGTAGGCCCCTTTTTGATAAAGCTGAAGCATTTGGTTGGAAGGATTGGCATGAAGGGTAAAAATAAGAAATACGATTGTTAAAATGAATTTTATCATTTGGAAGTCTCTTTTGTTAATGTCTCTAAATAATTTTTGGCATTTTGGGAATTGGAATTAGAGATATACAGCTGCAACGTTTTTTTGGCTTGATCTTCTTTTCCTAATTTAACCAATGATTTTGCAAAAATCAGCCAACTGTCATCCATACTGCTGTTGATTGCATTTGTTTTCAAAGCATAGTTGTAGGCTTCTGCATAGTTACCATGATCGTAATGGTAGTGTGCGATGTACAGCCCAAGATTTGGATTAGAATTATTTTTAAAACGATCTTCTATCTCATGGATATCAAAGGCGACATCATCACGTTTAATTGAAGTCAGTTTTCCTTTTACAAGTGGCAATGGCGCTTTTATTGTAGGTGCAATCGGAACTTTTACATTTTGTGATTGAGAAGATGATGCTTCAACAGGAGGCAATTTGACGGTATTGGAAGTTACTGAATTCTTCGATGATCCAAGAAGAGTGGTATCAGGAACGGTTGTATCTGTTTCAGGCACGGCACCCATAGATTGAATAAATTGCATGGATGGCTGTAATATCATGCTACTTTCTTCATTTGTGGTTTCTACAGGGGTCGAAATAGCTGTCTTAATACTATTTTTGGGAAGAGAATCAATAGGTGCAGGAGAGCCTTTTGAGAATATCAACGGTATACTAAGCCCTAACACGAGTATTAAAGTTACAAGCAAGCCGTAGGGAAAAATACGTTTGAGTTTGTACTTAAACCAGCGGCGTTCTAGGTTAGTAATATCAAGCACGGATTAGTCCTGTATGGATTGCAGCCATCTCTATGTATTTTTTACTCAGGGCGTTGTATTTTATTTTGTGGGGGTTATGCTCTTCGTACCAGGTATAAAGAGTGAAGAGAGCAAACATCAGTTTATTGGCATCTCGATAGTTCCCACGGGTAAGTTTATTGATAAGTTTAATATTGTTATCATTGATCATGTTGGCAACATCAAAACAATTGGCCTTAAGCAGTTTCTTTTGGATATATATCTTGAGTTCTTCGTAAGAAGCGTTATGTAATTCGATACTTTCCCAAATACGGGTTTGAAAATGTTCTTTTGCAATAATCTCTTCATTATCGGTTTTATGCAGAGTAATGACAAATTTAAGGGCACGTGCATCGGATATTAGACGTATTTTTTCCATCAAAGCAGAGCTATAAAGTTGCGCTTCATCCAGTAAAACAATCGGAATAATCGGGAAATTTACGGCAGCAGAAAGTTCTAAAAATTTAGTCAGTGAAAGTGGTTCACGACTTGCATAGGAGTATGTTTTTTGCGCTAAAACTCGTAAAAAATCATCTTCATCAATAATGGGAATATCGATCATGTATACTTTTTGATGTTTTGATAGGTCATGATGGAGCTTATGCAGTAGCATACTTTTACCCGTACCTGGACGTCCATACAGTAATATCATTTTGAGGGGTTTTTGAACGGAGTTTTTTAAACTTTGGTATATGTGCGATACGCTGTCAATTTGAACGTAGTCCTTTGGATTGACTACGTCTACAAAAAGGTCGCGAGGTTTTGAAAAAAGGGAAGGCTCCATTGGTTATTTACTATTCTTGGTCAATTCTTCTAATTGTTTTACTTCATCATCAGCTTGTTTCACCATTGCCTTACGTGCAATATCGTCTTTTGCTATGGATGAACCCATACGACTGTATCCAAGATCTGACAAATTCATATTGGATCCATCTTTTTTGACAATATGTGGTTGGATGATAATAACCATCTCTTCTGTTTTCTTAGTAACCTTTTCAGATTTAAAAAGCCAGCCTACACCAGGAATGTCACCTAGAAGGGGAACCTTATTACCGCTCATATCATTTTTGGTTCCAATCAATCCACCCATGATAATCGTATTACCGTCTTGAACGGTAACAACCGATGACATCTGACGACGGCTCAAATCTGGCGGCATGGAACGAGTCGCATTGTCTGTGGCTAACTGGCTTGCTACATCGGAGATGGAAGGGTTAATACGTAGTGTAATACTGCCATCACTGGATATCTCTGGAGTTATATCCAATAAGACACCTGCAAATACAGAACTAACAACTTCATCTTGAGTTGTTGTCCCTGTACTTCCACCTGCTAAAGTGGATGAATTTTTAGTCTTATAAAATAATTCTGTCCCAGATGTGATAAGAGCAGGCTGATTGTTGAGTGTTAAAATCTTTGGATTGGAAACAGCCTGAACATCTCCTTGAGTTTTTAGAAATTTGATAATTTCCTTGATACTTCCTTTTGCGCCAAGTCTGAAGATACTTCCAACATTGTTTCCATCACTAAGCGGGAATGTACTAAAGGCTGTTCCTGTATTGAGGGCTGTAGAAGTGTAGGTAGTGACTTTATTCGTATTTTGGTAGTCAAATGTTAAATCAATATTTTGTAGAGCATAAAGCTGTGACCAATCGATACCGGTAGAGCTTCCATCTTCAAAAGTGACACTGTATATTTTGACATCGATCATGACTTGGGTCTGCATTTTTTTCTGGAGATCCGCAATGTATTTATCTAAACGTTGAAGCTGTTTGCTAGTAGCAGAGACGGTGACTAAGCCTGCACTTTGATTGATGTAGATGTGATGGACATCACTGCTGTTTTGGTCTAAAGCATTATTTTGTCGGTAGCTGTCTTCAGGACGATTTAGGATACTTTTGATTTCATTGTCTAAATCAGACCAAAATTTAACTTCATCTTTGGAAGATATATTAGTCCCCGATTCAGATGATGCACTGGCAGTTGCTCCACTTTGTGTGCCAGTCCCCCCAGTAGCTGCACCACCTGTACCACCGGCAGATGTCCCGGTATTAGAGCTTAGACGGATATTGGTGCTTCCTTCGCCTTTGCGCTCGCCATTGATATAATCAATCTGATACGTTTTCGTTGTTAAATAGGCAATTTTTAAAACATTGTTTTGAAGGGTATATTGAAGATTGTTCTCTTTGATAATCAGATCCAGTACTTCATTGATCGTTAAATTTTTGAGGTAGGTTTTATTCATCTGTTTTTTGAGAATGTTTTCGGCTTCTTCATCTGTCACAATAACGCTCATACCGCATTCGTCACTGATTTGATCAATGAAATCGCCTACACTTGTCCCTTTGACAGAGGCTATGTTAAATAACTCATAGGTGCAGTCTGCATATGATGATGTAGTTAGTAATGTAGCTGCCGCAACTGATAATAAGAATGCTCGTGCATTAGTTGTAAATACTGGTCTCATTGTGCTTCCCTATTTGGTATTGATTTTGATATTATTATTTTGCTTACTGATAAATAAGATCAGCTGTTGACCTTTGTTACCGGATAACAAAATGGAGCCTGGTTTGATTTCGGATAATGTGTACGCTCGAACGCTATCGTTTAGATGATACCATTTGCCATTGATGAGTGCCGATTTATTCATCAAACCTTGTAAACGTAACGGCTCTTCAACTACTCGTGGTATCAGTGGTAAATTAGGAAGCATTCCCAATTTTGGCGGTGCTAAAAGTTTTATACCACTTATCCCCGAAGATGCATATTTAATGGGATCATTTAAAGAATTGATGAATCCATCTGCAACACCTATTCTAGCGGGTAGAATCGCTTGAATTTGCTCATCTACCCATGCGAGTTCTTTGTCACTTTTGGATTGAAGAACACTTACATTAGCAGTTGATGGTGTAGACATCGGAGCATTTATAGCATTGGATGCTTGAAGCGCAAGGCTAAGTATGAAACTTGAGGTTATGGCAAGTATTTTCATTGTCGTACGATCCCCCATACTGAGATATTTAAATCACTGACGAGCTTTTTGTCTGCTGATAAGTGCATATCGTGTAGATCAACAACAAGGTAGCTTTGTTCCAAAGCATTAATAAATTTGAGCGTGTTTTTATAGGGCCCTTCAGCTTTAATACTGATATCTAATACATGTCCAAAGGAACTATTTCCCGTAGTGAGTGTATTTCCAAAGTTGATTAATTTAACATTATAGGCACGCGCATATTTGGACACAGAGTCCAAATAACCACCCCAAGCTTTTTCATCATAATAGAGTGATGAAATTTGCTCGATCTGATCTTTGATATAGCTATTGTATTGAATATAGTGCTGTTCTTCCATCTGTATCGCTACAGTTTCTTGTTCCAGTTGAGCAATTTTCTCAACGGGATTGGCTGCTAAATAGTTTTTGTCATTTGAAAGATCACTCTCCATTTTAATGGCTTTTTCATGGGAAGCTTTGAAAGATGCTTCGGAACTTTCCCATAAAAGAAGATAAGAAAATGCGGATAATGAAGCGAAAATCATCACAAACATCATCATTTTGTCGCGTTCACTTTTTAAGGAGAGCGCCTGATCTAATGAATAGAGATAGTCCTCGATATTGAATTTCATTTTAGCACCGCCTTAAGTTCACTAAGATAAGAGGAAGTGTTACCATCATAAGAGATCAACTGAAGATCAAAATCATATTGATCTCTTTTTATGTCGGTTAGATGTTTTAATAGTGCGGTAATATCTTGCGTCTTTGGAGCGGTGAGCATAAAGCTAAATGCTTTAACGGTTGAATTATTATCTTCTGTGTACCCCATAGATTGTAACTTAACGCGATATTGATTGAAACTACGAGTGAAATCTGCTGCAATTTTTGCTTTCATCGGATAATTGACTTTTTTCTCATGAACTTGTATCAAGGTATCTTGTTTCTGTTTATATGCAGTTTTTTGGTCATCTAATAATACTTGAGCCGCATTTTTGTTGGCTGTTTTTAAATTGATGATCTGTTCTCGGGTTGTTTTCTCAATGTGTACTTTATCATACTCTTGACTCATGAGAGCATAGTGAAACTCTTCTACATAGGAAAGCCCCCAATACGTCCCGGGATATAGTAGTGCGGCCGCTAAAGAAGCCGCTGCAACTAAAATAAGTTTTCCACTGTCACGTTTGGCAAAAGGTGGAGGACGATGAAATAGGGTGAAATTACACTCGTAGCGCTCTTCAGATTCCAGTCGTGCATACAAATGCATTAGCTGGTGGATTTGGTCAACATTGCTACCAGAAACTTTGAACCCATAATCAAAATCAAAAGGGTGAGCTTTTAAACCGAGGTATGTTTGAGCATATTCATCAAGTCCACTGATACTACCAACGGCCGTACCGGTATAGATAGCATCAAATTGTTTGATTTCAAAAGCACGTTTAGCATAGGTGATAACATCATTAATGTGTAAAAACACTTCTCCGAATAATTTAAAAAGAGATTTTTGATATTCAGGATTACTGGGGTTGAGCCCCTGCATTGATAAGATGTTTTCAAAACTTGTTAAATCGATTATTTCACCCAATAATTCACAAAAGCGTTCATGCATTTGTTTAAGAGAATATTTGAGGGATTTGGTATATACGAATTCCTGATCTTTGTAAATCGTTAAAAATGCATCATTTTCTTGAAAATAGATAAAACCGTGTGTTCCACTAAGATCTAGGATTTCTTTGACATAAAGTGATTTTAATAATAAAGGGACGGGTACGATTTGATCAATGTATTTGATGGAATGAATGATAGGTGCAAACTCTTGCTCAAGGGTAAGTGGATCTACAATAAATACATGGTAGAAACGTTCACCTTCAGTAGAGTTATTGATTGCTTCAATGTATTGAAACTGGTATTCAACTGCCATATCAAGGGCAAGCTCTTCATAAACTTTATTTTCTAAAGCATCATAGATATCATCTTCAGGGACATTTTTACTGATACCGATTAAAGCGGAGATAAACCCTTTCGTATTTAAAAAAGAGACAGCATACTGCTCTTTTGAAAATGACGGTGAAGCAATGCTTGAAATACTGTTTAGCGTACCAACATAAAAGTCTTTCCGATAAGGATTGGCTGATATGATAGTTGAAAACGTTTGCTGTTTGCTCATCCTATTTTCCTATTTAAAATGTATCAAAACCATGCCGCAAAAATCATTTTCCCGATACAACTCAATACGATAAGTTTTTGCCTCTTTATCGATTGAATATCTAGGATCAAAATCTTTTAACGTAACATGAATATTACTCTCATCTTTTTTGCCCTCACGGGTAAAACCGATGATATTCGTTCGTGTTAGCGATTTATTAATGATGCTAACATCGGCAGTTATAAAGTATTCTTTAGCAAAAACGAGTTTTTCTTCTTTTCCATCAATCTCAATAGTTATTTTATCCGAACATTGTCCTTCCTGATGAATACTAGGAGATAGAGATGAAATTTTTTGATTCCCAACATAGAGGTTATATTTACCTCCATCTTGTAACATACCGCCAAGCGGATGAGTGAAATTAAAATCATTGCGCTCCGATTTTAGCGGAACAAAACTTAAATCTGTTCTTAAGTTTTCTAAATTTAGATTAATATTGTTATTAATCGTAACATTTCCGTTGATTTTAATCATCTCTTTTAAGTTTTTGGTAGTCAGTTCAAAAGGGCGCTGATAGTCAATCCCCATATACCGCATGTACCCTTCTATTGCTCGAAGTTGATAAAATACTTTTTCTTCTAATGTCGGCAGGTTTTTGGATGTTTCGATTGCAAATGCCGGTTTATTGTGATTGATGGCAAAGAAGGTCAAAGAGTGTTTCATTGCTTCGTCATCAAATCGAGTGTTGGTATTGCGTACATCAAAACAGTGGTGGTTTTCTATAAGACCGTTATTAAGTTCTTTACTAACGGTAGAGGCAATTTTATTCATATCTTTATAGATATGATCACTGTCCAAACAGACTTGGTCAATAACACATGTTTGTCCCCATGCCGATGGGTTAAAGATGGTGTTTTGGTATTCTTTACGGTAAAAACCGTGCCCGTCGTGTAAGTTTAGGATAAGGTCAATTTTCGGATCGGTAATGATTTTTTTCAGTTCATCGACAATTGGATAATCAGCGTCATGGGTATCAATATCCGCAAATTTTCGATTCATATCACCATTGACACCTCGACTGTTCATCATGATACTTTTATGATTTAAGTTTGGAATAACCCACAGATTACCCTTGGTAATGGTGTAATATTGAGCTAAGATAGATGCGGCAAAATAACTGCCAGGTTCATTTCCGTGAATTCCACCGATAACAAAAAGAGTTGGACCGGTTTGTGTAGGGGTCTCATGTTTGATAAGGGAAAAAGGAAGAGCAAACGATAGGGTGGTAAGTAAAAAAAAAACAATAACACTACGCATGTTATTGCTCAGAAAGAATAGATATGGAGTGGTCGTTATTGAGTAAAATCATCAAAGATTTTTGACCGGTGAAATTATGTTTTTCACTAGTGTACACTTCATCAAAGGTTACCATGAACAAATTGGCACGTTCGCCCGGATAAGGGATAATATTGAGATTTGAAAAAAGGATCTCTTTGGATTCTTTTTTATCAAAGATTCGTTGTTTATAGTTTTTGAAATCATAATACTCCATACCGTCATAACGGACAAACGTTGTATCATAAAAGGAGAGGTAGTTTTGAAAATCATTGTATTTCCAAGTGTACCGCCATTGGTATAGTTGAGAAATAATCGTTGCGTATGGGGAAGCAGGGTGCTCTCTTAGTTTTGAATCGATCAGCAAGAGAGTGTTTTTGTAATCAATGGATTTGTCCAAGCCGGTAAGCTCATTGTTGTTGATGGCGATACATCCTTTAGTAAAACTGTCTCGATCGCCATTTTCTGGAACACCATGTATCCAAATACCTGAACCGTTTTTACCGCGAATACGATCATAAAGATTAGGGTATGAGGTAACAAATGCCATTGGACCGTAAAACGGATCTACGGTATTGAGTTTTTGAGTGATAGTATAAACACCAATAGGGGTTCTACGATCTCCTTCGTTGACTTTATCACCGTCATATTTACCTGTAAATGCGGGAATGCTCTTCAGAAGTGTAAAGCGGTCGTTTTTGTCTTTTTGATAAAGATTGAGACTGGAGTGATCTTTTCCACAAATCAAGAGGGTATTAGTTCCCTCATAGTATCCAAAACGCAAATCTTTTTGTGCCAGTTTGGATTGCCAATATGCGGGGTCTGTAATGCCTCTGTCAATTTCTTTTTGAATTGCACGCATTCCACCACTGCGGTAAAGTTCCATCACATCTGCAGAAAATAGTGAGGTAATGAAGAGGGGGAGTAATAAGAGTTTTTTTACCATTCGTATCCTAGATCGCTTAAGAACTTTTTATCGGTGCTCCACCCTTTTTTAACGGAAACAAAAAGTTCCAGATAAACAGGTTTAGAAGCAAGCCGTTCGATTTTTTCACGCGCACTTTTTCCAATGCGTTTAATGGCTACGCCACCTTTACCGATAATAATCCCTTTTTGAGACTCTTTTTCGACAATGATGGTAGCGCGAATATGCTCTGTTGGAGAGTCTTCTTCAATTTTATCAATTAAGACATCTGATTCATAAGGAATCTCATCACTGATGTTGTCAAAGATCGCTTCTCGAATAAATTCTTTGTAGATGGTTCTGATCATCTCGGTTGTGATGTTTTCAGGATCATAAAGATAGGGAGACTCATTGAGATGTTTGACAATGGTATTGAGCAAATCCTCTTTACCCACATTTTTGGTAACTGACATCGGGATAAGGGCTTCAAACTTATCGCTGTATTGATTGTATTCACCGATTTTTTTGAGCAGATCACTTTGAGAAATTTGATCGATTTTACTCAAAACGATAATGTGTTTACGTTTATCGCCGTTTATCTCTAAAAATTTTTCATAAAAGCTTGTTTTATCGGACGCAGGTGCCAGATAGACAACGATGTCACAATCACCAATCGCTTTTAGGGCTTCTTCCAGCATATATTGATTGAGCATTTTTTCAGCTTGGTGAAGTCCTGGTGTGTCTACAAAGATGATCTGATCGTCATTATGCATGACGATGGCATTGGACCGTTTACGTGTTGCATTGGCTTTTTGACTGACGAGGGCGATTTTTTCACCCAAGATCCAGTTCATCATGGTGCTCTTTCCAGCATTCGGACGCCCGATTAGAGCTACGAATCCGGCCTTATTCACCTTTGATCTCTATATGTAAAGTTGCGTGAATACCGTGACCAAGCTTAAGATCAAGATCGTGCATGCCGACTGTTTTGATACCGTGTTTGGCATCGAGTTCTTTTTTATCGATTTCAATGCCGTGCTGCGTTTGGAGTGCATGGGTGATTTCATCTTTGGTGACTGAACCAAAGAGATGCCCTGTATCTCCAAGCTTTTTAGTTATGACAACTTTGATGTTGGTTAAAGTAGCCTTGATGGCATTAAGACGCTCAATTTCAGCAGCTTCATTAGCTGATTTTTTGCGTTGATCCGACTCATATTTTTTTAAAACTTCATGCGTTGCGGCAAGTGCTAACCCTTTTCCGATTAAGAAGTTTTTGCCGTAACCATCGGCTACGTCTTTGATTTCGCCGGCTTTCCCGACACCTTTGACGTCTTTGGTTAATAATACTTTCATTCTTTTCCTTTGAGTTATCCGCGTAAAACTTCACCATGGTAGGTGACGATTCCACCCATTAAATTAGATACTTTTTTATATCCCATATCGGTTAAGATACGTTGACAGTGAGCACTGCGGCTTCCAACATGGCAATAAACAATAATATGCTCATCCATACTCAGTGCAGACTCGGTTAACGTTTGGAAGAAGTTACTTGTTGGTACCAATACATCAACACCGGCGATTCGTCCTGATTTCCACTCCATCCATTCACGTACATCTACAACTTTGAAATTAACCATCCCAAGGCTGCGTGCTTCAAAGAGTGAGGCAAGTTCATCGGTATCAATATCTTTCTTTTGAAGTAAAAACTCACACTCTTCAGTTGAGAGACCGCGGGAGTGATTATGCGTCACTGCTTGTAGCTCTTCTGTTTTCGTCTGTGCTGCTGCAAATTCCGGTGTACAGAAAATTTGACAGTGACATACGCCATCTTCCGGAATTTCATGCTCTAACGCCGGCTTACATGGGCAGATACGATCTTCTTCTTTGTTCCCTGTGATAAAGAAACAAGGGCAGAATCGCTTGCCATGCATTAGTTTATTGCGTGTCAAACCAAACTGTATCCCCTGATTGATTTCAAGGTCAGGATTGTAAACAAAGCCGAATTGGCTACACACTTTATCCGTAAATTTGATGGTTTTTTCCAGTTCTGTTTTAAACTCAGCAGACTCAGGATCGATTTTAGTAATAGTAGAGCTCATAATATTTCCTTATTTGTTTTTACGTGCTTTGCCAGCGATAATAAAGCGAAGTGCATTAAGTTTGATAAAGCCGCCGGCATCTTTTTGATCGTAAACGGAATCTTCTTCAAAAGTACAGTACTCTGGATTGAACAATGAAAGGTCAGAAGTTCTTCCAACAACGTAAACACCTCCTTTGTAGAGCTTCAAACGAACGCTGCCGCGAACATTTTGTTGCGTTTTATCGATGGCGGCTTGGAGCATTTCACGCTCAGGTGCAAACCAAAATCCATTATAGATGAGTTTTGCATAGCGCGGCATCAACTCATCTTTGAGATGGGCTTCTTCACGGTCCAATGTCAATGATTCAATGGCACGGTGAGCTTTGAGCATCAACGTCCCGCCCGGTGTTTCATAACATCCGCGGCTTTTCATACCGACAAAACGGTTCTCAACAATATCAGCACGTCCAATACCATGACGGCCTGCAATAATATTAAGTTGTTCGAGCATGTTAGCCGGTGAAAGAGCTTTGCCGTTTAGAGTGACGGGGTCGCCTTTTTCGTAACCGATTTCAATGTATTCAGCTTTATCCGGGGCATTTTCTGGTGATGTCGTCCAGCGCCACATACTCTCTTCAGGCTCACTTGCAGGGTCTTCAAGGATACCGCCCTCATAGGAGATATGCAACAAATTGGCATCCATGGAGTAGGGAGACTTTTTTCCGCTCATTTCGATCTTGATCCCATGCTCTGCTGCATAGGCAAGAAGCTTTTCTCTTGAATTAAGATCCCATTCACGCCATGGAGCGATGATAGTAAGAGAACTGTCTTGTCCCAAGTATCCCATCTCAAAACGGACTTGGTCGTTTCCTTTTCCAGTAGCTCCGTGACTTACGGCATCAGCACCGGTAATACGGGCAATTTCCGCTTGTCGTTTTGCGATCAATGGACGTGCGATAGAAGTCCCAAGGAGGTATTCACCCTCATAAATAGCATTGGCACGAAACATTGGGAAAACATAGTCACGGACAAACTCTTCACGTAGATCCTCGATGTAAATATTTTCTGGTTTGATCCCAAGGCTGATCGCTTTTGCACGTGCGGGCTCAACTTCTTCACCCTGACCGATATCTGCTGTGAAGGTAACGACTTCACATTTGTATTCGTCTTGAAGCCATTTAAGGATAACACTGGTGTCAAGACCGCCAGAATAGGCTAAAACTACTTTTTTAACTTCTTTTTTCATTAAACTATTCCTATGAGTATATTTCCACACAAGTGGAGTAAATAGCGCGATTTTAGCAAAATATAGATGAGTGTACGGTTAAAGTTTGAAGTTGATGGAAGATGTAGGGGTATTTTCAGTTGCCTTTAAAAAATCAATGGTATTTTTGATTTGCTGAAGAGAGGAAAGGGTGGTCGTTTGTTCTGCTTCTAAAAGATTTTTAGCATGATGCAGTAAATATGCAGCCTCTTCCATCTGTGCCAGAGAATCCATAGTAGGCATCTCATCAATCAGACGGTTAAGTGTTTCGAATTCTTTGAGCAGTATTGCTTTTTTAAAGTTGTTCAGCCACATTAGTGCTCTCTCTCCATGCCTCAAGAAGCCCTTTCATAACTTGATTGACTTCATCAAGCTTGGTACTGTCATTATGAATATTGGCTTCTAACAAAAGGTGCAATTGATGTTGATAAAGTCCTGCGAGATATTGGGAAATGTCACCTTGATTGTAATCGAGAATGTTAATAAGTTCACTAATGACTGCATTGGAACGATTGATCCAATAGGTACGTCGTTCGATATCTCCGTCGTTTATAGAACGCTTTGCCTGCATGTTAAAGCGCAAGACCCCTTCATACATCATCTGGATAAGTTTTTCTGGGGATTCGACCCCAATATTGTTTTGAGCATAGGCGTTATACGCAAGATTGTTGTTATACATAAAAATATCCTTGGATGAACTTTATCAGAAATTGTTAAATGGTTGGCATTAGCCTTTTATATCGAAAAGTATCCCGGTCACTTCTTTCATCTTCGGTAGCAATTTTTCAGCTTGCTCCATTGGAAAACGTCTAAGAACAGCATTACGTTGTGTGTCGATGACAGAAACGTAAAAATCTTTTGAGGTATTATCAAAGCCAAATCGTAAAGTGGTACTAAACGGATCAAGTGATTTATTAAGCTGATCTACGAGATGTTCCATATCCTTTTGAGAACTTGCTTGATTGGTTTTGCTCTGAGTATCTGCTTGCGAGATTTTATCTTGAGCAATTTGCGCTTTTTGCAACTCCTGAACACTTTGCTGCGCTGGTGCCTCTGCTGATTTTGATGTTCCCATCTGAGCTTGTTGCAATTTTGCCGTTGACTGTAGAATTTCCATGATGCTTCTCCTTGGACGCTAAAGTGCGTATTCGTTTAAGTAAGACTAAATCGACCGGTATAATGAAAACTTTAATGCCAAATCGATTTTAGTATGCTACGCTTCCATTTATGAAACGTTATTGGAATCTTTTACGCAGTGAACCATTGTTGGCAAAACTCTCGTTAATCCAGCTGATTGCTTATTTTGGAGCATGGTTTAGCAATGTGGCTATTTATACTTTATTGATCACTTTACAAGTAGATGCCTCAATCATTGCTTTTGTGGCTGCACTGCATTTTTTTGCCGGCGTATTGCAGGCACCTTTGAGCGGTGTAATTATTGATCGCTTTTCTCCGAAAAAATTGATGATTACATTGACTGTCATTGAAATTTGCTGCACTTTGCTATTACTGAGTATTGACGAAGTGTCGAAATTGCCATTGTTATATCTCTTGGTATTTGCCCGAATGGCAGCGGCAAGTTTTCAATTCACCGTAGAGATGTCGCTTTTGCCACGAATTTTGAGTGGGAAGTCATTGCAAAGTGCTAATGAAATTCATTCCATAATTTGGTCGTTATCGTATACGCTTGGTATGGCACTAAGTGGTCTTTTGGTCTACACCGTTGGGGTAAAATTTGCCTTTTTATTGGATGCATGTATATTTATGATTGTTTTAGTACTTCAATTTAATTTACATTTTTCTGTTGAAAAAATGGAACCAACATCCCGCTTTTTGACTATGATGGGCAATGCATTACGTTATATAAAAAAGGAACGGATCGTATGGCATTTGATGCTGTTGCATTCGGTAGTGGCATTTACCGCATTTGATGCGCTTGTTGTGTTAAGTGCACAAAAATATTATATGAATGTTATTGCGGTTTCACTAGGCATAGGATTGGTACATGCCGCACGCGCGGTTGGACTTGCGATCGGGCCACTGTTTTTGGGAGAATGGATCACGATTAAACGATTGGAATTGTTACTGTTTGCAGAAGCGGCGGCGATTGGATTGTGGGCGTGGGCAATGAATGATTTTTATACTTCTATGGCAGCATCGGTGTTGGTTGGATTTATGACAACGACGTTGTGGTCCTATACCTATACCCTGATACAAAAACATACGCATCATGACTATTACGGACGGGTAGTCGCGTATAATGATATGATTTTTTTAACCGTAGGGGGACTGGTTTCATTGTTAATCGGATTTTTGGTAAAACTGGGATGGACATTGGAATCGATAACCTTAGTATTGGCCGGAGCGTTTTTGATTGCGGCATTTTACTATCGATGGTTGCGTCAACATTATGAACTTCAGGAGATTGGATAATGACACAAACACTATATACCTATGATGGAGGGGAAATCGATTTATCCCTCGTGACCCGTTTATATCCTGCTGCACTCATCAGCGCTGGGGGAGAGAGTGCATCGGTATCGCTGGAGTGGGCTGAGATGAAAAAAGAGCAGATCACACTTGAATCCTATGTTCTGATCTGTGATTTTGATCCTGTTGGTGAAGTACCAGTGAATCGTGTTGAGATACGGTATGAAACGAAAGAAGCACTTTTTGCCGCAATGAATGATATCGCCTCTCTTATAAAATCTTGAATACTCTTTCTCTTAAACGCCGTGTCATTTCCTTGGCCATTCCAGCCGCACTCAAACAACTTTTGGACATTGTACAACTGCTTATCGATATGTTGATGGTGGGAACTCTGGGCATTGCTGCATTGGCAGCAGTGGGTTTGAGTATGCAGTTTATGATGCTTATACAAACTCTCATGGGCCTTTATGTCGTTGGTGGTAGTGCGGTGATTGCTCGCTACATCGGAAGTGGCCGATTAAAACGGGCCGGTAGTGTTGCCTATATCATAGCCATTATGGCATTTATCCTTTCGCTTATTATTATGACTGTCGGCTATTATGGTTCCGAGAGTTTTTTTCGTTTGATGGGTTCAGATGCTGAGGTTGTCGAGCTGGGAACTGTTTATTTTGGTACGTTATCTCTTGGGATGATTTTGATTTTCATGGATACGTTGGCATTTACGGTTCTCAGTGCTGCAGGGGATACCAAAAGTTCTCTCTATATCAAGATCTTTTCGGCCACATTACATGCGGGCTTAAACTACATGTTTATCTTCGGTCATGGTGGATTTGAAGCGATGGGGATTGTGGGGGCGGCATATGCGACCTTGTGTGCTTATGGTTTTAGTCTATTGATATATGGATGGTTGTTTTATCGAGCCAAAAAGATACGGGTGGTTCCTATTTTTCATTGGAGTGATGTTAAGCGCATCGTCACCATCGGGTTTCCGGCAGTGGCGGAGCGTTTTATCGGAATCAGTGCTTTTTTAATCTTTGTGTGGCTAATCGCTTCGTATGGAACTCAGGCCCTTGCGGGGTATCAAGTAGGAGCTCGTATCGAGGCTTTTGCGTTTATGCCAGGCTATGGATTTTCCGTTGCAGCGATGGTACTCAGTGGGCAGTATCTTGGAGCGAAGCAAAAAGAGAATGCGTATGCAGCGGGGTTGCTTAGTGTGAAAATTGCAGCTATTTTTATGGGAAGTGTCGGAATTGTCTTAGTTGTTTTTCCCCATTATCTAGCGCAATTTTTTACCTACGATCCCCAAACAATCGAATCGGCGGCACTTTATCTACGTCTTGTTGGGGTGACTCAAATTCCGCTTGCGGTTACGTTTGTACTCAGTGGAGCACTACGTGGTGCGGGTGCTACACGATTGACACTGCGTATCAGTACTACATCTATGTGGTGTTTTCGAATTTTGCCTGCATGGTTGGTTGTGCACTATGGAATGAGTATTATGGGGGTCTATCTGGCGATGGCCGTTGAAACGTTTATCAAAGGGATATGGTTTTACAGCGTGTACCGTCAGCGAAAATGGTTGGACGAGAAGATTTAATGCTCATCTTCCCTCATCTGCAGGTATTGTTTCTCGATACTTTGTATTTGGACGCGTTGGGGAACTTTGCGCGATGCGATGTATCCTATAATTTCTCCTGAAGCATCTTTTTTGGGAACAATATTGACGATAACCCAGTAGAATTTGCCGTCTTTTCGCAGGTTTTTAACATAACCTTCCCAAACTTTTCCTTCTTGAATGATTTTCCACATTCCTTCAAAAGCGGCTTTTGGCATATCAGGATGACGCAGGACACTATGGGGCTGGCCGATGACCTCTTCTTTGGAATAGCCGCTCATCTCACTAAATTTGCGATTTACAAAAGTAATGATTCCTTTGGTATCGGTTTCAGAAATAAGACTTCGCCCATCAAAAAATATTTCTTCATTTAAAGGAGTAGGATGTTTCATGGTATGCTTCCTAAGCTAATTTTTTTATTTGCTTTGATTATTGTATCAAAAGTATTAAAAAAACAAAAGATTATTATAAAATAATATTAAAATAAAAACACAATGATTCCTGATGGAGAAGAGATTAATGGACCATTATTTGATGACTAATCCGCTGTGCGGTCTTTATATCACTGAAGATAGCGATGGAATTTGTGCAGGTTTTGCAACAATAGGGGCATTGGGGATGAGCGGTTGGGTGTGTGAAATCGCATCGGATGCGACACACCCTTATGCCTCTATCGATAAGATTTTGCATTTGCTGTTTGTCGCATCGGCGCAAAAAATAATCATCGGTGCTTCTTCTCCTGCTTTGTATGAAACAATAAAGCATCATTTTGAATCATTCGAGGTTATTTTTGAATCAGCATCAATAGCTGTCGGTGAACAAAATGATCTTTTTGAAGCAGTTTTTTCACTTCGTTCACTTTTAAGCCCTATTGATCATCTGAGTTTAGAAGACTCTGCTTATGCTGCTATGGCATTGAGCTATGTTTCCATACATGTACGTGACTCTTATTTTCTTCCGTTTGCCGCTCCGACTGTTTTACGGATGAATGGATTGCTTCAAATGGGGAACAATCCGCTTGAACAGCTGGAAATGGTATCGCATGATGAACGAGAACCAAGTATTGCCAAACTATTTTTGAAGATGCGTACGGATGTCGGGAAAGCATTGGGTCGATTTCGTTTCGGTTTGCCGATTGTGAATATCGATGAACTCAACATCAGGTACGATCGCATCGAAAAGCTGCGATCACATTGTGATTTTTTGGATCAGGAATTGGCACAATTGCCAAATTTATCGCAAGCATGGGCAGTTGTCCGTTTACAATCGTTGTGGGATGAAAATTCACAACAGTTATGTGCGGGATTGGAGAAATTGGCAGCGGTTAATGAGTATTTGGAAAAACACAAAGTGGATATACCGCTCATTGCATCATCAGAAATACGAGATTGGTATTTTGAGTTCAAAAATAATTATTACAGAACGCAATGGCTAAAAGGGCAGAATGCATTTATCCATTCCTTATTAGTGTTTGTAGCGCAGTTGGATGTCACGGTTACTTCGGCATTGGTGGCTGCAAGACACGGTTTGTGTCGTCCAACTCTGGTTAAGACTGTGAGCAATGAATCGTTTATGCAGGTGATGGGATTGCGTCATTTGCTTGTCGAGGCACAAGGTAATGAATACGTTCCCAATGATATCGTGATGGGAAATCGTGATTATTTGGATATTCCCTATCCCCAAACGGTGATGCTCGATCCCAGATTACACGATGGGGCTGAGATTAATGGAGTTTTGCTGTATGGAATCAATTCCAGTGGAAAATCGTCACTCATGAAAGCGATTGGTATTGCGGTTGTCTTGGCACAAGGAGGTTTTTTTGTTCCTGCGAAAGTGATGAAATTTTCCCCCTTTGAAGCACTGTTTACCCGAATACTTTCTCGTGACAATGTGGTCAAATCACTCTCGACTTTTGGAGTTGAGATGCTTGAACTTAACAGCATCTTTTACAAAGTGACTCCTAAGACATTGGTTTTGGGAGATGAGATCAGCCACGGGACTGAAACTCTCTCTGCGGTAGCGATTGTCGCGAGTACTATCTTGGAACTTTCACGTAAAAATCCACTTTTTATTTTGACGACCCATTTGCATCAACTTTCAATGGTTGGAGATTTGACTCGACTGCGCAATGTGGTTAATTTGCATCTGAGCGTTCATTATGATGAGCAAAGTGACCGTTTGATATATGATCGTGTTTTACGTGCAGGACGAGGAAGCAGTGTTTACGGGCTTGAATTTGCTGAATCTCTTCACATGCATGAAGGGTTTTTGGCCAATGCAAAACGGATCAGGGAGAGTTTGGCAGAAGAATATGACGGACTTGAACTCAGACGTCAGTTGAAATCTCCGAAGGCAAAATCAATGTACGTGAGATTATAATTAGGATTAGTGATGGAAATAGAGGATATGCATTGAACGTTATTGAACTTTTTAAAAAATTTATCGAATCCAAAAGCCAAACTCCCGATGATGGTGGGATGCTTGAATTTATTGAACATTATCTGGTCGGCTTTACGACTATTCGTGTTGATACACAAGGGGTGAAAAACCTTTTTGCCTATCGCCGTTTTGGCGAAGGTCCGCATCTGTGTTTCGCAGGGCATGTCGATGTTGTTCCCGCCGGAGATGGATGGACAACTGACCCTTATACGGCGACAGAGATTGACGGATACATTTACGGACGCGGTGCACAGGATATGAAAAGTGGCGTGAGTGCCTTTACCCAAGCGCTCAAAGATGCTGAGCATTTTAACGGGACACTTTCCATTTTACTCACCTCAGATGAAGAGGGGCCTGCGAAGTATGGAACGGCGGAAGTTTTGGCGTATCTCAAAGAACATGATCTATTACCTGATGCCGTTGTGGTAGCCGAACCTACGTGCGAGACTATATTTGGAGATGCGATCAAAGTAGGGCGACGTGGTTCTATTAATGGTGTGTTGGAATTGCATGGTAAACAAGGTCATGCTGCGTACCCTGAAAAAGCGATCAATCCAATCCATCAAATTGCACGGGTTTTACCAACGGTAGCGGGTGCGTTTTTGGATGGGGGGGATGAGTATTTTGCCCCAAGTCAATTGGTCGTGACGGATATACGCTCCGGGATAGAGACGACCAATGTCTCTCCAGGGAAGCTGAAGATGATGTTTAATGTCCGTAATTCGACTAAGACCGATAAAGCGGCTATAGAACTCTTTATCGCACAGCACTTTACAGGGCTTGATTACACACTCACTTTGGATCAGTCAGCAATCCCTTTTGTAACGGATGCAAGTACGAGGATTGTCCAAGTGCTCAGCGACTCGATTCGTGAAGTGTGTGATATTACTCCCAAGCACTCAACGGCAGGGGGGACATCGGATGCCCGTTTTGTTGCGACGTATGGGATTGATGTGATCGAATTTGGGGTGATCAACGATACGATTCACGCGCCAAATGAACGAACATCCATTCGTGAAGTAGAACAACTGCACCGTATTTTCAGCCGTCTTATTGCGCAATTTTGATAAAATGGAAAATACAGAGGTGATGTCATGAAAAAGATATTTTTGCTGATGATGCTTTGCGTCGGTGTGTTTGGTGTGGAAGTTACATGGAACAAATCTTATGATGAAGCGCTCGCAAAAGCTAAAAAAGAGTCTAAGCCTTTGATGGTTCTCATTACAAGTGAACAGTGCCGATGGTGCCGAAAGCTTGAGAGTACCACCTTGCAAGACGAAGAGATTATTGCACGAATAAATACTAAATTTCAAGCAGTTAATGTGACTAAAGACAAGAGTACTTATCCGAAGAGTTTAACGGCCAAAATGGTCCCGATGAGTTATTTTATCGATCCCTCGAACGGCAAAGTACTTTACTCTATCCCAGGTTATTGGGGAAGTGAAGATTATAACTCGATTCTCGATGATGCTTTGCGCAAATACAAAAAATAAAGGATTCTCATGATGAAAATAGTACAAACTCCCGATGCACCTGCGGCAATAGGACCATATTCTCAAGCGATGATCGCAAACGGTATGGTTTTTACCTCAGGTCAGATCGCACTTACCCCTGCGGGTGTGATGCTAAGCGGTGATGTTAAAGAGCAATGCGCGCAAGTGTTGTCCAATCTCAAAGCGGTTTTAGAAGCGGCAGGAAGTTCTATGAATAAAGTAGTCAAAACGACTATTTTCCTCGATAATATGGATGATTTTGTGGCGGTAAATGAACTGTATGCAGCGGCTTTTGGTGATCACAAGCCGGCTCGTTCTACGGTTGCAGTCAAGACATTGCCTAAAAACGCATTGGTAGAGATCGACGCGATAGCATTGGTTTAATGCTTCTTGCGCGTAGTCGTTAGTTTTCCCACCCGCCACCAAGCGCTTTATAAAGGCTGATCGTGGTGGTGAGAACGTTTTGTTTTGAAATTATTGCTTGCTGTTGCGCTGCAATCCAATTTTGTTGTACCACTAGAAGATCAGTATACGAATAGGTTCCTACTTTGTAGCGAAGCTGTGCTTGTTCAAATGCTTTTTTGAGGGCGTCAGCTCTTTTTTGATTATAGGTGACTTGTTCTTTGGCTTTGGTGTTTTGTGCCAATGCATTGTCGGTATCATTGAGAGCCGAGAGAACTGTTTTATGGTAAAGAGCAACACTTTGGTTGTAATCAGCACGGGCTACATTCATCTGTGCATCAATCAGTCCGGCAGTGAAGATGGGGATGGATGCAACCGGAGTGATTTGCCACAGTTTGGTTGGATTGGAAAAGAGGTTGGATAATGTATCGCTTTGCACCCCCATCATGGCTGTCAGGCTAAGATTTGGAAAATAAGCAGCTTTAGTGATTCCGATTTTAGCATTGGCAGCGATCAAGTTCTGCTCTGCAATAGCAACATCGGGTCGGCGTGTCAGAAGCTGGCTTGGAAGCCCCATAGGAACTTCTGGAACGGTGATAGAATCCATTGAATTAACATCAAGATTTTTGTTGGTATCGCCCAATAGAGTGTTCAGAGTACTTTCCTCAGTTGCACGTGCTGCTTCGAGTTGTGAGAGGACAGCACGTGATGCTTCTACCGCGGCAGAGGCACTGAGCCATTCTGTTTGGGCAATAGCGCCGAGTTTGTATTTTAGAAGGGTATTTTTTTCGATATCCTGAGTTGCAGTGATATTGTCATGTGCCAGATGTATTTGATCATTGAGAGATGAAAGGCGCACGTATGATGCACATACGGCGGCAGAAACGGTGAGTTGGACATTGCGACGGTTGTATTCACTGGCTAGCAGTTGTGAACGTGCAGCTTCAGTCGTGCGTTTGACTCGGCCATAAAAATCGATCTCATAGCTCGCCATACTCAGTGATCCGGCATACGTAGAAGTGATTCCATCTCGAAGATTCCGGTTAGGAATCGAATTTTCGGTACTTTTGCGATCAAATGATGCTGAAGCATTTATTTGAGGGTAGAGATACGACTCAGTTTGCTCAAATTGACCCAGATAAGCATCCATCTGCGCTTGTGAAATAGCGATGTCATAGTTCGAAGCAAGCGCTTTATCCACGAGCTTGGTAAGGATAGGGTCGTGAAACGATTCCCACCAATTTTTATCAATCGTCCCTTTTTGTACGGGACTTTGGCTTGCATCACTGTTGTGAAAGTTAGCCGGAACTACAGAGACCGGTTTGAGATAATCAGGCCCGATACTGCATCCGCTTAGCAGCAGGAGTGATGAAAGGAGCAGGGAGAATTTAGTGTTCATCGGATTCCCCTTTTTTTGGTGTGAATTTTTCTTGGGCAGTCGCTACCCAATAGTAGAGATAGGGGATGAAATAACGCTCGATAAACGTAGCGGATAACATTCCGCCAAACATCGCAATACCGATAGAAAAACGTCCGCCCGCTCCGGCTCCTGAGCTAAAAATAAGCGGTATCATCCCTGCTAAAAATGCGAAGGAGGTCATCATCATAGGACGGTAACGCAAACGTGCCGCTTCCATTGCCGCGTCATAGATGTTTTTTCCTTCATGGCGCTGTTCTTCGGCAAATTCAACCACCAAAATCGCATTTTTTGCGGAGAGCGCGATGAGAGTCAGCAGCCCAATTTGGAAAAAGACATTGTTGTTCAACCAAGGAATAACCCATACAACGGCATACGCTCCCATAATACCATATGGAACTGCGAGCATGATGGAAATCGGCAGTGTCCATCGTTCATATAATGCAGCCAAAATGAGATAGACTAAAATCAAAGCAAATCCCATGATGATAAGCGCTTTGGAACCAATAAGCTTCTCTTGCAGATAAAGCCCATCCCAGTCATAGCTTGCCCATGCAGGTAAAATCGTATTGCCTTTACTCTCAATGATTTTAATGATATCACCCGAACTGTATCCCGGTGCAGGTGAGCCCATGATCGTCGTACTTAAAACACCGTTAAAATGTTCGATGGACGATGGTGCACTGGACATCGTCACTTTGATGACACTGGACAGTGGGATCATCTGCCCAGTAGAGGATCGCACCCATGCTCTGCCGATATCTTCAGGAGTAGCTCTATAGGGAGCATCGGATTGCATCTGCACCCAGTAGACCTTACCGTTTTTATCAAACTGGTTGATGTACATCGTACCGATAGATCCTTGGAGTGTTTGATAAATATCGGCTATGGAGAGTCCGAGCATTTTTGCTTTTTCACGATTGACTTCTACCGCCAGCGTTGGTGTTGTGACATTCATTGTGCTAAAAGGATTTTTGATGCTGGGTTCACTGCGTAATGCACCTACAAAGTCGTTCGTTGTTTGAGCATGTTGTGCGACATTATTATCACCCGGTTGCAGCAGACGAAGGCTAAACATATCCGAAGGTCCCATTCCCCGTATCGGAGGTGGAGGCATTGCAAATACTTTGGCTTCTTTAATACTGCCCAGTTTCGGTCCAAGCGAGCCTAAAATACCGAAAATTTTCAAATCTTTGGTTGTACGTTCATCCCATGGTTTAAGACGGGTAAAAATAACAGCGGCATTGGGCTCTTGAGAAAACGTCAAAATATTAAGACCTGTAATAGCCGTATATTTAGAAACCCCTTCTTGTTTAGCCAGGATTGCTTCGACCTCTTTGACTACTTCAATAGTACGGTTTGCGGTCGCACCATCGGGTAAAACGATTGCGGTGATAAAGTACCCCTGATCTTCCATCGGTAAAAAAGCAGTAGGAAGCGTTTTATGGAAAAAAGCGATAAAGCCATAGGTTGAGAGGTAAATCACTAGGAAGATGAGTGGTTTACGAATCATAAATCCTGAACGGCGAACATAATTTTCGGTCATCTTTCCAAAAACACGATTAAACCATCGGAAAAAACGGGCAGGCTCTTTGTCGTGGTGTTTGAGGATCAGTGCACCGATTGAGGGGGCAAATGTCAGTGCCATAAACCCAGAAAATACAACTGAGATCGCGATAGTTGCCGCAAATTGTTTATACAGCTGTCCTGTCATTCCCCCCATAAACGTTGCGGGGATAAAAACGGCACACATGACCAAAACGATAGCGATAACGGGACCGGATATTTGTCCCATCGCTTTGATCGCTGCAGCACGTGGAGAGAGTTTTTCACTTTGGAGGATGCGTTCCATATTTTCAATAACGACGATGGCATCATCTACGACGATTCCGATTGCAAGTACCAGCCCAAAAAGGGTAAGGGTATTGATGGAGTAGCCCAAGAGGTACATACCGATAAACGCACCTGTGAGAGAAATCGGAATAGAGAGAACAGGAATAAGTGCGGCACGGGTACTTTGCAAGAAGAGAAAGATGACCAAGCTGACCAAAACGATAGAGGCGAAGAGGGTAAAGATAACCTCTTCAATGGATATTTTAACAAAGTCCGTCGTATCGTAAGGTATATTGAAAGCCAACCCTTTTGGAAATTTGTGTGAGAGCTGTTCCATTTTGGCGGCAACAGCAGCAGAAGTATCGAGTGCATTGGCATTAGTATCGGCAAAAATTCCGATGATTGCAGCAGCTTTACCATTGACACGTCCGAAATACTCGTAGTTCTGACTTCCCAATTCTACACGTGCAACGTCTTTGAGTCGCAATGTCGAGCCATCATTTTTGGCACGTATGATGATATTTTGAAACTCTTCTGGGGTTGAAAATCGCCCTTGTGACGTGAGCTGCATGGTCCACATTTGATCATTGTCCGTAGGCCCTTGCCCTAAACGCCCGGGGGAAACTTGAAGATTTTGATCTTTGATAGCAGCAGCTATTTCAGAAGTACTGACGCCTAAAGAAGCCATCTTATCAGGATTGAGCCAAACACGCATCGCGTAATCGCGTTGACCAAAGATCTGTGCACGTCCGGCACCTGGGATCTTTTTGACTTCATCAAGTAAGTTGGTAGAGATGTAGTTGCTGATCTGCGTTGAATCATAGCTTCCATCGGGTGAGGTGATAGCTACAATGAGGAGGATGTCTGAAGTCTTTTTCTGAACATTGACTCCAAGATCGCGGGTGCTTTGCGGCAGTTGTGCGATGACCGAATTGATTCTGTTTTGGACATCAACAGCAGCGAGATCTTGATTCACACCGATGTTAAAAGTACAGGTTATCGTAGCACTTCCCGGTAATGCGGCAGCTTTGGAACTCATATACATAAGCCCATCCGCACCGGATATCTGAGATTCCAGAGGGGTTAGAATGGTATTAGCAATAGTCTGTGCATCCGCACCAGGATATTGCGCACTCACCACAACGGTTGGAGGAGTGATGTTTGGCAGCTGAGAGATTGGCAAGCCCTTGATAGCGGTAAAGCCCAAGAGCATGATAATCATGGCAATAACTGCTGATAAAACAGGACGATGAATAAAATATTTGCTAAACATGATTATTTCTCATTCACGATGATGTCAGAACCAGGATGCAGTTTCGCTAAACCGTCTGCTGCAATTTTCTCTCCCATCTCGACACCGCTTTCGATCAAGACATTATCACCGATCCACTGTGTCGCGACAACGGGTTTGGCAGAAACGGTGTTATTGGCTTCAATGGCGTACACAAATTTCCCTTTATCACCTGTCATAACTGTTTTTTGAGGGAGATACAGAGCATTTTTCCACTCCATCCCTTTGACTTTGACATGGACAAATTGCCCTGGAAGCAATAAATTGTCACTATTGTTGATCATAGCACGATAGCTGATCGTGCCCGTTGTAGGATCGATAAAGGGAGCTATAAAATTGATGTGCCCTTTTTTATTGACAACGGTTCCATCACCTAATGTTAGCTCAACGTCATATTGCCCATCTTTTGGAGCGATGAGTTTACCGCTTGCTAGAGCGTTTTGACGCGCTATTTTTTGATTCTCACTAAAGGTAAAATTGACATACATAGGATCACTTTGATACATCGTGGTCAAAAGTCCGTTTGCTCCAGAGGCAATATAGGTTCCTACATCCATCTTCGATTTATCCACATATCCGCTCATCGGTGCTTTGATCGTTGTGTAGCTTAGATTGAGTTTGGCTTGTTCCAATGAAGCTTTAGCCCCTGATAGTGCCGCCGCCGTATTACGTTCATTAGCGGTTGCAGTATCGAGATCTTGAGCACTTGCAGCATTTGCTGCAGCCAGTGGTTTGATACGATTCAAAACGGCAAGAGCATTCGTATGATTAGCACTTGCTAATTCAAAAGAGGCCTTGGCGCTTTCAAAAGCATTCTTTAGATCAGAAGGATCAATGATAAATAAAACATCGCCTTTGTTGACTTTTTGCCCTTCGGTGTAGACTCTTTTTTGTAAATAGCCGTTGACACGAGCATAGATTTGAACTGTATTAAATGCCATGGTTTGACCGGTTGCTTCTAAAACAGCAGGAAAATTAGCGGATTTTACTTCAACAGGGGTCACGGGGACAGGCCCCTCGGGTGGTTTTTCCATGCCGGCAGCTTTAGGACGTTCACATCCTGTGAGTGCAAGTAATAATACAGAAGAGAAGGCGATAGTAGTGAAACGGTTCATAAAAGTTCCTTGGATGAGTTAGGGAGAGAGTTGAGGGTTTGGCACATAGTTTGTAAAACACGTAGAGTGATCTCAAGTTCTTTAGGATCGATGTTTTGATGGACGAAGGCACTGGCTTCATTTAGAACAGCCATAGTCGAAGTTTCCAGTGCAATTCCTTGCGGAGTCAGTGTGACAAGATTACACCGTTTATCCGTTTTATCGGTACAGCGCTGGATTAGAGAGCGTTTTTCCAAGCCTGCGATGAGACGTGTGACGCTGGTCTTATCTTTGCCGACAAAATCGGCGATGTTTTGCTGCGTTGAACTTTTTTCTTTCCACAGTACGACCATCACTTTGAATTGTTCGATGGTCATATCGATTCCATTCTCATCTAATCGACGGGATAAAAATGCCCGTGCACTTAGTGCCGCTTGTGTAGTGATACATCCCAACGTGAGGTCTGTTGGGCATTCGCAACGATTCATTCAAAACTCCTATAGTTGACTATGCAACTAATTGTAAGAATTGTATCCGTGTATATGAAAAATGTCAATAGGAACTTAGGGATGTAAAGTGTAACTCCTGCTATAATTTCGCTAAAAGCGCTAAAGGAAAACCATGAAAGCTACTAAAAACTGTATCGTTACGATTGATTATCATATAAATGACACCCAGGGGAATCTCCTTTATGAAGAGGCAGAATCTCTCTCATATTTACACGGTGATTACGGTCAGCTTTTCAAAGCAGTAGAAGATGCTTTAGAAGGAAAAAAGGTCGGTGATACATTCAAAGTAGCGCTATGTGCGGCAGAGGCATTTGGCGATTATGATGAAGAACTGGTTGTGACTGAAAATGTGAGTGAGCTTCCAGATGGGTTGTGCGTTGGTATGGAAATCGATGGGTATATGGAAGATGACAGTGAAGATGTGATCATCTATACGGTCAAAGAGATTAATGGGAAAAAAGCGACATTAGATGGAAACCATCCCTTAGCGGGAATGGACCTTATTTTTGAGGGTACGGTTTTAGATATCCATACAGCGGATGAAAAGACGATCAAAGACGTTCTAGCGAACGACCTTTACGAGGTTTAACGTGTAGAGTCAGGTTTACTGTTCGTAAATTTGACTTCCACTTCTTGCAATATTTTGAGGAAAGATTTAGCATTTTTTCCTCCATACAGTGTCTCTTCAATGAATTTCCCTTTTGCATCCACAAAATGAAACACCGGACTCATCTTTACGATGAGGTGCTTGGGTGCATCTGATTTACTGACATTTAGCAGTACAGGAACAAAGTGTTCATTGGTATAAGCGGTTAAGTTCTCATCTTGAAAAACTTTTTGTTCAAGAAAATCACACGATTCACAACCGGGACGATGCATGTAGACAACCATCGGTTTGTTCTCTTTGGCTGCCACAGCAGAGCCTTCTTTATAAGTATAAAGCCAGTTGATCTGTGCTGCATTCAATGCCAAAGCCAACAATAAAATGAACAATATATTTCTCACGATTACTCCTATTTAAGTATTTAGCATAGTTACTAATTATTAAGAATTAAAATTATATCATTGCTACCTAATAATTGAATAAACAGTGCGATATTAAAGGACCATTATTGAGTACAACAGCATGTGCAGCGCAGCAAATCATTACGTTATACAGCGATTTAGCCCTAAATCCGCATAAAGATTTCGGCTGGGACAAGGGAATTGAAAATGCTCGTAATCAAGGGTACAAAGAGGAATGGATAAAACAGCTTCCAGCCGGAGTGTGGGATTATTGTGCCGCAGTAGGCAATCCCTTTTCATTAGGTGAAATCCCTACAGGTTCAACAGTTCTTGATCTTGGGTGTGGGGCAGGGGTCGATGTATGTGTTGCTGCATTGCTTGTAGGTGAAAGTGGAAAAGTAATCGGGGTGGATATCACACCTCTCATGGTAGAAACGGCAAAGCGTCATGCTGCAGAAGCCAATTTACATAACGTGCAAGTCGTTGAAGCAACGTTGGAATCTCTGCCGTTTGAGGATGAGAGTGTTGATATTATCATCTCCAACGGAGCCATTAATCTGACATCGTCCAAGGAAAAAGTATTTGCCGAAGCATTTCGTGTACTTCGCCCGAAGGGAAAACTCTATTTCGCTGATATGATCAAACGCTCTGATATTCAGGCATCTGCATGTTGTAGCCAAGATTCATGGGCAGATTGTGTAGCCGGAACACTTGAAAAAGCTTGCTTACTTGCGCAAATTTCTGGCGCAGGCTTCAGTGATGCACAATGTATGGGACACACCCACTACACAACCTCGGCTTCAACTATCGGTGCCACATTTCGTGCTGTAAAAAAAGGATAAGCGTGGGAAGACAAGAACATTGGGAAACGGTTTATAAAACCAAAGATCATACCAAAGTAGGCTGGTATCAGCCTTCTTGTGATAGCTCATTAGCACTAATAGAACAAATAGGGATCACCAATAAAGCGTCGGTTATCGACATCGGTGCCGGTGCTTCTACCTTTGCGGATGGACTCTTAGGAGGAGGGTTTAGTGATATTACGTTACTGGACATCTCAAAAGAGGCTCTTGATATTACGAGAAGTCGTTTAGGAGAAATGAGTCTAATCCCTCATTATTTGGTAGAAGACATTACGACAGTATCTTTGCCAAATCGCTATGATCTGTGGCATGATCGAGCAGCATTTCATTTTTTACTCAATGAGAGTGAGCAAAAGGCTTATATTAAAACGATGTATGAAGCTTTAAGCCCTGAAGGATACGCCATTATCGCAACATTCGCGCTTGATGGTCCCGATAGTTGCAGTGCACTTAGTGTACAGCAATATAATCGTGAAAAAATGGAAGAAGTTTTGGCAAATAAGATGAAAATTGTAGATGTTTTAGAAAGAATACACATCACTCCAGGCGGAGGAGAACAAAAATTTTCGTTTTTTATCCTAAAACCTATTTAACCGACAGAGTATCACCAAAGAACAGCTCTCTGTTGTTGTCAAAATTAGTGACCAATGTCCCAAAGCATTCAGCAAGCTCTCGGATCGTCTCAATATTGGGTTCGATGTAGACTTTATTCCCTTTTTTCTCAACAGTTATGATTTTCGCTTCTTTGAGCTCTTTGATATGCGCAGAGATTGTTGGAAGCGAAAAGTTAAAATGTTCCGCAACAGTGCTAACGCATGTAGCAATAGGGTTTACTTTAACACCAGGCTGTACTTTATCCAAAGAGCACGTATACCCTCCGGTAAAAACATTTTTGAAAATCATAAAACGGGTTTGATTACTGAGTGCTTTAAAAATTTTTAATTTTTGTTCCATATCGAGCATAAATATCCTTGATTGTTTTTAAGGTTTGCTATTGTACCATACTTATAAGTTAGTCAATTAGCTAATAAACTTATTAGGAGCATGAAATGAATGTGAAAGTTCTATTAATAGTTGCGAGTTTGATGATAGGTTCATCACTCATGGCAGGTCAAGCAGAAGCAGAAAAATTGGTTTCTGCAGCGAAGCAAGAAGCAGGAGAAATGAC
This sequence comes from Sulfuricurvum sp., assembly GCA_024637295.1. GTDB lineage: Bacteria > Campylobacterota > Campylobacteria > Campylobacterales > Sulfurimonadaceae > Sulfuricurvum. The sequence continues at coordinate 115,312 of JAGXFL010000011.1, forward strand.
TCCTAAAGAGTTAAAAGGGTTGATTGATGGTCAAAAGAGTGTGATTGTCATGGACGTACGCGAAGAAAACCAGCGCGCAGAGGGTGAGATCTATACAACGACTACTGTGGCAATCACGCGCGGAAATTTAGAGTTTGAAGTACTCAACAAAATCAAAGATAAAAACGCAGTCATCGTGACTTATTGCCGTAGTGGCGGTCGAGGAGCATTAGCTGCCCAGACGCTCAAAAAATTAGGTTATGTTAATGCAACAAATCTAAAAGGTGGCCTTAAAGGATGGGCTAAAGAGGGATACCCGATTGAAACAGGTTTAGGGGTAACTTTACTCACCAAAGAAGAATAATGATGTTAGCAAAGTTACTGATAGCATTAATGCCAAAAAAACAGATGCTTAAAATATTTACGATTGCATTTAAAAGCAAACGGAGTATTCAATCAATTGTTGACGACGTTGAGGAAGCGTGTGCAGAATATGGATTTGCATTGCTGAATCAGTATAACTATCATGAAGTCGTTGCCAACAAAGGGTTCCCGATTGATCGGAAGGTCTATATCTATGAAGTATGTCAAGCCAAAGTCGCTTCGATGATGTTAACCTCAAACCCACATTTTGCCCCTTTTATGCCATGCCGTATTGCAGTGTATGAAGAGGGTGATGTGACGATCATTTCTACGCAAAACATGCAAATGATGATTGATATGATTCAAACACAAGTACAGTTGCATACAGAAGCAATAGCACTTTTTACAGCTTTGCAAAACATGATGAAAAAACTAAAAGGATAAGTGATGATTACCTTCATTTTAAACCATGAGCCTTATGATGGAAGTGATGTTACCTATAATGCACTGCGATTGGCAAAAAATTTACGCAACAATGGCGAAGAGGTTAACCTCTTTTTGATGAATGATGCCGTTGATTTGGCACGCAGTATTTGTGTAAAGCCCGAGATATACGATTTTGACTTGCATCATATGGTCAAAGAGCTGTATGAGCATGGTGTGAGTGTTCGTGCATGCGGTACGTGTAGCGCTCGTTGTGGAATTTACAAGAATACCCCCTATTTCAGTGAAGAGATTTTTTCGACAATGGATCAGTTGACACAATGGGTCATTGCAAGCGATAAAGTGCTAACTTTTTAAATTAATGTAGATTGTAGTATAATCACGTAGCTAGATTATAGGTCAAATTGACGTATATCGATACGTAAAATTGTGGATTGATGTAACAAGTACTCCATTTTAATTTAAGCTTAAATATTATTTCGCTACAATTCGCAACTTTTTGTAGACTTGTAAAGTAAGGAACAGTAATGTACGCAATTATCAAAAACGGCGGGAAACAGTACAAAGTTCAAGAGGGTGATATCCTTTTGTTCGATAAAATGAGTCTTGATCCGAAGACTACCGTCGAAATCAAAGAAGTTCTTGCCGTTAATAACGGTGAACTTAAAACTGGTACTCCATTCGTAGAGGGTGCAGTCGTCACTATGGAAGTTATTAATGAAGGTCGTGACCGCAAAGTCGTAACTTTCAAAAAACGTCGTCGTAAAGACAGTAAAGTTAAGCGTGGTTTCCGTAGAGATCACACACGCGTTCGCATCATCAAGATCGCTGCGTAATTATAAAGTAGGAGGACAGCATGGCTCATAAGAAAGGTCAAGGTAGTACACAGAATAACCGCGACTCAGCGGGACGTAGACTCGGTGTCAAAAAATATGGTGGTGAAGTAGTACGTGCGGGTAATATCATTATCCGTCAACGTGGAACAAAAGTTCACCCTGGTAAAAATATCGGTATGGGTAAAGACCACACTTTGTATGCATTGGTTGACGGTGTTGTTTTATTTCACCGTAAAGACAAAAAACGCAAACAAGTTTCTGTCGTTCCTGCCGCATAATTTTCCTCATCGGGCATCTGCGCCCGATCTCTTTAATTTTTCCAACTAATGTATTTTCTTAATAGTGTACTTTTCGATAATTTAGAAGTTCAAGTATAGTTTTAAGCCAGATAAGGATGATAAATGTTTAGCGATAGCGTAGAAATAACTGTTTCTTCAGGTAAAGGTGGAGCAGGATGTGTCGCATTTAGACGGGAAAAATATGTCCTTCAAGGTGGTCCAAACGGTGGTGACGGCGGTAAAGGTGGTGATGTTTATTTTAAAGTAGATAACAATACACATACGCTTGCGCACTTTCAGGGAAATAAAAACCTTAAAGCAGACAAAGGTCAACCGGGTGCCGGATCGAATATGGCGGGTAAAGCGGGTAAACGACTTGTTGTTGTTGTCCCTCCGGGAACACAAGTGGTTGATGTCGAAACGGGTGAAGTTCTTCTTGATTTGTTAACCAATGGTCAAGAAGTGCTGTTTCTGACAGGCGGTCGCGGTGGTCTTGGAAACGTTCACTTTAAATCCTCAATAAATCAAAAGCCGATGTATGCACAACCAGGTGAACCTGAAACAACGCGTGTTGTACGCCTTGATCTAAAACTTATCGCGGATGTAGGCCTTGTAGGATTTCCAAATGTTGGAAAGTCGACCCTTATTTCTACGGTTTCCAATGCTCGTCCTGAAGTAGCCAACTATGAGTTTACGACATTGACACCAAAACTAGGTCAGATCAACATTGGCGAGTTTGATTCGTATATTATGGCGGATATACCGGGTATTATTGGTGGAGCGCATGAGGGAAAAGGTCTTGGTCTTAAGTTTTTGCGTCACATCGAGCGTACTAAGACATTGCTTTTTATGATTGATTTGGCATCGTATCATGAGCTTGAACATCAGTATGAAACCCTCAAAGAAGAGCTTGCTAAATTTTCGCCACTTTTGGCGGAGCGTAATTACGCAATTGCATTGACACGCTGTGATGCGATGCTTCCAGAAGAAGCAGTTGAGAAGAGCAATGCGTTTTTAAAGCTCCTGAACCTTAAACCGGTTGCAAAAAGCCGTTTCGGGTTTAGTGAAGAGTATCCGGCATTTGAACAAGAAAATTTCGATGAAGGATTTCGCGACAGTTCTTTGCCGTTTTTTGTGGCACCGATCTCTTCTGCGATCAATCTAAACATCAAACCGCTTACCTATGCTCTTTACCATATGGTTCAAATCGAGCGTTAATGAAACGGCTGGTAGTCAAAGTTGGAAGCGCAGTCTTAAGTGAGCAAAACCGCATAGCAAAAGACAGGATGCATAATTTGGTCGATTTTATTGCTGAGTTAAAATCCCGTTATGAAGTCATTTTGGTCTCTTCTGGCGCAGTGGCTGCTGGTTATACCGAGCTTAAACTCGATAAAAAAATCCTCGCAAACAAGCAGGCATTAGCCTCGATCGGTCAGCCGATCTTGATGAACAAATACAAAAAGATGTTTGAACATCACAATATCCTCCCTTCTCAGATTTTGGTCACCGCCGCTAACTTCAATACTCAAGAAGAGTCTCAAAAAGTCAAAGATACCATTGAGACACTTCTCGCCCATAATGTAGTCCCGATTATCAATGAAAACGATGCTACTGCTACGGAAGAACTTGTAGTAGGGGATAATGATCAGCTTTCTGCGTATGCTGCGTATCATTTTGGTGCGGATATGCTGATAATCCTTTCGGATATCGATGCTTATTATGACAAGGATCCTCGTGTACATGAGGATGCAAAAGTACGCTCACATATTATGGTGATTGATTCGGAAGAACTTTCACGTGAGGTGACACCAAATCATAGTTTTGCAACCGGTGGGATTGTGACGAAGCTCAAAGCGGCAGACTTTTTACTTAAGCGCGGCAAAGCGATGTTCTTAGCCAGCGGTTTTGATCTCTCCGACGCAAAATCATTTCTTTTGGATGATGTTCATGCAGGCGGTAGCCTCTTTCAAGCGAAAGAATCTTAATGACCCGTATTATCTTTATGGGGACGCCCGATTATGCGGCGGATATCTTAAAAACACTTATCGGTTCTGATGATATTGAGATTGTTGCGGTTTATACACAGCCTGATAAGCCTGTAGGGAGAAAGGGAGTTTTGACGCCTCCTTCTGTAAAAGTATTAGCACAAGAAGCTAATATCCCCGTTTTTCAACCCTCACGATTACGAGACGAAAGTATTGTTGCCCAGTTATTAAAAATACAATGCGATATGATTATTGTTGCGGCATACGGTCAGATTTTACCAAAAGCTATTTTGGATTATGCGCCATGCGTGAATCTGCATGCATCTATCTTACCGCAATACCGTGGCGCAAGCCCCATCCAGCAAAGCTTGTTGAATAATGATCGACAAAGCGGTGTAACGGCAATGTGGATGGATGAAGGTCTTGATACCGGAGCGATTATCAAGATCGCTACGGTAGATATTTCTCCTGATGAGATGGTAGAAAGTTTGTACGATGCTTTAACTAATATCGCGTGTGATCTTACAGTGGATGTTATTCGTCATTGGGATCGAAAAACGGTACTACCACAAAATGAGACCTTAGCGACTCATTGTACGAAGATATCAAAATCAGATGGATTGATTGCATTTGAAGATGCTGTCGCTATTTACAATAAATATCGTGCATTTACTCCATGGCCTGGGATATACTTGGAATCAGGGCTAAAGATCAAAAAAATGGCCCTTGTTGATGAGATCAGTGAAGGAGTTGCAGGGGAAATCATTGCAATTGATTCAGATAGTATCATTGTTCAATGTGACAAAGGTTCTTTGCGTTTGTTTAAAGTGCAGGCTCCATCGAAACAAGAAACAGACGCTGTAGCGTATTTAAACGGAAAGCGGCTTGTTTATGGAAATATTCTGGCTTAGTGAAGTTGATTCGACGCAAGCGTATTTACTTGATGCGTTGAAGAATAAAGAACTATCCGTACCAGTGTGTGTCGGCGCAACGTTGCAGACACATGGTAGGGGCAGTCGAGGTAATAATTGGATTGGAGAGCAGGGCAATCTATTCATATCCATTGCAATACATCGATCACAACTGCCCGATGATTTGAAACTTGAATCCTCTTCGATCTATTTTGCATTTATACTGAAAGAACTTTTAACAAAATTAGGTTCGCAAGTGTGGTTGAAATGGCCAAATGATTTTTATCTGGATCAGGAAAAAATGGGTGGAGTGATTACCAATTTAGTAGGGGATTGTCTTGTGTGCGGGATTGGAATGAACCTCTTCACGGCACCGCTAGATTTTGCAAAAATGGATATTGAGATAAGTGCACAAGAATTAACAAATAGTTATGTTACAGAACTGAAAAAGTTTCCTTCATGGAAGCAGATATTTAGTAAATACAAGTTAGAATTCAACAGAAGTAAATCTTTCACCACACATATGGATGAAACGATTTTTAGATTAGAAGATGCCATCTTATTAGAAGATGGTTCCCTTGAATGCAACGGGCAAAGGATATTTAGTTTACGATGAGCGAAGTAATAGTTATTGCAAACCAGAAGGGCGGTGTTGGTAAAACCACGACTGCTGTCAATTTAGCAGCATCTCTGGCAGTTGCTGAGAAAAAAGTACTTCTCATCGATGCTGATCCGCAGGCAAATGCGACGACTTCATTGGGATATCATCGAAATAACTATGAGTTTAATATTTATCATGTCCTTATCGGTGCCAAGAAACTGCGTGAAATCATTTTAAAAACCGAATTGCCAAAACTTTTTATTGCACCTTCAAATATTGGTTTAGTAGGAGTTGAAAAAGAGTATTACGATGCGGCAAATGCTAAAGGGAGAGAATTAATCCTCAAGCGTGCAATTGCGCAAGTCAAAGATGAATACGATTATATTATCATCGATTCTCCACCAGCCCTTGGACCGATGACGATTAATGCTTTAAGTGCCTCCAATTCAGTAATCATACCGATTCAATGTGAGTTTTTTGCACTTGAAGGGTTGGCACAATTGCTTAATACCGTTAAATTGGTACGTAAAACCATCAACCCAAAATTGAGTATTAAAGGCTTTTTGCCAACAATGTACAGTGCTCAAAACAATCTTTCCCGTCAAGTATTTGCAGATTTAAGTCAGCATTTTCAGACAAAATTGTTTAAGTCGCATAAGGATGAATACATTGTTATACCGCGCAACGTGAAATTAGCTGAGTCTCCGAGTTTCGGAAAACCGGCAATTTTATATGATGTAAAATCGAGTGGATCTTTAGCTTATCAAGATCTTGCTCACGCAATCATCGCATAAGGATCATTAATGGCAAAAGCATCAGCTCTTGGACGAGGTTTAGGCGCATTACTGAGTGAAATAGAAGAAGCGTACGATAACGAACTTCCTAAGCGAAATGGATTTGAAGAGATTTCGATCACAGAAGTCCGTCCAAACCCTTATCAGCCACGTAAACATTTTGATCCTGCATCACTCGCGGAACTTAGTGAATCCATTAAGACTCATGGTTTGTTGCAGCCGATCGTTGTCAAAGAAACCCTTGACGGATATGTGCTCATAGCAGGTGAGCGACGTCTACGTGCCAGTAAATTAGCAAAATTTAAAAACATCAAAGCCATTATAGTGACAGTAAGTGATGAGCAAATGCGTCAGCATGCTTTGATTGAGAATATTCAGCGTGATGAACTTAATGCTATTGATCTGGCACAAGCATATCAGGAATTGATTGAAATTCATGAACTAACGCACGATCAGCTTTCCTCAACAGTACATAAAAGCCGAACGCAAATCACGAACACACTTCGTTTATTGCAATTAAACGATAAAGCGCGTAAAGCATTGATCGAAGGTAAAATCACTGCCGGTCACGCAAAAGTAGTGGTCGGAATGGATGAAAAAGAACAATCAATGATGATTGATTCGATCATCGGTCAGAAGCTAAGCGTTCGTGACGTAGAGCAAATGGCCAAAAATATTAAAGCTCCTCGTGATCGTGAAGTAAATTCTGTTATTAAAACAAGTGATCTTAATTTTGATAGTCTACAAAGTTATTTTGCAAAGATGGGTATTAAAACATCTGCAAAAGGGTCAAAAATTACCCTTGAGTTTGATAGTACTGCCCAAATTGATTCATTTTTAGCCACACTTTCATCATAATTTCCTTCGTTTAACTATCCCTTCAATTTACAAGTTGTATAATCACGCAACTTTTAGGAGGTGGTATGTTAGATATAAGTCCGATGTTGCTAGGCAGCACACTGATTGTCTTCCTTGTCCTTATTGCCGCTCTTAATAGTTTACTTTACAAACCTCTTTTCAACTATATGGAAAAAAGAGATGCAGATCTTAAAAAAGATCTTGAGCAAGTTGGTAACAACGATGCCGAGATTGCTGCATTTCATACACAAGCGGAAAAGATTATTAGTGATGCTAAACTAGAAGCGCATGTAATAAGAGAAAAAGTTGTTGCTGAGGCCAAGGCGTTGGTAAACAGCAAGATAGAGGCAAAACGTGCTGAACTGGCACTAGAATATTCTAAGTTTGAAGACGCAATGTCTGAAGAACGTTCACGATTGAAAGAGGCGCTTCGAGTTGAAGCTCCATCTTTCCAAGCTGCTGTGTCAGCTAAGCTAAATCAGATTTGAGGAGATAATATGGGTAAATTATTAGTTACAGTATTAATGCTCAGTGCTTATCTGTTTGGGGCTGATGCTGCGCATGAGGGTTCTACGGATATTGTTCAACGTACCGTTAACTTTCTTATATTTGCGGGGATACTTTATTATCTTTTGGCAGAGCCGCTGAAAAGTTATTTTGGTGGCAGAAGCGCAGGAATCGCATCTGAACTTGAAAAAGTTCAAGAGCGTTTGCGCGAGTCAAAACGGTTAAAAGATGCTGCAGAGCACAAGATAGATGATGCTAATCGTTTTGCAAATGATTTGAGTGAAACCACTAAAAAAGAGTGCAAGCTCCTTAGTGAAAAAATCATGGCACAGTACGAAATTGATGTTGAAATTGCACAAAAACATAACAATTCACTAATGGATCTTGAAAAACGCAAGATGGTTCGTGAAGTAGTCGCTGAAGTTATGGGCGATGTTATGACTGCAAGTGATGCGGCTATGGGCAAAGATGCTATGACAGACATTTTGAAAAAGAAGGTGGCCTAAATGCAGGAAGAACTGATTGCTAAACGTTATGTTCAATCGCTTATGGCTATCTTGGATGAATCATCATTGGATAATACGGCAGAACTGTTTACCGTTTTAGCTACTGCATTCAATGATAGTAAATTTCTTCAAGTGTTGCATAGTAATGATATCGCGGTTTCGGCTAAAACAAATTTGGTTCTTGGTATGGTAGAAAGTGCACAAAGCACTGAAATCAATAACTTGATCAAATTGTTAGGCGAAAACGGAAGATTATTGTTGATCCCAGCAATTTCAAAAGATTTAAAGCGTCAAATAGCTTCTAAGAAACGTGTTTATAATGGCCGTATCTACAGTATTTCTGAAATCAAGCAAGATTCGATTGATGCAATCGCGAATGATTTGGGGAATAAAATGGGAGCTAAAATCTCATTACAGTTTGTTCCATCAAGCAGTGATGGCATACGGGTTATTGTAGATGATCTGAATGTTGAAATCGATTTCTCAAAAAGCCGCCTTAATGCTCAGGTCGTTGAGCACATTTTAAAAGCAATTTAACCCTCGCGAAAGGAGATATAGTGGTAGCAAAAGTACAAGTAGATGAAGTCAGTTCAATCATCAAAGAAAGAATTGGTAATTTTGAGCTTAATGTAGATATTAACGAAACCGGTAAAATCGTCTCATATGGAGATGGCGTTGCACAAGTTTATGGCCTTAACAATGTTATGGCTGGAGAAATGGTTGAGTTTGAAGACGGGACTCGCGGTCTTGTTATGAACCTCGAGGAGAGCAGCGTTGGTGTTGTTATTCTTGGTAAAGGTACTGAACTCCGTGAAGGGATGTCAGTAAAACGTCTTGGTCGTTTGTTGAAAGTTCCTGTCGGTAATGCTCTTCTTGGCCGTGTTGTCAATGCATTGGGTGAGCCAATCGACGGAAAAGGTCCAATTGAATCTACAGAATCACGTTTTGTAGAAGAGAAAGCACCTGGTATCATGGCACGTAAATCGGTTCATGAACCTATGGCAACCGGTATCAAATCCATTGATGCACTTGTTCCAATCGGACGTGGTCAACGTGAGTTGATCATTGGTGACCGTCAGACAGGTAAAACAACCATTGCTCTTGATGCTATTATGAACCAAAAAGGTAACGGCGTAGTTTGTATCTATGTTGCTATCGGGCAAAAAGAATCAACAGTTGCAAACGTTATCCGTCGTCTTGAAGAGAGTGGCGCGATGGAATATACCATCGTTGTCTCTTCTTCAGCTTCAGAAGCTGCTGCATTGCAATTCCTTGCTCCATATACGGGTGTTACAATGGCGGAGTATTTCCGTGATTCAGCTCGTCACGGTTTGATCGTTTATGATGACCTTTCTAAGCATGCAGTTGCATACCGTGAGATGTCATTGATCCTTCGTCGTCCTCCGGGCCGTGAAGCGTATCCGGGTGACGTTTTCTATATCCACTCTCGTTTGTTAGAGCGTGCAGCAAAATTGAGTGATGAATTGGGCAACGGTTCTTTGACTGCTCTTCCAATTATCGAAACTCAAGCGGGTGACGTTGCGGCGTATATCCCTACAAACGTTATTTCGATCACTGATGGTCAAATTTTCTTGGAAACTGACTTGTTCAACGCAGGTGTTCGTCCTGCGATCAACGTTGGTCTTTCAGTTTCACGTGTTGGTGGTGCGGCTCAAATCAAAGCGACTAAACAAGTTGCTGGAACATTGCGTCTTGATCTTGCACAATACCGTGAACTTCAAGCGTTTGCACAGTTTGCTTCTGATTTGGACGAAGTAAGCCGCAAACAGCTTGAACGTGGTCAGCGTATGGTCGAAGTATTGAAGCAACCTCCATATTCTCCACTTGCTGTTGAAAAGCAAGCATTGATTATCTTCGCGGGTAATGAAGGGTATCTTGATAGCCTTCCTGCATCAGCGGTTGTTAAATTTGAAGCAGATTTGTATCCATTTATTGAAGCAAGTTATCCACAAATTTTTGAAAGTATCCGTACATCATCTAAAATTGATGATGACACTATGGCTACGATGAAAAAAGCGCTCGAAGAGTTTAAAACTACTTTCGTTGCGCAATAAGGATCTTTAATGGCTAACTTGAAAGAGATTCAAAGACAGATCAAGAGTGTTTCAAACACGCAAAAAACTACGCGTGCGATGAAACTCGTCTCTACGGCGAAACTTCGCCGTGCGGAAGAGTTAGCGAAACGTTCACGTCTGTTTGCACAAAAAACGAATCAAGTCATAGCTGAAATCGCAAGTCGTATTCATTGTAGTAAAATAGGCGGTATTGATAGCCGTTGTTTTGTTCAAAATGATGCGCCTAAAACGATCGATATTATTTTTGTAACGGCTGATAAAGGTCTTTGTGGTGGTTTTAACCTCCAAACGATTAAAGCGGTAAAACGTTTGATCAGCGATTGCTCTGATAAGAATGTAAACTTCCGTTTACGCGGTATCGGTAAAAAAGGGATTGAATATTTTAATTTTAATCAAGTTGAAATGCTTGATGAAGTTAAAAATCTTAGTTCGTCTCCTGATATGCAGCGATCCAGTGAGTTTATGACTCGTTCGATTAAAGATTTCAAGGATGGTATTGTTGATGCTGTTTATCTTGTTTATAACGGCTACAAGAATGTCATTACTCAAGAGTTACATGTAAATAGAATTTTACCTGTAGAAGTAACGGATTTTGATTGTGAAAAGACAACCAATACGGTACTTGAACTTGAAGCACACGATGAAGAGGCAATGCTAGATTCGTTGGTAACAAAATATGCGGAATTCAACATGTATTATGCGTTGATTGACTCAGTAGCGGCTGAGCACAGTGCACGTATGCAAGCGATGGATGCAGCAACCAATAATGCTAAACAGATGGTTAAAAGCTTAACTGTTAAGTATAACAAAGCGCGACAAGAAGCGATTACAACGGAGCTTATTGAGATAATAAGCGGCGTTGAGTCGATGAAATAATGATGGAGGAAAGAATGATTGGTAAAATTGCTCAAGTAATTGGTCCTGTTGTTGACGTTGATTTTGAGGGTTACCTTCCTACAATCAATGAAGCAATAGAAGTAAATGTTAGTGTTGACGGAAAGACGACTCGTCTTGTTCTTGAAGTAGCTTCTCACCTTGGTAACGGTCGTGTTCGTACGATCGCTATGGATATGTCTGAAGGTCTTGTACGTGGTCTTACGGCTACGGCTACAGGTGCACCTATCAAAGTTCCAGTCGGTGAAAAAGTACTTGGACGTATTTTCAACGTTATCGGTGAAACAATCGATGGCGGAGATGAAATCGTTGATTGTGAAAAATGGTCAATCCATCGTGCTCCACCACCACTTATCGAACAAAGTACAACAACTGAAATGTTTGAAACAGGTATTAAAGTTGTTGACCTTCTAGCACCATATGCAAAAGGTGGTAAAGTCGGTCTCTTCGGTGGTGCGGGTGTTGGTAAAACCGTTATTATCATGGAATTGATCCACAACGTTGCTCACGGGCACGACGGTCTTTCTGTATTTGCGGGTGTCGGTGAACGCACACGTGAAGGTAATGACCTTTATCATGAGATGAAAGATTCTAGCGTTTTGGACAAAGTTGCACTGTGCTATGGTCAAATGTCTGAGCCTCCAGGAGCACGTAACCGTATCGCCTTGACAGGTTTGACAATGGCAGAATATTTCCGTGATGAAAAAGGGCTTGATGTATTGATGTTTATCGATAATATCTTCCGTTTCGCACAGTCTGGTTCTGAGATGTCAGCGCTTCTTGGTCGTATCCCATCAGCTGTTGGTTACCAACCTACATTGGCTCGTGAAATGGGTGCACTACAAGATCGTATTACTTCAACAACTAAGGGTTCAATCACTTCAGTTCAAGCAGTATACGTACCTGCGGATGACTTGACGGATCCGGCTCCTGCTTCGGTTTTTGCTCACCTTGACGCAACAACGGTTCTTAACCGTAAAATTGCTGAAAAAGGGATCTATCCTGCAGTTGATCCATTGGATTCAACGTCACGTTTGCTTGATCCACAAATCGTTGGTGAAGAGCACTACGGTGTTGCTCGTGGTGTTCAAAAGACACTACAAAAATACAAAGATTTGCAAGACATTATTGCGATTCTTGGTATGGATGAGCTTTCTGAAGAAGACAAATCTGTTGTTGAACGTGCACGTAAAATTGAGAAATTCTTGTCACAGCCTTTCTTCGTAGCAGAGGTATTTACAGGTTCACCTGGAAAATACGTTAAGCTAGAAGACACCATCAAAGGATTCAAAGGAATTCTTAACGGTGATTACGACCATTTGCCAGAAAGTGCATTTTACATGGTTGGCGATATGAATGAAGCAATTGAAAAAGCTGCAAAACAGAAAAGCAAGTAATTGCTTTTCATCCTAAAGGATAGATAGTGCCTACTCTAGAATTAGAAGTGCTAACACCAAGTGGTTCGATTTTTCATGGTTCTGTTAAAAGTGTAACAGTTCCTGGAGAAGAGGGTGAATTTGGTGTTCTACCTGAGCACGTGGGATTAACAACACTGCTACAAGCGGGTGTTATTGATATCATTAAAGATAACGGTAAAAAAGAGTCAATCGTCGTTAATTGGGGTGTAGTTCAAATTGCCAGCAATTTAGTGACTGTCCTTGTTGACGGTGCTGTTGCCATCCGTGGCGATAGCGAAAGTGAAGTTGCAAAAGCACTTGATGAAGCTAAAGAGCTTATCTCTAGTGTTGCAGATTCACACTCAATGATTGCATCTGTCTCAGCTAGAATTGAGTCAGCAGCACATCATCAAAATCACACTCATATGATCTAACGCTCATGTTTGAGCTACTTTCCGACTTTATTGCTAAAAGTCATCCAGTAACACTTGGCGTGTTACTGGTCCTCACCTTTTATTTTATTACTATCAACTGGGTCTTTTTTTATCGATGGTTAGCTCTTAATCAGTGGATTTCACAAGAAAATGAGACATTAGAATCGCTTTTGATGGGTTCACAGCGTCTTAATGATTATGCATTTCTTGCCCCTTTTTTAAAAAGCGGTACGATGTATTCAAAAGCATTGTTTGATTTGGCTCAATATGCCGCTACCAAAGAGGCGACTAAAGGGCTAACAATTCTTTCGGTTGTGGCATCTACCACACCGTTTATCGGTCTTTTTGGAACGGTTATTTCTATCTTGGGAACCTTTAAAAATATTGGACAGTCAAGTGGTACGATGAGTATCATTGCTGCAGGTGTTTCGGATGCTCTTGTTGCAACGGCATCGGGAATATTTGTGGCTATTTTTGCTTACACCTATCACCAGGTTCTGAAACGTCAATCATTTGAAGTTATTGGTCTAATACGTATGCAAAGTGATTCCTTGCTCTCTAAGGACGATTGACATATGTATGATTGGGAGGATAAACCGGAACTAAACATTACTCCGTTGGTTGATGTGATGTTGGTTCTGTTGGCCATCTTGATGGTCATATCGCCCAATATCATCTATGAAGAATTGATTCACTTACCCAAAGGGTCAGCTCAAACACAAGTCACCGAAAAAAAAGAGATTGAGATCTTTATCAGTGATGCCAAACAGATAAAAGTGAATAATCAAGTCTTTGACTATAAGACATTCAGTGATAACTTTAGATTATTTTCGAATGATTTTTCACCTGAAACAGTCGTACGTATTAGTGCTGATAAGAAGCTTGATTACGGAGATGTCATGAATGTTATGAGTGCGGTAAAGCAGTCAGGACTCACAAATATTTCACTCGCTACAAGCGGTTGAATTCATATAAAAACTATAACAAGAGTATTTTTTACATGAATTTGCATTACCAACGTTTTTTTCTCCAAAGTGGGCTGATCACTCTTTTTATCTTAGGCTCTATTGTTTCTTTTTTCTTGACTGGAGTCTTGACAACATCCAGCCCAGAAGCCTTTGCATTAACAAAAAGTGATGTTATATCGATCTCTTTAGAGGATAAACCTTTTACTGCTAAAACGGTTCCAAGGGTGTCATCTGCTGTTGAAGAACCTAAAATGGCAGAAGAAACACCGCCATTAGAAAATGAAATACAAGAGGCTATTCCCGAAATAAACGATTTATTTTCTACGGTTAAAGTGATAAAGACCAAGCCAAAACCTATTGATAATTCGAAACAGCTATTTGAATTGAATGCATTAGAAGAAAAAGTCTTGACAACGCATCGAGAGTCAAAACTTTTTGATAAAGCAAAAACACTGGATTTGGCAAAATCCGGGGTGAAGATGGTTGCATCCTCAAGTGGACCGGCCGTTAACGAATATAATGCTAAGATACAAGCCATTATTTATGCTAATTTTCATCCTGCTAGCGGGACAGAAGGCTTTGCCGCTCGTGTACGTATAACGATTAGCCCTGATGGACGATTAGTGGCATATCGTGTTATTAGCTATTCTGGGAATACTGTATTCAATGCAGAGGTGGATTGGTTAAAAGAGCGATTGCGTCAAGTTGGGCTTCCATCTCACCCGCACGGGGTAGAAGCTGTGTTTGATATTATATTAACAGCTAAGGAATAAAATGCGTTATTTACTGATACTTTTTTTTGTCTCAACACTTTGGGGTGCCGATGCTACGTTAGAAGTTACTAAAACTGTGGGTGCGTTGCCACGGCTTGCAATCGAGGATAGCAGTGCTGTGACGAATGATGCAAGTACCCGATTTCATAGAATGCTCAGTGCTGACATGAATGTGGTTTCGCTGTTTGAAGTTGACGATCGTTATGCAGCTCAATCATTAGACAATACACAGGCAGCAGCGATTCATAAAGATGCCATTTATCTTTTACGTTATCGTTTAGTGGCTGATGGCAGTGGTGGATATCGATCGGATGTTAAACTGTTTCAAAACGGTTTAGAACTTTTTAGTAAAGTCTACTACCTGAAACAAAGTGAGATGCTGGTTTTTTTAGCGCATTCTGTTGCTTACGACATCAATGCAAAAATGGGTGGCGGACCTTTAGAATGGATGAAGCGCAAAGTTCTTTTTGTACGTCTTAGCGGACCTCGTCGCTCTGATATTGTCGCGGCAGACTATACGTTATCGTACCAAAAAGTGGTTTTGAGTGGAGGGATGTACGGATTTGCTAAGTGGGCAAATGGTGAACAGACCGATTTTTATTATACCTCTCTGAGTGACTTTCACCCGACGATCTACAAAGTAAATCTGGCCACAGGAAACAAGTCAGCAGTGATTTCATCTGACGGAATGGCCGTTTGTTCGGATGTGAGTGAAGACGGCAATAAATTGTTATTGACATTGGCGCCTAACGGTCAGCCTGATATTTTCCTTTATGATTTACGAACTAAAATAAAAGAGAGATTGACGGATTACTCAGGTATTGATGTCAGCGGGCAGTTTATGGGAGATAATAGAATCGTTTTTGTTTCTAACCGTATGGGTAATCCTAATATATTTACTAAAAAAATAGGAGAAAGTGCTATTAGCCAGGTTGTATTTGAGGGAAAAAACAATTCAACATGTACTGCATACCATGATTGGGTAGTCTATAAAGCGCGTGAAAGTTCTTCAGCTGGAGGGAGTACGTTTAATTTACATCTAATTTCCATGCATAACAGTTCAATTCGCCGTTTGACGAGTAGTGGGGACAATGATTATCCTCGTTTTTCACATGATGGACAGGCAATATTACATATAAAACAAGAAGGTGCACACAGTATGGTCGGAATTATCCGTCTTGGTGTGAATAAAAGCTTTAGTTTTCCATTACATATAGGACGTATGCAGTCGATTGACTGGTGATTTACTTTTTTTTAGATACAATAATGCAAAGATAATTAAATTTAGGGGTGACTTATGAAACGTGTAGCATATTTGAGCGCGGTATTAGCCGTATTAGTATTTAGTGGATGTTCTAGCAAACAACCTGCTATTGATGCAACTGCAAATAATAGTGCTTCTGGAGCAAACAGCAATGCAGGGTCTAACGGACAAACAAGTGGTACGGATGGATCAGCAGTGATTGCACCGGTAACGAATGCTTCTTCTGTGGATAACACAGCTGCTAACGGATCTAGCAGTACAGCTGATGCCCAAATCGTGAATGTCTATTTTGACTATGATAAGTTTGATATTCGTGAAGATATGATGGGATCTGTAAAAGGAAATGCTGGTTTATTGAAAAATAAGAGCTTTAAACTTGAAGGTAATTGTGATGAATTCGGAAGTGATGAGTATAACTTCGCTTTGGGGCTTAAGCGTGCAAATGCAGTTAAAACTGCACTTGTAAATGAGGGTGTCAATGCTGATTCAATCAGTATGGTCAGCCTTGGTGAAGGAAATCCTGCTTGTATGGAAAAAACACAAGAGTGTTGGGCAAAAAATCGTCGTGTTGAAGTAAAACTTCCGTAAATGCGTTTTTTCGTTAGTCTTTCGTTACTCTCTTCTATACTGCTCGCATCGGAACCATCGGTTTTCGGTGCCGGCAATCTAAATGCTCCCGAACCTTATGGTCTTACTGCCGAAGAAAAGCTCATTCTTGAAAACAAACAAGAAATTCAAGCAGTTGTTCAAAAGCATAATCTACAAAATGCAAAAGTAGAAACGGTAACTGAACGTCTTGATGGGTTACAAACCGTTATAGAAGGATTAGGGCAGTCGGTAAACGAGCATAAAATTGCTTTACAGAAAATTACGGAGTCATCTGCGGCAGATGCAAATATATCTTCTTCAATCAATGAATTACGCCAGCAGAGTATTGCTAATAGTGAAAATATTACGCAGCTTAAAACATTGCTTGAAGAGCTTTCCCATATGGTTGACACCCTTAATGCTTCGTATGTCAGTAAAGATGAGTTTTCACTTCTGGTAAAGCAGTTGAAAATGACATTGCCTACAAAAACCGAGTCAAATTCTAAAATGGATTCCCAGTCACTTGAAAAAAAAGCAAAAACTCTGTTTGATCAGCAAAAATATGCTGATGCGCAAAGCTGTTATGAACTGTTGATTCAAAAAAAATATAAAGTCTCTGAGTCGAATTTTTGGATAGGCGAAAGTTATTTTAAACGTAAAGAGTATAAGCAGGCTATTGCATTTTATAAAGAGAGCGCTTCCCTAAACGATAAAGCGTCTTATATGCCAACATTACTTTTACATACGGGTAATGCAATGGAAAAGAGCAATGATACCACCAGTGCGAAAGCATTTTATAAAGCAACAATCAGTAAATACAGTGGTAGCGGTGCCGCTGATGAAGCACAAGAGCTACTCTCTAAGCTCAAATAGCTATTTGCCTCTTTTCAGGCTAAGCATAGCTAATTGTGCTAAAATCGCATTATCTTAAAATTTGTAAGGCAAATCAATGGCAATTGAAGCAAATCAGATCGTTTCGATCGAGTATGAAGTACGTGATGGACAAAATGTTGTAGACAGTAATATTGGTGGTGCGCCATTGGTATTTATGTTTGGTAAAAATCAAGTTATCTCAGGTCTTGAATCTGGAATCGCGAATATGAGCATTGGTGAAAAATCAGATGTACTAGTTAAAGCTGCTGATGCATACGGTGATTATAATGAAGAAGCACAGCAAGAGCTTCCTCGTGAGCAATTTGCAGGTATTGACTTAAATGTTGGAATGACACTTTACGGTCAAGGTGAAGACGGCGGTACGGTTCAAGTTACTGTCAAAGAAGTTAAAGATGAGAATGTTGTGATTGATTTTAATCACCCATTAGCAGGAAAAGACTTGATGTTTACAGTAACGATCAGTAATATCCGTGATGCATCTGCTGCAGAAGTAGCTAGCGGTATTCCTGCTGAAAATGCTGTCGATGACAGTGGATGTTGTGGAAGCGGTGGTAACCACGGTTGTGGATGTCACTAATTTTTTAACAGCTTCAAGCGCCTCAGTAGAGGCGTTTAAGACCGCAAATTTATTAAAATCGCTATCGGTTAATGCTATGATTATTGGCGAACGTGGAACTGGAAAGCTCACACTGGCACGCTATATACTCCCTCATGCTCCTATTATCGACGCAAACCGTTTTGAGGAACTATTAGAAGCAATTGAACGTAATAGTGAAATCATTATTCATCGTCTAGATGATGTGGCAAATCTAAAACGTCTGATTGACACCTTAAATAGGACCAAGACGCGAGTCGTTGCAACAGGTGGATACCGTTATACGCAAGATCAACTAGAAGAGATCTTTTCGATTCGTCTGGTATTACCGCCTTTGAACCAGCGACAGGAAGATATTGCGCTTTTGGTAAATTTGTTTGTAGAAGAAGCAAAAAATACGTTCGGAAGATCCGATGAATTTGATACTCAAGAATTTGTCCCTGATGTGAGTGAAAATGCACTTTCACTTCGACGACAGGTCTATTTGTATTATTTGTTGAACAATATACAAGAAAATGATTTGATGAAAATTATCGAACATTTCTTAGTGGATAAGTTAGGCAGTAATAACGATTACCGAAAATTTTTGCCTTTGTACGAAGTCCCATTGATCCGTGCTGGAATTAAGCGATTTAAGTCGCAGTTGCAATTGGCAGATAAATTGGGGCTAAATCGTAATACGTTACGTAAAAAAATAGCTGAAAACAGCGATTATCAATTTGATTTAAAGGATATGTAGTGGGTCAGAAAAGAATAGCGATGATTTTTCCGGGGCAAGGTAGCCAGAGTATCGGGATGGGAAAATCTTTTTATGAGAATAGCTCTGTCGCACGTGAGATGTTTGAAAAAGCAGGAGAACGTATCGGAGTTGATTTCACGAAACTATTGTTTGAAGAAAATGATCTGCTGGATAAAACAGAGTACACGCAACCTGCGATTTTATTGATTTCTTTGATCGCGTATCGATTGTTTCAAGATGCAATGCCAACCAAGCCCGCTATGCTGCTTGGTCATTCTTTGGGTGAGTTTAGTGCCTTGAGTGCTGCAGGTGCGATTGATTATGTTGATGCAGTAGAACTAGTACATAAGCGCGGAGCGTTGATGCAAAGTGCGTGTGAAGAAATTGATGCGGGTATGATGGCAATTTTAGGGCTAGAAGATTCTGTTGTTGAACAGCTTTGTGCAACAGCTAACGCAGAAGGTAAAAAAGTATGGACTGCTAACTTTAACCAAAATGGTCAGCTAGTCGTTGCAGGTTTAAAGGCCGATTTGCAAGCAATGGAATCAACGTTTAAAGAAGCAGGTGCAAAACGGGCATTATTACTAAACATGTCCATCGCAAGCCACTGTCCGCTCCTTTCAATCGCACAGGAGCCTTTGGCACAAGTGATGGAAAAAATGGTAAATGATACATTTATCGCACCGGTTGTCTCCAATGTTACAATGCAAAAATATGCAACCAAAGCTGATGCTGTGGCATTACTAAAAGAACAGTTGGTCAAGCCTGTACGGTATAAGCAGTCGATTGAAGCGATTGTCAACGAAATCGATGTGATGATCGAGTTTGGTAACGGCGCGGTTCTAAAAGGTCTAAATAAGCGTAACGCACCTAATAATGAGACGTATGGTATTTCTGATATGGAAACGCTTACAAAGGTATGTGAAGCACTCCAATGAATGTTGCATTAATCCAATTTGCACCGAAACTGAATCGTTCCAATCTACAAGAGGTTCTTGAGATTATTAAAAAGCATGAGCATGCTGATGTCGTTGTGTTCCCCGAATTAGCTCTTAGCGGGTATATGCTACAGGATAAGCTTTTTGAAGATGCGTGGAATCTGGATGAACTCGATGAGTTACGTGTTGCCAGTTTGCAGTGCGATATAGTTATTGGTGCAGCTGTTTGGGAGAATGGAAAAGTGTACAACAGTGCATTGTATTTTAGTCAAGGTGAACTGCTGCATATTCATCATAAGAATCATCTACCGACGTATGGGATGTTTGAAGAGGGGCGTTATTTTGCTTCTGGCGGTGAAATACAAGGATTTAAAACACGCTATGGCAAAGCAGTTATACTCGTGTGTGAAGATCTTTGGCGTGCACAGACAATAGCCGATTTGGCTTCGTGTGATCCGGATATTATTTATGTCTTGGCGGCATCTCCCTCACGTGATTTTAGCGAGGGTGGATTACTCATTGAGCGTCAGTGGGATGCATTGCTCAAATCGTGCGCTCTTTTGACCCATGCCTATGTTATCTTTGTCAACCGCGTCGGATTTGAAGACGGATTAGGATTTTGGGGTGGAAGCCGTGTCATTACCGCATTGGGCGAGAGCGAACATACGCTTGGTCTTTTAGACAACGAAGTAAAAGTGGTTCCTCTCAATCATGCATTACAAAAACTACAGCGTTACATCGTAAAACATTCATAACATTAAAAGGACACACAGTGAAAATAGCTATTATGGGCGCAATGCGCGAAGAGATCGACCCGATTTTAAGTACGGTTGAAAACTACACCACTACCGAATATGCAGGAAATGTGTTTTATGAGTGTACGTATGGCGGTCATGAATTGGTGATTGCCTATTCAAAAATCGGCAAAGTTTTTTCAGCGATTACTGCGTCAGTGATGTTGGAGCGTTTTAAAGCTCAGACTTTATTGTTTAGCGGTGTCGCAGGGGGTATTAGTAAAGAGTTGAAGATTGGTGATTTGGTCATGGCTAGCGCACTGTGTCAACATGATGTTGATATTACGGCCTTTGGACATCCTGCCGGTTTTATCCCTGAGGGAACATTGATGATTGAAGCAGATGAACAACTTCGTTCTTTGGCATCTGAAGTTGCCGTAGATATGGGAGTTGATTTATACGAGGGCGTTATTGCTACGGGCGATCAGTTTGTTGCCAGTAGTGAGCGTAAAGCATGGATTGAAAAAACTTTCGATGCGGATGCCCTAGAGATGGAAGGGGCAAGTGTCGCATGTGTCTGTCAAAATTTTGGCGTTCCATTTTTCGTACTTCGTGCGATCAGTGACACAGCAGATGGTGGAGCGAGTGATGATTTTGACGCTTTCTTGAAAACATCGGCGCAAGTAAGCGCGAAGTTTATTTTGGAAATGGTCAAACGCATTGGCCATTAAACTCAGTAAAAAGATCATGCGCCGCATGGGTCAAACCAATGCAGCGTTTAATCTGATCGAAGAGGGGGATAAGATCCTCGTCGGTCTTAGTGGCGGCAAAGATTCTCTCACGATGATCCATGCTCTCATGGAACAGCAGCGTCGCGCCCCATTTAATTTTGAACTGCTTGCTGTCACGGTAACGTACGGTATGGGAGAAGATCTATCTGCATTGGTGGCTCATTGCGCCCAACACAACATTCCCCATGTGATTCATGAAACCAATACCTATGAAATCGCGGGTGATAAAATCCGTAAAAACTCCTCTTTTTGCAGTTTTTTTTCCCGTATGCGTCGAGGCTCACTCTACAGTGCGGCGCTAGAGCATGGATGCAACAAAGTAGCATTGGGACATCACCTCGATGATGCGGCAGAAAGCTTTTTTATGAACATGATCTACAACGGTCACATGCGCGCTCTTGCACCGAAATACAAGGCCGAAAACGGTCTTATTATTATCCGCCCGTTGATTCAGATGCGTGAGCGTCAGTTACGGGCATGTGCAATAGAAAATGAGATGCCAACAATTGGTGATGAAGCGTGTCCTTCGATGCGATTTGATGTGAAAATGCCCCATGCCAGAGCGAGTATGAAGGAGATGTTAGCCGATATGGAGGAAAAATATCCGGATATCTTTGTCTCTATAAACGCTGCTTTTGGACATATCAGTGATGAGACGTTTTTTGATCCGAAACGTTTTAGTCTATAAATTGTAGTACTTTGTAATCAGCACGGCTCAGTGAGAGGAAATTGATCTCTTCACGGCTAAACCATTCCCCATCTTCGTTAACAAAATCTTCTTCAGAGATATAGACGTCGGCTTGTAGGGTAAAATGGCTGTAGTGCTGTGTAATGTGTCCTAAAAATTTTCCTTCGTTATTTTCTAATTCTTCATATTGCATAAATCCCCATAATCCATGCAAAAAACGCTCTTTTCGTTGGGAGAGGGCAAATTGACCGTTGCGTGTATAAACGACGATAATACGGTTGCGTATGGGTTTGATTTTTTTGATTTTCGGTTGGGGGTACTTTAGGGGAACAGATTTACCTTCGCACCCTTTTTCAAAAGGGCACACATCACAAAGCGGTTTTCTTGCCAGACACACCATTGAACCGATATCCATCATCGCTTGATTGTAGTTGAAAGGATTACCTGAGTCAAAGAGTTCATAGGCCGCTTTCCACAGTAGTTTTTCGTCACGCTTTTCAATGGCGAAATAGCGATGAAGTATCCGTTTGACATTGGCATCCAGAATAGGGAGTGGTTCTTTGTACGCAAATGCACTGATGGCATGGGCGGTAGAACGTCCGATACCTGGTAGCTCTAGAAGTTCGAAGGCATTGTTAGGAAGTATTCCGTTACACTTTTTTGCAGCTGTATGCAAGTTTTTGGCGCGCGTGTAGTAGCCAAGTCCCTCCCACATTTTGAGTACATCGTCCAAATCGCTTTGGGCAACATCCAAAAGAGTAGGAAATTTTTCTAAAAAAGGGAAATAAAACCGCTCTAACACTGTTTTGACCTGTGTTTGCTGTAGCATGATTTCACTCAGGTAAATTTTGTAGGGATCATCTGTAATGCGCCACGGCAAATCATGTCGTCCATTGATTTTGTACCATTGCAAAAGTGAAGTATGAATTTGATTATGCATGAAATATTGTATCAAAATGTCTTATAAAAAAGATAATATTTATTACTGAAGTTTTTAAGTAAGTAAGGAGTATAATCCGCCTAGAAAAAGAATACCTTCATACCGCGGAATAGAGCAGTCCGGTAGCTCGTCGGGCTCATAACCCGAAGGTCGTAGGTTCAAATCCTGCTTCCGCAACCAACATTATCCCCTAAAATAGCCACTTTCAAGCCTTATCCAATCTTTTTAAAATCTGTCACATTTGTCACTGTGTCCATTTTGTGTCCACGCTGTGTCCGCTCGGATTGTGACCCAACCTCAAACTCATCAAGAAAGCTTGCTCTCTTGATCTCTTTCTCATAAATATACTTCGCATAAAATTTGAGTGTGATGCTTGGGTTGCTATGCCCCATCACTTTTGACACCCAAATAATGTCCTCTCCTCGGCTGATCATCATCGTAGCGAATGTGTGCCGCGTCTGATACTGATCTCTCGCCTCCATCTGTAACCGTTTAATAAGTGGGTTCCAGTATGTCTTTTGGACAGAGCTGGCATGCCTAAACGATTCCCCATGGGTATTGACAAATATCGCGCCACCCTTGAGCCCAGTTGTTTTGAACTGTTCCATCAGTGCTTTGGAGACTAGCGGCAACATATCAATCGTTCGGATCGAACTCTCGGTTTTAGGATCAGAGGTGATCCCATTGCGTACCGATCTCTCGATTCGGATCTTATTACTGACAAAGTTGATATCTTCCCATCGTAGTGCCATCATCTCTCCGGTACGCATACCGCTGAAAAATGAGAGCGTTAAAAAGTTCCGATACCATCCTTCGGCATTTTCTAGGATGTATTTCACTTCATCTAGGGAAAATGGGTAGACCTCAGCGCTTTTTTGCTTGACCCCTTTCATCCCTTGAAAAGGACTCTTTGAAATCAGCCCATCAGCTGCCGCGTCGTTCATGATCCCTTGGAGTACCATACGGATGTTATGCACCCGCTTGGGGCTTACCCCGCTGTCTTTTAGTTTACCTTGCCACGATAGCAGATCAGTTTGTACAATCTTAGATAGTGGAATCGTCCCAAAAAATGGTATAATTCTCTGCTTAAATATTCCAAGGTACTCTTTATGGGTATTCTCTCGTCGATCTGTTCTATGAGCTTCGAGAGATTTATAACCATACTCTTCGACCGTTATCTCTCCGTCGTTTTTCTCAACTTCGATCTTGTCATTTCCTAATATTCGATCCAGCTCTTTTTGCCAGTTCTTCTCGACGTATTTCAAATTAGCTGGCGTTGCAGGTCGTCCGGTACTCTTTCGATGCCGGACACCATCGACTCTTACATCGAGGTATACCATCCCGCCGCGTTCTTTACAGTTTTTATAATTGCTCATATCGTCTCCAATACTTGCAGTGCTTTGTGGGCGACGAATTGTACCCAATAGCATCTTACCCTCCTATTTTTGAACTCTCGGTGATGGAGTGGCGCAGCCATCTTCTAATGGCATACCACTACATCATAAAAAGCTCAGTTTGACAATAAGTTTTCAAAGGACTTGTTAAGACTGCTGCTACATGTAGACAGTAGGCTTAATTAAGCGCTTTTACGAACTGTTATATTGTGGATCGCCGTGCGGCGGATATACGTCTGTCTCCCATTTTTTCGGATATCGTGCATCGGGTCGATATCCCCATTGCGGATCTTCTTACGAATTGCCTCTTCACTCACTCCCTTCATCGCCGCGACCTCTGCCACTGTGGCATAGTCGCTTTTAAACAGAGCACGCAACTCACCAATTTCATTCAGAGCACGGTCGAGCTTACTCGTCATCTCTTTCATCATTGCCATGATCCGCGCTTCAAACATCATAAGACAACCCCTTTTCCATCCCATTGCCCTTTACGGCGGAGGTGATCACTTGTGATTGCTCCAGCTCTAATTGCATTGAGCATGACATTTGCCATAATCACAGTTACTTCTTTAACATCATTTTCATGATAAATTGGCTCTTTTATGAGTTTTCCTCCAGTCTTGCTAATATATACTAATCCCCATTTTTCAGGAATTTCTTCGGGCTTTATCAACCCATTAGGGCACGCATAGATTTTATAGTGCCCATAAGGATGATTATGAAGTTTTTTAGCATCTGCAAAAAAATCTGACCGAGACACTTTTACCTCAATATTAACCGTTGAGTTGGCACCCCATATTCCTAATACATCAGGCTGCTCATCACCATACATTGAGAGATAGTTTGTAGGTTCTTGAAGAATAATTCGACATCTCAAATTACTATCAATAGTAGTTTTTGTTGCTCTATTAGATAACCATGTTGCTGCCAATCGAGTACAGTGTTTATGATTCAGTTCATAGCTCATCCCACACTCTCCCACACAGGCTTAATCTCATGCGCCACAAACCCACCGTCGCTGATATTACGCATGATATTGGCGAATCCAACCGCAGTGATAATTGATAGCTCTTTTTCATCGAAGCGTGCGGTATCCCACGATCCGTCCTCTTCCATCTTTGTAAGATTATTTGCTTGAGCACTATTAAAAAGCTCATCTGAAAGAACCGAACACTTAGCGCGGAAACTCTCAAACGGGTCAAGCGGAGCCGCCGCCCCATTTGAAATTTTTTTGGGCTCACCTTTACCCTCATAATCACACCATCGCTTCGCATTGAGCCACGCAGAAGCCATCTTCGGCTCTTGCCAAGACTTCTCTGCGAGGTCTGCTATGTAGTGATTGAGCCCAAACATGATTTCGTTGAAATGTTTTGCGTGCTTCGCGAATACCTTGCAGGCATTTTCACGGTCGCGGTAGTTGATTGTATTGTAGAGTTCCCAAAAAGTAAGCCAGTTCGCGTGATCATCCGCGCCCATTTTCGCCTCATACTCTTTGCGCGGCTTAGAATCCGCCGGCGGATTTTCCCCTTGCTTAATAGCGGCCGCCCCATTTGCGATTTTTTTGAGGCTATGAATCTCTCTCCACAACTTCGTCGTTCGCATCTTGAAATGTCCCGACTTCTCGACAACTCCGGTACAAACGAGCATATCGACCGACCGAACCATAGTGCGGCTCGAAAAGTTGAACAACTCCCCGATCTCTTTGGACTTTTTAAACGCCCAAGGCTCTTCATTATACGGAGAGTACGCGTAAAAATCGATAGCAGCGGCTATAACGTACTCATCTACGCTCAGACCTAGCTCCGCCCTTATATCATTGTGGACCGTCGTGGATAGCATCTATTCGCTCGGCTTAGGGGTAATACCAAAGATATGATCAATACTTACTTGGTGCTCAATACAAGCCTCTATAAGGTTTCTAACTGGAGCAGTACCATTTGCTTTAGCTTTTGATATTGCAGATCGGTCAACACCAATGATTTTAGCCAATGCCGTATCACTATCTGCATTGAAAGCCACTTTAGCTTTTGCAAGTGCTGCTAAGTATATTTCGGATATTTGCAATTTTTATCCCTTTTAATTGTGATTTTGTTGTATAATCATACATACCAATTAAGTTATTGTTGAATTATGTCATCATTAAACTTAAACTCTAATTAGGAGAATCCGAAATGAAGTTAATATTTTCCGAAGTCATGGATAGACTGAAAGATGAATTGGGATTTACTGAAGATCAACAAATGGCAAAACACATGAAAATGTCTAACGCTGCCTACTCTGAGCGTAAAACTCGTGATTCATTACCGTATGAAAAGATTATTAATATCTGCCGTGATCGAGGGATCAGCTCAGATTATATTTTTACAGGGATTCGTGGTGAGCTGAACGGGAAGATCATTCATACATTAGATCAGTCTGATTTTGATGAAACGAAAATGATAGTGGTCCCCTATTTTGAAAATATCAAATCCATACCTACTGTATCAACTGATCAGCCCGATAATCTCTCTTATATCATTCTCCCAAAATTAGATCACCCTGAGTTACTGAGTGAAGGTTATACCCTCAATGCGGTCAGTATAAATGATGACTCAATGGAGGGTACAATCTTAAATGGAGGGATATTGCTCTTTGATATTAATGATCACGGAATGGAGTCAGGTAAAATTTACGTTATTCAATCCGGTAGTGAGAAAATGCTTAAGCGAATTTTCAACGACCCATCCACCCCTGATAAAGTGTTATTAAAATCAGACAATATTTATTACCCACCATTTGATGTAAATCGTAATGAAGTAGAAGTAATCGGTCGTGTTGTGGTTATTTATAACCGAGCAAAACTCATTTGAGAAAAGAGAGAAAACACAATAATATACTTAATCTTTCTTATTATAGTAAGAGACACGCCAAAATGACACTTTAAAAACGCCATTTTGGCACTTTGCACAGTTTTCTAACGTGCCATTTTGGCACTTTGCCACCGCGCCCCATTTGCACAAAATTTGCCCGATCCGACCCGCGCCCCATTTGCGATTTTTTTCTCTTGCACTCTTGGACAGAGCTGTAGAATTTTTGGGAATTTTTCAGCGGTTCATTGTTGGACAATCGATATTTTCTATGTAATGGTGTATTTGCACCCATGGGGTGTATGGCGCACCCCCGCGTGGGGGACAGCCCCCCGTCTCCTACAGAAAAAAATCATAGCCCAGTAGTAAAACGAATAAACCAAAGCAAACTATCACCGTAAATAAATTCCCAATCCCCACAATTCCTACGTACTATTTAGTCACAAAATCATAAAATTGTGACCATACTATTATATCGGATGCCGTGCGCAGTGGGTCTATCAACTTTAAAGACGTCGGGCTATGTACCCGAAGTGCCCCGATTGTGCAAATCCGCTGGCGGATTATGTCGCCCTATCTGCTTGGTCGGTTCATACTAGAATTGGATTTTCGGACATGTCTAATTTTACGTGGGGATGCGGCGTTTACGCCCAAAAAACAGAGAAAAAGTCCGGAGTTATTTCACTCACAGGCAACAGTCGTTCCGATAAAGCCCAAAAAAGAGCCAAAAAAATTTCAAATGGGGCGGCGGTCGGAGGAAGAAAAGGGGATTTTCGCGCAAATGGGGCGTGGTGAATATGGTGGGAAATGTGTGGTAGAATATGAGAAATAACCTAGTGGAGTTCCTATGCTCAAGCTATCATCGTTCATCGTTGCCTCAGCGCTGTTTATATCAGGATGTGCAACCAAGACTTATACCTTCACCCCGATCAATGAAACAGTGCCTATGCGTGCCGATACCGCCGCTATTACAGTCATCGCTCCACAAAACTTTCATATTGGTGTTGCTTTTAGTATGTTTACTAACTATGACTACTTCCTAGACTGCTTGGAAGATACTTGTAAGGTCGGAAAGATGAACTCACTCCAATACATTACACTCTACTCCAATGGAGGAAAACATACACTCTACACAAAGCTATCAGAAGATGGATTCACAAACTCTCTCATTGTGATTGATAAGAATGCCACCGCCAGTATATCTTTTGACGTAAATACTACAGATCGGTCCTATGTGTTACATGAGTGGGAACTTTCTTCAGCATCTCTTATGATGCCATTAGCAGCAGAGCCTTCAATTTTAAAAGTGATTGATGAGGACAATGCAAAAATACTCTTACAAAAAATAATTGATGGTAATGATCGATTAGCCGCAGGCTTCATAAGTAAGCAGGGAATAACTTACCAACACTAAAACAATCGCAACCCTACCATTACTACCTGAAATGTGATCGTTGCTTGTAGAGGCTCTGAGAGATAATACTAAAAGGATATCCATGAGTAAAGTAGCATTTTTAATACTACTTTTGATTTCTATGACAAACGCAGAAGAATATGTAGATACTAATGGATGGGTTAATGATACATTGCCAGAAGGTTTCCATGTTATTTATACCCCTCCTAAAGTAAAAAAATACATAGCAATCTATGAAGATGGTACTGTCATATTCCCCGATGGCACTAAAACAAAATTTGATCCTAAATCAGATGAATACCTAAATCTTCTAAATCCTAAAAAGTTGCATGATTAAATGTTCATAAAACGATTAAATATAGCCCTGTACTCTATATCATTCTTAATTATATTCTCCCATCTTTGGTTTGGGTTATTTATTAGCTTTTATACTATGATTGATAGTTATGCATGGCTATGGATACGTATTGGTTATGCTCTCCATCTAATAGGAGCTGGATGGGTATTATATTTCTGGAAAGTAAAAATATGCCCAATATATAATACTTCCAAAGCTCCTATATTTATTGTCACTGCATCTTGGTATAGCTCAATTCCACTATTTATCGCCTATAACCAAGAAATAATCTCATATAAGTACCTATGCTTTAATCCAATCAGTCCTATGGTTCTAATCATGATAACTGCATCTATATTTTTTATTTGGTTTTGGGATGAAATCAAAAATACGTTTGGTAACTCATGGTGTGAATAAAAAGTATCCTTAATACTTTCTCATACCGCCATAAGGCATAATTACAACATTGTTACAATCTTGGAGCTACCAACCAATGAAATATATTGATGAAATTAATATGTCAGACTATGACTTACTTACAAGTAAAGAACAGTGTGAGGCATTTGAAAAAGCTATGAAGATGGTGGATAAAAATATCCAACTTCATGAGCCTATTATTAAAGCCGTATTATATTTTGATACAGAAAAGTCATCATACTCTGAAAGTGATAGTTTTGTTGATTCGGTACGAAACTTCATTGAAAAACATCCTATATCATTTCCATCTAAAAAACCGGATCAATCTATCACCCAAAAATACTTCCTATCCGATAATGGTTTTGTAAATACGAAAGCGGAAGCATCCACTATTCGTGATCCTGAATCAGTAGAGATGATCGAGGAGTGGTTACATGATAAATCTATTGCTTCAGATAAGAAATTTGGGCTTAGTTCTTACTCTCTTAAACATCGTGCAGAATCTGATCTTGGCAAATACCTCACAAACGGAGCTTTCATACAGGCGTGTATCAATGTGGGATATAAACTAGATCGCATCGAGGGTGGTACGAATGCCTATTTGTATGCAGATTTTGGAGATATGAACATCATTAAAATTGCTTGTAAGAATTTAGGAATTACCTATGGTGAGCTTGGAGAACTAATAGGATATGGTCTTGACTCTGTCAGAAAATCTGCATCTACAGGAAAAATAAGTGAATCTATGCAGAAAGCTATTGAGTTATATCTTCGTAATGTTGAGCTTGAGCAGAAACTATCTAAAAGTGAATCATTTAAGAATATCCTCAAAGAATGGGTAAAAGATTGATTTTTTACACTACTTATAAAATATAAATGTATTATTTACATTAAATTACTTGACATAATATAATTTTTACACTACTATTCTTCTATAAATGTATTATTTACATTTAAAAGAAGATTTTTGATGAATAACATTACCCCCTTCAACTACGGTGATAATCTAATTAGAGTTGTTAATGACAATACCACAGGAGAGCCTCTATGGATTGTCAAAGACGTATGTAAGGTTCTTCAAATTAATAATCATCGCGATGCATTGAACCGTCTTGATGAAGATGAAAAGGGGGTAGTTTCAACCGACACCCTTGGTGGAATCCAAAATATGAATGTTATAAATGAATCTGGGTTATATTCCTTGATTTTATCAAGTCGTAAACCAGAGGCAAAACCTTTTAAGCGTTGGGTAACACATGAAGTCCTCCCTAGTATCCGTAAAACTGGAACATACGCCATAAATCAAAATACCGGCATTGATCTTACTCCACTCTATACGATTATGGAAACACAAACTCGGATCATGGAGACGATGCAGATGCAAAGTGCCATCACTCTGAGCTTGATCGACTCGATTAGCAAAACTCAAGACGATATCATATTCGGTACGCGCCATATTTTTGGAAAAGTGACGACCATCTTGGAAGAAGTCGCTCCTAGATTTAGATATGACGGTCTACCTATGATGCAAAACAATCCTCGCATTAGCTCAGAACAGCGCGGTATCCTCTACAGTGCTACCACTACACGGGCCGCATATCTAGCAGAAGCGTTCTCTATCAAAACCGACGTTATCGCCAGTGCGATCTTCGCAGGATTAAAATCACGTTTCAGATACACCCACTACACCGATATCCAAGAACATGAGTTTGATGAAGCCATCGAGTTCGTCAACACTTTTGAAATTACAAGATAAGGAGTACATCATGGCATCTCACACAGAAACCATAAAAACAGCAGTCACAAAATTGGAGTTCTTGGCAGGAGTCATTGCCAGCTCTGAAGAAGGTTCGATCCGTCTCGATGGATTGTATTACACATTCGCAGGGGTGATCGAAGAGATCCGCTCAGCACTGGACGGTGTAGAAGACCGCCCAGCATATGCAGCTATCAACAAAATAGCCTAAAGGAGCAGAAATGTTAAACGTAGTCCCTAACGCTATCGGGGTTTCGCCAAACACCGATAAACAACAGTATCACAGCCGCAGTCAAAGCGATATCATACCAGCTATATTCCATACGATCCTCATTCCGCTAGGGTTATCACTCGGATCACCCACAGCCGGTTTAGTCTATTTCATCTTAACGATAGTTGCGTATTCTACCAAATTCCGCGCCAAAAGTTATTATGTTTTTCAAATCGTGAAAATAGTAGGAGCATTCTTCGCAGTTGCCTCCGAATGGGTTGGACTGCTTTACGCACTGGGGCGTATCGGGCACGCCCTATGAGAGTATCCCCTCAAACACAGATCGAGTTCGAGGAGCTATACAAAACCCTCATTATGATCTATAGCGAGTACACGCTAAGTATGAAAATAGCGGATCAACTCGAAAAAACCACCATGGCGATCTATATGTATTTCCGTCAGCAGTTTATCGGCGGCAGCGAAGAGTACAAACGATCCATCATCACCGCGATGAAAACATTATCACCAAAAGCAGAAGCAGGAGAAGCAGCATGAAAAAGCAACCCGACTTAAATGAGTTAGCAAAATACGCAAAACGTCACGGCTATACCGTAGAGATCAAACACGATCACATCGTCGCCGCAAACAACAACGGAATAATCAGAACCGGATCGATGGAGACATTGAAAAAAGTGGCAGGGGGTACGAAGTGATCCCTATATCTCGTAAAAAAATCGTATGCCATCTATCTACTCTAACACCTGAGCTTTCCGATGCTATCGATGAGATCGTAAATCGCTCTTTCACCGATGGAGAGGCAGATATTGACTCGTTCAAAAGACAATGTAGGGCTTTTCAAATGCTGTTCAATGATCGACTCCCACAAATCGGGATCAAACATGGTGCAGTGTTGCAAATGGTTTCAAAAGCATTAGGATACGGAAGCTGGAATCACCTGAGCGCGGAGGAAAAAAAATAAAAAAAGTAATCTCCCTAGCCAATTCCAAAGGCGGAGTGTCAAAATCCACGATGGCATGGAACCTCGCTATCACATTGCAAATGCTTGGTTTTCGCGTTGTTCTCATCGACATCGATATACAGCAGCTCACGATCACTAAAACAGCACAGGCACGTACAGCGTCAGGTTATGATCCGTTCACTGTCATCACCGCTTCATCCATCGATGAAATGGTACAGATCACACAGAGCGATGATTACGACATCGCTCTTATCGATGTCGGAGGATATGACTACGATCTTGGACG
The DNA here is from genome assembly GCA_024637295.1 of Sulfuricurvum sp. GTDB lineage: Bacteria > Campylobacterota > Campylobacteria > Campylobacterales > Sulfurimonadaceae > Sulfuricurvum. The sequence continues at coordinate 147,747 of JAGXFL010000011.1, forward strand.
TGTAGCCATGTCTCTATCGGATCGTATCGTCGTCCCGATCTCTGAAGATCCTACGGAGCTTTTTGGGTTCATATCGTTTTTGGGATCTCTAAAAACGATCTCCGAGCACACCGCGCTCCCCCCGATCATGATCGCCATCACCCGCGCCCATGCGCGAGCCAAAGCGTTTAGTGGTGTTAAATCTGCTGCCGCACTATGGCCATCAGCTACCATCGCCGAAACGATCACCCGCCGCCGTGCGGTGTACTCCGCATCGATGGGTCATGGGTTCGGAGTCACTGAACTCGCGGCCAAGTTCCCCGAAGCGGCAGATGAGACGTACCGACTTGCACGGGAGGTGGTAGCGTGAACCTCAGAGAAATAAACCGAATAATAGCTTCCCTCATCGCCGAGGGCAAGAGCGAAAATGACAAATTGATAGCGTTCTACCGACGTAAGCGCGAAGAACTTCTACAGAAGATAAAAGCTGATGTAGCTAAAAAATTGGAGGGATTATCATGAGCGACCCTAAAATCATCGAAAAAATCAAAAAGCTACTAGCACTCAGCCTGAGCGATAATCCCCATGAGGCAAAACTGGCAGCACAAAGAGCTGTAGACCTCATGGCATCCTATGGCATCGCAGAAACAGATCTTGATAATAACCCGTTTGTCAGTGAGACATTCAAATCACGGCACTATTACAAACTCCCGATATGGGTATCGACTCTTTGGGGGCAGTTAGGATGGGCGAGTGGATGTTTTGTTGTATATCAGCACGGAGCCAAATGTTGGGGCAAAAAAGCATCTGTAACCGTAGCCGGTAAAAAAGCGGACGTAGAGATCATGCACTACATGGGTGAATATTTCGAGGATGAAATCTACAAAAAAAGCGAGGAGTTCAAAAAGCAGCACAAGCGGCTAAAACCCTCCGTGTACAACAAATATAAGCAAGGCCTAGCGATAGGAATATCCCATCTGATTAAAATGAGTCAGGATGATTTTTTTAAATATCACTCAGAGACAGTAGGCAAAGGCCTCATCCCAATCGATGTTAAATATCAAGAAGCGCAAGAGTATTTTGAAGAGTTCAATAAAGTGGACCGAACAGTCAAAAGAGATACTGAAGACCCTGCCGTACTAAAAGGGATGCGAGACGCAAGTGAGATCAGCATTAGCAAAGGCGTTGCAGGTACGATAAATACTCTCGCGCTAGAGCATAAGGTGCAACTATGAAAAAACAACCCATAAACGCAGCCCTCTTAGCCTCTATAGCAGCAGGCGCAGCACTAAAAACCCAAGACGTTTCACACAGCGCACAAGCACCCTCAGAGATCTCCTGCGCCCTCATCGATCCCAACCCATACCAACCTCGCCTCGACTACGATCCGGCAGAGGTGCGTGCTCTATCAGACTCTATCGAAGAGTATGGATTGCTCCAGTCCATCGTCGTACGTCGTGACGGTGATCGTTATACCCTCGTCGCAGGACATACCCGCCTCGAAGCGTTTAAACTCTTAGGACGCACCACGATCCCTGCTAACACTATCGACGTATCCGATATCGAAATGGCATCCTTGGCACTGATCGAGAACGTGCAGCGCTCCGATCTTCACCCGCTGGAGATTCAGATCGCAATATCCCGTGAACCGTTCACATCGATGAAAGACGAAGATATCGCGCAGATCCTCGGATATTCCAATGTCACCAAGGTACGAAACATCCGATCCATCAGCCGACTCTCCGAAGAAGTACGTGAGCACATGACCGCTAACCGACCGAAGATCGGAGTGGATCTCCTCGTCGAAATCCAAAAGTTTGATACATCGGATCAGTTCCACTATTATGAGCTAATTATATGCGGGCAAGCTACCCGTCAAGAACTTCGCAACTGGCTATCATTAAAAGAGCTAAAAAAGCGGCAAGAAACCCGAAAACCGCATTTTCCCTTAACGCGAGTCGGCTCAGTCTATAAAATAGATTCGACTGTCATTTCTAATAAAGACATCAAGGCTTTTGAGAATGATCTGCATACTATTATAAAAAAATACAGAAAAGGATAACCCATGCAAAATACAACTACCACGATGCTCTACCTAATAGAGCCACAACACTTTGAAAGTGTAAAAACAGAACATGCGAAATTCAAACACGGATTTTTAACCTCAGAGCTAGTGGAAAATATTACGCCAATTCAAGTCATAAGTGCAGCATCTTCCATGGACGGCAATGTAGTAAAGAACAAATTTACGGGTGCATGGGCTTATCTCCCTGAGCCACTAAAACAACTTTTTGAACGGCACACAAAATCCTCCGGCGGATCGGAGACAAAATGAAAAAAACTACACTTATGCTAGAACCAGTACCGCCACAACATGTCCCCTATCAACTCCCCATTTCCCCGCCCGTATCACCAACACTCACGCTGCTCTCACTAATATACTTCTGAGCCTGTGCCGCGTTCTTCATCGATTTGGACTCCAGCTCTTTGATTTTCGATTGCATCTGTTGGAGGGTTAGCATCATCTGCTGTTGCTGCATCTGTGCGGCACTGTCATCTTTTGGCGCTTTTTGCATCTCTTCGATGATCTTGCGGATCTTATCAGCTCCAGCTGCTTCCACATCCGTCAGTAGCTCAGGCATATACGCCAGCCCGATTTGCCCCGTAGGATCAAACTCTTTCATCATCTTCATCAGCTCGACCCCTTGGGTATAACGCTCACCCGTAGCACCGCGTGTTTGATTCACCATACTCATCGTGATGTCATAGCGACCGATATTGATGAGATTACGACGCACTGGAGCACCGGAGACTCGTTTCACGGCACCGTACTGATCACGCTCGATCTCATTGATTGTGACGACGCGATCCACCCCACTAGGCTCTACGATACGGACAATCTGCTCCGCGCTAAAATACTGCTGCACAAACTCACTGGCCAGTGTATAAAAATCGAGATCCTGCTTCATCGAGGTTTGTAAAAACCGCTGTAACCCTACCATCCCTACGTTCTGTCTTTGCTCGATAGCATACCCGCTCATACGGTTCACTGCTGCACCAAGTATCTCATCATTTAACCCGATGATCTGCTCCGCTTGTTTACGCGCATCGACGATCAGCTGCATGAGATGATTGATCTCCGCACTGTGCTTGATCTCTTTGATACGACCCTCTGATATTGCCCCATCCGCGAGCATCACTACCGCGTCGTCTTTGCTGTACTCATCGGCGAACAGATCACCATCATCGACCGCACTTGCTTCATAGAGAAGCTTCACTGATCCCAGCATATTCGCGATACGCAAATGCATAAAATTGATACGATCCTGTATCGGTTTGATATTGCGGAAAATCCCGTAAAACTCTCCGGTACTGTGCATGTGATAGAGACGACGAATGGCAAAGGGGAATCTATCAAATTTGTATGGGGTATCCCCATGCTTTAGAATCGTCGTATTGCTCCACACATACCAACGAATAGTGGATTTTCCATCTACATACTCACGGCACCATGTGACCGTTACGAGGATTCGGTCACGGTTTATATCCTGCCCGTTTGCCATATTGCGATATTGATCGATGCTAAAATCGCCCGTATAGTTTTGATTATTGATGAGTGTATCTACCGCTGCTTTATCGAAATGCAGATACAGATAATCACGATCCAGCCATCGTGCACGGTGAAAATACCGAGCATCACTGTAGTCAGGGGATTTATAGTACGGATCGATAAAGGCCTCATCAAACGGTACATGATACCCACGGATCTCTTTCTCATGCTCTCCGAGAATATCCGCCTCCGGGAGGATATGCACTGAGGCTTCCATGACTGATAACCCTGCGATGAGGAGATCTTCATCGCATCGCTCTTTATGGGCGTAGTAATCGGTACTGTCAGGGATAGAGAGTAGCACATCCGTGAGCAAAAGCGCAGCGGCGATATCAGAGCGTTGTCGCCCTTTGGCTTTTAGCTCCTGCTTCATCGACATTTTATAGCCGAGGATCTTATTGCCTATTTTTTGGTAAATGTTCTCCCATGTGATCGGCTGGCCACGGGATTGTAATACTGCCATAGTACCGGCATCGAGTTGTTCCCCATCAAAATAGCGCCGTTGCAGTTGCGCTTCCTCGCGTGACTTCTTGCTCAGATCATAGCTCTCTTTGAGCATCCCGCGCAGTTGTGTGATTGTTTTCATTAGAATACCTTTTCTAATTTATTCATAGCTCGATCCACTTTTTTGCTCCACTTTTCATCTCGTTTCTCTGATTTAATCTTATCTTTTCTCATCCGGTCTCGTTGATTGGATACGTCATACGTTTGCAGATTGACAAAAAACGATGCTGCTTCCTGAGTAGGGGTGCGAGGCTCAAATACCCGATCAGTTCTACGTGTCTCTTTATCGAGTAGCTTACTCTCCGCTAGGTTGTACGCTTTGTCGAGTACGTCAGGGCTAGGGAGAACATTTTGCACAGCATTTTTGACTTGATGGTAGGTTCCCTCTGTACCATCTTTCATGGTAATCGGTTTGCGAAAGTAGAAGTTATAGTTGGTAGCCGCTCCCAGTATCGTTTGCGGGATTCCGCTTGTGAGCGGTTCGAGAAACGTATTTTCAGGTTGTGCCAGCTGGATATGCGGAACCATAGAGCTCACCCGCAACCCAGTCACCTTATCCCCATCACGAGCTATCGCTACACGCTGAGCATCGAACCCTTTGGGCATAGTCTCATCATCATAGGGATCAACCCCAAAGAGCCGATCCAGTCCATACCATCCTGCGGCTATAGCAGCTACACGAGTTGGGTGAGTGCGCAGCTGTTTAATCAGGATCGGAGTCGAGTAATACGTCCATGACATAAACGGAACCAGTCCGCTATCGCGCAGAGTCAGCGCGAGCTTGGACATCGGTTTTGAGTAGTCCGGGACGATGGTGTCATTGACATGCTTCATCGCTTCGTCGACATCCATCACGCTCTTAGAGCCATCCGCCCATACTCCATCATTCATTAGCTGTTTGATAGCGGAGAAACGCATCACATCATCTTCGCCCTGGTATAGAGCTTTCATCGACTCAGAGACTTTATGAGAGAGCGATCCGGCTTTCGTATCGATGGATGGCGACATGTAGCTTCTGAGCATCTCATTGAGCTGTGAACGGCCAAACATCTTTTTCTCATCGAGAGACTTCCATAGACTCACATCGCTATTAGCTTCGAGTCGTGAGAGTTCAGCCGCTTCATCACCGCCCAAGCCACTAACACTCTTAGCTGATAGCTCTTTCCATCTCCCATAACGTCGTGCTGCGATAGTTCCGTCCGTAGCATATTTGATCGTCTTAAACGGATTAAGCCCCCCCGCTGCTTGCAAGAATACGTTTGATCCAATATTATTGACGTGTGCGGTCGGGTTGTAGATCGTATGGCTCATCTTCACCGCTGAGACATAATCATTCCACAGCCGTTTAACATTTCCTTCTTCACCCATCGCATCATTGCTCACACGCTTCAAATCCCCCGCGATAGAGTGATTTACCCATTTACCGTTTAGCGCACCGTATCGGCTTCCGCTGAGCTTCTCATAGCCCAACTGTTTCATCACCGCATCGCTGTACTGCCCTTGCTCCATGAGATATTTAGCCGGCACGCCTTTAAGCATCTTCCCAAACTCGATCATCTGAGCCAACCGCCCAACCGTCTCAGGGAGACTGTACGCCGCGTTGCGGATCTCTCCCATCTCTTTACGCTCTTGAGGTGTCCAGTCACGGCGAAGCTTATACCCACTGTCCGTATCTTTGAGTACCTCTATTTTCCCCTCAGAGACTTTCCCGATCTCACCGTTTTTAAGTAACTCTTGATACTCATCCTCGGTAGCATTCCACGTTTTACCGCGCATGTGGATCTTCTCTACGCTAAACTCACCCTTACCGCTCGCCCAGTCACTCGCCTGTTTGATCTTCGAGGCGTATTTACGGTGGAGATATTGACCTTTCCACTCCTCATACGCCTCTTTAGTGAGAAAGCCCTCATCCACCATCTCCTGACCCATACCATCGATTTTAGTGATAAACGTATCCGCAGCACGTTTTAACTCAGGAGTGAGAGCAACTGTTTTATCGCCGCTCATATAGACATACATCGCCTCGCATGCTTCACTGGAGAGTTCTGAGAGTTGCAGATGCAGCCGTGCGGCGTTCTCCATCCCCGCATTGGCAGAGCGCAGAGCACCCTCACGGAGTTTCATATAATCTTCGAGCTTATAAATCTTATGCCCGATCACATAATCGACGAGATCGCTCTTGCTGATCTTTTCCGCTATCTTAGTGATACCGTTCGCCGTTACCTTATCGACACTCTTGATAGCGACCCTAACCATCCCTTGGATCGTCGCATCGCTCAGATGCTCAGCTTTCCCTGCGAGCTTCGATACCGCACCGCGCACGCTCTTAGACATCAGCGTACTCACTCCTGCGATACCTGCCAGTGCCATGATCGGATCAAACGTCACATTCCCGTTCTCATCCTCACCCACGCCTGCGAGCATCCCTCCCCCTTGGACATAGAGAGGCTGACCGTTTTTAGCGATCTCCTCTTTCATCTTCGCATTGACGGGGAAGCTATGGGCTTCGACACCGTTAGGGAGTGTTTTTTTCTCGACGGTTACGCCCCATTTTTTCGTGTACTTTTTCGCATAGTCTACGAGGATTTTGTCATAAAACCCTTTCATCCCATCCCCGCCGATATCGAGAGCTTCCCCCTTGATCTCATGGATACCGCTGTGGACTTCATTCTCCATCAGACGTTTAGCCGGTTCTTTCCCGATCAGCGCTTCGAGTTCACTCTCATCCGCGTTTTTGTACATCACCGATTTACCGTCTTTGTACCCCTCGATGACATGATAATTTTTGTTATAGACGAGACGATCTACACTGTGACTCATCGCGTATCGATTCGCCTGAGTAGCACCATCCACCCACGCGACACGATCATATCCCTTAGTCACCGCTTCATCGATGATCTGACGCATACCGAACTCATGCCATGTTTTTGACATAGGGGCTTGAGGGACTGCACTAATTGATTGACGTTCAGCATTTATTTTATTGACTAATTCTTCCCCCGCTCCTATTGATTTAAGCTCCTTAGCTCTTAACTTCTCTGCTTCGGTAAGCTCTCCACTCCATGACTTTGCATTTAACTCTTGTAGCTCAAGTGCATCTTTTGATAAAGGTTTTGGTTGTGACTTATATCCCTTCTTCCGCCCATCTTGATGCCAGTCGCTTTGGATCTCTTCAATGAGGAGCGTTTTATCCCCATCGATAATAGTGTCTTGTTTACGGGTATGGAGGAGGACGTTTGGCTCACCCCAGTGCGAGGATCGATATAGTGCTTTATCAGAAGATACTAGCATTGTATCCAGTGCAGATTCATTGATTAAATCTTCTTTCGTTGCAAAACCTTTATGATATACCCACCCCTCTTCACCTTTAGTATCCCATAAATTCCAACTACCATCATCCATCTGCTTAGGTGAAAGTCCGCGTTTCCACTCAACATCTGCTTCACCTTTGAGTGTTGTCAACTCTTCCCGATAATTTTCCCCACCATTAGTAGAATATCTTTTATATTTTGTATTTCCAACATCTGTTGGCATTGCTTCTAAATAAGTATTCTTGGCATCAACATCTAATGAATCCCAAACCTCTTTATCGATATCAAAATGTTTTCTTGCCTCTTCATAATCATTCGTTTTATCGATAGGATTACTTTTTAGTACCTTACTCTCCATCACCGGATTTCCAAACTCCCCCTCGATCTCCGCTTTTGTAATCGACGTTTTACCCTCTACCGCCTTGGCAATTCCGCTATGAAGAATCTCATCGTCTTTGACCCCGTTGTTTTTGAGGTACTTGATAAACGCTTCACTCTCCATCTTCGGAGGCATCTTCTCGATGGCTCTTTGTGCGGCAGAGTAAAATCCGCCGGCGGATTTTTGTTGAGTTTGCAATAGCTCATCAGCTTTAGAGTTCATCACTTTGGACGGTTTCACATCCCCGAATACTCTCCCGGCTGCCTCTTTATTCCCCATAATCGCACGCATAAAATCGATATGATCGTCGTTTAGTTTAAATGTACTCTCACGAGTAGCGACCACTCTCCACAAATCAACGAGCCAGTTTTTAAACTTCTCAAAAGCCCCAACCAGTTCATCCGTAGGAGCACTCCCATCGGATAGATATTTCACAAACGCTTCGGCAAACGCTTCCTGTCGCGGTTTACCCTCAGCAAAGCTTGCGAATGCTTTATTATACGCCGCACGCTCAATCTCATCGAACTGGGATTCGACGATGTGAGCATTCTCGTGGATCAGTGTAGAGAAATCAGCCGACTCGAAAAGACGGATCGTACTTTGCATCTCCCCTTTGGTATTAATACCGATTGATACCATCCCCTTAATCAGCTTTTCGTCTTGGAAAAGTTCATCCACTTGACCATTAAGCATCTTCCCATTATGCCCGATGATCTCGATGTCGTCGTCGCTAAAAATGACATAGTTATGTTGAGTGTTGTCTGAGAGTTTCGTCGTCCATCCCTTCGCTTCTCTATCTGTGATATACGCTTTAGCTTGATTGATGTCGTGCCACTGAGTCTTTGCATATGGTTCACCATCCGAGGTTAAGAGTTCGACCTTATAGCGTTTTAGATTACGGCTATTCCCATCCACATACTTGATCCCACGGATACCGTTTTGATGGAGAAAATCTGATGCCGCTTTATCTGATCCTAATTTATCAGTGAGCCCATAATACAAACTCTCCCCATCCCAATCTTGGAGTTTTACGTTGAGAACACGTTTTTCAGCGATGGCCTTATTCCAGTCAGAAGTATCTAATTTGCCAGCTTTATCGAGCTGATTAAGCTCTTCTTTAAGTTCGTTGTATCGGATAAAATCAGCTTCGTTGTAGAGTCCCGCTTTTATAAGAGCTTCTTTAATGTCATTGCTTTGTTCTAAGAGTGGCTTATCCCATACTAACATTTCAGTATCTTCGGGCTTCAGGTCGACCTTGTAGAGATTGCCTCTATGTATCTCTACTTTTCCACCACCCTCATTGATATGATCGAGTAGTGCTTGACGTTCAGGGGTCATATTTATTTTATCAATACTGTCTTTTCCTAGCATGCGCAAAAAAAACCGTTCTTGTTCTGTTTTTGGGATGTATTTTTTCCCGTTGATATAGAAATCGCTTTCGGGGCTCAGCTTATTGCGATACCAATCTGCCACCTCTTTATCCCCGGCAAAATACAACCCATGCCCATACGCCTGAGCACCTTCGCCCGTTCCGATCTTTGCCGTAGTGAACTTGTCAACATTATGAGGTGCACCATGATATGCCGCCTGAAACAACCCATCCGCCTCTTCGATATCCGCTTTAAACTGAGGATAATCAGAATGACGCATATCTTCGAGATCGTACCCCGTAGATTTCAGCCACTCATCGGTACTCACCCCTTTGGCTTTGGCGATCTCGTCGATCACTTTCATATTTGCTTCGGCCATACCCTCACCGAACACCTCGGCCGCTTTTGCTATCTGAACATCGCGCAACGGTGTAGGATCGATTTTGGCATAGAGCGGGTCACTGTCGAGACGTTCGAGATCCGCTCTGAGCTTCGCCTCGATCTCAGGGGTGATCTTCCCTTTTTCGATCCGTACCACATCCCCTTTTGTGAGAGAGAAATCATAGTCATAGTTTTGCACGTCGCTCTCAGGGATCACGCTCGTCTCATATCCTCCGCCGTTGTTTTCATGTAACACGGTACGATCTGACTCTCGGATAGCCTTGTACTCCGCACTCTTTGCAGAGACATTGCGACGCATCTGTAGGAGTTCGTCATAACGGGGGTGAGCTTGGAGCTCTTCGATGATAGGTTTAGGGGCGAGTTGCGCTTCGAGTTCTGCCTTGCGGGCTTTCCCCTCTGCGAGAGCTTTTTCGACTCTCTGTGCCTGTTGCTCTTGCGCTTTAGCTTTTGGATCTTCGGCTATCTCGACGACATTGGTGTCGCCGACATCAGGTTTGGTTGCGACATCGATGTCGTTAGCAGGAGTAGAATCCGCCGGCGGATTACTCTCTACTTTCGGCGCACCGTTCTCATCCGCAATCGCTTTGGCTATTGTTTCATCACGCTTAACATTCTTAGGGGTTTCTACTCCCATTGTTGCACTGGAACTTTTGATGATATCATCAGCCGCATCGAAAATCTGTTGTTGCCCAGTCGTGAGTGCGCGCATCTCCGCTTTGTATCCTGCAACTCCTCCGACAATGAGCCCAGCCCCCATCTGTAATCCTGCGGCAAGAGTAGGGTTCTCTTTCTTCCACTTCTTATCCATCGCGGCATCAGTGCCTTCCATTGCTGCAACTGCACCGACCTGACCGGCAGCATCACCTACAGCGAACGCTCCCCCGGAGATGTTAGCTTTTGCCCCATGCTTAACCATCTCTTTATTCTTAAGTACCTTTCCTGCCACCATTTCAGCAGCACCCTTTATGCCATGGACAGCTCCACCGCCTATGAATGCAACATCAAGCGTAGTATCTTCCAGCGGTGCATCGCCAAGCAGCTGATTGAGTTTATTGTCAGTATCCTCTTTTTTATTTTGATCTTCCTCTAGTGCCACTTTCACTTTCGCCGGATCATTGGTGAGCAATCGAGTATCAATCTTTTTAGCCTCCATGAGATTATCCCATGGGGTGGTTCCTTTTGGTGTTGGCTCTTCGGGTTTGGGTTGTATGGTGGGTTTTGGTTGTGTCTTTTTTGCGGGGATAGGTTGACTATTGTCATGCTTTCCGATGATATTTCCAATCGGATCTTTGGCAAACTCATCAACCGCATCCACAACTCGGCTGATCACCCCTTTTGGTGCAGGAGTAGGTAAAACTTCTTTGAGAAAATTATGATAAACAGTATTTCGCTGATCTTGATCGAGTAATTTGTAGGTATCCGCAGTAGCGAGAGTCTCTTTAAAATGCTCCCTTGCTACCTTGGTTTGTGCAGTAGGATCAAGCCCTAAAAAAGCATCGCTGCCAAACAACCCTTTGTCCATCATCAGCTCCAAATTTTTGCTTTGATGATAGGGTAAAATTAGTTTATAAAATAGGGACGTAAGGGAGGTTACTTATTCAGCAGTCTCCCAATCTCATCATTGAAATTTTTAGTCTTAGGTACTTTTGATGGTATAGGCTTAGGTTGGGTGATAAGTGTACCGGATGGGTAGACTGCTTGGTATTGCCCATCTACCTCTTGGAACTTCTTGGGTAATACCCCTTTTTCAACAAAGATTTTATTGACCTCTATTTGTTGAGTCCCTGTCAAGCTATCATAATCAGGGAGAAGATTTTTCATCCTACCAAGAGCAATATGATTTTGTCGCCCTTGCACTGTTTTAAGATCACTCGTCCCGTTATCCCCTTTCGTTTCAAACCATTTTTTATGCCTTGTATCCGTAGATACTTTTTCAGGTTCCAATGCAGCACGTACATTATTGAGATTGGCAGCACTGGTATTTTGAGCGATCTTGGCCCTGGATTCAGGGATAACTGTTTGCGCTTCGAGTGTGGTCTTTTTGGTCGTCGCCTCTTTGTAAGCTATCTCGCCCTTCGTCTTCCCAGATTCGAGAGACTCTTTGCGATACCCATCTACCAACCCATCGAAAAGATGGATATTTGCATCTGCCCATCCGCCCTCAGATTTAAATTGTGTCCGGGCTTTGGATGCAAGGTCATCAGAGAACTTGCCGGTAGCTGGATCGATAAATGTTTGCGAAGGGACAAGCTGTTTAAATTTATCCATAAATCCATTATCGGTCTGTTTCTTGACATCGGCTTTCCACTCGATCTCTTTCTTGAGCCCCTCAAGTGTTTTATTTCTTTTTTCCAGTAAATGGGTCTCTTTTTTACGTGACTGCTCCTCGCCGAAAACAGAGTTCTCATTCTTCTTGGCGATGATAGACTGACTTGCCTCTTCCATCTTTAGCGCATTAAGGGCACTAGCAGATTGCTGCGCTTCAGCATCGACAAAAACTTTCCCTATATTTGCTATTCCATTGGCAACCGCACTAACCTCACTACCGTCAGGCATGGCCAATGCTGCTATTTGTGGGTTGAACTGTGATGAGTCTCTCATAATATCCCCTTAGTTTGCTGGAGCTGTTATTTTATTTAATATTGATCCGGCCTGATCCACATCAGTATAATTATGCGTATGCTGCGCCAGTGTATTAGACAGTGCCGTTATTTGATCTGATTGATCCGAAATCTGTTGTTGCATTGATGTCAAGGTGCTCAAAATAGAGCTTACATCACCATTGGCCAACTCTGCCATATTCTGAGCTTTTCGCGCCTTAGTAAAAGATACAAGATCAATTTTTCGTTTCACTGATAGGCCTTGATATTCACATTCTGCATAGCAAAAGATTCACTCACTACAACGAAGTTGTACGTAGCAATACCAATAATGCACTCATACTCATGAGGCTTACACCAATCTTTAGCGTTTAATGCATCAGGGAATGGTGTCGTTGCTATCTCTGACTTCTGTTTTACCTTGACGATCTGCGGCTGTGATTGTGCGGTTGAACACCCCACGAAAATCAAACTCATACAACTTAGCCATACTGCTATTACAATCCGTTTCATTACTCTCTCTCCATTGATAAATTGTGTGGTAGATCGGTTTTAGTTCCGTTCGGATCTTTTCAATCTGTAGGGGGATTTGATCCACCTTTTTTTCATCGACGGCGCTTACCTCTGCCGCGACGTTTTGGGCTAGAAGTAGGTTCTCTTTTGCTTGTATTGTTGCTTGCAATTCCTTCTTCTTCCCCTCCAGTATCGGTATCACCGAGAATTTGAGGTATAAGACCCACAACCCCAACATCACGATCACTGCTATCAGCCCCATTATTATCCATGTTTTGATCTGCTCCGTTATCTTGAACATTCTTTTTTACCCCTTTTATCGGTTTTGTTGTAATAAATCGCATCATCACCATTACCGCAGGAAAAGAAATAGCAAACGCTAACCCTGCATCGGTATTGGTATGAGACGCGATGGCCGTTTTAACTTCCTCCATATGAAGCGTTACCTGTGCGAGGGCTTCCATGGCCATCGCCACTAGGATAGTTTTTGATAGATACCACTTTTTCATGCGTATAGCTCCTTTAACTCTTCAATACTCACTCTCACAAAATGGTGTGTTGCATCTTTTAGCTTGAGCTTACGTCGGTTATCCCCTGCGATGTATCCGATATGTACCCACCCGTTTGGAAAATGCTCCGCTATGATCTCTCCAAACTCTTTGAGATTATGATACGCCCACTCCAACATCTCCATAAGAGAACCACCATCAAGCCGTTCAATGTCTCCACCGCCTCCAGTGGGATGAAACCCTACTGTTGACCCTCCGATATCCTTGTGGGTATTGAGCTCAATGCAGCGGAACCACGATTCAAGATGCAATGCTCCGAATCGATTACGTAATGGCTGAAGCACGTTTTGTGCAAACGCTTCGGCACGCTTCCACTCTATTTCTGTAGGGATATTTTCAATCCCATGCTTTACTGCAATCTTAGACTGTACCACCTCACCATAATAAAAATTAGGCGCTCCGGGGATCTGAGCATTTAGATCACGCCCATAATTAACATTTGGTAGGACTTTCCATCTTACATGTTGATCTGATCGTATCATTTATCCGCCTTTCGATCAAGCTTGTCACTAATTTGGTCAAGCTTTGCAAATAGCGCCTCTTTGAGTTTGTCCTGGTCTGACCTTTTGACATAATCACCCGCAACTAATACCTCAATCCCTTGAATCTTAGTTGCGAGCTTTGACAAATCAACCTCTTGCTCCTTCATACCCGCACGGATATCTCGATAGAGTATCCCCCCTAAAAATGAAACTACTACGAATAGCCCATTCGCTACTTGCTGCCAATCCATCACATCCACTCCGCTTTAAATTTTAATACTGCTGCCTCTTTGAAAAAGCTGTTTTCACAATGGCGCTTATCCCAAAACAAGAAGTTAATAAACCGCATAAAATAGGTCGCATACTTATTCCCTTTGCGATGGAGATGATACGTCCAACTTGAAACCATCCAATCCTCTTGACTGTACAAGATAGATCCTCCAATTTGATCGAAACCGGATGCTATGATTTTGAAATACTCGACAACACTGTCTCTTCGTTGCCATATTTTGCGAACCACATTTAAAACGATCACCGGCAAAGTCACGATTGTAATGACGATGAGTGCTATGAGCATTAAGAAAAAGGATCTCATGGCAACACCAATACTGGCAGCATTAAAATGAAATCTTCTACCGCAGGTAAAGGGATAGTTCCCGCTTGAACTTGTGCCAAAACCTCATACCCCTTGGCATTACACGCATCCATCCATGCGCCATACACCAATCCCTCAGCATGATAGGGAGAGTTTACCAACGCGGCACGTAGTGAGGCGGTATGGATCGTTGTGTATCCGCGCTCATTGGCTTTTTTGTTCATGTGATCTTCGAGCGCTTTTTCATACGTCGTTTTTGTCTCAGTGAATACCAATGCAGCATATGCCGTATCCACAGCCGTAATCTCAACTGGCAACAGCGCACGCCATGCCCCTTTATCCATTACTACAAACTCAGTCGCATTAAACCCGACTTGTAGCCCCGTTACTTTTCCGATTGCAGTTTTACGCAGCGCATTGCTCATACATTCCCCTTATTGTTGATTTTAAATTATGGCTATCAGCCGTTTGAACGTGTCCGTGCCATGAGGCTAGGAACGCTCTTAGGTTTTCACTATCACCGTTTGCCACGTACCGCTTCACTTTTCGTTTGGCTCTAGTCACGCTGTCTTTTCGGATGAGCTTATAAGTAGGAGCTATTCGGTATCCCAAGAAATTCACTTGCTTATGCACCGATGAGATCATCCAGTGGCTAAATTTGAGGTTCATGTGCGTACGGGCAAACGCTTCGAGATAGTCGCGCAGCTCTTTGAGATGTTCTTTGTCATGACTGAGAATCACCGTATCATCCATGTATCTAAAATAGTGCTTTTTTCCCAGCTCTTCTTTGACATGACGGTCAAAGATATGTCCGTATAAATTGGCGCATAACTGTGAGAGTAGATTACCGATAGGGATACCGACACCATTACGATCACCGAACTGCTCCAGCAATGAGATCACTTTCTTATCGCTGATCTTGCGCTCGATCTCTGTGAACAAAACGCCTCTATCAATGCTCACATAATATTTGGAGAAGTCCATCTTTAGAAAAAACACTTCTCCCTCTGACTCCATCTGTCGCATCGTCGATTGTACGGCTCTTACTCCTGCATGAGTACCTTTGTTCTTTCTGCAAGCATACGTGCATGAATAAAAGACGTTATCGAAGATAGGCTCGATGATGTTGTTGATAGCGTGTTGCACGATACGATCACCAAACGGCAGCGCATTGATAATCCGTTTCTTTGGTTCATAGACTTCAAACTGACTGTATGCTCCATGATGGTAGCTTCCATCGATGAGAGCGGTTTGGATACGATAGAGATTTGCTTCGAGATCTTCTTGAAACTTCAAGTGTCCCTCGGTATATCGATTCCCCCCTCGGCTCGCCTTTCGGTATGCGCTTCTCAGGTTCTCGATATCGTGAATCAAATCGTAAAGATGTTTATGTTTAGCACCCATGATGAGCCGCCATGTCGTCTTGATATTTCGTTTTCACTACTCCACCTTTTACGAACCTCGTAATGTATTCGCTTACGCAGGAAAAATGAGCTAACCACTGCGAGAGTGATCGCACCGAGTATCCCGTGAGATAGTCGAGTGCATTGTGTATGCGGTTACAGGCGTAGCGACAACCATTATTCCAATTCGTATTCCACACGTAATTATTCCAATTAGACGCGCGCGAGCCGGACTCCACGGTGTTGTCACGATTGCCGCCAAAGATAGCCGTATGTCTCATTTTCCCCTGAATCATCTCTTGATCCAAGTACCGAGTATTTTTCCCACTTCGTCAATCTTGATCGATGCGACTTGGTGTTGATGCTGTGAGATAAAGCGACGTTTATCGTTCGCCATAAATCGCAACCAATACCGTATCGTTGCGAGATTTGCATCTGCTTCGTGCAGTTTGGATTTCTGATCTGATTTAAGAGCTTTATAAAAAAGCTCTGTTTGGATAAAGATAGATTGGATAATCATCGCTTTTACAGTACCGTGCTTGCGCTCCATGTTCTGCACGACAGGGTAGATGTAGTTGATAAACCCGTCGTATTTTTCGATGATGACCAGCAAACTATCGCGTCCCATTTAGAGCCTCCATTCGCTTTCGCTCATTACGCAAGCTCCAAGTGGTTACAGGCGTAGCGACAACAATAATTCCAACCCGTATCCCACACGTAAGTAGCCCAAAAAGACGCGCGCGAGCCGGACTCCACGGTGTAGTCACGAAAGCCGCCAAAGCGAGCCCCTACTGGGGAAGCGGCATTACCATAAATAGAACCCCTTCCCTCAGTATTGGCAGCCCATGCAGAAGCTACGCCATTATTCCCTATATCTTTACCCCAAATCCATTGACAGCCCGTAGCCATACACATACCGAACTTAGAGGTAAAGTTAGCGAGATGCTGAGTGACACCTGTATCCGCTGCGCCCGCTGATGTTGCTTCGAGAACCCCATAAGCGATGGCACAAAACTCTTCATACGAGATCATGTCTTTGCCGTATGCTTTACCAATCTCCGCCGCTTCAAACCATGTGAGTGTTCCGTAGGTAGTCGTACCGTTTCCACCGTAGAAAGTAGGAATTTTAGGGAAGTTACGCCCATTGAGTACCGTACCCCCTGCGATGGTTTTTCCTGCTGCCGATGTACCAAAAGTATGATGATCCACATTGAGTAAATAGAGGTCATACCATTTACCCGTATTGGCTTTGAACATACCACGGTTATCACCATTGGAAGCTCTAAACTTCAAATCCCAAAAAGAGTACGCATTGATACCAGCGATCTTCGTAGCATCTGCCGCAACGATGTTGTTGATAGCCGTAAACGCTTCAGGAACAACACCATAATGAAACCCACCGATTTGGCGAGAGTTCGCAGTCGTGTATCCCGTCGGATTCGTAGCATTGGCAGAGAGAATAAACCCACCCGCTTCGAGCGCATAGACATAGTAATCTGTCCCTGCGGCTTTCACACCTGTATCGAGTGCGCCTACTCCTACGCTGTTAAGTGAGAGGGTGTAGGCGGTTCCCGATACGGTGATAATATTTACTCCGGCTTTTACTGATGTGCCGATGGGGATGGTGATTGTGGAGACTGAGGCTTTGGTGAATAATGGGGCGCCTTGGAAGGGTTTGGTGAAGTTTACGACACTGATGCCATTGATCGTAGGCGTTCCAGTTAGGTCAGGGGAAAGAAATAGTGATAATTTAAAATCACCAATTCCTATCTTTTTTAGAAGTCCTGATACACTGTCCCAAAACCCAAGTTCGTCTATACTTGCTGGTGTTGTTTTTACAGGAGCTGCATGGATTTGAGCGGCGATATCTGATGAAGATATCCATGCTACTCCATTCCATGTTTCCCCTATGCCAATCTCAGTATTAAACCCTGTCGCTCTATCACTAGCTCCAAGCACAGGGCGTGTAGCCGTCGTCCACTGTGGTAACCCGATAGATCCGGTAAATACTGGATTTGCAGTTGGGGCTTTCGTTCCAATCAGCGTTGTCATTGTTGTCGCAAAAGCAGGATCATCACCCAGTGCTGCTGCCAACTCATTGAGGGTATCCAGTGTTGCAGGAGCAGTATCGGTAAGTGCCGCGATAGCAATAGAGATATTAGCATCCGTTTGAGTTTTGGTGTAGACATCGGTAATACCATACCCAGCAGCATTGGTAGGGGTATTTTGGATATGACTAAAATCTACACTTACATCATCGGCACTAATTGTCAGCGTATTGGTCACATCATCATAAACTATGGATATATTAGTGCCTTGTTGGATTAATGCCGCAACGCGATCATCAACCCGTTCATCGGTGTAGTATAAATTATTGAAGCCCTCGGAGATATCATCACTCGATAGTACGACTGCCCCTATGTGCCCATTGACGCTAAACACGCCACCGCTATTAAGCATTTTCCAGTTTGCCAATGTAGACGCAGGAAGAGCCAAAAGCATATACTGCCGCTGATCATCAATACGAAATGCTAAATCTCCGGGCTTTGCAGCGGCAAGCGCCAACATAGATGCTTCATCTGAAGTAGGGAAAATATCAATAATATTAAGGCTTTCTAGAAAAGATGGGTCAATTTTTCCATTTACACCAAGCGGTGCATATCCATTAGGAACCCCTCTGTTCGTTGTAAACTCGACATTATCCATATCCGCAGGCTTGCCTGTAATCTCGCTCCAGTTTACATATCCAAAACCAGTATTACCGTTTGCGTCCGTTTTCACAAACTGCATCGGATATACACGGCCATCTATGATAGCTACGGGGTGAAAATCAGGGTGAGTATAGTTATTGGCATTTTCTGCTATAGCTTCTAATTTTGATTTTTCAGCACTCAAAAACTCGGCTTCGCTTAACCCCTTACCTACTACTTTATCAACTTTATTATCCTGAGTAGCAATGATGCTTTTTATTAATTCTATAAAACTAGGCACAGTATCCCCTTTGTATTTCAGCACAGCCAAGTGTGCTGCTCACCATCGCAACCAACATATCATCCAATGCTTTTAGCTCTGGTCGTTCTACGATATCCCCATCGCTGTATTTCACAAAATCATCAAATAGTTTTTTTTCTGTTTGAGTCATTGGGCTAGAACACCAACTCATCATGAAATGATCTATGACACCAATCGTAGAACAATGAATGACACAGACATCCCCATCCAATTTATGGAAAATAGTATAAGGATGAGCATTTGATCTACCAATACTTCCAGCGGATGAGAGCATTATGGTTCCTTATTTTTTTGACATTAGTTTAGAGGTTTTGGAGTTTATAAAATAGGGACGTATTGGGATTTTGTTGAGTGGTAGTTAATATTTTGTTGATTGTATCCGGATTAACCGAATACTTTGTCGTAGTTTGCTTGCTGTTTATCCTGCCTAGTAGTTTCTCTAGCTACACGAGCTTCTTCCATCCCAAACACTTTGTCCTGGTACTTCTTTTTATTATGAGCATCATAAAATCCTGCCGCCGCCTGAGCTACAGCCCCTATGCCTTGGATTGTTGTACCGACTCCTCCTAAATTAAATCCGCCGGCGGATTTTAGATCAGTCAGCCCATCGAGCTTTGCTGTTTTTAAAAAGTCAGTGCTAGTTACTTCACCAATACCATTGATATTTCCTACATCAATTTTATCCGCAGGATTAATCAAATCATTTCCAAACTCAATTGCAGACACCCCAGTATTGCTTTCTAACGCCCCGGTAGTAGGGTTTATTTTTGGTTCCATCATCTCTCCTTATTGTGGTTTAAACGCATAATTTCCGGCATACTGCGCGAAATACCGATTATTCATCAACCGATCCATCTCAGGATCACTTTTGTCAATCAGCCCCAACGCATAGCGTGGCTCAGCTACATTGGTAACAGAAAACAAATCGTGTCCAGCCCCCATATTAAACAGATCCCCTCCGGCTTGAATACGGTTGATCATATCAGGGTTAGTCATCATATCAAACCACTGATCTTTAGCGGCCTGAGCTTGGCTTAATAGCTTACGATAATATTCTTCTGCCTCTACTAGAGCGGCTTTCCAATACTCTTGAGAAGCGATTATCGACTGAACAGCACTATAGATGGTATAAGCCCCATAGCCCATATTCGCCATATTGATGACACTCTGCCA
Organism: Sulfuricurvum sp.; assembly: GCA_024637295.1. Classification (GTDB taxonomy): domain Bacteria; phylum Campylobacterota; class Campylobacteria; order Campylobacterales; family Sulfurimonadaceae; genus Sulfuricurvum. The sequence goes on from JAGXFL010000011.1 coordinate 167,649, forward strand.
TGACTGTATTGCTGCACCTAATCCGCTCCAATCGATAATATAGGGAGTAGCCATATAGCCTGCGTATAATGAAGCTCCTAGGGTGATTAGCCCTTGGATCTCTGCGGCATACGTCTCGATCATATTCGAGTTAAATACTATTGTCTCTATATCCCCGGCGATAGCTATCGTTCTGCTGAGTAATTCCCCTTGATTATGTTGGGCATCAAGAACGACTACCCCAGCAGCAACAAGCCACCAGTTCCAGGTAACAGCTCCGACTGCTATAGCTACTACAGCGATTGCAGTCGTTATAGTCCCCATAGCCCCATCTCTAAACTGCACCCAATCTCCCGACAATGCTCCATGTGCTGTCCCTGCAAGATTATCTATAGTTCCCATATAAGTGTTATAGACTAACCTACCGGTGAGTTTTTCATCAACATACTTGATTCCGGTAACGGTTAAAGTAGCATCAGTAATAATCTTAGCAGCACTCTCTGCAAGATCTACAAGGTCATGAGCAGCTTCACTCACCACATCGACAATATCATTAAAAACATCCGTAACGCTGTCAAATACATTGCCGATAGCCCCACCCATTATCGATTCCTTATCAGTGTATAATTCCCGACACGCTTGATTGCTTTGGTATTTACAATCGCCTCAATGCTATTTTTGTAACCCTTGTACAAATACTCATCCCCGCCATAGATGATGTAATACGCCTGTGCATCCATGAGCAGGCGCTTCATCTCACGCAATAGCCGATAGGCCCACTTCGTCCCCTTGTATTCATCGAGTACCACACAGTCCATTACAAGCGGATAATCAAGATCAACCACTCCGTATCGGATCAAACATACCCCCACAGGGACAACACCGTCATAAAGAACGACACCGGCATCTGCCATCGTTAGCTCATGCAGCACATCCGTTCCCCCTCCGTAGGTTTTTTCGATGATCCGATAGGCAAACAAAAATGTTTTATGGGACAACGGCTCAACATTAACCATCCCAGTGCTAAATTTACGAGACACTACCGGTCTCCGGGTTGACAGCTAATGCGATATCGTCTATCTCAGTAAAGTATGCCACCGGTGCTGCTAAAATTCCATCGAGCCCATCTACCGCGCGCTGTAAATGAGTCGTAGATATTGTCAGGGTTTCATCCGTTGCAATGGCTTGGATCAGTGCTACTTCACGATCTGCCTTTTGAATCTGATCGTTGGACTCGGTAGAGTGGATCAAGATATAGCGTCGAGCTTCCTCGAACTTGGCACTCTGTGTCGTAGCATGAACTTGTGCATTTTTGACCAATATCCCCGCCATCACATCATAGGTTCGCTTTTTCTCTGTTTTGATTTGCTCATCGACAAGAAGTTTATTACTGGCCAATAGGGCGACTTCGTTTGTGACTTTAAGGGTATTTTGTACCTCAGTTGCCAGTTGCTGAGTCAATAGATCCACTTTTGCGGCCTCTGTCGCAATCTGTTTCTCCACAAGCCCACTATTAACAACAACATCGATGAGCTTGCTAACGACTTGAACACTAAACTGCATCTCGAAATTAGCGTACAGTTTTGATTTCTCGGCAGGGGTAATCTGAAACCCTTTTATGCCCGTCAATACTGCCTCACGCGTTTTGGTTATCAGCGCATTGTTATCCAGTGCCGCGCTGATTGCTTCAATATTACCTAATACTTCAGTAACATAAGTTGGAGTCATTGCTTAGCACCTTTGATATGTAGATTTAGCAGTGCGGGAACTACGACGCTGCGAGGTTATTTTGGAGATATCCCCGCATCGTTCTCTATAGAGATTCAGGTAAAACCGACTTTGGGTTAAACTCTCTTCATTCGCTTGTTTTTGATGCGCGAGGGAAAGAGCATAATACAAAACCGTATCTTCCATTTCTGTACTGATATGAAGCGCATCGTTTATATTTGTAACCAGTCGTTTTGCATGATAATTAAAAACAATTTGCTGCGCCTGTATCGGCATAGGGTAGATGATCAGTGAGTCCATATCGATAAAAGCTGCCGTATCGGGGCCCTCGTTGGACATCGACCATTCGATCCCTTTGATCTCTACTTTTTTACCGTTGATAAAAAGAGAGATAGGAGCCATAAAATCTTCGGGAATACTGTATGTATCTACCCCGATAAGTGTCTCATTGACCCATCTCCCTTTCCATGGGAGCAGTTTACTGGCGACAGCGGTAAGAGCAAAGTTCACAGAGTCTAAAAGCTCTGCATCACTCCACCCCTCTTTTGCTTCATCACGCAAGCGTGAGCGCATTTTGCCGATCAGTTTACTGCAAAGCATTAGTTACCTTTCGGTTTTTTTGGAGCTTTAGTTTGTGCAACTTCTGCATCTGCTTGAGCTTGGGCTGCTTGTGCAGCTTCGGCATCTGCTTGAGCTTGGGCTGCTTGTGCAGCTTCGGCATCTGCTTGAGCTTGAGCTGCTTGTGCAGCTTCGGCATCTGCTTGAGCTTGAGCTGCTTGTGCAGCTTCGGCATCTGCTTGAGCTTGGGCTGCTTGTGCAGCTTCGGCATCTGCTTGAGCTTGGGCTGCTTGTGCAGCTTCGGCATCTGCTTGAGCTTGGGCTGCTTGTGCTTGGGTCAATTCTTCAGCAGCAAGAAAAACATCGGCAGGGATGTAGCTCAAAAGCACATTTAGATCTATGGCTTTAAAATCTTTATTTTTACGCATCATATGCGCTGTCAGCTCAGGAACGATGACGATATCCCCATTTTCAAGAATAGGGAATACACGAACCGCAACCAGCTGTTTAAACCGCTGTGGTTCTTGACCCACGTATTTAAGTGCTTTTAGGTTCGGTGTGTGTATTTTCATTAGTACACCACGCTCTGTTTTGATGGTTTAGCATACATAACGGTGACCATAGCGGTACCCGTTGTAGACGTACCTGTTACCGCTGCGATCACTTTTTTCTCAGTTGATACCACTTCATGTGTGATGGTAGAAGATAATCCCCCTAAAACATTCGCATCTTTGGTCACGAATTTGTTAGCAGTGAGTTCACTCCCAACAGTGATCGTTGATGCAGCATCGCTAAACACCTCTAGTACGGTTACATTGACACTCAATACTACCCCGCCCACAGGTACGCCGCAGATTTCTACAGCTGTATCTGAAAAACGTACTTGCTTGCGGACTACGCCCACTTTATCCATTTCATATTGCAACATGATTACTCCTTACTCGCCGGTACGAGGATAACCCCATAGTCTTGGCCATGCCATACCTGCTTTTGCTCCAATGCCGTTTTACCGACAAACTTCGCTTTATCAAACGCCCATGTGCGGCTGATTGCAACACCCATTTTTTTGCCATAGTCAAACGTATCTTCGCTGTACTCAAAGCCGCTATCCATTGGACAAAGCCCCGCAGTAGCACCGAGGAAAAGGTTGAGCTCAGTAGTAAGACCTAATGCACCATCATAAGCATCGAGGCCCGTTGCATAGTGGCCATAATCACCCGAATCACTGCACATGATCCCTGCGTAGTTTTTCGTCCATGTTCCGAAATCAACAAGGATAACGTCATCGAATACACCCAACTGTCCGGTAAACAAATTATTCAATGATTTGTTATGGGTGAATTTTTGAGACTCAATCCACAATGGATCATTTTTAAGCTGCTCAGCCGAATACCCTCCGACCGCCATAACAAAAACTTTACGAACATTTGGTACACCCTCGATAGCACCTTCGCGCTTGAGCAAATATGGGCGCAAACGTGGAGCGAGAGTTCCATCTACTTTTACCCCGCGAGTCGCAACACGCTTCGCGATACGAATCGTCTCTGTTGAGAAGATATCCCCGGAAACCATCGAAGCCGTTCCATTTACTATCCCAGCTCCATTCGTCGCATGACAAGGAACGATATTAGTACATCCATGCGTAAGGCGTGCAGTTACGATTTTATCCGCTTTAGTAGCTCCCCATGTTGCGAGCTGACGCTTAGAATCGCCTTTGAAATTTTGGGCGACACTGGCATTACTGATCTGAATCTTTTTAGACTTGACAGAGTTTCCGAAGAGCTCCATATCTACTTTTTGGTGCAGGTACGAGAGGGTGTCTTCGTTGCTGTCCAAATCAGTATTACCCTCTACCCCATCACCTTCCAACATCCCGATCATAGACATCATGTGAGAGCCTGCGCTTGACTCAGTTGTGAGTTGTGTTTTAAGGATGTGCTGATCGCTAGTCCCCATCAAACTATTCCACATGCTCTCTTCAGCAGCAGCGATAGTAACCTCTTTACCATACGAAATACGGAGTTCATCCGTTGTCAAAAAATCTTCGGCACCTGCCATGGTATCCCCTTTGTTTAGTTTCTAAAACCGATTTTTTTCAAAAAATCAGTGTCAGAGAGTGCTTTCATAGCCTCTGTTTGTTTAGTAAAAAACGCTTGCGCTTTTTCCAACCTCTTTGGATCTTCCACGATTTCTTTTGCACGCATCAGCGTTTCACAATCGCGTTGGATCTCCCATTGATCATCTGTGCTATCACCTACTAACATCCCGTATCCCCCTTTTTTTGATTACCGCAATCCGATTGCTCGGTTGTAGTTTTCATCAATAGCTCCGGCATACGGGTTGCCTTTTGGTGCTGAGGATGCAGCGTCATTCATGTTTGGGGGGAGGTTAGGCTCTTCTTTTGTTGGGGCTTCGGGGGGATTTTTTTTGTTTTTTTTGCTGAAAAGCTCATACACTTTTTCCATAAACGGCACGAGATCCAAATCAATAAGATCCTCTTTTTGTCGAGCCGTCATATCATTTTTGTAGAACTCTGTGAGAGCACTCCAATCGGATTCAGGGTGGGCTTCTAAAAATACCCGTTTCCCATCTTCGATATCGATAGCTTCTTCCTCGTCCGATGCTTCTTTTTTAAGAGCATCAATTTGCGATTTGAGTTCATCGAGTTTGGTACGATAGAATCCCTCTTTTTTCTCTTCTACGAGAGCCAAGAATGGGCGAAAATCCTCATCGAGACGCATATCTCCTTCCTCTTCGGTAAGCATGGAGGGCAGCTGCTCGATAAACTCTGCGTCTAAGGCCGCATCGATATCAGAGAGCTCACCCTCTAGGATTTGGATTTTTGCTTTTTTGAGGTTGAGCGCATCGCGAGGGTTTGCTTGTGTACTCTCTTGTGGTAGTGGTGTGTTATCCTGTGGCATAGTGACTCCCGTATTAACATTTTCCAAATTGTATGGGAGTTAATTTTTATAAAATAGGGACGTGTTAGGATTTTGTGAATATATTTTGCAGTTTAGTTAGTTTTTTGTTTTCTAGTATCAATAAATTCTTGATTGCTACTTCTACAATACGGCTCTGGCATATCCCCATTTTTGATGAGCTGTCCTTGACTAATTCAATAACATCCTCCCCGATAGACCAGTTTGGGCAAGTGATGCGTTTAATCACTTTTAGTTTCACCTTTCGGTAACTTTCTCCTTTGTTTCGTCCCATATTATTCCCCTTTTAGTGGATTGTTTTGAATCCCTTTAACCATCTGCAATAGCTCCTCTGTTGACGCATTCGCGACATCCACATCGGTGATCTTGGAAAAATCTCCAAGAAACACCATATCAGGGTTCTTCCCGAAAATAATCTCCTGCACCGTTTTGATACACTCGATCACAGTGCGCTGATCAGTGATACGGGTACTGACTCCGGCTAGTTTGATCGCGCTTCGCAAGGCCACGGATGCTTCCTCTTGCAACTCAGTACGCGTCAAAACATCCCGCATCACTTCGCTGGCCACCTTCCCGGCTCGATCTTTATTCAGATGTCCCGTATGAGCATCGGCTTCCATAACCTCTCCGATCACTGCGTCCATAGCCCCGCTGCGAACCGCCTTCATCGCCGCCTCATCGATCAATCCGCCGGCGGATCTCTTCACCCCTTGATACTTGTTTTGTATCCAGCCATTTTTTTCAATCCACCCATACATAATCGAACGTGACACTTTAAATAGAGTTGCCACCTCAGGAGGCGTATCATCATGCGTCTCAAAATATATCCCAACCTTTTCGATGAACTCAGGCGCGTATGCCATCTAAAACCTCCATTTTCCGCTACTAGGCTTTTTATGCCTACTTCTTATTGTCTGTTCTTTTTTAACTGAGCCTATTCGTTTAGGGCGGCAGTGCTCCTCACCGCTGTGTGCTGCATCGATACAGTCATCACGATTGCTCTCTTTGTTGGGGTCGAACCGTAAATACTCTTTTTTCATCTGATCAATTCCGTTTGCCCCGCGCCGAAACTTGAACCGCCCCGTCTCCAACTCTATAAGCCCTACAGATATTTTCTGATTCTTTGAGATTTTGTTACTTGGGGTATAGGTGATGATATGATTTTGTATGCGATCTTTGCGCTGCTCTTTGAGCACGGCATTACGGCGTAGGATCTCTTTGTTGAGCTGCTGTCTAATGAGCAACCCTCCGCCGCTTGATTCGAGTAGCACCACAGCACTGGGATAGCGCATCATTGCCATGATGATATAATCAACGAACTCATCAAGCCCCCATATCCCAAACCAACAATCCATCATCACCTTTAGCTCTATCTCGCTGCTGTCGATGCTGTACCCTATGACATCAATAGCGCGATTGTCCGCTGTTTGCTTTGTAGACATTGCAGGATCTATCTTGATATAGAGATTTTGCTCAGGGATATCAAACTCCCCAATCTCACTAAACCATGACTCTTGCACATACCCTGACTCATTAGGTTCAGGATCTTGCTGATACTGTGTATTGAACTTCGTTTCCCCCATGGCTCTACGCATTTTATGTAGCTGTTCAAGATTTTCATGTGCTTCAAACAGAGGCTCCATGGCAGGGCGCACATACTTAAACTTACCAAAATTATAATACGTCGTTGTAGGCTCCAACGCTTTGAGGGTGAAAAACTCCCAGTCATCCCCTTCTTCGGAATCTCGGATTTTTGCAACCTGATCATTAACATCCAACCGCTGCATAATCAGCCCGATAAACCCATGCTCTTTATCTCGGATACGTGTCAAAATCGTCCCCGTATAAAAATCATAGGCTTCATCGTGCTTTGCCTTACTCGATGCGTCGATAGCCTTGAGTGGATCATCCATCATGATCCCATCATAGTGAGTCCCTGTCATTGCACCTCCGGTAGACGTAGCATACATGCCGCCCTCTAGCGTAGTTTGCCAGTCATCATTTTTATTTTTGACTTTGGAGAGTTTAGTATCTGAGAAAAGCCCCATGTAGGGTTTGCTCTCTACGATACTGCGAGTTTGGATACTGACCATAGTGGATAGGTCACCGCCATATGTTGTATAGGCATACTTCTTGCGAGGGTTCTGCCCTAATGCCCATGAGAATCCTTGTCGTACTGTTTCCTCTGTCTTTCCGGTAGAGGGTGCGATTTGTATCGAGAACCGATTTAGCTCTCCGGCAAACGCCGCCATCATGATCTCAGAGATAAAACCTTGATGCCAGTTTATTTTCAGAGGCCGCTGATAGTGGAACTCAAAGACATAGCGCATATAATATTCAAGATTACGACGTGCGAGTTCCTGCTTTATAAGTACCTGTTTGATAATGTCATGCTGACTCATGCTGACAAACTTTTCTCTTGAGAGGTAGACGTATTGTTTTGCGGTTGGCGATTTTTCTTCTTCCAATCCAGCGCATTCGCATTCACCTGTTCCCGATTATTTTTCTGCCACTGACTCATGTACTTTTTCGCAGCCTCTCTCTCTTCTGGGGTTCTATTCTCCCGTCTGATCCGTGCTGCTTTGAGCATCTTCTCTTTGTTATTTTTATAGTATTCATTGCAGTATTTTCTCTGCTTTTTCTTGCGCTCCTCGCTCATGGGTTTTAATTCCCCATTTTTCTTATCCTTTACTCGACGCTCCCTAGCGAGTTTATTACGATGCTCTTGACGCTCTTTTTTGTTCATCCCCTGTAGAGAGGTTTTAGGAATAGCATTCGCTCTGCGTGTGATCTCTTTTTGTACGGGGAGGGCTTTGGTTTTTTTTGGTATTGGTTTCTCTATCGTTTTGCTAGGGACAGGGATACGATCCATCAGATTAACTTTGAGAGGAGCTGATGCCCTCGGATCTTCATGATTTGATAGCGTTGGAACTACATTGCGAAAACTCTCTTTTTTACGGGCCACGAATGGGATATGTTCTTCTTCATCTTTGATCCCGACCCCATCCTTCCAATCCTTTTCAGACATAGGATTGCCCATTCCTTTCGATGCCAATACATCGAGATAGTTTTTATATCCTTCGTGCATTATGCCACCTCCCCAAGGTTTCGTTCTACTTTATGCTTTAGAGCGCGTAACCGCCCGTTTACTTTAATCCCCATCTCTGAGGCCAACAGTTCCGTGAGATACCCTCCGAACACTGCCCCCGCTGTTTTATTCACCTCGTCCCCATCGTTACCCTCAGCGGCATATGCATCGATCTGCTCTTTGCGTATCCGTGCGTGCTTATGCAGCACTTCGGGTAAAAACTCATAGAGAGCAACAACGGTCGATATCGCATCGATTTTGAGTGAGTGCTTTGCATACCGTTCCAGTGCAGAATTCCAAATCGTATTCGCGATCTTCATCGTCTCTAAAAACTGCTCATGCCGTTTTTTATCGGTCACGCGCGGGGTCATTATCCGACCCCCAAACTTCCCGCGCACCATCACCAGTTCAACCCCTGAGCGTTTATCGGTAAATTTGGTACACGCATCGATGAGAGTTCGGATAGAGGGAGTGATCTCATCTTCTTGATACTCCGTGAGTAGAGTTCCGATAAACCCTGTGAGGATGATTGCTCTTCGTACTTCGGTCATGATTGATCCTTAATAAAAATATCTTTCCCAAAAACAAACCCACTCCCGCCACACACTGGACATCCACCACCTTGACATGATGGACAATGTAGGGCTTGAAAGCCTTTAGATTTTAGTTCTTTAAGTACCGATGTAAGCATCGCCTTATCATTTTTTAAATCAACGATCACTCTGCCTAATCCCTTGTTCGCTTCATCGGTAATAAACCTATCTCTTTCAATTTGTTCAATGTAGGTTTTTAATACAACTGCCTCATTCTTAAAATAATCATCATCTCCAATAGATTCTAATATCTCTTGTATTTGCTGTGTCATGATTGCACCTCACTGATCTTATGCACATAAACCATATCATCATCCGTAAAATAGGGTTCATACTCCAGCCACATTTCAAGCAGTCCTACAAACCCGAACTGTTCAGGGGTATAAAACCCATTATCAAACAAAGAACAAAAAGCCGGCATAGTGAGTGCAATTTCAAACACTGCTTCAAACCGCTCATCATTGATAGTAAATTCACCCGACTTATCCCGCTTTCGTGCTGTTCGTATTTTAGTACGATCTAAGATTTTTTGATGGTGATGGGGGGAAAATGATAGAGCCTCTTCCCCTAAGTATACTTTGCGGAGAAAAGCATCGCGCTCTTCATCGAATTTTTCAGAGGCGTTATCATTTCCATACGGGCATGGAGTTTGAAATGATTGTGGAGGCAGTGGAATACCATCGAGATATTTAAACTCTCCCTCTTCACATTTACTTAGGAGCATCATCGAGATCCCGACAAGATCAGCGGCATCGCGTCGGTTATTCATCCCACGATCTTTGAACTTTTCTACATGATCTTCAAGCATTTCTAAAAGATGCTCTTTGCTGCAAGTTTCCCAACAGCATCTACCCTTATCAATCACTGCCTCTCTGAATTTTGCTTTTACGATATGAGCAGCTGTATCAATTACCACTTCATCTTTGAGTAGTTCTTTGTAAATATTGATTTTGTTTATTTGTTGGTTTGGAAATTCCATCACTTTCCCCCTCTTAAAAATACCCAAAATATTCGGTGGATTCTCCCCATACTTTCGGAACTTACACAGTGCGTAATCGATCAACCCGATCACCAATAACCCAAGCCCTATGACTACGGCTATAATCTTCATATAGTCCATCGATTCCATTGTTATCTCCTAATTATTGGGGTGATATTCCCCATGTCCGGTTGTGTTTCCTGCTGCATCTTGTTGCTCTACAGGTATCCCGCCATCCCCTTTGCTATCCAGCATCTGCATACTCTCAACGATCATGGAGTGCTTAGAGCGCTTTTGCCCACTTGTCTTATCAACCCATTGCTCAAAGTTCAATCGTCCCTCTACGAGGATTTTAGAACCCTTGCGAAGGTATTGATTGGCAACCTCACCGCTACGCCCAAAAAAGGTGATATCAACAAAACATGTCTCTTCTTTTTTCTCACCGTTTACCGTAAACTTACGGCTTATAGCAATCGCAGTGTTTGCAATCGCAGAACCATTTTGAGAATATCTAAGTTCAATATCGCGGGTTAGGTTCCCGACTAAGATCACTTTATTGAACATTAACTATCTTCCCCTCTGATTAAGCCAATTAGTACAAAAAATAGTTTTCTCGTAGCTTCAATATCCGAAGAGGCATCATGTGCATCAATGGCTATTCCATATTTTTCTGCCATTGTCTCAAGCTTAAAGTCTTTAGGCTCAAACATTAACCCCATAGCATAAGCAGTTCTTGCTAGTGTCATCACATCGATAACCCTGTGATCGAGATATTTTCCTAGCTTTTTTTCACCTACAACTGTAGCCCATCCAAATAGCATATCCTTATCAAAGCCTACGTTGTATCCAGCAAGAATAAACTTATCTGTTTTGTCTTCTAAATTTATGTGTCCACTTAATGTGGTTATTAACTTCTGCATCCCTGCCGCATAACTTTGGTAGCTCGATAAATCATCTTGAGTCTTGCCTGAAATAGATAAAGCATCAATCTCACAATCTTGATTCTTGTCATGCCAAGAACTAACTTTACAATGCGGCAATGGATTGGCATTGATATCAAATCCAATGAGAGGATTGGCTTTGTCCAATACACTCAATTCAATTAATCCGGCAACTTGATGTACTCCGTTTTCAACTGGGTTCAGCCCTGTTGTTTCTGTATCAACCCATAATACTTTCATCTATTATTCCTTAGCTTCATTAACATTTTCTGCCTCACATTCGCTTTCGCTCATGTCTACAGGATGCAAGGGGTTACAGGCGTAGCGACAACCATAAGACCAATTCGTATACCACACGTAAAAATGCCAAAAAGACGCGCGCGAGCCGGACTCCACGGTGTTGTCACGAGGGCCGCCAAAGATTTTCTTTCTCTCTATGTTGTCTCCGTACTGCTCACTGCTCCAAATCCATTGACAGCCCGTAGCTTGTTCGATTCCATACTTAGACATAAAATCAGGGATGTGCTTAGTGATACCGTTATCCAAATCACCGGCACTATGATTTTCTTTGACACCATACATAGCGACTTGAAACTCTTTTTCAGTGAGCATACGTTTACCGAACTTGTCACCGATCTCTTTGAAGTCCTGCCATTTACATTCGGTTTTATCTTTTGGAAGTTTTCGCCCATGATGTTCATATCCTGCGAGAATGTTATATCCTGCTGCCGATGTTCCGACCTCTTCGTATTTATCACTCACAAGATACATATCAACCCATAGGTCAAGATTTTTAACATATGCCATCCCTTTTGGATCACAAGTAGGACGATGGTATTGATCCCAAATAGTGTTTGCTTTAATCCCTGCTAACTTCTTGGCGTGTTTTTTGCCTATGTTGTTGATCGCTTTAAAATCTTCACCACATTGCCCATAATGAAAACCGCCGACGATATCGCCACTGGCTCCTAGAAGATCTTTAAGCTCATAGAGTTTAAAAGAATTTCCATCTTTACAGATAAAATAATCAGTACCTTCTTTTTTAACAACACCTTCGTCGTTTAGCGACAACTCAAGACCATCGACAAATACCGTATGCGGATTCGCTTTGACAATGGATACTTTTTTAGTAAGCACCTTCGCCACAGCCATGCTCTTGCAAAACGAATTATAAAAATGCGCGACTTCTTCCCATTTCCCAGTTAACACTACGCCTACGTTGTTTATGTTTGTTTCTAAAATCATGCTATCTTCCTTTACTCACTCAAGATTTACTTTTCTGCCTTATAGACAAATTACTTTCTCTAAAAATACTCTCCGAACCCTACGCCCGCGCTTGAGGATAGCAGTTATTGCCCCCCCCTCTTCAAACATTGGCAAAGGCTTCTCAAGCCCAACAACTACATATTTAACTGCTATTTTTCCATTAGAGAGTTTTACCTCGCTTCCTACTAAAACCATCATATCCTCCTCTTTAAATCGTTGGCATACTGATTTGGCCGGACTGACCTCCGGCAACTTCATTGAGTTGATCCTCAACAATCTTCATCGCACTCTGTCCCGTCGTTCTCCCATTAGAGTCTTTATGCTCTACGGGAATCGAGGCACCTTTTTTATGCCCCTCATACTCGATACTATTTCCTGCACTATACGGCCGCGTGAACATCAGAGTGTATGGATTAAAATTCACTTCACCCTTGAAGTGCTGCCCTGTCTGTTTATTCTTACTAAAGATAATTTTACGCATCTCTTTTTTGCCATTTTCAGGATCGTCTTTGACCAGCTTGAGATGAATAATAATCGAGGCCTCATGCGCCCCTTTCTTTGTCCCCATCGGAGAGATCACCGACGCAGCAGCATCCGCCTTCGAGTTTTGGATGATGAGCAGGATCACGATGTTTAGCCGATGAGATAGTTTTGCCAGTCGGCTAAACTTCTCAGACTCACGATCTTCCATCGTTCCGTTATTGGCCGCGTTCTCCATCCGCATCTGTGAATCGATGACAAAAAACCGCGCACCGCGCTTCGCCCAAATCTTGATCTCACGTTCCAAGTCCACGATGTCGTACCCATCGTCAATAATTTGCAGATGCTCATTCTCATACGCTTCACTCTCTACACGCATCTGTAGCTTCACGAGGCTATCGGTCGTAAACTCAAACGCAAACAACACCGCAGGGTTTAGTTTTGTGATATTTTTGAGGATTTGCATCGTAAGAATTGTTTTCCCCGCTTCGGGGTCGCCGGAGATGAGGATGAGTTGCCCCATTTCAATACCTCCATTGAGTGCTTCATCGATGAAACTCACCCCCGTGGCGTACACTGGAGCTGGAGGGTTTAAGAGGTACTCTTTTTTAAGCTGACTAAACGACTTAGCCCGTGACTGATCCGACATCTCCAACACATCAATGAACCGTGCTACCTCTGCAATGATCTGATCGGAGGTTTTTTCCTCACTCACTTGCTGCTTTATGACGGTAGATAACTTCACAATCTCCCTCATCGTATAGAACTCTTTGATCTGTGCGACGTAGGGGTTGATGTGAGCTATAGGGGTAGAGGTTAGAACTTCAACCATCGTCCGTTCATCAAACTTCTTTTTACGCTCCAGCTCAAGCCGCAAAAAAGATTCATCAATCGGTTTATCACTTCGATGTAAAAGTAGCATCGTCTCATAAATGTTTTGATGCGATTGAAGATAAAAGTGGTGTGACTTGAGCGTATCGACAACATCGCTGAAGAGTTCAGGGGAAAAAATAAATGAGGATAAAATTGCCCTTTCATGGGCAAGGTTGTATCCGAAATTGTGATCGGAATCGTTTTGTTGTTCTGACATTTTGGCTCTTTTTACTGTGACCATTTTGTGCCCATAAAGGTACAACAAGTTGTCCACTGCGAAACGGCGCGAATCCCACAAAGACTGCGTTTTCGTGTAATAAAGAGGTTGTTTTATGATTTATTCTAAAAACTAGGGTAGATCTAAAAAAGTGCCCTTTGTTAGGGGTATTGATTCGGTTTTAACATGATTTTTACACAGTCTCATAACCCGAAGGTCGTAGGTTCAAATCCTGCTTCCGCAACCAACCTCGTATATAATCCTTAAGTTTTTTTAGCTCATTGCATCCATGGATATCAGTAAATCATCCATTTTTTGATCCACAGTTCCGACATAATGTGTTAAATCTACCATATCATCCATATTTTGATTGAGCGCTTCACTATTATCACTAATTGCTTGTATCAGTACATTGATCGTTGCCGAAATTTCAGATAGACTCTTTTGAGTTCGTTCAGCTAGTTTACGTACTTCATCAGCGACAACGGCGAATCCTCGCCCATGCTCACCGGCACGAGCCGCTTCAATCGCGGCATTTAGGGCTAGAAGATTTGTTTGATCAGCAATATCACCGATTGTAATCAATATATCTTTGGTTTCTCGGGCATTACCTGCTAATGATTTAAGATTATCGGCAAGGTCATGCTCTTTTTCAGCAACGTTTTGTATCCGTTTTACTGTTGTCTCAATCATGGTGTTGAGTTCGACAAATTTGGTCGAACGAAGCGTTTCTATTGTCTCTTTGAGATTGCGTGTATTATTGTTTAGGATCTCTTTCGCCTCATTATTTTGAGACTCCATCGACAGAAGTGCTGATCCCAGTGTATTAATCTTTTCAAGCATCTGCCCCATTTTTGCTTGAACATTGACATTGGCGCGAGTCGAAAATTTCCCCTCACACAGTTCTTCTAAAACATGGATTGCATTGTCCAAATTACCTTCGATTGCGTCCAATGTATTATTCATTGTCTTACGAAGCAGATGAACATGTGGAGTTTTGGAATCACTGCTTACACGACACTTATAGTGACCTTGTCGTACTTTATCTCCAAGAAGTACCATCTCACCTGCAACCGCTGTATCTTTCAATAGCATATCTTCATATGCCAATACCAATAAGTTCACTTTTTCTTCCATACTGCCAGGGTTAGCATCTAACAATGCCAAACGGTTACGCTTAAAATGTATAAGATCTAAAAAATCATCCAATTGTTTATTTATCTGCTGGGAACCGTTAGAATGATTGGTCACTATCCAAATAGCAACCATTACTACTACTAAAACAGTCCCGACAAACACCGAAATGCTTTGACTTAACAGGCCAACCAATAGCCCAATAATGGCTAATACGATAAGAACGATTATTTTTACCGAATTTTTCATAATGTCCCTTTAGTTCATTGTTTTATAAAGAGTCTCTGCTGCCGCAATTTCATCGGCAGAAGGCTTACGACGGCATGACAAGAATCCACACGTTCCGCTGTCACACGCTATATTTGGAAAAACAGTAGCAAAGACCCAATAAAAACCGCCGCTTTTGGTCGCATTTTTCACATAACCTGTCCAGATCTTACCACTATTGACGGTATCCCATAAATCTTTAAAGGCTGCCTTTGGCATATCTGAATGACGGACGATACTGTGAGGCTTTCCGACCAATTCATCGATCGTATATCCGGCAATCTTACAAAAGTCATCATTGGCAAAAAGGATTTTACCCTTATCGTCGGTCTGTGATACCAAAAAATCGGTATCTTTTAATACGTATTCTTTGCTCATTTTTATTTCCTTTAATAAAAATAATGTCTTTATATTATTATAGGTTAAAAATGTAAGTTTTTTGTAATAAAATCTAAATTTACAGTATTTTGTTTAAATTTATTTATTTTATGGCTATTTTTTAAATCACCCGCAACGGTAATGCTATAATTAGAAACTTTATAAGGGAGTGTTATGGTCACAGTCGATTCAATTTTTAGTGATACGATTGAGATAAAGCAGTCTAAATTTTTGGCGTATTTAATGCCTATGGCTCTTTATGAAGAAGAGATGAAAAAATTACGCGAAAAACACCCCAAAGCAGTCCATTTTGTAAGTGCCTATAGAATGCTTAATGAATTCGATCAGATTGTGGAATACAGTGGTGATGACGGTGAACCCAAGGGAACATCGGGCAAACCGACACTCTCTGTCTTGCAGGGGCATGAATTGATAAATGCAGCAATCATTACGGTACGCTATTTTGGCGGGACGAAACTTGGACCCGGCGGATTGGTACGCGCGTATGCACAGGCTGCAAATGCAGCAGTATCTGCCGCATCGTTACAATCGTATGAAAAACTTTACCGAAGCAGTTTCCTGTGTGACTATTCGAATATCTCTATTGTGGAGTATGAAATGTCACGCAATCGCATAGAGATCCTCTCAAAAGTGTTTGATGAGCGGGGGGCATTGTTTGATGTTCAAGCTGCATCCGAGGATATGGAACACTTTTACACCCTTCTTAACCGTACTATCATCAAGAGGTAGCCAGATTCAAAGGCAAGGTGATGGTAAAACAGACACCTACATCTGAATTGTAAAACGAGAGTGTCCCATGACAATGATCTTCTATGATGGATTTAGACATATACAGTCCCAATCCTGTCCCTTCATCTGATTTGGTAGAAAAATAGGGTTCAAAAATCTTTGGCGCAATTTCATCCGGAATTCCTCCGGCATTATCGCAGATGTGGATGACAATGGATTGGGATAATTCTTTTATGATAAGTTTGATATGGCCATGTTGGATGTTTCGTTCAAGGATGACATCATGGGCATTTTTTATCAGGTTGATAAGTACATGAAGAAGCCCATTTTTAGCCAAACTGACTTTTTGATGGGTTAAAACAATCATCTCGGTTTTAATACGGGCACAATTTAAAAATACTTCGCTCATACGCAACGCCAATACTACGATTTGCTCTATATCTTCAGGTTGTTTTGCCTTGCCATCTTTATAGTAATTTCTAAAATCATCTATCGTGCTGGACATGTATTGTAAATGTTCATCAAACTGTTCATGGGATTTTTTAAAATAGCTTTCGTCGCATAGCCCCATTTTGTATTTGAAATAAAGATCTTGATTGATAATCCCAAGTGTATTGAGTGGTTGGCGCCATTGGTGTGCTATCATCGAGATCATTTCTCCCATAGCAGCATTTCTGGATTGGTGGAATAATAGGGCATTTTTTTCTTTGATCTCTTGACTTTGCTTTTTGATTTCATTGTTCAAAGTGGCCAAATTTTTCCGTTTTTCTATCAACAGTTTTTTTTGTAAACAAATTTCACCGTATTTAGCTTTATGGAATCGTTTGGCAAGGATCAATGAAAATAGGATGATCTCTACTAGTGATCCAAACAAAAAAGAGTAGCGTGTGAAGTCACAGTTTGGGATAAGTGTGTTGAAGGTTAATACCATAAGCCCCATCAAAGGCATATAGATGATGAGTGCAACGAGATAGTATCGGGTCTGAATCAGTCCCCGTAACCACATCCAAATAGCCACACCAAAGAGAAGACCCAGAAGAAAAATAGAAAATATGTTAAAGATCAGGTTGATATGAGGTACGTGCTCGTTGATTAAAATAGCGAAAACAATCAAAATCACAGCAGAGATTTTTATTACAGCGTGTAGTTTGGGTAAATATTTCTTAAGTTGCAAAAATTCACTGGAGAAGAGTGTCATAAATGCCATGACGGGTGTACCCAAGGTGTGAAGTCCCTCCGGCCATCCATTAAGACCAAAAGAGAGGTACGAACCACTGAACATACTGATAAAAACAATAAAGGAAGATACATATCCGATGTAATAGCCGTAAAGGCGTTCTTTCATCTCAAAATAAAGAAAAATATTGAGTAAGATGATGATAAAGAGAACACCGGAATAGAAGAGATAAAAGGTATTGAGGGTAAAACGGCTGGGTCTAAAAAACTCATGTTCTGTATAAAGTTTAAAAGCGCCGATATGAGAATTTATCGTTCGACCTTTGATAAAGTATGTCTTGGACTCACCGTATTTGATATTTAGGAAAAATGCAGGGCTGTTATCTTCGATTTCACGTTTTTTCAGCGGATTGATGAGACCATTTTGGTGCTGTTTCCAGCCTTGATTAGTAGGTTCGAAGAGGTCGAAATCACTCCAAAAAGGTTCAGTAAAATAGAGGATAAAATCACTGTTTTTACTTTGATTGGTAATGATCAATTTAAACCATGCCGTTCCGTCTTTGTACCCTAAAGCAAACTGGTTTGGAATGGTGTGTGTAAAATTGGTTTTAGCGATATTCTCAATAGTAAGCGTATTGGACTCATCGTATAAGTATGCCAAAGAAAAGTGGGTATATCGTTTCTGTTCATCTGTGATAACAATGGATGCATACGAATAAGAAAGAGATAAAAAGAGTAAAAAAATGATACGAAGCACTCTTATCCCTTTAAAACTATTTAAATCATGATATATAAAATATATTAATAATAGTTTAAATGATATTTTTCTCTGCAGGATGTTAGCTTTTACTCCATAATTTCTCATTGAGCTTGAGCTCTTCTACTAAACCGATAGTGCTGTTCAAGGTATTGACGTATTCCATCGCCTGTTTATACTCCAGCAGTGAAGTAAAAACAGAAGGTTCAAAGAGATCTTTTTTTGTTTCAATGGCAATATGGATATGGTTATGGACAAATGAGATAAAGAGGGGATAGGATATTTTTTTCTGAAACTCCACGATCCGTTTCATCATGGAGTGGGTGAGGATGTAGCGCGCTTCTATAGGATCTGTTCCGTAAACTACAAACTTTTTTTCAAATTCGGGATCATCGAGTTGTATAACGCTGTCGCGGGATACATTTTTAGATTGAAGCCATCCGCCGATGAGGTTGCCAAATGTCTTTTCGGCAAGATCAGGGAGAACGACTGTGCGGCTTTTAAAATTTTTGTTGAACTCAGCGACTAAAAAGAGTCCACGAAAAAGAGTGTGCCATTGGGTGCGTCCTTTAGAGTCTTTGGTCTGGTACTGGGCATGGACATCCGAGAACTCTAGCGACACACCGTCGATAGAACCTTTGACGTAGTCATTTCCGCTATATCGGTCAATATCGCGCTTAAAAAGCTGTGAGCGCGTAAAAAGATGTTGGGATATTGCAAAATCAGGGTTATAGAGTAAATGAACATCGATGGCACCGATGAGAGGGGTAATGATTTTGGCTTTGAAATCTTTGGCATATCCTCGAATCATATAACGATAGCTGATCGAAGCTAATGCTGCAAAGCCGATCACGACACTGACCATAAGCGGATGTGACAAGCCGACATTTTTGCCTATCCAAAGTGCGACGATGATAAATAGCACAGCGCCCATTGCGCCGTACCATTTTAACTGAGAGAGAATATAAAGACGTCTCTTCTCCAATTCTCTCAAAGAGGGATACAACTCTTTGTAATAAAAGTCTGTCAGTTGAGAGGTTGATTTCATTTATTGAAAAGGGCCCCTACATCAACGTTTTGGCGCTCCGTTGCAGTGATCTCAAAAACCGGTTTGCGTTGCAGCTTCATATACGATGCCATTAGATTGGTTGGAAACATTTCAACCGCATTATTGAAATCAGTGACCGCTTGGTTATAGGCGCGGCGTGCAGCAGATATTTGCTCTTCTGCCTCAGTGAGCGAGCGCTGCAGATGCATGACGTTTTCGTTGGCTTTTAGATCAGGGTAGGCTTCCATAGCGATGTTAATAGTCCCAAGTGCAGAGGTAAGTTTTGCATCCAGTGCTATTTTCTGATCGTCGCTGATTCCCGGTTTCATCGCTTGGGCTCTGAGTTCAGTGATTTTTTCGAGAGTCGATTTTTCGTGTTCCATGTATTGTGAAACAGAGGCTACAAGATTAGGGATGAGATCAAACCGTTTTTTTAAAACGGCATCCACTGCACCAAAAATATTATCGACTTGATTTTTTTTGCTGACGAGTGAGTTATACATCAAAATGGCGACCACAGCGATCAGGCCAAAAATTATTGAAATGACATTCATGCAGATTCCTTTGAAAGTGTTTCTCTATTTTAGGAAAATTTTTCTAAAGAATGGATAAGGTACGTTAATATTGGATTAACGGCTCATTTTGGGTTTCATGTTACACTTATCGGATGTTTAGTGCATAAGGGGATGGTATGAAGAGATTGTTTTTGGCATTGTTGATGATGACTTTGGGTTCGTATGCTGTTTTTGCAATAGGAGATGAATATCCACAGCCCTCTTCACCGGATGCATATGACGGTAGTGACGTCTACGCCCCGATCAATCCGGCTGTCAAAATCGTGGATGAGCAAAAAATTCAGCAAGAAGATCAAAACATGACTCACCTAGGTGGTGCAAAATGAAAAAAGAGATTTTTTACTCGTTGGTAACCTTTTTATTTTTTTCGGGATGTTCAACAATCTCTCAAGATGATGCATTTGATGCTGTGAAAGAGAAGACATATAACAATCTGCAGTGGATCAAAACACCGCAAGAAGCTGCGAGTGTTGAACAAAGTGTGAATGCTCTGCTCTCTTCGCTGCTAACTCAAGACAATGCGGTACGCATTGCTCTCATCAACAACCGTGGATTGCAGCAAACGTATGGTGAAATCGGAATTTCTCAAAGCGATCTTGTTCAAGCGGGGTTGATGAGCAATCCGTTATTGGGATATTCGATCGGACATTCTGCCGGAGCTACGACCACTACGTTGAGTTTGGATGTCGCATTCTTGGATCTGTTATGGATACCGCTGCGCAGAGAACTGGGTGGATTGGCACTTGAGGAAACCCAATTAAGAGTTGGGGATGAGGTGCTTAAAATGGTTCGAGAAGTCAAAAAAGGGTATATTGATGCACGTGTGGCTCAAGAAAAGGTGGCGTTGTACGCAACGCTGTTAACATCACATGAAGCTTCGATACAGTTGGCGATACGTCAGAATACCGCGGGCAATCTCTCTAAGCGCAATTTACTCAAAATGCAAGACACCTATGCCCATGCACGATTGGAAGCAATCGATATAAACCGTGAGAATGCTAGGGCACGTGAAGCGCTTAATCGATTGTTGGGAGTTTATGGGACACAAACTAATTATGTATTGGAAGCAACACCGTTGAATCTTATCGAGCCATTGATGAGTGCCAATGGATTAGAAAACAAAGCGATCAGTAACCGTCTGGATATGAAAGCGGCCATCAAGGGGGTCGATTATGCCGCACGTGATGCAGGATATATACAAAACACACGATTGTTGAATGAAATCGAACTTTCTGCTTCGAGTGAAAAGACAACGGATACAAGTCGTTTAAATACCTTTGGGGTCAAGCTTCCGATCCCCTTGTTTGATTTTGGACAAGGGCGTGTCAGTAAAGCACAAGCCACGTATAATCAAAGGGTGCATCATCTGTATGAGGTAGCTGTCAATATCCGCTCACAGGTGAGAGAAGCTTATGCGGCATCACGGTATGCGTATGATAAGGCAGTCGAAACCAATGAAGTGATTCTCCCTGTTAATCAACAGATATTAGAAGAGACAAAGCTGTTTTACAACGGTATGCTCGATGGTATCTATGAATTGCTTGAAGATCAGCGTCGTTATGGCGAGGCTAAGATGCAAGCACTCATGATAATGGGTGAGTATCAAAAGGCACAAGCTGATTTGGAATATGTGTTGGGAGGAAATAGCAATGGGACAAAATAGAAGAGATTTTTTAGGATTGGGCGCGGCAATATTAGCCACCAGTGTACTAAGTAAAAATGCCAATGCAGAGGAAAAAAATCACTGCGAAACCTCCTCTAAAAAGAGACAGTTGACGCTTGTTGAAGATCCCAAACGAGTCTTCTCCCCTGCGACAATGATCACCCAATGTGACGGGAAAAGCTACAACCCCGTCGTAACACTCAACGGCTGGACATTACCTTTTGAGATGAAAGAGGGGGTAAAGGAGTTTCATCTTATCGCCCAACCCGTCGTGCGTGAGTTTGCCCCTGGGATGGTGGTTAATTGTTGGGGGTACAACGGTACTTCTCCGGGACCGACGATCGAAGCGGTCGAGGGGGATCGTATCCGTCTGATCGTTACCAATAATCTTCCTGAGCACACAACGATTCACTGGCATGGATTGATCTTGCCTAACGGTATGGATGGAGTAGGGGGTCTAACACAGCCGCAGATCGCTCCGGGAGATACGTTTGTGTATGAATTCACATTGGTCCAAAGCGGGACGTTTATGTATCATCCACACGCGGATGAGATGGTACAAATGGCGATGGGGGCGATGGGGATGTTTATTATCCATCCTAAAAATCCTAAAGAGCATCGTGTTGATCGTGATTTTTGTTTTTTACTTTCCAGTTACGATGTCGCTCCCGGTACCTACACCCCTAATCCCTCTACCATGACTGAATTTAACCTTTGGAGTTTTAATTCTCGCGTCTTTCCTGGGATTGACTCGATGAACGTACGAGTGGGAGACCGTGTCCGTATCCGTTTTGGTAATCTTACCATGACAAACCATCCTATTCATATGCATGGACACACGTTTGAGGTGACGTGCACGGATGGGGGATGGGTACCTAAGAGTGCCCGATGGCCTGAAGTCACTACTGATGTAGCGGTGGGACAGATGAGGGCGATAGAGTTTGTGGCAAAAAACGAGGGTGATTGGTCGTTTCACTGTCACAAATCCCATCATACAATGGGTCCTATGGGACATCAAGTTCCTAATATGATCGGTGTCAAACAAGACGACATTGCCCAAAAGATCAGTGACTTACTACCCAACTACATGTACATGCCTATGGGTAAAAACGGTATGGCTGAGATGAGCGATATGGTCGATATGGGAATGGCAGTTCCTGAAAACACGTTGCCGATGATGAGCGGGCAAGGACCGTTTGGTCCTATCGAAATGGGTGGGATGTTCACCCTTGTGAAGGTACGAAAAAATCAGGCAAAAGGGGATTACTCCGATCCGGGATGGTATAAGCATCCATCAGGCAGTATCGCGAAAAAGGTCAAAGGATAAGTTAAGGGGAAAAAAGGATAATTCGATAATGGTTATTGTTTTTATTTAAAAGGTTTTTATTATGCAGCTATTATTTGAATCATTTTGGTCGTTGAGTCAGGATATGGGTATTTATATTCTATTGGGACTTTTGGCAGCGGGTGTGTTGCATCAGTTTGTCCGTGAGTCGTGGGTACAAAAGCATCTGGGACCTAAAACACATAATGCGGTTTTTAAAGCGGCACTCTTTGGGGCCCCTTTGCCGTTGTGTTCATGCAGTGTTATCCCTTTTGCTGCAACCTTGCGACGAAACGGTGCTTCCAAAGGGGCAACACTCTCTTTTTTGATCTCAACGCCTATCACCGGAGTTGATTCGATGTTAGCAACGTTTGGTATATTTGGAGGGGTATTTACCCTCTATCGTGTGGCAAGTTCCGTTATTATTGCTATTACAGCCGGGATATTGATGAACATTTTTGAGCCAAAAGAGGTCGCAAAACCTTTTTCATTTAGTGCTACAGCTCCTGTACCTCCTACAAAAACTTCTCCAATAGCAACCAGTGAAACCCCTAAAAAATTCTCATTGTATGATGTTTTTCATTATGGACTGATCACCTTGCTGGGCAGTTTTAGCAAACCACTGTTTTGGGGACTTTTGATAGGGGCAATTATTACTGCCGCCATGCCTACGAATTTGCATCAGTTCTTTGGAGAGAATCGCTTTGCTGGCTACTTGATCGCTGTTGCTATCGCCGCGCCTATGTATGTGTGTGCTACAGCCTCTTTGCCCATCGCTGCGGCCTTGATATTTGCAGGCGTATCTCCAGGAGCTGCATTTGTTTTTTTGAGTGCGGGACCTGCTACGAACACGGTGACTATGGGGGTTGTTAAGTCGATGCTGGGAATGCGTGCACTTGTCATTTATCTAGGGGTAATAGCGGGGGGAAGTATCATGTTTGGAGCGTTGATCGATGTTGGCTTTGAGACGTTAGCGGTACGTATGAGCGTTAACATGCATGAACATCATGGTCCTATACAGCAAGCGGGTGCGATTATCATGCTGGTATTTATCGGTTGGCATTTTGTGAGTGGGTGGTTTAAAAAGAGAGATACAAGCTGTAGCGGCGGTTCATGTTGTTCATAATAGAGATTTGCTAAAACGGGAGAGTAAAAAATGAAATACGTAGTTACATTAGTAGTGTTAGCCACGCTAGTCTTTGCATCAGACACTAATACCAGTCAAAAAAAGCCGGCTAAAAAAGTGTATCCAAGAGGAACTATTTCCACACACTAAAATAATAATCTGATAAAGTAGTGAAATGATCTATTGATAGGGAAGTGAGTAAGAAGTGATGTTGTGGCGCAGCCGACGAGACTCGAACTCGCGACCTCCTGCGTGACAGGCAGGCGTTCTAACCAACTGAACTACGGCTGCACAACTTAATATATGGTGGGAATTACAAGACTCGAACTTGTGACATCTACCTTGTAAGGGTAGCGCTCTACCAACTGAGCTAAACTCCCGAAGAGTAATAATTAAAAATTAAAATGGCGCAGCCGACGAGACTCGAACTCGCGACCTCCTGCGTGACAGGCAGGCGTTCTAACCAACTGAACTACGGCTGCACAACTTAATA
>JAGXFL010000012.1 GCA_024637295.1 Sulfuricurvum sp.
GCAAGTAAAGACACCGTTATACCGATTACCATTCATGCGTATGCTATGGATGATAAAGAGAAAATAGTGACCGATAAAGAATCAGCATTTACTTTCCCTCGTGCAGATCTGCTCAAAGAGGAGAAGTAATTACTTCTCCTCCTCAGCATCTTCTTTTCCAAAAGTTTTTTCCAAACCATCTACAAGCTCTTTTTTCGCTGCGTCGCTTAACTGAGCTTCTGGATGGGTGGGGAGATAAAACCACAAAGGCATTTCGCCTTCACGAACTTCTTTAGCTGCTTCGTCACCTTTATTCTTTTTCTGAGCACCCCATGCAGAGACATTGAAATGTTCACGTCCCTCCTCTACGTCGCGTGCAAGTAGCCATGAAATCGGTGCGACATTGCTGTACCAAGGGTATTTTGTTTCATGAGAGTGGCAATCGGCACAGGCGTTGTTAAAAAGTTCTTTCGTTCGTGGTGAATCCCATGTGGGTTCGCTTATGATTGGAGGATTGGTATGGTCTTTGCCATAGGGGATAAATTGAATAGCGATGGCAGCGACAGCAAGTCCTGCAAGTATTTTTGTTTTCATTTCATTTCCTTTAATGGTCTATGGAATCAATTATACATCGAAAAAGGAAAGAAAGGAGAGATGCCTTGAAAACAAGGCGTGAAGATTATACGAGAACGGCTTCGCGCTTCCCTGCTTCGAGGTGTCCGATAACATAGCCATCAGTATTGTCTAAGACATGCTCGACATTTTCTGGACGTACTACAAGGATCATCCCTACACCCATATTAAAGGCACGGTACATCTCTGTACGATCAACATGTTGCCCGATCAGTTCAAAAATAGGTAATACACGGATTGAGGATTCAGTGATGACTGCACGAAGTCCTTCAGGTAATACACGTGGAAGGTTTTCAACAATTCCACCGCCAGTGATGTGACCTAGCGCTTGGATTTTATCTTTGAGCGCTTTAAATGTTTTGACATAGATACGTGTTGGCGTTAACAGCGTTTCGATCAACGGCTTACCGTTAAAATCGTCTTCGAATTTCATCCCCATTTTTTCGAGTAATACTTTACGTGCTAAGGAAAAACCGTTGGAGTGTAGTCCTGAGCTTGGAAGGGCGATGAGAATATCTCCTGCATTGACGTGATTTGTACGATCCAATTCACTTTTTTCTGCCACACCCACTGCAAACCCTGCAAGGTCATAATCATCGCTGTGATACATTCCCGGCATCTCAGCTGTTTCGCCACCGATAAGCGCACACTCGGCCTGACGGCAACCTTCTGCGATACCGCTAACGACAGCCGTTGCCGCTTTAACATCGAGTTTTCCGGTTGCGTAATAGTCAAGGAAAAAAGAGGGCGTTCCAAAATTACAGATAAGATCATTGACACACATAGCAACCAAATCGATACCGACGGTGTTGTGAATACCTGAATCAATAGCAAGTTTTAGCTTTGTCCCTACGCCATCCGTAGCCGCGAGCATTACAGGCTCTTTGTACCCTGTAGGAAGTTCAAAGGCTCCGGCAAATGAGCCAATACCGCCGAGAACACCTGGGATTACTGTTGATTTGACAAGCGGTTTGATATTTTCGACAAAACTGTTACCTGCATCGATATCGACACCGGCATCTTTATAGCTGATTTGGCTCATGGAGTTCCTCGTCCGTTTTAGTAAAAGAATTATAACGAAGAGAGTGTTAGGGTAAGTTTATTTCTTAGCACAAGTGCCGAAGAGTTTTGTAAAAACCCATAAAGAGGGACAAAAATCTTTGATCGCCCAGACAATAACCATAAGAACAACAAAACCTTGAAGGGCCATTCCATATTGTGTATAGCCATAAGCGGTCAGAGCCATAGAGATAGTAAGGACAATAGCCATAAGTAAACGTTGAATTTTTTCAGCACACATAATTCATTCCTTATTTATATAATATATATTCAGTGAAATTATAGTATTGCAAATTGAGTGTAGTCTTAAGTATTAGTTACCTCTTGGCATATTTCAATGCGGTTTAATCTGCGCATGTTACAATCGCTAATAAATTACACACTGAAGAGATTTTTGCCCATGAAAACGTTTGTTTACCCTGAAATGATGGTCCATGTGTCCATGTGTACGCATAAATTGCCAACATCGGTTTTACTTGCTAGTGATAGCTGTGACCTTTTAATAAATGAGCTTGCCCGCTACAAAGAGTCAACGGTAGCCAATGTCAGTGGCAGTGACCTTCTAGCGGAATTTCGTAATGTAGAAGAAAAGAGTACCGATGTTGTCATGATTGATGCACTTACGTCCGACGCGGTGGTTATAGCACACATCAGTCGTATTCTAAAAGACGACGGTTTGGTAGTGATGAAGCATCCATCTTTGGATGATGTCAGTGCCAATACTCCGTTAATGAAATCTTTGGGTGATTATTTCAAAATTGTTATGCCCTACTATGCCGGAGACGGGACAACACTGCTTTTATGTTCCAAAGAATACCATCCGACCGCTGATGTAATCTTACAGCGCAGTGATTTGCTCGAGGGGCATCAGTTTTACAACTGTGATGTACATGTGGGAGTTTTTGCTATGCCGCAATACATCCGAAAAAATTATCGCGGACTTGCTCGTAACTAATGGCGTATAAGTACGCTATTGCATTAACAGGGGGAATCGCAACGGGCAAAAGTACCGTTGCCTCTTTGATGGGGCTTAATGGATTGCGCATCATCGATGCGGATGCTATTGCCCATCGTATTTTGGATGAGAATGCCGCATGGGTTTCAGAGCATTTTGGTACTGAATATGTTCATGCAGGTAAAGTAATTCGCTCAGAGCTTGGGAAGACGATCTTTGCCGATCCTGAGGCCAAAAAAGAGCTGGAAGCCTTTTTACATCCAAAAATTCGTACTGCTATCGAGGAAGAGAGTGAAAAGCAAGATAGATTTGCTTATCCGTATCTCATTGATATTCCCTTGTTTTTTGAAACAGGTTCCTATCCAATCCATAATTCTGTTGTTGTCTATACTCCAAAAGAGATTCAATTGGAACGTTTTATGAAGCGTAACGGATTTTCGAGAGAAGAATCACTGCGCCGTATTGAAAGTCAGATGGATATTGATGAGAAACGTTCTCGTGCAACCTGGATCATTGATAATTCATCGAATCTTAAGCATCTTCAGAAAGAGTGCGAACAGTTTGTAGAGACGATTAAAGCACTCTACCCAACCCCTAAGCTATAATATCACCATTAACTTTCCATATAAGGATTTTGGGATGCTCCAAATCGCCAAATATTGCGCAAGCGGTAATGATTTCGTACTTTTTCACACTTTAAACGGGGCAGACCGTTCAGGATTAGCCGTGAGTCTTTGTGACCGTCAAAACGGAATAGGGGCAGATGGGTTGATCGTATTGCTGCCTCATGAAGAACATGATTTTGAATGGGAATTTTACAATGCCGATGGGTCTACGGCATCTATGTGCGGAAATGGAAGTCGTGCATGTGCCCATTATGCCCACCGCTTTGGTTTAGCTGGGACACATATGGAGTTTTTAACCGGAGCCGGTGTGATAAAAGCAAGCGTTGAGGGGGATATGGTCCAAAGTGATTTAACCCCTCCCTATGTTATTAATGATGAAATTGTTGAGCATGAAATGCGATGGTGGCTTATTGATACCGGAGTTCCTCATTTGGTTACTTTTGATGCGGATATGGAACACTTCGACATCGAAATGGCACGCCAATTACGTCATAAGTACAATGCAAACGTGAATATTGCGCACGTTCAAAGTAATGGAGCAATCCGAGTGCGTACATATGAACGTGGGGTTGAAGATGAAACATTGGCATGCGGTACGGGAATGGCAGCGTGTTTTTATCGTGCATCCATAGAAAATGCTGTCGCGGACAATGCTCGCGTTTACCCAAAAAGCGGTGAAACACTCTATCTTGGATTTGATGAGGGGACGATCACGTTTAAGGGAGAAGTGAAAGGGGTTTTTGAGACCTGTTGGCGAGAATGAGGAAAACGGGAGGTTTATAACCCGTTTTGCTCCATCAGTTTTGATTGCATATCTGCGATGAGTGGTTCAATAATGTCATCCATCAATCCCCCTTGCATGATCTCTTCGAGTCGATACAGTGTCAGTGTAATGCGGTGATCGGAGATACGGTTTTGAGGATAGTTGTAGGTACGGATACGTCCACTTCTATCACCTGTTCCCACTTGATCCTTACGCTCATTCATCTCTTTTTCTTTTGCCTCTTGCATTTGCATATCATAAATACGGGCTTTGAGAATTTGCATCGCTTTGTCTTTATTTTTATGCTGTGACTTTTGGTCTTGATTGTTGACGACGATACCGGTTGGAATGTGGGTAATACGTACAGCTGAGTCGGTAGTGTTGACACTTTGCCCACCACAGCCAGATGAGCGCATAACATCAATTTTGAGATCATTTTCATTGATGACCACTTCGACATCATCGACTTCAGGCATGACGGCAACCGTTATGGCGGAGGTATGAACGCGGCCCTGTGACTCTGTCGCAGGAACACGCTGTACCCGATGTACTCCCGCTTCGTGCTTAAGGCGTGAATAGACTTGATCTCCCTTGATGAGAGCGATAACTTCTTTGAAGCCACCCGCATCTGAGGGGCTCGTACTCATAAGCTCGATTTTCCATCCTTTTAGATCTGCATAGCGGACATAGGCATTGAACAAATCACCGACAAAAATAGCCGCTTCATCTCCGCCGGTACCGGCACGTAATTCAATATAGATATTACGTTTGTCATTGGGATCAGCAGGGATAAGGAGTTTTTTGATCTCTTCTTCGAGCTCACCTACTTGTGGCTCCAGAAATTTGAGCTCTTCTTTGGCCAATTCGCCCAGTTCTGC
This sequence comes from Sulfuricurvum sp., assembly GCA_024637295.1. Taxonomy (GTDB): domain Bacteria; phylum Campylobacterota; class Campylobacteria; order Campylobacterales; family Sulfurimonadaceae; genus Sulfuricurvum. The sequence continues at coordinate 4,894 of JAGXFL010000012.1, forward strand.
ATCAAAAGCGAGTGATTTATTCTCTTCAATATCTTCTAACAGTTTTTTGTATTCGGTTGCTTTGGTAAAAATTGGCTGGAGTGCAGATTGTTCTTTGGAAAGATCGGTCATGCGTTTGATGTCGTTACCGATGTCCGGTGAACTTAACAACTCGGTGAGCTCATTGTATCGATTGATAAAAGGGGTGAGTTTGTCGGATAACATTATTGTAATTCCTAAAGAAAGGCGTTGTGAGAAAAGGGGTCATCCAAAAGGAACGGATTCCTTTTTAGGTGATTTTATTAAGCTTGTAGTGCGTTTACCGCAAGGTGAAGACGGCTAACTTTACGTCCAGCAGACTCTTTTTTCAAGACACCTTTGCTAACATACTTGTGAAGATTCGCGTTTGCAATAACAAGTGCTGCTTGTGCTTCTTCTTTGTTACCTGCATCAACTGCGGCACGGACTGCTTTTACGATATTTTTAATACGTGTGCGATAAAACCGGTTACGCTCTGTGCGTTTTTCAGTTTGACGGATACGTTTCAATGCTGACTTATGGTTTGCCATGGCATTTATCCTTGTCGAATTTTTTTTAGGGTAGAATGTTACCTTAAAGATAATTAAAATTAAGTTAAGCGGTATTAATATAGATATTAGGGGCAAATTATGAAACTTTTTGGAACAGATGGCGTTCGTGGAGAAGCGGGTTCATTTTTAACAGCAGAGCTTGCAATGAAAGTTGCGATGGCCGCTGGGATCTATTTTAGAGAGCATGCCCGTACAAAAAAGATTTTAGTCGGAAAAGATACCCGAAAAAGTGGTTATATGATCGAAAATGCTATCGTAAGTGGACTAACGGCAGTAGGATACGATGTCATACAAATCGGGCCGATGCCGACACCGGCGATCGCATTCTTGACTGAAAACATGCGATGTGATGCCGGTATCATGATTTCTGCGAGTCATAATGCCTATGAAGATAACGGGATCAAATTTTTTGATTCTCATGGGGATAAACTCTCTGAAGAGATTGAAGCTGCGATTGAAGCGATAGTCCATAATAAAGAAAAATTAGAGCAAGGCTATGTTCTGGGTAACAATATCGGTGCCGCTAAAAGGATTGATGATGTCATCGGACGATACATCGTACAGCTTAAGAACTCTTTTGGAAGTGAGCTGACACTTCAAGGTCTTCGTATCGTATTGGACACGGCTAATGGAGCCGGATACAAAGTGGGACCAACAGTACTTGAAGAATTGGGAGCCGAAGTTATTGTTTTGCATGATAAGCCAAATGGTATTAATATAAATGAAGGGTGCGGTGCTTTGCACACCAAAGATCTTCGTGAAGCAGTAAAACAATACCGTGCGGATATTGGATTGGCACTGGATGGGGATGCTGACAGATTGATAGTTGTTGATGAAAATGGTGATGAGGTAGACGGCGATCAAATCTTAGGTGCTCTTGCGTTGTTTTTACATCGAAACGGACAGCTTAAGGGCAAGGGTATGGTGGCTACCGTTATGAGTAATCAAGCCCTTGAAGATTCGATGAGTGCTAATAAGCTGACATTGTATCGTTCAAATGTTGGCGATAAATACGTGCTTGAGATGATGCGTGAGCATGGCATTAATTTTGGTGGAGAACAAAGTGGTCATATCATCATGCATGATTATGCTAAAACAGGGGATGGATTGGTAAGTGCGCTGCAAATTTTAGCGCTCCTTCTTACTTCAGGAGAAAAAGCGAGTAAAATCTTGCGTCCTTTTGAACTTTACCCGCAAAAATTGGTCAATATTAAAGTAAAAGTGAAAAAACCACTCAGTGAAATTGAGGGATTGAATGATGAGTTGGCGTATACAGAAAAACTCAATATGCGCCAGTTGATTCGGTATTCAGGTACAGAGAATAAATTGCGTATTCTATTAGAAGGTAAAGATGCCAAAGTGCTGGAAAAGCAGATGGATCATTTGGTCTCATTTTTTGAAAAGGCATTGAATGCTTAAATCGATTGCCATATTACTGGCGGTTGTATTGAGTGTTTTTGCCACTGATCAACTACTTAAAAAAATTTTTATAGATGGATTTCGTTATTATACTGATTACATTGATTTGATTTTAGTATTTAACAAAGGGGTTGCTTTCTCTATGTTTGCCTTTTTGGCAGAATCGCTTAAATGGCTGCAGTTGGCATTGCTCGCTGGAGTGGTAGGATACACGCTTTGGCTCAAAGAAAATCGTTATCTTATCCCTGTAGGGATTATGGTTGGGGCTGGATTATCCAATGTCGCTGATCGCTTTATTCACGGTGGAGTGGTTGATTATGTTTATTGGCACTACGGGTTTAATTTCGCTGTGTTTAATTTTGCGGATGTCATGATCGACATTGCTGTAGTATGGCTCTTTATTCTCAATTACAGTGTAAAAAAGGCTTAAGAGGTTTTTAACCTCGCAGCTCGTATAATTCTGCTCTTCATTGTTAAATGGTCTCATAGCTCAGTTGGTAGAGCACTACCTCGACAAGGTAGGGGTCACTGGTTCGAGTCCAGTTGGGACCACCATTTTCTCATCTACATTCTTCATCCAGATATTATCTTTTATAAGAAATCTTTTTTTACCTTAATTGTTACGAATATTCTGATTGTAATTATTAGGTATAGAAAAAAATTATATTTTAAGAATTTTCGAATAGGTTAACCGATATTATTATTAATTAATTTATATCTGAGGGTTGTTTGTGAGCGATTTTATTTATTCAGTTATGCAGGATTACAGTCTGTTTATTATTTTCTTCCATGTATTGGGTGCGTCCGTTTGGGTTGGAGGAATGATTACATTATGGTTCTTAACAAGAGAGTCCGGATCTCAGGTTCCTATAGAACGTCGTGCTACAGGTCGAGCGGCAATTTATAAAAAGTTCTTTACTTTTTTGTCTCCCTTTGTGCTTCTTTTGCTGATTACGTCAATTTTTATGGCTTTAGGATACAGAGATAACGCGATTGATGCTAATGGGTTTACCTTGGATTTTAATAATCTGGAAACGTACAAGCTTATCCATACCAAGGGAAGTATATGGACAATTATGGTTATGAACATGGTGTTTATGATCTGGATTCTTAATAAAGCAAGTTGTAAGTTGTGTAAAACAAAAGTAAGTGCAGATTGTATGTGGCTTGTGGGCAAGTATCTTTTGCCGATTAATATTTTATTAGGTTTAGTTGGGATATTTCTAGGAGTATTTTTACGAAGTTCCTTTTAAACAATGCATGAATTAGTACCCTATCTCATTAAACGTCGAAAGATTATGATGGGTGCAGTCGTTTTTTTAGCGGCTGTTGCTATTGTGATAAGTTTTAATTTTACTATTACGGCATCAACACATTTTGGCGGAAAATACAACAGTTTATTTATTTATTTCTTGATAATCTATAAGCTTATTGAACTTCCTATCCTCTATTACCTTTTATTACATCGCCATCTTATAGCATTGAAGAAAGATTCAGATCACCAAGAACGCCTTCCAAAGCTTAGAAAACATGCAAAATTACTCTTATTCTTGATTCCACAAGGGAATACAGTATTTGGGATTATTGCATTTAAGTTAAGTGGTAATGTATCGTATTTTTTACTTTTCTCTGGTATTGCCATTATAACACTGTATTTAATCAAACCAAATGCCTTAAAACCTACTAAAAGTAACGAATAGCACAGCAGTGTTAATTTTGTGTTAATATAGAATTACTTTCAAGGTTTATTTAATCTGAATTCCTTATAATTGGTCACTTTTCTACAGGAGGATTCTATATTGAAAAAAATTATATGGGTTCTGTCTGTGCTAATAACTTTTTTAAATGCCGGTCCACTGGGCATTGAAGAAAAGTTAGGGCAGACGGTTCCTCTTGATTTAACATTTATTAATGAGAAATCAGAACGCGTAACATTAAAAGAGTTGATGGATGGAAAACCAACAATTCTTACGTTAAATTATTTCCGCTGTGCAGGCATTTGCAGCCCACAGTTGAATGATTTAGCAAAAACTGTAGGAAAAATACAACTTGCTGAGAACACCGATTATAAAGTGATCACAGTAAGCTTTGCAGAAAATGAAACACCCGAGTTAGCAGCAGCAAAACGTAAAAATCAACTTGAGTCAATCGGGAGAGACTACGTAGCGGATGCATGGCATTTTGTCATTGGAGAGAACAACAGTTCTGGAAAATTGGCAGACAGTGTCGGCTTTAGATATGAGAAGACCGTTTCTGTTACAGGAAAAACGGACTATATCCATTCAGCATCATTGATCATATTGTCACCAGAAGGAAAAGTGACCCGTTATTTGTACGGAGTTACACAGCAACCGTTTGATGTCAAGATGGCTTTGCATGAAGCTTCTAACGGGACCGTGCGCCCAACCATAGCAAAACCGTTGCTTTTTTGTTTTTCATATGATCCGGAAGCCAAAAAGTATATTTTTGCATGGGAAAAAATCGCCGGTGTTGTTATGTTAACGTTAGTATTTGGATTTTTCCTTTACCTGCTTAAAATAGGTAGAAAAGAAGAAGACCATCACACAAAAGGAGAGAATAATGAGTAAAAGCTATTTCGACGAAACACACTGTGCTTTTGGTCACCCAAAAAGCACTTTTATGCAGTGGATGTTAACCATTGACCATAAGCGTATCGGTATTATGTACGCTGTGGTAATGTTTACATTCTTTTTTGTTGCAGTTGCTGCAGCACTAACAATGAGATTTGAGCTGTTTGCCCCAGGTCAGCAGTTTATCGAGGCACAGACGTTTAACCAAGCGTTTACACTGCATGGTGTAATCATGGTTTTCCTGTTTATCATTCCAGGGATTCCGGCAGTATTTGGAAACATTGTAATGCCATTGATGATTGGTGCGAAAGATGTCTCTTTCCCACGTCTTAACTGGTTTACATTTTGGCTTTACATCCTAGGCTGTATTATCGCTTTGTCTTCATTGTTTAATTTCAGCATTGCGGATGGCAGTGTGGTATTTAACTTTGCGGATACGGGTTGGACATTTTATGCTCCATACAGTTTGAATACAGACACCAATGTTGTTACAACACTTGTTGCTGCATTTATTCTTGGTATGGCATCTATTTTGACTGGTCTTAACTTTCTCGTAACGATTCACCGTTTACGTGCACCGGGTATGGATTTTTTCAAAATGCCATTGTTCGTATGGGGGATTTATGCGACTGCATGGATTCAGCTTCTCGCAACACCGGTTGTTGGTATCACACTTGTTCTTGCATTGCTTGAAAAGTATTTTGGCATCGGTATTTTTGACCCGTCAAAAGGTGGAGATCCGGTTCTTTTCCAACATCTATTTTGGATCTACTCACACCCAGCGGTTTATCTTATGATTCTTCCTGCCTTTGGTATCATGTCTGAAATTATTCCGGCATTTTCACGCAGAGAAATCTTTGGTTACCGTACGATTGCTCTTTCATCGGCTTCTATCGCAGGTGTTGGTTATTTGGTGTGGGGTCATCACTTGTTTACATCGGGTATGTCAGATATGGCAAAAACGATTTTCTCGTTCCTTACCTTCTTTGTTGCTATCCCTACGGGTATCAAGTTTTATGACTGGATTGCGACGATGTACAAAGGCAAAATTGTTCTTGATACTCCTATGTTGTGGGCATTGGGTACGATTATTACGTTTGCAATCGGTGGACTTTCAGGGGTTACGATCGCGATGATCGGGTCTGATATTCACCTTCAAGACACGTATTACACGATCGCACACTTTCACTACGCAATGTTAGGTGGAGTTGTATTCTTATTCTTCGCCGGTATCCACTATTGGTTCCCTCTTGTATTTGGAAAAATGTACTCTGAAGTTCAAGCTAAATTGGCATTTGTAATTTTGTTCATCGGGTTTAACTTTTTATGGTTCCCAATGTTTATCGCAGGTTACCTTGGTATGCCAAGACGTTATTTTGACTATTTGCCAGAATTCCAAATTTATCACCAATTCTCATTTTGGGGTGCGATCATCTTCGTTGTGGGGCTTGTTTACATGTTCTATGTATTGATTCAAGGTATCCGTAACGGGAAGCCAACCACTCCAAATCCATGGAATGCAACAACACTTGAGTGGCATTTGCCAACTACTCCACCACCGTTGGAAAACCATACAAAAGTTCCATACGTTGACTTTAGACCATACGAGTATCATCATGGTCAACCGGTTGTTAAGTTTGATGAAAATATGAAAAGGATTGACTAATGGCACATGATTCTCACGATTCTCACGAATATGTACCCGAAATCGCGGTTGACCGCGATGGTAATCAACACGAAGTTCAAGGCTGGCAAGGCGATACTTACGGCGGTAAGTTAGGCTTCTGGCTGTTTATGCTTACAGAGGTAATGATGTTTGGATCTATGTTTATGGTCCTTTCGTATTACTTTCACTTGCATCCACAGGATTTCCTTGATGCATCTGCAGGACTTAACAGAGTTTTGGGCGGTACTAATACCGTTGTTCTTTTGGTTTCTGCATTGACCATGGGGCTTGGTTTATTAAAAATGCGAAACGGCGATGTAAAGGGTGCGAAGCTGATGATATGGGCAACCATTCTTCTCGCCCTTGTATTTTTGGGTGTTAAAGCCGTTGAGTGGACAGCTGAGTACCACCATGGTATTTTCTTGGGTCTGGATGCTCTTCAGTCAGGCAATGAGCACTCTTTGCCATTTGGTCAGATCTTATTTTTTGGTATGTATTTTAGTATGACAGGTCTTCATGGTGTACATATCATTATCGGTATCGGATTGATGTTGTGGTTGCTTAAACGTATTAACAGCGGGAAAGTAACACCGGAGCACAATATTTTACATTTTAATATTGCACTTTATTGGGATTTAGTACACCTTATTTGGGTATTTGTTTTCCCTTATTTCTACATGATCGGCGCAGGTGATATTGCGGGAGGAGTTATTCATGGTCACTAATTATAAAGCAGAAAAAGCTAGTTATTATAAAGTTCTTCTTGGCCTTTTGGTTTTAACAGCTATAACTTTTGTTCAGCCATCAATGTTTTTAACGCATTATACGTTTGGAATGCAAATGCTTATCGGAACGGTTAAAGCATGGATTATCCTTATGTATTACATGCATTTAAAAGGTGAAGTACTCATTGGATGGACTGTCATTTTTGCAGTATTCCTAGTTGCATTCTTCTTTGCTATTGTCATGATCGATGTTAATTATTTTCAATTTGCTGATGTTAGTCATATAACATCGCCAGCACAGTAAGGAGGCGATATGTTAGAAGGATTTGGTTCAAGAGCTGCTACCTTTACAGCAGATGTAGATCAAGCGATATATATAAATTTTGTTCTTTCGATAGTACTATTTTTATCGGTTGTCGCTCCAATGCTTTATTTTGCATGGAAATACCGTGAAAGTAATGTTAAAGACGAAAATATCGAAAATATTGTCCACCATACAGGGTTGGAAATAACTTGGACGGTTATTCCTACGTTGATGTTGGCCGTTTTCTTTTGGTACGGCTATACGTCAATGAGAACACTCCGTACAATGCCTGATGCTGCTTCAAGTATAACGGTACAGGTTGAAGGTAAAAAATGGTCATGGAATTACACGTATCCGGCAAATGCAAACGGGTATGTGCATAAAACTGCAGAGCTATTCGTTCCAGTTGATCAAAATATAATTTTAGAGATGGGTGCACCTCTTAATGATGTTATTCACTCTTATTTTGTACCGGCGTTTCGTATGAAAGAGGACGTAGTTCCAGGTCGTTTGACAAAGCAATGGTTTAATTCAACGGTTATTGGCAACTATGATGTAGAGTGTGCTGAGTATTGTGGTACACGCCACTCATACATGCTTTCAAAAATCCATGTTATTGACAGAGCAACGTATGATGCTTGGTTTAACAGCGATGCAAAAGCACCTGCAGGGTTCGAAGTAGCTATGTCTAAAGGTCAAGAAGTATTTGAAGCTAATGGCTGTAACGGTTGTCACTCAGTTGCGGATGATTCTATTCTCGTTGGTCCATCGTTGATGGGTATTGGCGAAAAGAAAGATGCACAATACATTAAAGATGCACTTGCGACTCCGGATAAAGTTATTGCAGAAGGCTTTTCAGCAGGCATAATGACTCCATATACACTATCTGAAGAGGACATGACGGCACTTATTCAGTACCTTAAAGACGGTAAATGATTAAAGACTTCATCGTTTTAACAAAGTTTGTTCTCTCTTTTGCCGTGAGCCTTTCGGCTCTCTTTGCCTACATAATGGCAAAGGGTGAAATTGGAACCGATATGTTTATTGCAACTTTTGCTGTACTTTTGGTCGCGATGGGTGTTTCAACGCTTAATCAGTACCAAGAGTACAAAGAAGATGCGTTAATGGAACGTACAAAACACCGTCCTGTTGCTTCTGGCAAATGGTCTCCTCGTTCAGCGGTTATAATTGCTGCTGTTTTGATAATATCATCCCTTGTACTTATTTATGATTTACTTGGGTATATCGGGGTTGATTTATTTCTATTTTCCTTTCTTTGGTATAACTTTTTTTACACACCACTGAAAAAGAAAAGCGCTTTGGCAGTTGTTCCTGGGGCAATATTAGGTGTTATTCCACCTGCTATTGGATGGCTTGCTGCTGGAGGTTCACTTGCCGAACCAGAATTTTTTGCCCTTGGATTGTTTTACTTCGTATGGCAGATACCGCACTTTTGGTTATTGGTCATGCTGCATTACGGCGATTATGCAGGAGCAGGATATCCTACTGCAATGCGTTTGTTTGGAAAAATGAGTCTTCAGCGTTTAACCTATTATTGGTTGATGTTGACAATTATGACAGGTTATTTTATGGTAACTGTTTTTCAGCCAGCAAGCACAGTGATTATAGGAATACTAATTCTAACAGCAATATTGGCCTTCATCAGCAGCTTACAGCTTTTGACTAAAGATTTTGATCTTAAGCGGGCTCGCAAAGTATTTTGGCAGATTAACCTTGCTTTTTTAGGAACGGTTATTTTGATCAGTATTGATGAGTTTTTAAAAGTACAATAATCTACGTTACCGTGCAGGAGCATTGTCTCCTGTACTCTTCATCATTTAACTTTCCAAGGAATATCACGTGACAACATACTCTTTAAAAGCCATTTTATCAACATTTGCTGATGCGAATGGAAAAAAACGGACGATTTTTAATTTAGGCCCCATTGGCGGAATTAGCAGTAATGCCGTCAAGTTGTTTTTTATCTCATTGCCTTTTATAGAGTATGCCCTTATTTTTAATTCCTATGTTTTTAATGCACTGGGCATTGCGCAATGCATTGTTTTGTACATTGTATTTTTATCGATTGTGATGATTATGATTTTCTTGATTAGCTGGAAAATTAAAAACAGCGTGATTAAAAGAATAACCCCAAGTTGGGAAAAATACTTTGAAAAAATCAATCTTAGCATGCTTTTGTCATCTGGTAGAACACCCTACAGCCAATTTTTCGAGTTTTATTCCAAAGGGATAAAAGAAAACAAAACTGAGGAAGAATTGCATCGTTATTTGTTAAATTCATTTAAAACAATGGAAGAGGAAAACAAAGAGTTAATTGAAGCTATGATAAAAGATAACAAGTTCAATTAGTTTATTAACCTTAAACGAATTAAGAATCACGTATAATTCGCGATATATTTTACACAAGGCATACCCTTATGGATATCATCGCTATTAAACATAACGATCAGATTTTTGATTTGCAAACCGCAAAAAGTGAAGGGATTACAGGCGAAGAGATCGCTTATGATAACTCAGCTGATGCATTAGAAGTTATTCGTCACTCATGTGCCCATCTACTGGCCGAAGCGATAAAATCATTGTATACCGATGCGAAATTTTTTGTTGGACCGGTGATAAAAGAAGGATTCTATTACGATTTTAAAGTAAATGAGTCGCTAAGTGAAGACGATCTCAAGACAATAGAAAAGAAGATGCTTGATATCGCAAAGGGCAAAGAAAAAATAGAGCGTTATGAAATTACCAAAGAGGAAGCTCGCGGTAAATTCGCAGATGATCACCTTAAGCAAGCGGTTATGGACCGTATCCCAAGCAATACAATATCGATCTATAAGCAAGGTGATTTCGAAGATTTATGTCGAGGACCGCATTTACCAAATGTAGGACTGCTCCGTTATTTTAAGCTAACAAAGATCTCAGGTGCCTATTTGGGTGGAGATAGTAAAAATGAGATGCTAACTCGTATCTATGGCATCGCATTTGCGGATAAAGAATCTCTGAAACTGCATCTTGAACAAGTAGCAGAAGCAGAGAAGCGTGACCATCGTAAAATTGGTGCGGAAATGAAACTTTTCACTTTCCGTGAAGAGGTAGGAGCAGGTTTTCCTATATGGCTTCCGGCAGGGGCACGTATGCGTTCACGCTTGGAGCAACTACTGTTCAAAGCACATCGTAAACGCGGCTATGAACCGGTACGTGGTCCTGAGATGCTGAGAAGCGATCTATGGAAAGTAAGCGGTCACTACCAAAACTATGGCGAGAACATGTATTTTACCAACATCGATGAAATCGAGTTTGGGGTAAAGCCGATGAACTGTGTCGGGCATATTAAGGTATATGAGCATGATTTGCGCTCCTATCGTGATCTTCCGCTCAAATATTTTGAATACGGGATTGTCCACCGTCATGAGATGACGGGAGCGCTTCACGGATTGTTCCGTGTTCGTGAGTTTACACAAGACGATGCTCATATTTTCTGTACAGCCGATCAGATCGAAGAACAGATTATTGAAGTGGTCGATTTTGTTGATAAGATCATGAGTACCTTTGAGTTTAATTACAAGATGATGATCTCTACAAAGCCGGAAAAAGCAGTCGGCGATGATGCAGTATGGGAAATATCTACCAATGCTCTTAAGACTGCTATGGACAAAAATAAGTTGCCGTATGAAATTGATGAGGGTGGCGGGGCATTTTATGGTCCAAAGATTGATATCAAGATTACTGATGCCATTGGCCGTGAGTGGCAGTGTGGAACAATTCAGCTCGATTTCAACCTTCCTGAACGATTTGAACTGGAATACAATGGAGAAGAGAACGCTAAAATTCAACCGGTCATGATTCATCGTGCCATTTTAGGTTCTTTTGAGCGTTTTATTGGTATATTGACGGAGCATTACGCTGGGGAATTCCCAATGTTTATCGCTCCGACACAAGTGGCGATTGTTCCGATTGCGGAATCTCACGTTGCTTACGCACGTGAGTTGGGGAATAAACTGATTGATATGGGTGCGGATTATGAGATTTTTGATAAAAATGACAGTCTCAACAAACGCATTCGTACAGCGGAAAAAGGTCGTGTTCCAATGATTATCGTTTTAGGCGATGAAGAAGTGAACTCCAAATGTGTTGCGGTGCGGGATCGTAGAACGCGCGAACAATACAATCTTAGTGAAAATGAATTTCTCACTTTGATTAAAGAAAAAATCAATGAGGTAAATTTTTGATTAAAAAACAAGACCGAGTCCAAATGAATGAAGACATCAGAGTACCAGAGGTACGCTGTGTCGTTGACGGTGGTGAAGCATTAGGCGTTGTATCGATTAAAGAAGCAATGGATAAAGCAAATGAGTTGGGACTTGATCTCGTACTAATATCTCCAGATGCAAAGCCGCCGGTGGCAAAAATCATGGACTATGGTAAGTTTTATTACCAAGAAGAAAAAAAGAAAAAAGAAGCGCGCAAAAAGCAAACTAAGATTGAAGTTAAAGAGATCAAGCTTTCGGTTAAGATTGCGGATAATGACATCGGTTATAAAGTTAAGCATGCGCGTGAGTTCTTAGAAGAGGGCAAGCACGTACACTTTCGTGTTTTCTTACGTGGACGCGAAATGGCACATCCAGAGGCTGCTGTGGCTGTCTTACAGCGGGTTTGGCCTATGGTTGAAGATGTTGGTACAATGTACAAAGCACCTGCCATGGAAGGGCGTTATTGTAATATGATGATTCTTCCGAAGAAAGAAGAAAAAAAATAAAGTAGAAATAAATACTGCAAGCTTTTTTGTGGTATAATCCGCGTCTCGTTTAGAGAATTTTTGCAAAGGATCAAGTCGATGCCAAAAATGAAATCGGTTAAAGGGGCTGTAAAACGCTTCAAAATTAAGAAAAATGGCACTGTCAAACGTGGTACTGCATTCCGTAGTCACATTTTGACTAAACAAGATGCTGGAACTCGACGTGGACAAAACACTCCAAAAGTGGTTGCTGCTGTCGATGTTAAAAACATCAAAAAGATGATCGTAGGCTAATCTAGCCCACAATTACCCTCCAGACTAGTCTGGGCAAGTCCGCATAGCGGCACCCCGTCATTAATATTGAAATGAACCGGGTAAAGAAAGGAAAAAAATGCCAAGAGTAAAAACAGGTGTCGTAAGACACAGACGTCATAAGAAAATCTTGAAACTAGCACGTGGTTTCTACAGTGGAAGACGTAAACATTTCCGTAAAGCGAAAGAGCAATTAGAGCGTAGTATGCAGTACGCGTTCCGCGATCGTAAACAGAAAAAACGCGAATTCCGTAAATTGTGGATTATCCGTATTAATGCGGCATGCCGTTTAAATGGTATGAACTACTCAAACTTCATGAATGGACTTAAGCGTGCCAACATCGAACTTGATCGCAAAATCCTCGCTGACATGGCTATGAATGACGCTAAAGCATTTACTGCTCTAACGGCTCAATCACAAGCAGCACTTTAAGAAGAAAGACCCTTTGGGTCTGATTCTTTCCTCTTATTTAACTATCTTATACCCTTTTTTCTCCAAACACTCTTTACATTCAACACTGATGGTTGCTGTTGATGCTTTGTTCGCATCGTTGAGATCATAGTAGCGGCATGCTGAAAAATCAGTTTTGGCACGAGTTTCATCAATTCCATCAGGGCATATCATCCCATTGATCATTAATTGCTTGTTTGCGCAACCGCTGAGTAGTATGATGGTGGTGATAGCCCCTAAAAATAGAGATTTTTTCATAATTAGTGTTCCTTTTTGAGTAAACTTTCGAATAGATAGTGCTAATTGAGATTTGTGAATAACCCTGATTCTTATGTGATTTCCAGACAAAAGATTCGGACTTTCTTATCTATTTTGCTATATTATAACACTATATAAGGATTAGAAGCTTAACGGAGGGTAGTTGATAACAAAAGCTAAACAACGCCAATTAAATATGGAGATTAAAATTTGAGAATGCATTTATGTTCGCGAGGGTTGGATATTTATCAAATAGATGATTGCTATCAAATAGTTGATCAAATAGGGAATAAAGTAGTGCTAGATTCAATTAATGAAGGAATATTGCTCGAACAATTTAATCTTAGATTGATTGAGGATAAAATCTTCAATGCACTTATCAAACTTAGAAATGACCTTGTCCATAATACTGGTATACTCGAATTTGAACGAAATTGCTATATTGGATTCGCAACGCCATGTGTAAATGAAAATAAATTAGCCTATTTTTATATCCCATTTAGAGATATTGATGATAGAGGAGAAGCAATAAAACTGCATGGACGAAGATTTTTCAATTCGCAAGAAAATGATATAGATGTATTTTTAAGTGATGTTATAAAGACTATGAAGCTCTTTGTCGGTGATTTCCAAAGTTATGTATTGAGCGAACTCAATACAAAATGTTTATTGGCTGATTAAATCCCTCATAGCTTCAGCAGTTTTTCTGATTTCCCATTGAGCGTGTTCATCTAATCGAAGCTTGAAGTAATTAGCAAGCTGCGTAGGCATGAATCCTCCCCATATTTGAGTATAGGCAGCCTGAGGTATGATTCTACGCGCTTCTTGAGGTTTAACACCGCTCTCAATGGCATTCATATAATGTTCAACGCATAAGTCGATAATTTTTTGGGTATCGAAGTTGTTAGTAGTGATCGGAACCATTTTTTCACTAATGTAAAAATCAAATGGAACCCGTTTTCCTGAGACGTATCTTCGTGAAAGTTCTTGCCAATTGACTCGATGACGAACCATTTGTGAACGTGTTGGTAAGTCAACTTTGTATAAAAATACATGAAAGTGCTTTCGGATGATTTCCGCTTCTTCAAGGGTATTGTAAATTTGTCTGATATCAAAGCTATATCCATCTTTTTCGTTTTCAAAATCATAAACGATTGCTCGATAGTTTGTTAGTAAGTAGTTTCCATCTTCAACGACTTCTCCAAATTTTTTGACATTACTGTATTCTTTTTGAAGAAGTTCTTTGTGTTTAGGATCATGGTAGTCAAGCAATACAGGGACAAATTCAAAGGAGCTGGAAGGAAGCCCCATGGATTCCGCCATGAGACGATTATAGAGGGCTTCACTACCTAATGCTTTTGGAGACTGATAACAGATCGAAGCAACTTGAGTGATAGCTAATATACGGTTTTCTTCAGAAGTGTTAGCTAGAGAGAAATCCCATTTTTCTACAAAAGCGATATTATCTCCAAAGACATTCTCTTGAGTACCTATTTTTGTAATTGACATGGGCGCTTCCTACTGAAGATTTGTTAAAAAGTATAGCGAAGATGGGATTAAAAAAGAATGGGTGTAAAAGACGCTTTTAGCGTCTTTTACATAACGAAAACGTGAGGAACGATAAGTGGGTATTTCTTCATTTTTCGGTAAATATGTTTTCGAACCACTTGGCGTAGATCATTTTCTAGTGCTTTTGGATTTTCAATCAGGCCCGGCTTGAGGTTGATAAGGAAATGTTCAAGAACATCTTCCATCTCAGCAGCAAACGCTTTATCGTTACGATCAGCCACAAGTCCGAAGCTGGTTACAAGAGGTTTTGAGAGTAAACGAGAATCAGCAGTGCTGACTTGTGCTACTAGGACAACCATCCCCTCGCTCGCCATTTTTTGACGGTCGATGACGATGTCATCTTCGATCTGGTGATTGTTTTGGTTGTCAATATAAGTCTTACCGGTTTTAACGGTTTTCGATTTACGCATCATTTTACTGCTGACTTCGATACAGTCACCATCACTCATTAGTAGAATATTGCGTTCTGGAACGCCACAGCTGATTGCCGTATCGCGATGTTTCATGATGTGGTTGTATTCACCATGAACCGGCAAGAAGAATTTTGGATTTGTGAGACGTAACATGAGCTTTTGCTCTTCCATGCTTGCGTGCCCTGATACGTGAATATCACGATCATTAGCAACTTTTGCACCAGCACGTTGTAGATAGTTCAGCATCCCTGAAATGGATCCTTCATTACCCGGAATTGCACGAGCGGAGAGAACGATCAAATCGGTTGGTTTGATCTTGATATGGCGATGTTCGCCGATAGCCATACGGAAGAGGGCTGAACTTGGTTCTCCCTGGCTCCCTGTTGTGACGATCAAAACATCTTTGTCGTTCATGCGGTTTGCTTCTTCGGCATCTACAAAAATGTTCTTTGGAAGCTTGATGTATTCATACTGCATTGCGATTTCAAGGTTACGTTCCATAGATCGTCCGATAACACAGATCTTACGGTTACATTTTATGCCGTATTGTATCGCTTGGTAAACACGGTGTATATTTGAACTGAAGGTAGACATAATGATACGTCCCTCAGCCTTGGAGAAAATACGGTCAAATCCAGGAGCAACTGCAAGCTCACTTGGAGTCCACTCTTTGTTATAGGAGTTGGTAGAATCACTTAAGAGACATAATACCCCTTTTTCACCGTAGTGTGCAAGACGGTGAATATCTGCTGTATAACCATCAACAGGGGTGAAATCAATTTTAAAGTCACCGGTATGGATTACCGTTCCCGCTTTGGTTGTGATTGCCAATGAAGATGAATCAATGATTGAGTGAGTCATGTGCATCCACTCGATATCAAAATCGTTACCGATTCGGTATACTTGACGCTTTACGATTGGATTGAAATAACGACGGAAATCACGCATGTGGTGTTCGTCGAATTTGTTTCCGATCATAGCAAGTGGAAGTGGTGTTCCGTAGATTGGGAACTGCATCTCTTTGAAGAAATACGGTACGGCACCAATGTGGTCTTCATGTGCGTGAGTGATGATGATCGCCACAATTTTCTTACGGATTTCACGCAAGTAGGTGAAGTCAGGGACCAAGATATCAACACCGTGCATCTCTTCGTTAGGGAAACTCATTCCAATATCAATAATAATCGCTTCATTTTCGGTTTCAATAACCGTAATGTTTCCACCGATTTCACCTAATCCACCAAGTGGGGTGATCTTGATTTTTTCATTGTTATCTAAATTGAGTTTAAGATGCGGATTAAGACGATTTTTGTGCACTTCTTGATTTTTTAATACAAAGTCACGCAAGTTTGTGTCGATTGGGCTACTTCCTGAGCCACGACGACCGCCACGACCACCACCACTACGTTGTGGACGTGCATTGTTTTCGCTTTCAGTTGATAGATCGGTCGCGCTATCGCTAGGAGCTGGATTGCGTATCAAATGATTGGTGCGAGGTGGCTGGTTATCGTTGCGTCCATTACGGTTGTCTTGACGCGGAGGACGGTTATCCTGTCTTGGAGGGCGATTGTCTTGACGCGGAGGACGGTTATCCTGTCTTGGAGGACGATTGTCTTGCCCTTCTCTTGGGGCACCTTCTTCAGTACTTCCCTCAGGACGGTTGGCGTTTCTTGGTCTAAATGGTCTTCGATTGTCGTTACGTGGAGGGCGGTTTTCGCCTTGTGGACGGGTGTCAGCTGGTGCTTGAGATTCTGTGTGTTCGTCTGCCATGATAATCCTTTAATGATCTGTTAATTATTGAATGTTGTATTTATGTATAAATTTTACGATCGATACTAGCCGTTTATAAGTCAAAAAATGACTTATGTTAATAGGGCATAGAGTCGGTGAAAGTCAGAGGTGCTAAGCTGATGAGGTCGGATGGATCGTTCAAGTTCTAACGTAGAAAACGCTTGAATTATGACACTTCCATCATAGCGTGCAGTGAGATTTTTGTGAAGTGTTTTACGAGGCTGTGTAAATGCTATACGCAGCATCTCCTCGAATCCTTCATCATGTCGATTTGCCGTTTTTCGAATGAGCAGTACGGCAGAATCGACTTTTGGAGCAGGTTCAAACGCGGTAGGCGGAACATGGATGACGATTTCAACGTCTGCCACGCTCTGTGCTATTACGCTAAGAGCCCCAAAAGCTCTCTCATTGGGTGCAGCGGAGAATTTTTCCGCTACTTCACGCTGAATCATGACAAGCATATTTTTACACGCCGGATCAGCGAGGGCTTTTAGTATGATGTTGGTTGCGATGTAGTAAGGCAAGTTCGCCACTAGATCGTACGGTTCATCCAAAAGCTCACTCTTCCAAGTTTCCAGCACATCTCCGCATCGGAGTGTGAGTTTACTGGTAGCGATGGCATCGGCAAAATGGTGCTGTAAATGCTTGCACAAGTCGGTATCGACCTCAAAAGCGGTGACACTTTTGACATCAACTAAATATTTAGTTAAATCACCTAATCCAGGCCCGATCTCAGCTATGCGGTGAGGAGTAAGGGGCATCGATTGGATGATTTGGGCTACAACGCTCTCGTCACGTAAAAAATTTTGACCAAATTTCTTCTTGGCTATCGCGGCACGGTTCTGCATTCTTTGGAGTATATCCAATAAAGTCTAAATATAAAAGTAAATAAATAAATTAGTGAAGAGGCGATATACTATTAGGATTACAGTAGAAGATAGGAAGAGTATGGAATATTTCGC
Source organism: Sulfuricurvum sp. (assembly GCA_024637295.1). GTDB lineage: Bacteria > Campylobacterota > Campylobacteria > Campylobacterales > Sulfurimonadaceae > Sulfuricurvum. The sequence continues at coordinate 22,677 of JAGXFL010000012.1, forward strand.
TAAACGGATTATCCCCTGCCTAGACGTCAAAGACGGCCGTGTGGTAAAGGGTGTTAATTTTGTCGGGCTCAAAGACGCAGGGGATCCTGTTGAAGTCGCTAAACGCTATAACGATGAGGGTGCGGATGAGTTAACCTTCTTGGATATCACGGCTTCACACGAAGAACGTGACACTATCGTGCATATAGTGGAACAAGTTGCGCGCGAGGTTTTTATCCCTCTTACAGTCGGTGGCGGTATTCGTGAACTGAATGATATTTATCGCCTTTTAAATGTTGGATGTGACAAAGTGAGTATTAATTCTGCGGCGATTAAACGTCCCAAGTTTATTGATGAGGGTGCGAAACGATTTGGAGCACAGTGCATTGTGGTTGCGATTGACGTCAAACGCACAGGTGATCAATGGAATGTTTATCTCAACGGTGGTCGTGTCGATACGGGAATAAACGCACTGGAATGGGCAAAAGAGGTGGTTGACAGGGGCGCGGGCGAGATATTGCTTACGTCAATGGATGCGGACGGTACAAAAGCCGGTTTTGATCTCTCTATCACGCAGCAAATCAGCCAAGCCGTGAATGTTCCCGTAATCGCCAGCGGCGGTGCAGGAACGATGGAACATATCAAAGAAGCGTTCGAACATGGCGCTGATGCAGCGTTGGCTGCAAGTATTTTTCATTACAAAGAAATTGATATTATGGATCTCAAACGCTATTTACGCGAAAATGGTATTGCGGTACGTTTATGATTCTTTGTGCAGGAAATAACGAGACGTTTGATTTTGCAACACCCATTGGGGTTGGTTTGGTGGACAGTGCGATGAGTTTAACACGCATTTGTTTGAGCCAAAAGCCTGAATTTTTGCTGTTTGTCGGCAGTGCCGGAAGTTATGGCGGGCATAACATACATGATATCATTGAGTCTAAAACAGCGGCTAACATCGAGTTGGGATTTTTGGATAAAAGTGCCTATACGCCGATAGATAATGTGATTTCGGCACAAACAGAGAATATCCAAGATGTTATTGTAAATTCGTCAAATTATATAACAACGAGCCAGCGTGCGATGGAACAAATGAGAACACTTGGAATGGGTATTGAAAACATGGAGTTTTTTACTGTTATGCGTGTGGCACAAGTATTTGGGATTCCAGCTGGGGGTGTTTTTTGCATCACCAACTATTGTGATGCCCATGCGCATCGGGATTTTATTGCCAATCATGGATTTGCGAAAGTACTGCTCAAAGCGTATTTGGAAGAAAAAGGGGTTCTTCGTGGGTAAGTTGTGCTTATTGGACTATACCAAAGCAGAACTGGCCCAAATGGTGAAACCATCGTTTCGTGCAAAGCAGATTTGGAATTGGATTTATCATCAGTATGCAACCTCGTTTGATACGATGCAAAATCTTCCCAAAGCAATGCGCGAAGAGCTCGCGAATACGTACAATATCATGCCGCTTAAGATTGCGCGCAAAGAGTGCTCGAGTGATGGGACTATCAAGTACCTGTTTGAATTGCAAGATGGAAAAACCATTGAGACGGTATGGCTCAAGATGAAAGATGAGTCCATAGACGATGAGGGAAATATTGAGCATGAGGCCCGTTATACGGTGTGTGTTTCCACGCAGGTCGGATGTAAAGTAGGATGTTCGTTTTGTCTGACAGCCAAGGGTGGATTTACCCGTGATCTCAGCGCCGGTGAGATCGTGGCGCAAGTTTTGGCGGTAAAAATAGACAATAACCTTGCGGCGCATCGAAGGCTGAATATTGTCTACATGGGGATGGGTGAGCCTCTGGACAATCTAGATAATTTGGCCAAAGCGATCACCATCTTCAAAGACGAGGATGGTTTGAGCATCTCGGGCAAACGTCAAACGGTATCCACCAGTGGATTGAGTACAAAAATCGATAAATTAGGTGAAATGGATTTGGGCGTTCACATCGCGATCAGTCTTCATGCGGTGGACGATGAACTGCGCAGTGAACTCATCCCGATGAACAAGGCGTATAACATCGCGTCGATTATCGATGCAGTGAAACGGTTTCCGATCGATACGCGAAAACGGGTGATGTTTGAATATTTGGTGATCAAAAACAAAAATGATGATTTGGTTTCAGCCAAAAAGCTCGTTAAACTGCTGCATGGGATAAAAGCGAAAGTGAATCTCATCTTTTTTAACCCGTATGAGGGGAGCCATTATGATCGTCCCAGCAGAGCCGATATGATCAAGTTTAAAGAGTATTTGGAAACGCATGGAGTGCTTTGCACGATTCGTGATTCCAAAGGGTTAGACATCAGTGCCGCATGCGGCCAGCTCAAAGAAAAAGAACTTAGCGAGGTGGGACAATGACGTTAGTAGACTGGTTTCAGGTCGGATTTTTAGTGGTTGTTGTCAGTGGCTTTGGTTGGATGGCGCTGAAGAAATAGCGACATGAAATAGAGATTCAATTTGCGCCATAAATTCGATCGGATCGCTTTGTATGCCCTGTATCATAAAGCCAAAATGTAAATGTGGGCCTGTTATACGCCCAGTTGCACCGCTGAGGGCGATATTTTGTCCTTGGACAACAGGATCTCCGACTTTAACGTTAAATTCACTAAGGTGAAAATAACAGCTGTAAATCCCTTCCCCATGATCAATAATAACCGTTCCCCCTGAGTAGTAACGCTCTTTGGCAAGTACTACTACGCCATCATTGCTCGCCAAAATTGGTAGAGGAGTCAGGGCTCTGAAATCAACACCTCCATGATAACTTTTTAAAACACCGTTATAGGTACGTGCTGACCCGTATTGGCTAGTAGTGATCGAATCAATAGGGCGCATAAAGGGTTTGTTCCAATAACGTTCAGGGGTGATAGTGTTATAGATATGTTCGGCCTCTGCTTTTTCTGTAGCGATACGCTCTAGTACTTCTTGAGGAGGGCAGACTTTAGCACTGTCGACGGTGATCACTTCTGTGGGATAAGCAGCACAGGTAATATTGATGTCAATGTTTTGATGTATCTCTTGCTCATCCCATATAGCATTGAGATGATGCGGTTTCTCATAATAGTCGATGGGGATGATGGCAAACCCTTTGTCTGGATAAACTGGGTGAGGTAAGATGGTGATGGTGCGATTGTTTATTGTCAAAACTCCATTGGAATTATCAAGGGGGATAATAACACTTTTCCCATTGTCGACTTGAAATGAAAATCCTGAAAAGAGGAATAAATTGAGGAGGATGAGAAACTTCATCATACGAACTTCTTTTTGCCTTGTATTATAATATTTTTTGGTTAAAACAATTCCTATACAGAGCAGTTTAATGAGGGATAAAGAGCGTTCTGTATCATTATTGTAATCTTTTAGTTTTTATTCAGAGATTTACAGCTATGCTATCTCACTATTTAGGTTTTTAGCGAAGGGGTAAATAATGGCAAGAACAGATGATGCAGCCAATACGGAAGGGCTTACATTTTTAGATGACGGCGAGGTACTGTATGATGATCTGTATTTGCTGTCGGAGACGGATGAAAAAGGGAATGTCACTTACGCGAATGATGCTTTTTTGAAAATTGCAGGATGGAAACGTGAAGAGTTAATAGGTCAACCGCATAATGTAGTTCGTCATCCTGATATGCCTCGTGCGGCATTCCGATCACTTTGGGACGATGTTCAAGCAAAAGGGTTTTGGACAGGGTACGTTAAAAATGCTCGCAAAGGGGGTGGATATTATTGGGTCTATGCCACTGTTTTGCGTTCAACCGATAAAAATGGAAACGTGAAGTACGTATCCATCCGTATCAAACCCTCACGTGAAGATATCAAAAAAGCAGAAGCGCTCTACGCGACACTGGACTAAGGAGAAATTATGGCACTAGTAAGACGAACAGAACATGCACCTGCGATGGTTGGAAGTGTTAGCCCAGATAAACGACGTCAGCGCACATTGGCAAAACAACAGCAAATCTCAGAGAGTATCGCCGGAGTCGCAACGACTATTTTGAACAATGCGCAAGAGAGTGTCAGTGCGATAGAGCAACTCAAAAGCTCAATGGAACAAATCGCTACCGCAGCAGAAGAAAATAGTGGAGCAAGCGAGCAAGCGCTTAAAAACGTACGTTCGATCCACACCAATATCGGACGTATGACCACGAGTATCGATACGGTTATCTCATCGACATTGGTAACAGGGGATAATATTATGGGGGCGGTTGGGACAATCAATACTTCCGTCGCTCGCATGTCTCAGGCGGTGAATGTCGCAAAGACCTCGTCTAAAAAATCCGAAGAGCTTAAAATCTCGTCTGAAAACATCGGTGAAGCGGTTGGGTTTATTGCCAAGATTGCTGATCAGACCAATTTATTGGCACTGAATGCCGCCATAGAAGCCAGCCGTGCCAAAGAGCATGGTAAAGGGTTTGCCGTAGTCGCAGATGAAACGCGTGCACTTGCCGGTGAATCGGAGAAAAATGCCGATTTTATTTCCAATTTGGTCAATAAGATCCAAGAAAGCATTGATAACATCATCAAGAGCATCCTTAGTACCACTGCTATCATCGAGCAAACCGGCGGACGCGGATCGGCACTGAGTTTTAAAATGGAAGAACTCACCAAGATCGCGGTCTATTCGGTAGAGGCAGCGCGCAGTATGAGCGGTTATACCCAAAGTCTGGGTAGTTCTGTGATGCAGATCAATGACGGATCAAAAGAGATCGCAGATGCTTCTAGTGAGATTGCGAAGTCCGTTGAACGTACCCTCAACAGTATAGAAATGCAAAGCAATTCTTTGGTGCAGACTGAAGAAGACATCAAAGAACTCAATAATCTCTCTGAAGAATTGAAGTTTTCAACCGATACGATGAAATCAGCCGAAGAGATCGCGGCATCTGCAGACGCGATCAGTTCCTCTATGGATGACATCCAAAACTCGCTTAAAGAAGTGACAAGTGGATTGAACCAGATCGAAGCCTCCTCACAAGCGACCAACCAAAGTGCCATTTTAAACAAAGAACTTTTTGAGAGTGGACTTTCTGCATCCAAAGACATCAGCAAACTCATTGAAATCGCACGCCGCAATTTTGATTTGCTTAAGACATCGTTTGCGGACGTAAAAGGTCAGATGAACGGGATCAGTCAAGATTTTGCGAACTCTATGACAGAGGGAAGCAGTGCAAGCAGTGAGCTTGATGTGATTGTCAAAGAGACACGTAATGTCGATAAAACGGTTGGAAGTATCTCTAACAGTATTATTCAGCTTAACATGTTGGCGATCAGCGGTTCAATCGAAGCGGCGCGTGCGGGCGATTTTGGAAAAGGGTTTGCGGTGGTCAGTGCGGACATCCGTAATCTAGCAAAAGACTCTGAATCCAATACCGAGAAAATCAACGATACGATTGAATCCATGAATGCAGAGATTGATACGGTTCGTACCGATTGGCTCAAGTTACTGATAAATCAAGAGGGTGAAAAAGAGCAGATCGGGACACTGATCCATGAGATCGATAAAATTACGACCATGCTGATTGACTTGCTTGACCGCTTTACAGGTCTAAAGACGATCAATGATCAAAATATCGAAGGGTTGAATCAAGGGCTTATCGGTATCAGTGAGATCCAAAAAGCGGTCGAACTATCAGCACGTAATGCTCAAGAATCTCGAAAAGCCAGTGAGCTGATTATTGAAACGGTCAGTCATATAGGCGAGGGCGTTGAAGAGCTTGCCGTAATGGCTGATGAACTTCAGCAAGGGTAATAATATGCGTATCGAAGAAATTTTGATTGTTCGCCATAATGAGGTTTCATTTGGCATTTCTGCGGCATTAATTGGTCAAATTCTTCGTGTTCCGGATATTACCAGCTTGGCGTTGAGCCCCCATGAAGTACGCGGTCTGTGCGCGGTTGGTGGTGGAATTGTGACGGTATTGGATTTTAATCTGTTGTTGGGGCTACAACCGTGCAGTGGGTTGGGACAAGCAAATCGCGTCATTACGTTGAATGATGAGATGAGCGTACTGGCATTGCTTGTGGATGAGGTGACAGTTTCGTTGACGATTGATCAAAATAAAATCGAGTATTTGGATGTTCAAGACGAGGCGATTATTGCGATCGTTCATCATGAGGGTACTTTGATTCAAGTCGTTAATTTAGAATATATGATCGGATTGATCCGCTCTGTGAAAATTGAATCGCAAGCAATCGTTGATAAGAGCAATAACCAGATGGTTACTGCTACGTCGCAAAGTGATAAAAGTCGCTACCTTGTTTTCAAGATGGGGGGAGAAGAGTACGCTCTGGCGATTGATGAGCTTCGAGAGATATTGAGTACAGATATCACGATTACCACAATCGCAGGGGCTAATGACGAGATAATCGGAATGATGTCGTTGCGTGAAGAGCTTGTTGTGGTTGCCGATCTACGTCGTTTTTATGGATTTGAGCCTCATATAAGCGATAAGAATCGTATTATGATTGTTCAAATGAATCATAAAACCTTAGGCTTGATGATTGATGAAATCATGGATATTCATGAGTTTTCAAAAAGTGATTTGGATTCATTGAGCGGGGGTAGTGATGATAAGCGAATCGCCGGTGTCATCCGAAATAGGGATAAACTCATTTCGCTCGTCTCTAGCAGTGCGATCGAATCATTGCTAGAGCGCAATAGCGATATTATTATTGCCAATGATATTTCTATCGTGAATGAAAATGCGGTAGAGATGGTCGAGGTGGTCATCTTTAAACTTGGAAATGAAGAATATGCTTTCAGTATTGAGGAAGTGGCTGAGATTATCGATACGACGCCGATTACACCTATAGCAAATACGTCAGAGATGGTGGACGGTATTATCAATATACGTGGGCAGATTGTGACAATTGGTTCATTGCACAAACGTTTGGGTATTACAATGTCAGCACAGGACGATCACAAGATTATCATATGCCATGCACCGAAGGGGCGTATAGGATTTTTTGTCAATACCGTCAGTGATGTTCTTTCTGTGGATCCGGCACAGATGAGGGAGGAAGAGAGTGCAGACGGACTTTTTTCTAATGTGATACATTTAGACGAGGGGAAACGATTGGTGCTGCTGTTTAATCGAGACATCTCACAACTTTTAAAAGGTGCTGCATGAAAAGAATGCTCATAGCAGATGACTCGGCACTGGTTCGAAAACAAATCACCGAGATTGTGGCTGAACTTGGATTTGAGATTGATACGGCGCGCAATGGTGCCGAAGCGGTTGAAAAAGCAATCGCGAGTCAATACGATGTTATTACTATGGATATTAATATGCCAGTCATGGATGGCCTTACTGCTGTCCGTAAGATCATGAAAGAACGTCCAACACCTATTTTAATGATCAGTTCGTTGACAACAGAAAGTGCTGCGATTACGATGGAAGCCATGGATGCAGGTGCAGTCGATTATATTTCAAAACCCGGAACGATGAACGTAGGGCGTAATGAAAATACCGAAGATATTATCCAAAAAGTAAAATCTTTGAGCCGAATCCCGCCACGACGATTGAAAACGATTACGCGCCGCAGTGTGGTACGTGAACGTCCACAAAGTCTACGGGAAGCATCACGCGAGGAGCATAAGTCGACTGCCGATGTAACGAAAATATTATTAATTGGGGCATCAACGGGTGGCCCTGGACTTATTGAACAGATTTGTACGGCATTGCCTTCATCGTTTGGATATGCGGTGTGTATCGTTCAGCACATGCCCGAGCAGTTTACCGCAGCATTCGCTGCACGTTTGGATAAAAACAGTGCATTGCCGGTTATAGAAACGCGAGATCACATGGAGATGTATCCCGGCAATATTTATCTTGCACGCGGGGGGGTTCATATGCATTTTGGGAAAAAAGTGAGTGGAAGAGTTGTCATCCGCGAAGAAAAGAACAAAGGAAGCCGTTTTTTCCAGCCAAGTGTTGATGAGATGTTTATGAGTGCCCTCAAAGTTTTTCAGGGAGAGCAGATTGTGGGAGTGTTACTCACAGGAATCGGAGATGATGGTGCGGACGGTATGGTTTTGGTTAAACAAGCAGGTGGATTTACCATCGGTGAGAGTGAAGAGACGGCAACGGTTTACGGCATGCCCAAAGAGGCGTATGATCGAGGGGGAGTGTCTCAACAACTCCCATTTCCCAAGATCGTAAGAGCACTTCAAACATTACGCTAAGGATTAAAAATGGCACTGATTAAAACACATATAGCGCCCGTTGTTGAGGAGTTTCCACAGTTTTCAACATTAGAAGAAGCAATAGCGTACTATTATAAAAATGATGGAAAGTTTGATGAGCAGGGATATGCGATTGAGCAGATTGAAATGTTTGAAGGCGGAGGAGAAGAGTTAGTCAAGTTGTTAATGGATAATCCGTATGTGGACAAAGATATGGCGTCTAAGATTGCATCGACTCTTGCTAAAATGGATGGAAGCCGTGCTCCGATCGAGTCTATCATGGGATTACTCAAAGTACGTAATGCCTATATCCGCAATCTTGGGATTACTACCCTTCAAAGCTACGGCGATTCGATCAAATACTATATTGTAAAGTTTCTTATAGGAGACGATCGTGATCTGCGTATTTTTGCGATCAATGTTTTGGGTGACGTTAATTTTGCCCAATCACGCGATATGTTAATTGAATTGCTTGAAAACGAAACGGATATCAATGTGGCAATGACAGCTGTAGACTATATGGCTGAGATTGGTGAAGTAGCGGATATTCCTTTGCTCGAAACGGTAAAAAGCAGATTTAACGATTCGTACGTCGATTTTGCTATTGACAATGCTATACGCAGTATTCGGGGGTAGTTGAGTGGAAGCTCTATTGTCGGAAGAAAACTTCTATAAAATGACCGATTACATCTACCGTAAAACGGGGATTTATTTGGAACTTGACAAGCATTTTGAGAAGCTTGCGAAATATATCGATAATCGATGCAAAGCGATTGGTGCCGATTCTTTTCGCAAATATTTTTACACGTTGCGCTTTGATGATAAAGATGGAGCAGAATTTCAAGCACTTATGAATGGGATGACGGTCAATGAGACCTATTTTTATCGTGAAAAAGAGCAATTTGAGGTGTTGGTTGAGCGTATTTTGCCTGAACTGCATCAGTTGAAGCCAAAGGGACAAGCCTTGCGGATTTTATCTGCTCCTAGTTCCACAGGGGAAGAACCGTATTCGATGATCTTGCACATCCTCGAAGAGGGGCGTATTGTGGAGGAGCGCGATATTGAGATTATCGGTATTGACATCGACAGTACGGTCATAGAAAAAGCAAAATTGTGTAAATACTCAGATCGTTCCGTTCATGCGATCCCTCCTGGTGTATTGGCGAAGTATTTTAAAAAACGGCCACTGGGTTATGATCTGATCGATGATTTAGTGGGAACGGTCGATTTTAAGCTTTCTAATGTCTTTGATCGTGCAGAAATGCGTAAATTGGGAAAGTTCGATGTTATTTTTTCTCGAAACATGCTGATCTATTTTGATGATGCCAGCAGAAAGGAAGTTGCAATGACCTTTTACGATATGCTTAACCCCGGTGGTTATGTCCTACTGGGGCATGCTGAGTATATGAGTCGCATCACTTCCGTGTTTAAGGCGAAAAAAATCGATTCCACGTTAATTTACCAAAAATAATCACACATAGGAGAAACATAATGCCATTAGTAATATTTGTAGACGACAGTGAAACAGCGTTAGCATCCACTCGGATGGTAACGGATTCGATGCCCATTGAGGTTAAGCAGTATTTATCTGCGGTTGATGCGCTTAACGAGATACAAGGTGGAATGGTGCCGGATCTGATCATAACCGACATGAACATGCCGGTTATGAACGGATTTGAGTTTTTACAGGGGCTTCGTAAAGTACCAGGAACGGCACGTACCCCTGTGCTGATGCTCACAACGGAAACACGTGATGAGCTCAAAGCTCAAGGCAAAGCTCTTGGACTGACTGGATGGGTCGTAAAGCCGTTTAATCCGGCACAGCTCAAGCAAGCGATCTCTAGAGTATTGCGTTTAGCATAAGCCAAATAAGATGCAATTTTTACAGACGCTCAATGGATTACTGGAACATGTTAAAACCGTTGAGCGTGAAACGATTAGTTTGACGAAAGAAGCACAGCTTCGTATGGTACGGTTTCTGGATAAAAACGGTCTGAGTGTGGACGATGAAACACTCGAAGCGATGCAGTATCAAGATATTATCGCTCAGCAATTGAGTGCAACGATCGAAGCCATTGAGAGTGCACAAGAGCACATGCAGTATTTTATACATGCGTTTAGTCAGGATGATGCAATCGCGTCTCAAAGCATTGAAAAGATGCAGGGAAAACTGACAGTGGCGCTTGAGCGAGCAAAAGAGAGACACCGTGCATTTAGCGGAAAAGTACATCGTGAAGACGATGAAGACGGAATAGAGTTTTTTTAGGAGCATGGTGATGGCAATAGTAATGGTAGTAGATGATTCAAAAACAGTGAGAAGTTATCACGGTTCAATACTCAAAGATTTGGGTGTCGAAGTGCTCGAAGCTGAAAACGGGATGGAAGCGCTAGAAAAATCATTGGATAACAATGTAGATTTGTATCTGGTGGATGTGAATATGCCGGTAATGGATGGTTACTCATTCGTCAGTGAATTACGCAAGCAGCCACTACGCCGTTTTACTCCTGTGATTATGATCACGACGCAAATGGAAGCAACTGATAAGCTTGAAGCATTTAAAGTGGGTGCGAATCTTTTTGAAACCAAACCTATTAAGCCGGATGTCCTCAAAGGGTATCTACAGCTCTTGTTAAAAGTTTAAATCAAGGACAAATGATGAATCCGCTACTCGAACAATTTTTATTGGAAGCCAGAGAAAACTTGGCGTTTATTGATCAAAACATTGAAAATATCGGCGGTGATGATCCTGAATTGCTAAACTCTGTTTTTCGTGCCGCACATACCCTCAAAGGGGGATCTGGAATTGTAGGGTTTGAAGCGGTCAAACGCATCACCCACCATGCCGAAGATTTACTGGATATGCTGCGTTCCGGGAAACTTGAATTTCATCCAACCATGATCGAGTCACTGTATAATGCATTTGATGAGGTGGTCAATCTCATCGAAGCCGCTGAAGAGTGCGGTGATATTGTAGAAGCGGATGAAGTTCGTATTGATGAGATCGCACAGGAACTCAGCGCATTGATGGGTAAAACAATTGAAATCGCAGCATGGAGCTGTCCATATCGTCTGGCTAGCGATCTTGAGCGTGTGGTCAATCTTCCAATGTCGTTTTTACGACAGTTTTGGCAAACCATTCCTTTTAAAATAAGCGAAATAGACGAAGTGTTTTGTGCAAATGAACAGTTGTACGCAATTGTTTTTGATTTGGATGAATCGTGTATGGTATACGGTAATGATCCGCTATATGCTCTTTCGCTTCTGGATGAGAAAGTTTTAGGAGTCCATTCGTGTATGGGGGAAAATGCCTCAAAGGCATTGCTGTCAGGATTTGATGATCCGGATGGGTTGCTCTTGCGTTTGAGTATGACGGCGTTTGTCTATGCAACGTATGATGAGATTAGCGATGCACTGTTTAATTTTATGGATGAACTCTCTTTTGTCCCACTTGATATTGCGACACTGTTGGAAATTAACGAGGGTGAAGCTGGTCATACTTTGGACGTACTGAAAGAACTTTCAACTGAGTGCAACAGTGCTATTGATTCGTTGGATCGTTTCTCAATCAGTCAAAAGATCAATAATACACTACCGCTCATAGGACGAGACACCCTCCAAAGTGCACAGTTACGACGCTTGGATGACGTACTGAGTAGAATATCAGATGCAGATATGGGCTTTTTGAAATCGTTTTTTGCACAGCTTCCTCAGGGTAATGTTTATATGTATGATGCTTCGGTTAATGCAAGTGTAGCTGTGGAAATGGTGAACTCTCCTGCGGAAGCTTCTAGTGTAAGCTGTGCGCCAGTGAAGATAAGTGATGCAGAACGTATACAGCTAAAGGCTATTTTGACACAACAGCTTCAAGCATTGGAAATGATAGAGGATGAAGCGTCTACACAGCGGGTATTGTCAATTTTAGAACATAATCTTAAATCGTATTTTGGTGATATGCCTGATGCGTTTGACTCCAAAGAAAAAATGATGGAGTGGCTGCGATGTGAAATAAGTGGTGAAGCTACGTCAGAGCCAATCGCAGTTGCGGAAGTGATCGCAGTCCAAGCACCAGCCGTTGTTCCAACGCCAGTTGAAGTCAAGTCTTACAGCCAACCTGCTGAAGTTATTCCCGAAATTGTCCCTCCTGTTTCGGTTGCAGTTGAAAGAGGTGAGTCTGATAATCAGGTTACAGGAAGCAAAAAAGGGGTTATCGGTAAAACTGTCAAAGTGGATCAAGAGTCAATCGATCATTTGATGAACGTGGTTGGGGAGCTTTTGGTAGCCAAAAACTCTCTTCCATATTTGGCAGATGGAGTCCATAAGATGACAGGTGAAGTGATCAAACGCGCTATCATGGAAAAATACACCTTTATCAACCGTCTTGCAGAACAATTGCAAGATTTGATCATGTCGATGCGGATGCTTCCGATTTCATACGTGTTTGACCGTTATCCGAAATTGGTGCGCGATATCTCCAAAAATATGAATAAAAAAGTGACGCTAAGTATGGATGGAGGCGAAACAAAACTTGATAAAAACATGATCGAGATGCTTGCTGATCCGATGATCCATATTATGCGTAACTCTTTGGATCACGGGATCGAGATGCCCGATATCCGTATTCAAAAAGGTAAAAATCCGGAAGGGCATATCACGCTCAACGCTTATGCGCAATCGGATAAGATCATTATAGAGATACGTGATGATGGTGCTGGGATTAATATTGACCGTGTTGTCCAAAAAGTGCTGGAAAAAGGTCTTGTGACATTGGACCAAGTTGAAGCGATGAATGATGATGAAAAAGCGGCATTAGTGATGCTGCCTGGACTCTCTACGGCAGAGACGATTAGTGAATACAGTGGTCGTGGTGTAGGGATGGATGTTGTACGCAAATCGATAGAGGGATTCGGCGGAAATATCCGTATCAAAACGGTACCAAACCAAGGGACGACGATCTATCTTTCTATTCCAGTATCATTGGCAGTCACCTCATTGCTACACGTTAGTATGAGCGGAGTTCATTACGGATTCCCAATGGACTCCGTCTCTGAAACGGTCAAGATAGAACATACACAAATCGAGTACCTTCAAAACGAGCCGTTTATTTATTTACGCGGCGAAGTCATTCCACTTCTTTTTGCGAAAAATATGTTGGATGAAGATGCACTTGAGCATAAAGCACTTCCGGTAGTAGTATTAAGCATAAAAGGCAATCTACTGGCGGTTGTTGTGAATGAACTATTGGGACAACTGGATGTAGTGCAAAAACCACTTGAGGGAATTATGGAAGGACATCCTATATTCAGTGGTACAGCATTGCTAGGCAATGGACAGATCATTATGGCCATTGATCCAATAGGAATATTAGGCATTTCAACGGTTCTCAGAAGCGATCATCGAATCGCGAGCTAAACAAAGGAATTTTGATGGAAGATTACATCGTCTTCACTGTAGGTGATAATTATTATGCTTTGGGTGTCGCATCCATACAGCGGATTATTCAAGTACCTTCTGTGACCGCTATTCCCAATGCACATCCTATGGTTGAGGGGATGATGTCTTATGAAAATCGTGTTATCAAAGTAGCCGATTTTCGTGCAATGATGGGTATGGAGCGTTTTGACGAGCAAGCGACCAGTAAATCGCAAAAATTGCTTATTTATCAGACCGAAGAAGCATTTTTTGGTATCAAAGTGGATCAAATCGAGGATATTAAAAGTCTTGATTGCTCAGAACTTAAGCATGTTGATCGACTTGAAGCCAATACCTGCTTTGTGGAAATGGACGGGGTTATGGAAGTGGGCGATCGGCTCGTAAACGTTATTAAATCGGTAACTTTACCGATGAAGGAGAAAGCATAATGGCAACACTAATGGATAATAATACGATAATGTTCAGCGGAGTCATCTATGAAGATGAAATAGTGGCATTACGTGATTATTTACAGATGGCATCTCCATCGGAAATCACTGTCGATTTTAACGCTTGCGATGATATTCATTTAGGGGCATTACAGCTTATTTTAGGATACAAAAAACTTTATGGTGCGAACTTCTTGTATGGGTATCAAATTAAGTTGTATCAAAAAGTGTGTGAAGGGTTTGAAACGACCGAAACGCATTGTGCTTAACGACTAAGGAAAAAAAGTGAGTGATTATATTATTTTTACCATTGCTCGAGCGCATTATGCATTGAATGTGAGTCATATAGAGCGTATCGATCATATTCCTCTATTGACCCCTATTCCCAATGAGCACGCTTATATTGATGGTATGATGATGTATCAAGAACAGACACTCAAAGTGATCAATTTTCGTAAAATGACACATACCTGTGGTGCGGAACCCTCATTGGCTTCTCAAAAGCTGTTGATTTATCGGGATCATAAGGGATCATTTGCGATCAAAGTGGATGCGATTAAAGACATAACAGCATTTGATGAATCGAGTATTAAGCCGTATGCTCATACTGTTGCCGTAGGAGAGTGTGTAATGACGCGAGGTGTTGTTGAATATAACAAGGTGTTAGTCGTTGTTATCGATACCGTTGAGCTTCCAAGTGATGAGGCAGCATGAAAACGATTGTTGTGTCGAATCGAAAAGGGGGATCAGCCAAGACGACGACCGCTGTTAACCTCGCATGTGAATTAGCGAAAATCGGCTCAGTGTTGTTGATCGATTTTGATACTCAAGGGCATGCTTCATTGGGAGTTGGATCTGAAGCCTCGGAGCTTAATGGTGCTCATTCTATTTTTGTGGGCAGGACATTGAGTGAAACATTTGTCCATACGGTACACGATCAGCTGACCCTCAGCCCTGCTCAGGAATTTTTTGATGTGTATGAATTTGGTGATTTACGCGGGGTGCTCAAAAATCGGTTTCGGCGCGAGATGATCCATGACTTTTTCGATTATGTGATTATTGATACTCCACCAACATTTGACGGATTACTCAAAAATGCGCTTGAAGTGGCTGATGCGGTCGTCATCCCTTTTGTGCCACATCATTTGGGCGTGGTCGCGGTGGGGCAGATGGTACGTGCTATTTATCAAAACGCCTCTCTTCATAGTCAAAAAACCCCAGAAGTTGGGATTTTACCCGTGATGGTTAATGCTCACATCCCTGAACATCGCGATGCTATAGCCAAGATCAAAACGCAATTTGGAGAAGAGAAACTCTTTTCAGGGATTGGTGTTGACATCAATCTAGCGAAACAGTTTGAGAAGGGGACCCCTGTCGTTTTGGATGAGGAACGCTCACGAGGAGTGAAGGATTATCGTTATTTTGTAGAAGAGCTTTTAGCTCGATTATCCTAAGAAAGGCTTTTATGAAAAAAATCTTAATTGTAGATGACAATAATAGTAATAGAATCCTATTGAGAACACTTTTAGAAGAGTATGGTGAAGATAATGGTCTGAAACTGGATATTCGTGAGGCAGTCAATGGACTCGAAGCGGTAGCAGCGGCACAGAAAGAACATTTTAGTCTGATTTTGATGGATATTATGATGCCATATATGGATGGGATCGAGGCTACAAAACGTATACATGCACTGGACAGTAAGGCTATGATCATAGCAGTTTCTGCTGTAGATGATGGAGAGCGTCAACAACAGATATTGATCAATGGAGCTGAAGATTATATTGCTAAACCAATCAATGCTGATATTTTTACGGCACGACTGGGGAACTATTTTTCACTCATAGCATCACGACATTCCGAGGGGAGAAAGTTTAATCCGGAAGCTGCTAATTTGTTTACGCAAGAGACTTTTAGTCGTAAAATTCTTTTTTATGTTCAGAATGAGGATGATCTTGCCCAGTTTTGGGAGTATTATTTGGTCGATTCCAATATACGCTGTGAAAGTCTCAGTGATGCGATACGCACTGTCTATGCGCTCGCATCTATTGGATTAAAAATGGGCGTACATCTGCAAATTATTGTTGAAAAATGTCCAGAAAACATGTATATCACGCTCGTAGGGGTAAACGAGATAGATGCAAAAATCATTAAGCTGGTGATGAGTAAGAATCCAAGCGTGACGGATTATAAGATGGGGGTTGAAAAGTTTTGTATCCGATTACCGTATCATTGCGAAGACCCAGTTTTAAGTACACTTCCAGCTGTACAGGAGACTATAGTCGTAGATGTGGCACATCCTAGTGTTACGGATACTAACGTTTCTATGGCAACTTATACGTCAGTGCAGGGAGAAAAACAGGTTTACAATTACATGGAATCTGAAGATATGGAAGACCTCAAAGAATATGTTGGAAAACTCAACTCCCTTATGCTGATCGTAGGCGGGGAGATCGAACGTCATGAAGTCGATGAGATCAGTGACAATCTGCAACGTATCAGTCGGATTTCCAGCGGATACATAGAAAGTTATACCATCGGAAGGGCGTTGGCTTCTATGGGGCATGTTATTAGAGATCATAGTAACCTTTTTATAACGAAATCCAATGATCTTGCTCCAATGTGCGCTGCATTTGGGCGAGACCTTGGTAAATGGATACAGCTCATTTTTGTTGAGGGTACGACCAGTGTTAATTATATGGACGACACGATTGTGGCCAATGCGCAGATGATCGAGAGTATGTTGACGATGGATGATGCCAATAGCAGCGATGCGGCTGAAAACCTTGACGATATTTTTGATTTTTAGGGGGTTACGCAGTCCAGGGGGGATAGGCTAATGAAATCATGGATATGTGCAACGGTATGTCTTGTATCTGAATTGATTGAATAAGGGGACAACGGTTATGATAAACGCAATTTTGGTACCGTTTAAAAAACTGTATCAAAGATACGACCACTCTTTGAAAATCACTCTGATGTTTTGGTTTTTAATACTAAGTCTTGTCCCTTTTATCGTTGTTGCCTGGTATGGATACATACATACGGTTCAAAGTGTGGATGAACTCCAGCGTAATAAACTCTCCGATACGGCTGCAATCAATGTGGCAACACTTGATGAGCGTTTTTACGAAGCTTCCAGGAGTCTGCTTAGCTGGTCTGAATTATATACACCCAGGAGTATACTGCAAAGTCTAAGTCAACGGTATGAGCGAAGCAATCAGCGTTTATGTGAATTTATTAGTAGTAATGACTACCTTCAGGTAATAGATGCCCAGCCAAAGACGTTAGAGAAGATTGCCCATACGTATGACTATGTATACGATTTATTTTTGATTGATCTAAAGGGAAATATTCTTTATACGATCAAGCATGAATCTGATCTAGGGACGAATTTACTCAATGGGTCTTATTCTAAGACTCGGTTTGCAAAAGCTTACCGCACCAGTCTTGCTGATGGGAAAGCCCATTTTTCGGATCTTGAACACTATAGACCTTCTAATGGTATTTTAACGGGATTCATTACACAGCCAATGAGAGATGAATCGGGCAATATGGTCGGAATTATGGCTATACAGTTGCATATGGATCTTTTGTTTGGTTCTATCAAGATGGATGATAAAAAAATGCGTCAATATCTGGTGGGCTCTGATGGACTATTGCGTACGTCTATCGGTAATGAAAGCGATATTTTGAATCGACGAATAAGTACGGAGGCTTTTTGGGATTGGTATAAAGAACATGGACTGCATGGAAATTATTCGGATACGATGGATGAAGTCGCGAATGTGTATATGGGGCCTGATGGGAAAATGGTCCTAGGCGAACATCGCTCGATCAATCTCATGGGAGTGCGATGGGCACATATAAGTGAGATGGATGAAGCGGATATGCTTGCTGTCCCTAATCATCTTTTGACCACGATATTAATCTTTTCCTTGATTGTCGGTGTAATCGTAATTATTGCAGGTATTGTGATCGCCAGACGTATTGTGAAGCCCCTTGCACTGCTTTCGCATGCCAGTCAACAATATATGAATGGAGTCAAAGGGATTCAGGTAACACTGGACACCGATAACGAAGTCGGGGCGTTTGGAGATGTCTTTAATGCATTGATTCAAAAACAGGAGTATGATGCTCAAAAACTGGAATATCTAGCGCAAAAAGCGCAAAAGACGCTCGAAGAGCTCAAAGAACAAAAATACGCACTTGATGCCCACTCCATTGTTGCGATTACTGATGTCAAGGGTGATATTATCTTCGTGAATAAAAAGTTCGAAGAGATTAGCGGGTACGACAGGGCTGAACTTATCGGAAAAAATCATCGTATCCTTAATTCAGGGTGCCATGGAGCAGCATTTTGGAAAGAGATGTATGAAACGGTGAGTCATGGAAATATATGGCACGATGAAGTGTGTAATATTGCCAAGGATGGCCATCACTACTGGGTTGACACCACCATTGTTCCCTTTTTTGGAGAAGATGGAGCACCCAAAAACTATATTGCCATACGGACAGATATTACCGCACAAAAAAACGTACAGATCCTTCTTGCGGAAAAAGAGGGATCCTTACAAACACTTCTGGACTCTGTTGCCGAAGGGATTTACGGTGTCGATATGCAAGGGTATTGTACGTTTGTGAATAAATCCTTTTTACGTATTCTTGGATTTGATGATGAATCCAAAATTTTAGGCAAACATATCCATGAAACAATTCACCACTCTCATGAAGATGGAAGTTTTTATCCAAGCAGCGAGTGTAAAATGTACAAAGCCAACCAAACGCATCTTCCCTCCCATGTTGATGACGAAGTATTTTGGCGGAATGACGGGAGTAGTATCGCCGTAGAGTATTGGTCCTATCCTATAATCCAAGAGGGTATTTACGTAGGGGCAGTTGCCACGTTCTTGGATATTAGCGAGCGAAAAATTGTCGAAAAACAGATGATTGAAGCCAAAGAAGCTGCCGAATCTTCCGCACGGGCAAAATCGGAGTTTTTGGCAACAATGAGTCACGAGATACGAACTCCTATGAATGGGGTATTGGGGATGCTTGGACTTTTGAGTCATTCGCAGCTGGATGAGACACAGCGTCATCAGATTCGAATCGCTTCGAACAGTGCAAAGTCATTACTGGGTATTATCAACGATATTCTTGATTTTTCCAAAGTTGAAGCAGGCAAGATGGAGCTCGAGATGATTACGTTCAATTTACGCGAGGAGTTGGTAGAATTTGTCGAGGCAATGGCCTTCAAAGCGAAGGAAAAAGGGCTGGAACTAATACTGGATGTGACACAGCTCACGAGAACAGTAGTGAGAACCGATCCGGGACGTTTACGCCAGATCTTGATTAATCTCATTGGAAATGCAGTCAAATTTACACACAAAGGAACAATCCTTGTCAAGGTGAGAGTGGATGAGGTGGATGAATATAATGGGCGACTGCGTATTGATGTGAGTGACAGCGGCATTGGGATTGCGGCGGATAAGATAGATGCTCTCTTTCAACCGTTTATTCAAGCGGACAATTCCACAACGCGTAAATACGGTGGAACCGGATTGGGGCTGGCAATTGTCAAAAAACTGTGCGAGTTGATGGACGGATCGATTAGCATTACGAGCATAGAAAATGAGGGAAGTACCTTTCATGTGAATATCGGCGTGGGACTGGAAGACGTGATATCGTTGAGCCAATGTGTATTGGTGGAGTGTCCGAATAATAACGATAAGCAGACAGGTCCAGAAGAGAGTACTGATATGCAGTGGCCATCAGATACCCGTTTGTTACTAGTAGAAGATAACCCAACAAATCAGATCGTAGCGCAGGGGATGTTGGAGCTTATCGGCTTGGAAACTGATATCGCCAACAATGGTCTTGAAGCGATTGAATCAATGCAGTTAGCATTGGAAACGATGCCGTATACGCTGATCCTGATGGATTGTCAAATGCCGGAGATGGACGGCTATGAGGCATCCATGGCAATCCGCGATGGAAAAGCAGGCGATGCGTATAAAAATATTCCTATCGTTGCTATGACAGCCAATGCAATGGCGGGTGATCGTGAGAAATGCCTTATCTCTGGTATGAGTGATTATCTGAGTAAGCCGATTAATCTCGATACTCTGAAGGCGACATTGATAAAATGGCTCAATGGAATCGTGACAGAAGTACCATATATTTCCGCACATAAGCAACATGTCACGTTTTCTAAGGAAGAAGGACAAGAGCTCAAAGTGTGGGACGAGGCAGATGCTCTTAGGAGATTGGGGGGTAAAAAAGAGCTTTTATTGAAGATTATGCACTCCTTTATCGATGAGAGTGAAGTTATGACGAGCGCTATGGGTAAGGCGATCAAGCATGACGATTTAGCAACGATACAGCTGCATGCTCATTCGATCAAAGGGTCAGCAGGAAACGTATCGGCGCAACAGCTTCAGGCACTGGCTAAGATGATGGAGTTCGCGGCAAAAAATGGAGATAAAAGTGTACTCAAAGAGGGTTACATCAATCTTCAAAAAGCGATGCAAGAGGTTTGCGACAAGTTTAGAGAAGTGCTTTCAAAAGAGGAAAAGCCTGTGATACGAAAAAAACGGCTGGACCCTTTGCAAATGGCGGTTAAGTTGCAAAATCTCAAAAAAGAGGTAGAATCGGGTTCATTTATTGATACCGATGTGATGGATGTATTTAGTGAGTATGCTGATGAAGAGTTTACGGCTCGTATACATCTTCTAAAGGGGCATATTGATCGATTTGAGGCATCGGAAGCATTGATATTACTGGACATTATTATGGCAGGATTGGAGTAAAAAATGAGTGAAAAACCGGACCGCGTCATCGTCTATGAGCAAACAGTGGCAGTATGATGCATCTCTTTAAGCGTAAATCATTTCTTTATATTGCTTTGTATATTGCTTTAATGGGAGCGATTACGTCATTGTTATATTCACGTTATGAAGTATTGACGGACGAATATATACAAAGTCATGTCAAAGAGTTTGATGATCGAATAGAGAGCTATCAGTCGATGCAGCAGCGGATGATGGACAATTATTACGGGATGTTTTTGGATTCGCCTAGAGTATCTCAAATGATGTATCAAGCTATGCACAGTGACGCAACCGGACAAATAGCCCTTCGGCGTGAGATGTATGATCGGATGAGGGGGGTATTGGAATCTCTGCAAGAATTTGATGTCCGGCTTTTATTTTTTCA
This sequence comes from Sulfuricurvum sp., assembly GCA_024637295.1. GTDB lineage: Bacteria > Campylobacterota > Campylobacteria > Campylobacterales > Sulfurimonadaceae > Sulfuricurvum. The sequence continues at coordinate 43,919 of JAGXFL010000012.1, forward strand.
TCTCCCAGGGCAGGTTGCGTTTATGCGTGTCCATGAACCGGAAAAATACGGTGATACACTAACCGATGTTCGCCCCAGTATCGTTCAAGCGCAACGAGAGCAAAAGAAGACGGTTGTATTTGAAACAGGCATATACTTTAGCGGTTTTCGCAGTGTTTATCCTCTCTTTTATCGGGGCAATTTCTCAGGGACGGTTGAGATCGCTTATCCATTTTTAGCACTAAAAAGACAAGCGATCCTCCAAGATCAAGGGGCTTATACTATCTTAATCAAGCGAAGTCTTGTTACGAAAAAATCAAAAAAGTCGGTTATGCTCAAGCTGTATCAAAATTCTCCTTTTGGCACAGACTATATCGAAGATCAAGAAAGCGCTTTGGCCAAAGATGCCGAAGGGTTTGCAAAAGGCGAATTAGACGTTTTACTCACTAAAAACAAAGAAAAAATTCAAAATGCTTTAAAACAAGAAAAAGCGCAAGGGATGCGGCTAAGCTATAAGGGCAGAGAAGCGCTTATGGTACTAAGACCGGTATCTCAAATCGGAGGGGAACACGCCGCGTATATGGTTGAAATCACCCCAAATCATACGATATTTACACAACAGTGGAATCAGTTTATGATATTGGTGAGTACTATTGCTTTGTTGCTGGCAGCATTGATGTGGTATGTTTACCGATACAACCGTTCGGTTCTTTTGACGCTGCAGTATAAAAAGGCGATTGAAGAGAGTATGATCGTCTCTCGAACAGATACCAAAGGGATCATTACCTATGTCAATCCTCTCTTTACCGCCATCAGCGGATACAGCGAAGAAGAGCTTATAGGACAGCCTCACAGTATGGTTCGCCATCCAAATACAGATGAATCGGTATTTAGAGGGATGTGGAATACCTTGAAGCGAGGGCATAACTGGCATGGGATGCTGCAAAATCGAGCGAAAAACGGTGAATCTTATTTTGTAAAAAATATAATATGTCCGATCGTCGATGAAGACGGCAAGATTTTAGAATATCTTGGATTGCGAGAGGATGTTACTGAGATACAAGAAAGTCGTTTAAGAGCACTGGAGGCGCAACGGATAAAATCTGCTTTTGTCGCCAATATGAGTCATGAGATACGAACCCCGATCAACGGTATTGTCGGCTTTGTCCATTTACTCTCCAAGACGGTTTTGGATACGACACAGCGTCGATACGTATCGATCGTGGAAAGTTCCTTGGAGATGTTACTGCATATTGTCAATGATGTTTTGGACTTTTCCAAAATCGAAGAGGGGAAAATAGAGATAGAGTGGATCGAAAGTCATCCGAAAGTAGAGCTTGAAAGCCTTTTTGAATTGTTTACGCCTCAAGCAGCTATCAAAAAAGTTGAGTATCGGTTGCTGATTGACGATAAAATTGAGGATTGTCTGGTTCTTGATATTCTTCGGATCAAACAGATCCTGAGTAATCTTATCAGTAATGCGATCAAATTTACGCCCGAAGGGGGATCGGTAGATGTTAGAATCACAGTGGTTGAGGATAAGCAAAACTCTCAAACATTGGAATTTAGTGTTATTGATACAGGTATTGGTATTGCTAAGGACAAACAGAGCAAAATATTCGAAAAATTCACACAAGCAGATGCTTCTACTACACGTGAATATGGTGGTACTGGGTTAGGTCTTTCAATTGCTTATGCAATAGTGGGTCTTATGGGGGACACATTAAAAATTCAAAGCGAAGAGGGGCAAGGGGCTAAGTTTTATTTTTGCATCAATGCACAAAAGTGTGATACGCAAGAGAGTAAGGCTATTCATGTGTCGGAGCTTACTATCAAGCCTTTGTCTCTGCGTATTTTAGTTGTAGAAGATTATGAGATTAATCGGATGTTACTTGAAGAGCTATTACGGCATCATTATGGATTAACGGCTGATTTTGCCAGCAATGGTGAAGAAGGGGTGAGGATGGTACAAAATAATACCTATGACTTAGTATTGATGGATGTGAATATGCCGGTAATGGACGGGATTGAGGCAACCAGATTGATTCGTCAAAACAATCCAACCCTCCCTATTGTCGCATTAACGGCAAATGTTATGGAGGGAGATGCTCAAAAGCTTGCACAGCAGGGTATGAGTGATTATCTTGCCAAACCTTTGGAGTATAATGAGTTGTATCGCGTTCTAATGCGCTTTTCGAATTTAAAGGAGTCATGATGACAGATCAAGAACAAAAACTTCAAGAATTTGAAGCAATATTGGCTCACCTCAAAACAACTCTTCATCTGACCGATGAGGTAATGATCAGACTTAACAATAAATTTTTTGACTCAGTAGCGTTGACGCTTGGGCAATTAAAAGAAGCGATAGAAACGGCTGATTACGATCTTATTGAAAGACTTTCCCATTCGATCAAAGGGGGAGCAAGTTCATTGCAATACATTGTTATTAGTGAAATTGCCACTAGATTAGAGGAAAAAGCACAAAAAAAAGAGGATTACAGCTATCAAGCGACATTGAATGAACTCATAGAAGAGTTCAATACAGCGCAAGAGTGTTATCGTTTATGGAAAGCAAAAAAAGGGCATATATGAGGAAAGCTCCTTATCGACCTTTTTAAAGAGGTTGATGATACCTGTGGGCATGATGTTGGAGATGAGGTGCTCAAAACCTTGGCAAATACTATAGATGAAAATATACGGAAAATATTAAAAAAGAAAGTTAAATGATTGTTATTGAAGAAAGTTTACCGATGCCCATAAAAATAGGGGTTTATCGATTGTTGGTGCGGATGAGAAGACTTGAACTTCCACACCGTGAGGCACCAGATCCTAAGTCTGGCGTGTCTACCATTCCACCACATCCGCACATAAATCTAAGGTGGTACGCCCTAGAGGATTCGAACCTCTGACCGATGCCTTAGAAGGGCATTGCTCTATCCAACTGAGCTAAGGACGCGAGTACTTAAGTTAATGGTGCGCCCGATAGGGTTCGAACCTATAACCTACGGATCCGAAGTCCGTTACTCTATCCAATTGAGCTACGAGCGCAATAATCTTCTAAAACATCAAAACAAAGGGTTTTAAATAAACCTATATGGGGTGGGATGCGGGGCTCGAACCCGTGACCCCCGGCACCACAAACCAGTGCTCTAACCAACTGAGCTAATCCCACCATAGACAAAAGAGTTTATTTAAAAATTTCGAATATAAAAAACATGGTCGGGGCGAGAGGACTCGAACCTCCGGCCCCTTGGTCCCAAACCAAGTACTCTAACCATACTGAGCTACGCCCCGACCTAATCAACTAACTAAAGCACAAAGCCAAATTAGTGAGGCGAAATTATAGTGCATAATAAACATAATGTCAATACGAATTTTATTTTTGCTATAATCGTTGTTATGTGTATAAAAATAACAAATAGGATGGACACGTGAAAATAGCACATTTTAGTCGATGGGGATTTTTAATGGCAGCCGCCGGTGCCGCTGTAGGATTGGGAAATATATGGAAATTTCCCTATATCACGGGTCAGTACGGCGGTGGAGCTTTTGTCCTTGTCTATTTGTTGACCGTTGTGTTTGTCGGATTTTCGGTGATGATCGCAGAGATGCTAATCGGGTATCTCGGACGACGTGATGGAGTCGGAGCATTTGAACATTTGGCACCGCGGAATAAAAGCACGTGGAAATATGCTGGGTTCATGGCACTTTTTGGAACATTGGTGATGTTTTACTATTCGGTTGTAATTGGTTGGATATTTCATTATATATTGATGAGCTTCGGCACTCTTCCCGCTTCGGTTCCTGAAGCAGAAGCGATTTTTGATCAATTTATAAAGCATGACGTGTGGCAGCAAATAGTGTTTCATACGATGGCGTTTTTAATCACGACTACGGTTTTGGTGCGTGGGGTAAAGGGGGGGATCGAAAAGTTCAATCTGGTATTGATGCCTGCTCTTGTTCTGATAATCCTCGGAATGCTGATCTATGCGATGAATATGGATAGTTTTAGCAAAGCGGTAGCATACATGTTTGTACCTGATTGGAGTAAACTCACTTCCGAAGCATTTGCGGTTGCAGTAGGGCATGCTTTCTTCACCCTTTCATTGGGTATGGGATCAATCATGATCTACTCTGCATCGCTTCCAAAAGAGAGTAATTTGGTCCGTGCCTCTTTGTTTGTTATTACTGCGGATACATTGATCGCACTTGCAGCCGGGTTGTTCTTGTTTACCTTTTTGTTTCAATACGGTGCGCAACCTGCTAAAGGCCCTGGCTTAGTCTTTATCTCGCTTCCTACGGTTTTCCATGCAATGGGTGGTGTTGGGAATATCCTTGCGGTCTTATTTTTTATGGCATTGGGATTTGCAGGACTTACCTCTGCGGTTTCTCTTGTCGAGCCGATGGTTCAATACTTGATCGACCGATGGGATATGAGCCGGTTCAAAGCAGCCGTCTCTATGGGGCTACTCTTTTACTTTTTTGGAATCATTGCTATTTTGTCACAGCTTGAATCGACATCCGCGTTGTTTAGTTGCGGTGGGAAATCATTCTTTGATTGGGCCGATTATTTGACATCAGCGGTATTGTTGCCGTTTGCGGGATTGGTGATGGCTGTCTTTGTCGGATTCGTGATGGAAAAAGAGCGTGTGGCTTCAGTACTCAAATCTCAGATGGGATGGTTTTATCCTATCTGGAGATTTAATATCCGTTTTGTAGCGCCTATCGCACTTGTGTTTGTGATGTTAAATTTGATGGGTGTTATTGAGTTTTAAAGAGGGTTTATCTTTTCTTTTTAGTAAAGAAAAGAAACAAAAGAAAATCGCTTTCTCAACAAGACGCTATCGGTACGCTTTTGCCCTACGGCAAGCGACCTCGCTTCTTGTAAGTTGAGAAGAGCAATAAATTATATAAATACTAAAACTGTATCATCCCGTCAATCGGAGATGACGCAGTCGCGTATGGGCGTTTTGGGATACGTCCTGCGAGATAACTTAATCGTCCTGCGATAACAGCATTCTTCATAGCTTCGGCCATGAGCATCGGGTTTTGTGCTTGTGCAATAGCCGTGTTTGTTAGTACACCATCCGCTCCAAGTTCCATTGCCAATGCCGCATCACTGGCACATCCAATCCCTGCATCCACAATGATCGGTACTTTGACCGCTTCACGCACAAACACGATGTTATAACGATTCTGTACTCCTAAGCCGCTTCCTATAGGTGCGGCAAGGGGCATAATGGCATGTGCACCTGCATCCTCTAGGCGACGTGCCATGATCGGATCATCACTGGTATAGGCCATGATCGTAAAACCGTCACGAGCCAACACCTCACACGCTTTGATCGTTTCTAAGACATCAGGATAGAGGGTTTTTTGGGTATCACCGATCACTTCGAGTTTGATGAGATCGATTCCGGTCGCTTCACGGGTGAGACGAAAAAGGGTGATCGCTTCTTCTGCGGTGGTACATCCTGCTGAATTGGGTAAAAACTTCACATTCGTCCCTGCAAATGTATCGCGTAAGTTTGCTTCGTTTGGATTGGTGATGTTCAAACGGCGAACGGCAACGGTAATAAGCTCAGAACCTGATGCCAGCGTCGCTGCTTTGGTCGTTTCAAACGAATCGTATTTACCGCTACCTACGATGAGGCGGCTTCCGAGGGTATATTTTCCGATTTGTAATGTGTGCATAGGCTTCCTTAGTCGTGATCTTTGAGAACTTTTAGTACGCTAAGCGGTAAGATCTCATGTTCTATAGTGCGGATTTTAGCCGAAAAATCTTCTAAAGTATCCTTAACATTTTTAGTAAAACTTTTTTGCAAGATTATTTCCCCGCCATCGAGCTCTTCGCTGACCCAATGAACGGTGACTCCACAGGTCATGATATCACTGGCAAAACTCTCTTTAATGGCATTAGAGCCTTTAAACGCAGGCAAAAGTGAGGGATGCAGATTGATAGCACGCACCTGTGAGGTAAAAACGGGTGTCAAAATGCGCATGAATCCGCACAATACCACAAGATCGGGAGCGTATTCTTGGATCATGCGCACCAATGCAGTATCGTAGGCTTCACGGCTGTTGTACTGCGTGTGATCACATACTTCGACGGGGATATTGGCATTGCGTGCTTTGGTTATCCCTGCGGCATTAGGATTGTTCGTGATAGCGCAGACGATAATGGCATGTTTGAGATGGATTTTTTCGATTAAGTTAGCGAGGTTCGTCCCCTCGCCGCTAAAAAGGGCAACGATTTTTTTCATAAGGTAGTGATGCTTTCGATGAGTTCAAACGGCGTTAGCGCGTAATTGTTTTTAGGTGATTTTCCAGCAGCGAGTGCGTGAGCCAAAGAGCCTTGTATAGCGGCTTCAAGCGGATTATAGCCTTGGGCTAACAAAGCTCCGATGAGTCCGGAGAGGACATCGCCGCTTCCCCCTTTTGCCAAAGCTACTGTGCCGTGAGGATTGATAAAAAAGCGGTCGTGGTGTCCGATGATGACATTGGCGCCTTTGAGAACTAACACGATGTTAGGAAAAGCAGCACAAAACGCTTCAGCATACTCAAATCGGTTGTTTTGCAAGGTGGTGACATCAATATCCGCAATAGTGCAAATGCGCAAAATCTGAGTGAACTCTTTGGGATGAGGGGTCAAGACGATTTGGTCGCGATGCAAAAGTTTAGGAAACATCGTATGGGTGAAAATATCGGCATCTAAAACAACAGGATAATTGTTATCCAGCAGTTTTGTCAGTTCTTCATCGCAAAACTCTGTACCTAAACCCATTCCCAGTGCTATAGCGGTCGTAGTGGAAGGGAGTGAATGGCTTTGCATCAATTCATGAGGGATTATGATGTTTTCACAGGTGATGAGACTGACCAACCCTGCACCAAAACGCAAGGCAGCAGAACCCGCAATAACCGATGCCCCGATCTTTTCTCCGCATATCAGACTCAGATGACCGTAGCTTCCTTTGTGGGCAGAGCGGCTTGTGCGATGAGGTAATCGCAGATCTGAAGCATCCAGTAGCTGCCATATAGAAGGGGTTTCGTAGCGCACACGTGAAATTCCCAAATCGGCAACTATGAGTTCTCCTAGTACTTCTTTAGCCGCGTCGCTGAACATTCCAAGTTTCAGACCCCCCATGGTGACAGTTACATCCGCTTTAAATGCATAAGGATCAAGGATACCGTTAGCGTACAGACCTGTGGGAACATCACATGAAATCCTAAAAGCATCTGCTGAATTTAGACAACTTAATAGTTCTTGCGTGAGGGAATCAAGCGGGCGATTGAGACCGCTTCCAAACAGAGCATCAACAATAACGTCATAATGCTGATGGATGTTATGTTTTGTAGAAACACTGTAATCTCCCTCCAGCAATCGCGCAAGGACACGTCCGTCACCTCCATTGTTACCTAAACCGCAAACGATAAGGACAGAGCTACCGTGCGCAAAACGTTTACGGATAGTTTGCTCTAGCGCCATTGCGGCATGTTCCATCATTAGGGGCTCAGTGAGTCCAAACTGGGTAACGGCACGTTGGTCAAGAGAAGCCGTTTCGATATAAAGGTTTTGCATAAATGCACCTGTTTTGAAGGGTTATTGGAGTATAATCATTCCATGAATAACGATTATATCGCAATAGCCAAAAAGACACTTGAAATCGAGGCGCATTCCTTGCGCGATGCGATGGAAACCATCGGAGAAGAGATTACCCGTACGGTAGAGACCATTCTCGCTTGTCGCGGAAAATTGGTGATCACGGGTGTGGGCAAATCAGGACTTATTGGTGCCAAGATGGCAGCGACATTTGCTTCTACTGGGACACCGAGTTTCTTTCTTCATCCAACGGAAGCGCTGCATGGTGACTTGGGGATGATTGGCAAAGAGGACGTAGTATTAGCCATTAGCTACAGCGGTGAGAGTCCAGAGCTTAGTTCCATCTTACCTCATATCAAACGTTTTAATATCCCACTCATCGGGATGACCCGAAACGCAGAATCGACATTGGGACGCTACAGTGATGAAGTGATCAATATTAATGTCACTCAAGAAGCGTGTCCTTTGGATATCGCTCCGACGAGTTCGACGACGTTGACGCTTGCTATGGGGGATGCTCTTGCGGTGTGTCTGATGAAGGCGCGTAATTTTCAAAAAGAAGATTTTGCTTCGTTTCATCCGGGCGGTGCGTTGGGCAAAAAACTGTTTGTCAAAGTAAGTGATTTGATGCGCACCCAAAACCTCCCGATTGTGGATGAAAATACGCCACTTAAAGAGGCTATTCTGACACTGAGTGAGGGGAGATTAGGAACGGTAATGCTGACCAATAGCGAGGGAAAACTCTCAGGGTTGTTGAGTGACGGAGATATTCGCCGTGCCTTGATGAATGCCGATTTTTCACTTGAAGCACCCGCTAGCCAATATGCAACGCACAATCCGTTTACCATAAGTGATGCAACACTGCTGGCCTCCGATGCACTCGTACTCATAGAGACTAAAAAAATACAGTTGCTGGTGGTGACCGATTCCGCTGGCGAAATACAAGGTGTTTTGCACCTTCACACTCTTGTGGAAGCAGGTATCTCATGATGAGACTTAACAAATTTATCGCCCATTACTCGACTTATTCGCGTCGAGAGGCGGACCAGGCCATTTTGGACGGATATGTCCGTATTGATGGCGAGATTGAAAAAAATCCAGCGCTTCAAGTCGATGAGCGCAAGGTCGATGTCACTATCAGTGGCAATAAAGTGACTCCCAATGATCAATTTACGGTGATTGTCTATAATAAACCGCGCGGTGAATTGGTGACCAAAAAAGATCCGCAAGGACGAAAAACGATTTACGATTCCTTGTCAAAAAGTTATCGCCACTTTATCCCTGTGGGACGATTGGACTTTGCGTCTGAGGGGTTATTGCTTCTCACTGATGCTTCACGTGTTGCAACGGCGCTTATGACTTCCAAGATGGAGCGTGTCTATCGTATCAAGATCAAAGGTGCGGTCAGCGAAGCGATGAAAGTAGCCATGGGTGAAGGATTGGAGCTTGAGGATGCGAGTGCCGGTGCGCATGAGCACGCTGAGGCCGGACCTATGAGTTTTGCCCCTTTTTATGCCTATCAAGTGCAAAAAGATCAAGGGGATTACTCGATTCTCAAAGTGGCCATCGGAGAGGGGCAAAATCGTGAACTACGACGTTTCTTTGCCCATTTTGGAGCAGAGATCGTGGATTTAAAACGTCTGAGTTTTGGCGGCATTGATTTGAACAATCTTCCGACGGGAAAAGTGCGCTTTTTGGAACGTGCTGAGTACACGTCACTTCGAGCGTTTGTCGATGGGATCGAGCGAACGACTACGCAAAAAGAGAAGCAGCAAAAAGCGGCGCAAAGCCCTTTTGGAAAAGAACGTAAAAAATCGGACAAAGAGAGTGTGGCAAGTGATGCACCAATCGCTCCTAAACCGCTTTTCACCAAAGAAAAAGCAAAGCCTGTGAAAAGAACGTTTATCAAAGACAAAGAAAAGTCCAAAGCAAATGCCATGACAGACAGCTTCGGAACCAATAAATACAATCCAGCTAAAAAATACGCCATGGGGAGCAAAAAGAAATGAAAACACTCAAGTTTCCAACCAGTCACAAAACGCAGTTGATGGATATTACCGCAGAAGTCAAAGAAGCGGTGATCAAATCAGGTATTAAAGAAGGAATATGTGTGGTCTTTACTCCGCATACTACGGGGAGTATCTTTTTGTTTGAAAATGCCGATCACAACCTTCGCCGGGATCTTTTGCTCGCACTTAGTCGTGTGATCCCTGCGGAAGAGACCTATTCACATGTCGGCGACAATGCAGCCGCGCATCTCAAGGCATCGCGCATGGGTGCATCGGTGAGTATTCCTGTAGTTGATGGACGTCCGATCTTTGGAAAATGGCAGGGAGTCTTTTTTGGTGAATTTGACGGACCGCGCCAGGCACGCGAAGTAATGATCAAGGTCATTGCAGGTTAATTGTGGCCGATTTCACTTATCTGCTACGCCCCAAGACATTTGATGAGGTAGTGGGGCAAGAGCACCTATGTGCAATGGGCAGCCCCTTACGTTCATTGTGTGAGAGTGGCAATTTAACGCACTCCTTTTTTTATGGACCACCGGGTTGCGGCAAGACGACGTTGGCCCGTATTATCGCCTCTGTGATGGAACTCCCTTTTTATGAATTCAATGCTACTTCTCTCAAAATAGAAGAGTTGCGTAAAATCTTCAACCAATACGAAAATGCGCTCACCAAACCGCTTATTTTTATCGATGAGGTACATCGCTTGGCTAAGAACCAGCAAGAGGTGTTATTACCGGTTATGGAACAAAACAGCGTGTTAGTGATCGGTGCATCGACAGAAAATCCCTATTTTAGCCTGACTGCGGCGATGCGATCACGCTCACTGCTGTTTGAACTCCAAACGATCGGTGTTAAGTCGTTAGAGGATTTGTTAGGGCGTACCAAAATGGTAATGGACGATGAGGCGCAAGAATATCTGATTGCCAGTTCAGGTGGCGACGCGCGCGCGATGCTCAAACTCCTTGAAGTAGCAAGTGCGTTGGATAAGCCTATAACGCTAGGATTGCTCAAATCGCTTCGCCCTACTGCACAGGCCCTTGGTAGTTCAGAAGCGGGGGTCCATTACGATTTGGCGTCTGCTCTCATCAAAAGTATCCGAGGAAGCGATGCAGATGCGGCGATCTATTATCTCGCAAGGCTTATCGAGGGGGGTGAACCGCCAGAGTTTATCGCGCGACGACTTGTGATTTTAGCCAGTGAAGATGTAGGAAATGCCAATCCGCAAGCATTGACACTGTGCACCTCGGCCATGATGAGTGTCAAACAAATCGGTTACCCTGAATCGCGTATTATTTTGGCGCAAGCGGTGATCTATCTGTGTGCTTCTCCTAAATCCAACACGGCCTATAATGCGATCAATGATGCCCTAGAAGCGGTGCGAAGTGGAATTATCTTAGAGATTCCCGATGCTATTCGTCCCCGAGGACAAAACTATCTTTATCCTCATGAATATGGGGGATGGGTACAGCAACAGTACCTTTCCAAACCCCTAAAATTTGTGGAATATAAAAATAGCGGTTATGAAGCAAAAATGGGTGAGTGGATGGAAAAAGTGTGGAATAAAGGCTCAAAGAGCTAGATTAGGCTTTTGTTTCCAGTAATAGAGAATAAGAGATACAGACAGTACTCCGGTCAAAGCACCCCCTAAAACATCACTTGGAAAGTGAGCTCCAATCGCTATACGACTTATACCGATGGCAACAGCAGCGATCCATAGCATAGGACTAAGTCTCGGCCATAAATAGCTTATGGCCATTGCCAAGGCAAACGCAGTTGCCGTGTGTCCTGATGGAAATGAGGTCAGTGCTCGATCAAGGTGAAAAAAATCAAATCCGTACAATTTATTGTCGAAAAGTTCTGAGGGTCTATACCGTCCTGCGATGACTTTGATGATATCCGCTATTATCCCTGAAACGGCAACGGCTGCAAATAAAAACAGCAATCTATTCGCCCATAGAGGCTGTTTCCAATAAAAATGGAAAAGCAAAGCCCCAAGAGCAAATCCGATCAAATAAACAGTAGATTCTCCAAATTGGGTAATCATGATAAAAATCTCTTTATCCGTTTGCCTTAGATGCGTATGACACCATAGAGCAATGGATTGATCAAAAAGAAGATAGCTCAAAACGATTAAAATAAGTGTGGCAACCGATAGAAGAAGTGTGTTTTTTGAGATCATTTTTTACCTTGGTAATTGGTGCATTGGACAAACTCCACCGTGTCGACTTTGCCTTCGTTTAGAAAAATAGTACGCTTTCCTAGCGGTATTTGTGCATCGCATTGGAGTGTTAAAAGTTCGTTCTCATCATTGAAATGGGAATGAAGGATGATCAGATCATATCCAATGGGCGATTCGTTTTCCCATAAAGTAAACTGACGATTGTACTCATCCAATACAAATGTTTTGATTCCGTAGGGCTTGCTGTAATAATTTAATCGGCTTCCATAGCTCCAATTTATGACGGCGAGGGCTTTTTTGGGTGAAGAGATTTTTTCCAAATGTTTCGCTGCTGTACGGGTTTGGATCTCAAATCCGTAAATATCTCTAAAAGGGGATTTATAATCAGGAAACGTACCCCATTTTCCATAGAGCTCGGCGTGAATGACGGCGCTTAAAAGGAGTGAGAATATCACAACACCACGTGTAATGGAAGCACATTTTGAGCTTGATTGCATGAATGCAACGGTCCCAATAGGGATAAAGAGGCAATAAAACAGTGCGGGCCAATGGGGCAATACAGGTTTTAGAAATGAGGTCCCGATAAAAAAAAGCTCAATGGATAAACCGATCCAAGCCGCCAAAAGAAGGGGAGATTTTTGAGAGCGAAGGGATGTTACCAGTCCATAAAATGCGAGAATAAACAAAAAAGGGTTATACGCGGCAAATTGTGCAATGGTGGAGCGGATAAACGGTTTGAATTCCAGCGAGCTATTGCCCGTGACATGAGCAGATTGGTAGGTAAAGCTGATCCAATCATGGGAAGCATTCCAGAGTATTACAGGTAAGATCATAACAAAGCCTACGATTGCCGTTGCCAATATACGTGGGTTGATGAGCAGATCGTAACGTTTTTTGATCATGATGTACACAAGCAAAGGTAGGACCAATAACACGGCGGTATATTTTGCCAATCCGGCCAGTCCTAACAATGCACCAAGCCATAGATAGTTTTTGAGTTTACCCTCATTTTCAATACGTAACACGCTCATGATAAGGGGATAGATGAGGGCGAGTAAAAAATTCTCAGGCAGCAGCATAAGCCCGATCGCCCCAAACATAAAGGAACTGTTAAGTGCTGCGGTTGCCCATAGTGCCTGTTTGGGTGTGGCATTGATGAAGAGCATGAAACGATAACACTGCCATGAAATAATAGCCATGAGAACGATGGCCGGGATACGAGCGGTTAGTACGCTGTCTGAGAAAAGGTAAAGCATCGCAGCTTGAACCCATCCGACAAGGGGAGGATGATCGACGTAGCTTAGGTCAAGGTAATGTCCATAGAGGACATAGTGGGCTTCGTCAACACCTAACCCAAAAGAGGGGGCGACAATAAGACGTATTGCCGTAAAGAGAGCAATCAACCAAAAGATATTTTTGTGGCTCATTATCAAATTCAAGCGAAGCGGCTAGAGCCAAGCGAAGGTGAGAGAATTGAATACACATAGTCAACACTCAATACTTGCATACATACATTGTCGTCACACGATGTTTTACGGTGGTTTGCCGCACTCACACACGGTGAACACGCAAGTCCTGCATAAATAGGTGTAGTGAGTCCCAATGAGCCATAGAGCTTTGGTGTTTCGGGGCCAAAAAATACAAATGAGGGCATTGCTGTGACGGCTGAAAAGTGCCCTGGACCTGAATCGTTAGAGAGCATGAATTCACTCACTTCGTACAATGCGACGAGTTCGGCAAAGGTGGTCTTACCCGAAAAATTGACACAGCGATCACTTTGCAATGTGTCAGGGATCTTTTGCAATCCATCAAACTCAGCAGGCGCTCCGGTAAGTAGAATCAGGACATCGTCGTAAGTTTCCAAGATCTTGCGTGCGAGCTGGATGTAACTTTCTTGTGCCCATCGTCGTAGAGGCATAAGGTCACTGGCATTGGCATTAAGTAACACAATACGGTGTTTTAGCGGATCATAAATAGGAGCGTAGGAGTGTATTTTAGAGCGCATAGCGGTTTTTGCATCATCGCTTACCGTTACTTTGTTCAAAACAATCTCATCATCACCGACCACGGTTTTGGAGTAAGGGGTCTCTTTTTTATCAACGAGTAACGCATTGACAAGTGCGATGAAGTTTTTGGCGATGTGCATGTGGGGATTGTAGGCTACTTCATGAGTGAGCATGGAGCCGCGATAGAGTCCTTCGTTGTAAAATGCATGAAAACCAACACGTCGTGATGCTCCGCTAAATCCTGTCAGCAAAGCGGTAAAACGGGAAAAAAGTTCCAAGTCGATGACGGTATCAATTTTCTTAGAGCGTGTCCACCAAAAAAATCGAAGAGTATCGGTGAAAAGAGAGACAAGACTCTCCTCACGAATTGTGAAAATATTGGCTTCTGGGACGGTATTAAGGAGATCGAGACTGGGTTTGTTTTTTTTGAAAATAACAAAGTGCAAATTGGCATTGAAAGTAGTCTTGAGTTTTTGCATGGCAGGGTCGACGAGAATGGTACTACCCATCTCGGAAAGCTCTACTAAAAGGATATTGGTAGGACGATCCGTTTGCTGACTGGGGATAAACCGTGTGAGTTTCTTGAGTAGACTTCCCACAAAACATAACGGTACACCGACCCAGTAATCGACGGCTCTCATGGTATCAACGTGCATGCATCATCCTACGAATAATATGGGGTATTATAGTAGCTTTTTCCCTCGAAGCCAAATGACCAATCCAGGAAGGCTCGAAATAATAAGCATAACTCCATAGAGGATGGAGACAGATAGAATCATCTCTTTGGAAGCACCGATGAGGAGAAATATACCCACCATAGCACTCTCGCGCACTCCCCATCCCGCTAAGGAGATAGGTATGATGGTGAGTAAAAAGACAGGGGGCACAGCGACTAAAAAGACACCCAGCGGCAATGTCATCCCAATGGCAAGTGAGAGTTCATACAGTGCTAAAATAGAGAGAAAATGGATGATGACGGAGAGGGAAATTTGAGAAACAATGGCTTGTTTATTGGCATATACCTGTCGAAATCGGCTTGAGAGATTGGCGAATATACGTGTGATCCGATAGTTTTGAAGCCAAGTGATTTTACGCAATAAAATCAACAAAGTAAAACCTGCAATGCCCCCTATACTGATGGCATTGATGAGATTAAATAGCCACATTGGTAGCAGATGATCGCTGCTGAGATTTGCGATGAGGTTAAGGATGAGCAATCCTGCAAGTCCAACGATACGGTCGATAAAGATACCGGAAAAGGCTTCTCTCTTACTGTACCCCATTTTGCCCAATTCCAAACCGCGAACGGCATCACCTCCGATACTTCCTGGCAGTGCCTGATTGAAAAAGGCTCCTTTGAAATAGCGTGTGAGATAAAAAGAGAAGGTCTCGTGAAATTTCAGTGCACCCATAATCAGTGACCAACGATAAGCAGCGAGTGTGGTGCTGGCGAGTTGAAGAAGAATTGCCAAAAGAATAAAACTAGGATTAGAATTGAGAATAATTTTGCTTAAAAGATTGAAGTCAACCAGGCGTGCCGCAATCCACAGCAGTAGGATAGAGACAATCATTTTTAGGAGGTTGATCAAAATGTCTTTGTTAAACACTGTAATAGGTCGCTTCTTTGTGATGAACCACGAGTGCTGTGGTGCTTTGCTCCGGATGGATTTGAAAGGTTTCTGAGAGAACGATACCAAACTCCTCAGGACGTAACAGATCGAAGATGATGCGGCTTTGTTCTAAATCAGGACACGCCGGATACCCAAAACTGTAACGTGCTCCTGCGTATCGGTTCATCCGCACATCGCGCAAACTGTTCCCCTCGTCATCACTGACGATCCCAAGATCCAAACGGATTTGCTTGTGTGCCACTTCGGCCAGCGCTTCGGCAAGCTCTACGCCAAACCCATGCACCATATTGTATTCTAGGTATTCATTGTTGGCGTACAATTCTGACTCGTAAGCAGTGAATTTATCCCCGACACTAACACACGTTAGCGGCAATACATCATTGCGCGTGTGGGTAAAAAAGTCGCTGAGTGCGCGGTGAGGATTTTTGCGTTGACGTGGAAATTCAAAGATATATTTGGCATTGCCAATAACCTCATCCAGTGGCATACGATTGGCATTTTCATCTACATTCCAGCCATAGCTCTCATCAAAGATGAGAAGCTCTTGGTCACTGCTTCGTACAGGATAATACCCATAGATCACCGTAGGATCAAACAACCCACGTTTGACGATCTCTCGTTTGATCCGCTCGTAGGCTGGGTAGACTTTGGTCTCCATGAGTTTTTTATAAGCTTCTACTTCCATCCCTGCGCGTTTATATCCCCAGTGCATTTTGAACAAACTTCGCTTGTTGACCCACTCGCATACCATGTCAAAATCAAGCTGCTCTTTGCGCAGTACTCTGCGACCCCAAAACGGAGGAGTAGGAATTTTAACCTCACGAGAGGGCATTTTTAGCTCAGAAAATGGAGGGATAATGACCTCTTTAACCTCTTTGGTTTGGCGCTCAACCATATCACCGCCCAGACGGGTATCGAGGCCAAGCTCGGGATTTTCGTTGTATTTCTCAATACGCGTCATGGCAATAACCCCATCAAAGGCATCACGACAATAAAAGATCGGACCCCCATAGATAGGTCGGCAAAAATCATCTACAAAACTGCGAGTGAGTGCGGCACCACCCAGTAATACAGGGGTGGTTATCCCCATGCTAGACATGGTTTCGAGATTGTCTTTCATCACTTGGGTTGATTTGACCAACAGTCCTGACATACCAATAGCATGAATACTAGAGGTTTTCATGACCTCCAAATATTCATCGAGTTCGGTTTTGATCCCTACGTTGATCACCTTGAAGCCATTGTTGGAGAGGATGATGTCTACGAGGTTTTTGCCTACGTCATGGACATCTCCCTTGACCGTTCCGATGACCAGTGTTGTATCGGTGTCTTTTTCTTGTTTGGTGAGATAGGGATTGAGATAATCAACAGTGGTCTTCATCGTCTCGGCACTTTGCAGTACAAACGGCAATTGCATTTTTCCGCTTCCAAACAGCTCTCCGACCACTTTCATCGCATCAATGAGGATTTCGTTGACGATGCTATCGGCTTGGATGGTGTGGCGAGCATTTTCCACCAAGGGGATCATCCGCTCTTTGTCTCCATCGATGAGAAGTTTGGCAATCTTTTCGTGCGTCTGGAGTGCTTCATACTCTTCGTCATTTTTACTGGTGTCAATGGTGACATCACTAAAGTGGTTGATAAAGTTGAACAGCGATTGGTCGTTAGGGGTAAATAAAAGCTCTTCGCACAATTCTCTCTCTTTATCGGACATTTTTGAGAGAGGAAGGATATGTTTGACGTTGATGATGACCGAGGTCATTCCCGCAGCGATACAGTGGTGTAAAAAGACGCTGTTGAGATAGACACGGGAACTGGCGCTCAGACCAAAGGAGATGTTCGATAGACCCAACGTTGAGCCGACATCGGGATATTTGGCATGAAGCTGACGGATCGCTTCTAGGGTTTGAATCGCTGCATCACGATATTCCACATCACCGCTTCCTACGGTAAACGTGAGCATGTCAAACATCAAATTACGTGGATCGATATGGTGGCGATTAACGCACAGATCGTAAATCCGATTGGCGATGCGCATTTTATCTTCCGTGGTTTTAGCCATCCCTTTCTCATCAATCACCAAACACACCAATGCAGTTCCAAATTTCTTGGCCAACGAACATATGGCATCGAGTCGCTCTTCTCCGTCTTCGAGGTTGACGGAGTTGATGATGGGTTTACCGCCGATGCATTTGAGTGCCTCTTCCATCGTGTTAACGCGTGTGGCATCGGGCATAAGGGGAAGCGGTATTTTTTGATTGTACAACTTCATGACTGCACGCATATCGACCGCACCATCACGACCTGCAAACTCGACATTCACGTCTAGACAGTGGGCTCCATCACGTACTTGGGCTTGTCCGACACTCAGCGTCCCCTCATAATCGCCCTCGATGATGAGTTCACGAAACGCTTTGGACCCCGTAGAATTGGAGCGCTCACCTATGAGTAAGGGGGCTGGCTGTTGGATGAGTTCGACCGTATTAAAGAGCGAAGCGATAGAGGGAACTTGGCTTCCGCTTGGTTTTTTAGGGATTATGGTTGAAACCTTATCCACCAGCGCACGGATGTGCTGAGGGGTTGTTCCGCAGCATCCGCCCAAAAAACTCACCCCATCGTAGGCTAAAAAGTCATGTTGACGTTGCGCAAACTCATCGGGCCCCATCGGATAGTAGGAGTATCCGCCACGATTTTGAGGTAATCCTGCATTGGCATGAACGGAGATGGGTTTTCCCCAATTTTGCGAGAGGGTTTTGACGTGTTTGCCGTATTGTTCTGGGCCTGTTCCGCAATTGAATCCCAGAGAGAGAATATCAAAAGGCTCCATGATGGTGGCAATGGTTTGCGCGTCGGTACCGATGAGCATCGAGCCTGCCAGTTCGATCGTGACGGAGACCATAATGGGTAAATCAGTTTCACGCTGAAGGTTGGCAGCTTGACAGGCATGAAGTGCAGCTTTGATTTGCAAGGGGTCTTGGCACGTTTCGAGTAAAAAGATATCGGCGCCACCGTCGATAAGCCCTAAACAACACTCAGTATACCCCTCTAACATCTCATCGTAATGGATATGTCCAAGAGAGGGAAGCTTAGTCCCGGGTCCTATCGAGGCTAGGACAAAACGGGGATGTTGGGGTGTGGAAAATTTGTCGCATTCGTCACGACACACTTGCGCACCCGCACGAGCAAGTTCATAGGCTCTGTGACCGATTTGGTACTCATCCAAAACCCAGTTAAAGGCGCCGAACGTATTGGTAGTGAGCAGATCGGCACCCGCGGTGAGATAGGCGTGAAAAATATCGCTCATCACTTCAGGGGCAGTTACATTAAGCAGCTCATTGCACCCTTCATTGCCTTCCCAAGCTTCGCTAGGTATCATCGCATCGCGTTCTTGAAGCTGTGTTCCCATAGCCCCGTCGATGATCAGGGGCCGAGTGGTTAGGATTTCAAGAAGTTGTTGTTTGACCGACATAAAGTGCCTTGTGATATGAAATAAATAAAAAATAGTAAATTAATAGGCGATTTTATCCTAGTGTAACCTAAAGACGTATAAGGGGGCAAATATAATTCTTGCGATACACTTTTGGTAATGAAAAAAATAATTTTACTTTTAGTCATTTTTATAGGGTTGGTTCACTCACAAGAGGCCGTGGTATTGAGCGATCAAAGCGAGATCGATTTTTGGTTATTAGCGGCAGTGGTAGCCATTGTTGTTACGGCAGGGTTAATGTATAAATACAGACGTTTGGATGAATTGGTACATCAGCGAACGGCAGAGCTTGAAACGTTTAATCAGCGACTGCAAGAAGAGATTACTAAAGCTGTTGAAAAGAATCGTACCCAAGAGAAGATCTTGATGCAGCAAGCAAAAATGGCAGAGATCGGTTCAATGGTGGAATCGATCGCACACCAGTGGCGACAACCGCTTAATATCTTGGGATTATCGATGACTCGTTTAAATATCAATGTCAGTTTGGGTAATCATAATGATATGAGTAGGGTCATTGAGATAGTCGAACAGCAAATTGATTATATGTCACAAACTATTGATGATTTTCGCAACTTTTTTAAACAAGATCGCCTGCAAAGCAAAGTCAATGTCTATCATCTCATCAGTGAAGTGGAAACGTTGCTAGGTCCTTTATTGGCGAGTAAAAAGATTGCCTTGATAAAAGAGATCGATCCTATGATCGAGATATTGGTCTATCATAATGAACTCAAACAGGTTTTGATCAATATTGTCAATAACGCACGAGAGGCCATAGAAGCGACCAAAAGTAAGAAACGTGAGATCACGGTTCGTTGTATTGACGACACGTACCATTGTACGATTTCGATTGAAGATTCGGGCGGAGGAGTTCCTCACCATATTGTGGATAAGATTTTTGATCCCTATTTTACGACCAAATTTGAATCCCAAGGAACCGGTATTGGTTTGTATATGGCCAAAATGATCATTGAAAAGCATTGTCTGGGTAAATTGAGCATCTATAATACGACTAATGGGGCGTGTTTTGAGATCCGGTTAAATCATTCCGGAGGAGTGAACGAAAGAGAATATTCGGGCGGTTTAGTCAACCATCCATGAAGCACGTGTTGAACAGCGCAGTTTTTTAAGCATTATTTTTTCCAGTGAACTTATTTTTTCCATGATTATTTCCTCCTTACTAAATTTTTAAAAGTATAGGTGAGGATGATTACGGTATTGTTACGCAATTTTGATCAGTAAAGGGTGACTATGGCGACGTTAGAAAAGGCGCTTTTGGGCGGTGGTTGTTTTTGGTGTATTGAGGCAGTCTATAACCGAGTGAATGGCGTTCAATCGGCAATAAGCGGTTATGCAGGTGGAGCACGTCCGAATCCGACGTATGAACAAGTATGCACAGGGGTATCAGGTCATGCAGAAGTCATCGAGATTACATACGATGCACAGATGATCAGTTACGGTGAGATATTAGAGATTTTTTGGGCTTTACATGACCCAACCACGCTGAATGCGCAAGGTGCGGATAAGGGGACACAGTACCGCTCTGTCATCTATTATTATGATGAATCTCAGAAGAAAACAGCACTAGAGTCGATTGCATCAGCGCAAACCCATTGGAGTGATCCGATCGTAACAGAGCTTTCTCCTGCACCTGAATTTTATCCGGCAGAGGCGTATCATCAAAACTATTATAATGAGCATCCGACACAAGGGTATTGTTATGTGGTGATCGCACCGAAGATTGAAAAATTTATGAGCAAATTTGGAGACAAGGTTAAAAAGTAAGATTCCCGCCATTGCGGGAAAAGAGAGATTAGTGAGTTAATTCTACTTCGATACGGCGATTTTCTGCACGACCTTGTTTTGTTTTATTAGAAGCAACCGGCATTGTTTCACCTTTACCACTCGCAGTTAAACGATCAGCTGCGACACCTTGATTAATCAACATGGTTTTTACTTGCTGGGCACGTTTTTCAGACAATTTTTGGTTGTATTTATCGGAAGCAGAGCTGTCGGTATGTCCGATGATACTTGCTTTATAAGCAGGGCTCTCTTTTAAGAATCCTGCAAAGTCGTTGACTTTTGCAGTACCTGCTGCATCAACACCATGACCATTGGTGATAAAGTTCAAGTGAAGCGTTGCTTTAAGCGGGCAGCCATCCGCATCGACTTTGAAACCTGCAGGAGTATTAGGGCATTTGTCTTGTGGATCAAACACACTGTCTTTATCACTGTCTAATATAACGGCTGCTGTAGTAGCTGCTTCTATAGCAGCAGGTGCAACTGCAACAGGTTTCGGCTCAGGTTTTTTCTCGGCAACGACTGCAGCAACGACAGGAGCTGCCACAGCTGCTACAGCAACCGGTGCTGCTGGCTGTGCTTTTGCTCCGAATGCGAAATTGAGTCCACCAAGAATGACTAAGGTATTATCCCAGTTTGAGTGATCATACTTTTGCATTTCGATTGCTTCAAGTTTAAGAGCAAGCTGTTGGGTAAGAGGCACTTTCAAACCCGCACCGGCATCCAAAAAGAACCCATTGTGATTGCCGACTAAATGATCGCTCATACTTTCAAATCCACCACCCGCTTTTACAAACGGTGTTACAGCACCAAATTTTGAAAATTCATAAACGCCGTTAAGTGCGGATCGAAAAATATCAACATCCCCGACACTTTCATCATTGCGATCGACATCGCTGTACATGAGTGAAAGCTCAGGCTTGATGACAGAATCGAGAAGGTTGTTAAATTGCATTTCACCGGCAAAAACCGTGTGATCCTTTAGCTGTTGAATCCCATTCGGGTAAGCATACCCGATCATTGGGCTTACTTCATAATTGTAATCACTTGCGCTTAGTACGACTGTTGCAAGCAATACAGAAAGAGAAATTTTTTTCATGGATATCCTTTAGATCTATATATTGCATAATTATAACGTATTGAGTGCGATCTTATTGCGAATGTTGGGTATCGTGTTGAGATGAGAGCTTGATGATATCAAACTCTTTTTGCATACTTTTACTTAAATTTTGTATTTCATGATCGAGTTGTTCTTGTGCAGCCTCTATTTTTGCAACATATTGCGCTTTTAAGGCTTCCAAACGTTCATAGGTAGTGCGAAAAAGTTCTTTATCGGTTGTGAGTAAGATAATATCGTTTTTAGGGGACCACTTACGTTTCATAGTCCCATTTTGGTTGATCTCAAAAATGATATTCTGGGTATTTTTAGCAGAAATATATTTTGTTACCACATAGGCAAAGTAATGTTTTTTGTGATTATTATGATAGCGTTGGATAACATAGTACATGGAAGAATCATAACATAATTTTAATTTCTTGTATGCTAAAGTTAGTAAGCCCTCAAATAGGAGACAGTATGCCAAAGGGATATGAACTAGCAATTATTGGAGCAGGTCCTGCAGGTATTGGAACAGCTATTGAGAGTTATACACTGGGAATGCGTGAGATTATCATGCTTGAAAAAGAGGAAAATCATAATTCAACGATCCGTAGATTTTATAAGGATAACAAACGAGTAGACAAAGACTGGAAAGGTCAGAAAGTCGATCTTGATGGAACTATCTATTTTGTAGATGGGACCAAAGAGAGTACGTTGGATTATTTTGACACCTTGCTGGATAACGAATCTATTGAGCTCAAAACCCATTGTGAAGTGCAAAAAATAGTCAAGCATGCAGAGGGATTTGAGATATTTATCAATGGCGGGAGTATTCTTGCACAAAATGTCGTCGTAACCATCGGACGTATGGGCAAGCCCAATAAACCGGATTATAAGTTTCCCCCTTCGATTAAAAATCTTGTCCATTTTACCCTTGATTCATGTGGTATTGGTGAAAAAATCATGGTGGTCGGAGGGGGAGACTCAGCTATTGAGTACGCCATTGAACTGTGTGATAAAAATGATGTGACGATCTGTTATCGACGGGATAATTTTACACGTGCTAATCCTACCAATCAAGCCGATATTACCAAAGCGATTGGAGAGGGACATCTTATAGCCATGCTCAATACACAGATCAAAGAACTTGAGGCCGAAAATGGTCGGGTAAAAGTCATTTTCTCGGACGGATATTGGGAGTTGTACGATCGGTTGATTTATGCGATAGGGGGAACGACCCCTAGCACTTTTTTGCAAAGTAGCGGGATAAAAGAAGAAAACGGCATTCCGGTCTACGATGAAAACTATCAAACCAATATCCCAGGTTTGTTTGTTGCCGGTGATATTACACAAGAATCCGGAGGATCGATTGCTTTGGGTTTAAATCATGGCTTTGCGATTGCTACGTATATTATGTCTCTTTCAAAATAGGGTCATCACGATGGCTAATTGGCCCATCAGCAGTGAAGAGAATAAGCTCAATTGAGGTGTGAAGATATTCAGAGGTTGAGATAGGAATAAAGTTTGGGTCTTGAAATGCGGCACGCTTTGCATTGAAGATAATATCTTCAAGCAGGGAATGTTCAGGATTGTCAGAGCGCGAGCTACCTCGTGCTTTGCCATTGAGATATAAGGTCACTTCAGTCGCCACGACTTCACCAAGGATCGGATAATTTTCGAGAAGTTCGCTGCGACGTATACTTTCCTCAGCTTGCAGTACTTCTTGAATGGACTCTCGGGCGATGTTGAGTAGAACTGATTGGGACATTCAACACCTCCTTTACTACCTTTTCAAACATTATAACACAAGATTATAAACTATTTGTCTTCCGGGGTCAGTGCTATTTTAAGCCCCAGTTTTTGCAGCATTTCTAAATCAGTGTGCGCTTCGCGTCCTGCGGTGGTGAGATAATTTCCCAAAACGATACTGTTTGCTCCTGCTTCAAAGATTTCATGCTGACGCTCTTTAAACGTAATCTCGCGCCCCCCTGCGATCATGATGCGATCGGCATTAGACAAAATAGATCGGGAAAGACGGATGAGGTCAAGCGATTCCTCTACGGTAAGAGGGCTTGGATTGAGGGGAAGGGCCGCATTATGGTGATAAAAGTTTAGCGGAACGGAAACAGGATCGAGCTCTTTGAGGGAGTGCAGCATACTGAGGCGATCTTCCTGTGTCTCTCCCATACCGAAAATTCCGCCGCTGATGAGTTTGAGTCCTACGCGGTTCACGTTTTCACACGTTTCATAGCGTTCATCCCATGGATGGGTGGTACAGACTTCGGGATAAAAAGCACGGCTGGTTTCGAGGTTATGATTGTATGCTGCAATTCCTGAGCGTTTAAGTTCAGTGAGTTGTTCAATCGATGCGGTGCCGTTACAGGCGATGAGGCGCAGCCTTGGAACTTCACGCTTAAGGGTACTGGCGACGTTGCAAACAAATTCAAGGGTTTTGTCATCCAGCCCTTTTTGCGCCGTTACGAGACAAAAGCCCAATGCGCCTAATGATTCGAGTTTACGCGCTTCCTCTAAAATCTGATCGATGGGTTTTTGTTTGTAGCGTTCTATGTCAGCTTTGTACTTGACACTTTGGGAACAAAATTTACAGTCTTCATTGCAGGTGCCGCTGTTGATATTACAAATAGAGCAAAGGAATATTTTTTGAGTCATTTTTTGGATCTTTCAAAGGTGTAATGTTGCTCTTCAAACTTTTCATCCCCCACAGCGCGTGAATACTGTGTGACTAGAAAAGTGCTTTTCGTAATCTCGAGCATCGCACAGGTCGAAAAAGGTTTGTCGCGTGCGCAGGCTTCGCCCGGGTTGAGAAAGAGCGTCTTGTTTTTAAAATCACATTCAAAGATATGTGTGTGTCCGAAGAGGACCACTTCGGCATCGGCGTTCATGTAAAAAGGGAGATGCATCAGTTTAAACTGGGTATCGGCAAGTTTGAAATAATGAGGTTCTTGGACAAGGTTGTATTTGTCGTGATACTCATGCAAATGGGCATCGTTGTTACCATACACTACCATGTAACGCAGACCGCTGGTTTTGAGCTGTTCTAACATTTCAGGCTTGACGATGTCCCCTGCATGGATCAAAAACTCGGCACCGTTGGCTTTGAGGTGATTGATGGCTCGCTGTGATCGCCCTTTTTTGGTATGGGTATCAGAGAGCAATCCTATTTTCATTCACCGCTCACCGTTGCTGATTCATTGGGTGTTCGATTTTTACATTTGGTGCATTCATACACCTCTTTGTTGCGATACGTACGCGGTGCAAGTGCTCCGCCGCATCCTTCAACTTCACATTTATGAAGGCTTGGTTCAAATTTGGATATAAATTTGCATTTTGGATACTCTTCACAGCCCCAAAATGCACCGCGGCGGGATTGTCTCCACAACAGTTTTCCTCCGCAATCGGGACACGGAACGGTTGAGAATTTGGTCTCTTGGTTCAGCGTTTTGGTATTTTTACACTCAGGGTACGCACTGCATGCGAGAAACTGACCGTTACGGCCGCTTTTGACTACCATGGCACTGCCGCATTTGTCACATATCTCGTCACTTGCGGTATCTGGGTTGGCAGAGTCTTCTTTTTTATTGCTTTCGGTTTGCTCAGTGTATTTGCATTTTGGAAAACCGCTGCACGCGATAAATTCTCCAAAACGCCCTGAACGCAGAAGCAGTTCACTGCCACATTGCGGGCACTCTCTGCCTAATGGTGTGGCAACTTTTAAACTGACAATATCGGCTTTACCGGCATTGATTTTTTCGATAAACGGATGGTAGAAATCAAGGAGGATTTTATGCCATGAAGTTCCGTTTTCACTGATCTCATCGAGGGTCTCTTCCATGCTGGCGGTAAAGGAGGCATCAACGATCTCTTCAAAATGTTTTTCCAACAATTCGGTCACGGTAAACGCGATCTCTGTCGGGATGATCTGACGTTTTTCGATCTCGATGTAATTGCGTGCCTGAAGGGTCGAGATCGTTGGAGCATAGGTGGATGGGCGACCGATCCCCTCAGCCTCAAGCTGTTTGATGAGGCTGGCTTCAGAGAAGCGTGATGGCGGCTCAGTGAAGTGTTGTTCAGGGGTGATCGTTTGGATGTCGATTGTATCTCCCGTATTTAGAACAGGGAGCAATTTGTCTTTGTCATCACTTCCCGTAACACGGTAGAATCCGTCAAACAATAGCTTACGCCCTGTTGCACGGTACTCGGCTTTGGGGCTTTGGAAGGTGATACTTTGCTGTTCGAATCGAGCATCGTTCATTTGGCACGCTAAAAAGCGGTTGTAGATGAGTTTGTAGAGTTTGATCTCATCGGGTTTGAGATAGGTTGCGGCGATCTCTGGAGTGAAATCGAGCATCGTAGGACGGATTGCTTCGTGCGCCTCTTGCGCTCCTTTGGATTTTTTCAAATAGGTTTTCGGCTCTGCGGGCAGATACGCTTTGCCATAACGGGTTAGAATCGCTTCACGTGCGGCTTCGACCGCTTCGGCTGCGAGGTTAAGAGAATCGGTACGCATATAGGTAATAACCCCGCTCGTACCTTCAGGTGTCTTGACCCCTTCGTACAGCGCTTGAGCAACCATCATGGTTTTTTTCGGAGAGAATCCCAGCTGTGAGCTGGCAGTTTGCTGTATGGTGGAGGTCATAAACGGTGGAGGGGTAGAGGATTTGCGCTCTTTGGTCTCGATTTTGCCTACGGTGAATGATTCCCCCTTGATGAGGGCTACGATACGTGCCGCTTCATCTGCAGTGGTAATCGTCATCTTGTCAATCTTTTGTCCCTCGAGGAGATTGAGAGTTGCTTCAATCTCTGGTTTGAACAGGGTATCGATGGTCCAATACTCTTCGGGGATAAAGGAACGGATCTCACGTTCACGATCGATGATGATCTTGAGGGTTGAGGACTGTACACGACCTGCAGAAAGTCCCTTTTGTATTTTGGATGCCAAAAGTGGTGAGAGTTTGTATCCCACGATACGGTCGAGCAAACGACGTGCTTGCTGTGCATTGACACGGTCCATATCAATAGCTCTTGGGCTCTCGAGGGCATGGATGATCGCATTTTTAGTGATCTCATGAAACACGATACGCGGCAAGACTTGCGGATCTTTTTTAATCGCATGGGCGATGTGCCAGCCGATTGCTTCTCCCTCGCGGTCTTCGTCGGTCGCGATAAAGATGGTGTCAGCTTTTTTGGCTAATTCCTGTATCTGCTTGACCGTAGCGGTGCTGTCTTCGCTGATGCGATACTCAGGAATAATGGTCTCATTATCGATTTTAATCCCGAAGCGATTTTTAGGAAGGTCTCGAATATGCCCTTTGGACGCGATGACTTCATACTCTTTGGAGAGAAAGTTTTTTATCGTCTTGGCCTTAGCCGGAGACTCTACAATAATCAATTTCAATGATTGAATCCTATATATATGGATGAATAGCGAAAGTGTAACAAAAAAATTGTCAAAACCGCTAAACATTTTTTTTTATATCCCGATATAGTCTGTAACAGCAAGGATGCTGAAAAACTTCAGAGCTAACGCTCGACCATAAAAGGATTTATCATGGGTTTCAGAATTAACACAAACATTGCGGCTATGAACGCACACGGCAATTCAGTTATGAACAATCGTAACTTGGATGATTCACTCTCTAAATTGAGTTCAGGTCTTCGTATTAACAAAGCGGCGGATGATGCGTCAGGGATGGTTATTGCCAACTCATTGCGTAATCAAGCAAACTCTTTGGGTCAAGCAATTTCTAATGGTAACGACGGTATTGGTTTGATCCAAACGGCGGACGGTGCTCTAAACGAGTACGCAAAAATCCTTGACACGATCAAAACCAAAGCGGTACAAGCAGGTTCTGATACTCAGAACACTACTTCACGTTTAGCAATTCAAAAAGATATCGATCGTCTTATGGAAGAGCTTGGAACGATCGCAAAAACCACTTCTTTTAATGGTCAAAAGCTTCTTTCAGGTGCATTCGCAAATAAACAGATCCAAATGGGTTCAGGCTCAAATGAGACAGTTAAGTTTTCAGTAGCATCTGCTGAGACCAATCAAATTGGACACACTTCTCGTGCAACGATGAATGTTGGGACGGAAGCAGGCGGTGAAACTCAATTAAAAATCACTAGCGCATTGACAGGTAAAGAGATTACACTTAAATCCGTTGATTTGCAGTACAACAACAATGCTGAAAACGGTATGGGTGCAGTTGCTGCTGAGATCAACAAATACAGTGGTGACACTGGGATCAAAGCTAAAGCGGTTGTAGAAACAGCTTCGAGCGTAGCAGTAACAGCAGGTTCAACAGGATCTGATTTCGCGATCAACGGTATTACTATTGGTGCGATCACGGTAACTACAAACGATAATTCAGGTACATTGGTATCGGCTATCAACTCAAAAAGTTCACAAACAGGTGTTGCTGCGACGATTAGCACAGACGGTAAATTGACCCTTAAATCAAATGACGGCCGTGCGATCAGTGTAACAGGTAACATGACGGCAGTTGTCGGTAATACGGCAAAACAGATGTCAACTCTCGGACACATCGAATTGGTTCAAGGCGGATCAAGCGAGTTCCAGATCACTGGCAACGGTGCGGGTGCAACAGGTGCGGATATTACTATTAGTGGTACTACGGTTACTCTAGCTGATTCAGTTATGGCTGCAGGAAGTACAATCACGTCTAATACTATCTTGAAAGCAGGTTCAGTTGTTGGAGGTGCAGTAGCTGCTAATGGTGCTACTACTCTAACTCAAGACGCGACATTGACGGTTGGTTCAATCATTGGAGCTTCAAGTTCGATCAAAGAGGGTACACAGTTAGGTGCTAAAGTAATCGTAACAGGTAGTGCTGTTATCAATAGAGATATGTTGGTTACTGCAGGAAGTACATTGGCTTCAGGGTCAATCTTGGGTATTGGAACCGTTATCGGTGAGAATGTCAGTATTTCAGGTGTTACCTATAACAAAGGGGATACGCTTACCAGTGCAGTTACGATTACTCTTGGTACGTTGTCATTAGGTTCAGATTGGACACTTAACTACAATGGTGCAACAGGTAACTCATCTGTGGGTACGGGTTCTGTTATTAACGTAGGCAGTACTGCAGGACGTGATTTATTGACACAAGCTGCGGCGACTACTACCGTTGATATGACGCTTAAGCTTAACTCAGTTCTTGGTGTGGGTTCAACCTATGCAGCTAATTCAGTTACGGGTGCTGATACGACTACTACTGGTAGTACTGTAACAACAAAAAATACAGAGATTAAGGCTGGTTCTACTTATGGTAGTGCTACTATCCTTAAAGAAGGATCGACAGTTGGTGTGGCGATAAAAGTTATGTCAAGTGCAATCCTCAACAGTGATATGAAAATCACTGCGGGAAGTATTTTGGTTACGGGTACAACGCTCAAAGCGGGAACTGTTATCGGAGATGCCTTGACAGCATCAGCTACAGGTTCTGCTGCGATTGCAGCAGGAACAAAACTCAGTACGGATATTACATTGGCAGCAAGTTTTAATGTCACCAATGACTTTATCATGCTTAAAGGTACAGGAACAACGCTTGGTACGATTGCAGCGCAGTCTACGATTGGATTGAATACAAGTGGTCAAGGTGGCGTAAAGCTCGGGAACTCTGAGTTTACCAGTTTGGCAAATATCAACGTATTGACATTTGCAGATGCGATGAAAACGATTGATACGCTTGATACAGCGATTACCGATCTTGACTCTATCCGTGCGGATTTGGGTTCGGTTCAAAACCAAGTGGTAGCAACGATCAATAACATCAGTGTTACTCAAGTCAACGTAAAAGCGGCAGAGTCACAACTTCGTGACGTTGACTTTGCTCAAGAGAGTGCAAACTTCTCTAAATTCAATATTCTTGCACAGTCTGGTTCATACGCTATGAGCCAAGCGAATGCAGTTCAGCAAAACGTTCTAAGACTTCTTCAGTAGTCTTAGCCTTCATTTTTCAATCGGGCTTTTTGCCCGGTTTTCTCCTTCTTTTCTTTTCTCTTTAAATTTTTGGAACTCTTTTTGCTTTTAGTCGGTTTGATAGCGCATAGACGCAAAACCACTCTAAGGATTTATTATGGGTTTTCGAATTAACACAAACATTGCGGCGATGAGTGCCCATGGTAATGGAGTCATGAACAATCGCAACTTGGATGAGTCTCTTTCCAAGCTAAGCTCAGGGCTTCGTATCAATAAAGCGGCGGATGATGCATCGGGGATGGTTATTGCCAACTCACTGCGTAACCAAGCAAACTCTTTGGGTCAAGCGATTGCCAATGGTAACGACGGTATCGGGATGATCCAAACGGCAGACGGTGCTCTAAACGAGTACGCAAAAATTCTTGACACGATCAAAACCAAAGCTATCCAATCAGGATCTGATAGTCAAAATACTTCTTCTCGTTTGGCGATTCAAAAAGACATCGACCGTCTTATGGAAGAGCTTGGGACAATCGCAAAGACGACTTCTTTTAATGGTCAAAAGCTTCTCTCTGGTTCTTTTGTTAATAAACAGATCCAAATGGGTTCAGGCTCAAATGAGACGGTTAAGTTTTCAGTAGCATCTGCTGAGACCAATCAAATCGGGCACACATCTCGTGCAAACATGGAAGTGGGCACCGCTATGGGCGGTGAAGTCCAATTGACAGTCACCAGTGCAATGACGGGCAAGGCAATGACGCTTAAGCCGGTAGATCTGCAGTTCAATAATGATCCTGCCAACGGTATGGGTGCTATTGCTGCTGAGATCAACAAATACAGTGGTGACACTGGGATCAAAGCTAAAGCGGTTGTAGAAACAGCTTCGAGTGTAGCAGTAACAGCAGGTTCTACGGGGACGGATTTTGCAATTAATGGTATTACTATTGGTGCAATTCAAGTTGATATGAACGATAACACGGGGACATTGGTATCTGCGATTAATGGTAAAACATCACAAAGTGGGGTATCAGCTACTATAAGTACAGACGGTAAATTGACCCTTAAATCAACAGACGGTCGTGCGATCCAAGTGACGGGTGCAATGGCAGGGGTTATTGGTGCTACTGCTAAAGAGATGTCGACTCTTGGCTATATCGAGTTGGTACAATCGGGATCCAGTGAGTTCCAAATCACCGGTAACGGTGCTGGAGCTACGGGTGCCGATATCGTGATCAGTGCAACGGTAACTACGGTAGAAGATTCTGTTCTTGCAGCAGGCAGTACGATTACTTCAGGTGCTACATTCAAAGCAGGATCGGTTGTCGGTGGTGCGGTAACAACTACGGGTGGAACGACTGCTTTGACACAAGACGCGATGATGACGGTTGGTTCAATCATTGGGGCTTCAAGTTCGATCAAAGAGGGTACCGTTCTAGGTGCTAAAGTGATCGTATCGGGTGCGGGTGTTATTAACCGTGATATGTATGTTACTGCAGGAAGTACATTGGCTTCAGGCTCAATTTTGGGTATTGGAACCGTTATCGGTGAAAATGTCAGTATTTCAGGTGTTAGCTATAACAAGGGAGATGTCCTTACCAGTGCAGTTACAATTACGCTTGGTACGTTGTCTTTAGGTTCAGACTGGACACTTAACTACAATGGTGCAACGGGTAACTCATCTGTGGGTACGGGTTCTGTTATTAACGCAGGAAGTACTGCAGGACGTGATTTATTGACACAAGCTGCGGCGACTACTACAGTGGATATGACGCTTAAGCTTGGATCGATTATTACTTCTGGATCATCGTATGCCGCAGGTTCAATAGTAGGTGCTGATACGCAAAATGGTAACTCGATTGTTACAACAAAATCAACCGATCTTAAGGCTGGGTCAACAATCAGTTCCGCTTCAACGATGAAAGAGACATCGACTATCGGTGGAACGACAAAAGTATTGACCAGTGCAATCCTTAACAGTGATATGAAAATCACCGCGGGAAGTATTTTGGTTACGGGTACAACGCTAAAAGCGGGGACTGTTATCGGAGATGCATTAACAGCGAGTGCTACAGGAGCAACTGCTATACCTGCTGGAACAAAACTCAGTACGGATATTCAATTGCAGGCAAGTTTTAATGTCACGAATGACTTTATCATGCTTAAAGGGACTGGAACGACTCTTGGTACGCTTGCTGCGGGTTCTACGCTTGGT
Source organism: Sulfuricurvum sp. (assembly GCA_024637295.1). GTDB lineage: Bacteria > Campylobacterota > Campylobacteria > Campylobacterales > Sulfurimonadaceae > Sulfuricurvum. The sequence continues at coordinate 75,881 of JAGXFL010000012.1, forward strand.
CGAAATACTAGCGGTCAAGGTGGGGTAACGCTTGGGAACTCTGAGTTTACGAGTTTAGCTGGTGTTAGCGTATTAACATTTGCGGATGCGATGAAAGCCATTGATACGCTTGATACAGCGATTACCGATCTTGACACTATCCGTGCGGATCTTGGTTCAGTTCAAAATCAGCTGGTTGCGACGATCAATAATATCAGTGTTACGCAAGTCAACGTAAAAGCAGCAGAGTCACAATTACGTGATGTAGACTTTGCAGCAGAGAGTGCGAACTTCTCTAAATTCAATATCCTTGCACAGTCTGGTTCATACGCTATGAGCCAAGCGAATGCAGTACAGCAAAACGTACTTAAACTTCTACAATAATCACTAGCTTTATGATCGAGCTATTTGCTCGATCTCTTCTTTATTAAAACTACATTCAAGGGTAACAATGCAACAGGCACAACGCAAAGCGCTAGAGACCTACCACGAAAATCTAACCTATTTGGCTAACAATCATCCGACATTGCATGAAAAATTGGTGTTGTTGGATACCGCTATTTCTAACGAGATATATGCAGAACGTTATGCATTGGAATATAAAAGTGAAGGCTATTTTGATGTCTTAGAGGTGCATGGCGGGGATTATCTATACGGTGAGAACAGTATTGAATTTGCGCAAAAGATTGTTGATTCTATGGATTTTAGTAGAACGAACGGTATTTTTGAAGCACAGCGGTTTGTTGATTTTAGTCCTGAAATGCCGGATATTATTGATCAAAGCAAACTCCATTTTCACAATGCATTATGGGCATCGATTAAACTCATTGAGTATTCTAAAAAAGTGGCACCAAGAGAGACCACACAGATGAAAGCAGTCTATAAACTGTTGTTTTTGGGTATCGGTTTGGGTGTGCATATTCAAGGAGTCGTTCAAAAGATGGGGGCTAAGATCCTTTTTTTACAAGAAAACAATCTTGAGCTGTTTCGTCTTTCGCTATTTGTTACGAATTACGCTCGTTTAGCGAAGAATGTCAAACTTTTTTTCTCTGTCATGGAAGATGAGATGAGTTTGAAAAAGACATTTGTGGACTTTTTAGAGACAGGCAATAATTATAATCTCTATCTAAAGCAAATCTCATTGACCCGTGAATACGAGAAAGACCTCTTTCGCTATCAAAGTTACGTCATGAATCAAGATCACATTATGTATCCGTACAGTGCCTATTTGCTACGATACATCGATTCGCCACGATACGTAGCCGCAGGGCATCCTTTTGTCAATGTATCGCACTTGCATATTGATACCTATTTGTCATCAAAACCGCTGCTTTTTCTTTTTTCAGGTCCTTCTACGGCCAAAAATATTGAATGGATCAAACAAAACAAAGATCGATTTATCATAGTAACGGCATTGTCCACATGTCGATATTTGAGTCGTGAGGGGATCAAGCCGGATGTTTTGATTCACATTGATCCTGAATCAGAGGGAAGTCTACAGCTTATTGATGGAATGGATAGGGAATTTTTCGAGAATATTCTATGTTTATTTGCTTCCAATACCAATGAGAATGTGGTGAATCGCTTTTCGCCGGATCAAATCTATTTTATACAACAATCGGGAAATTATAAACATGGTTTTGGTGAGTTTAGTTCCCCTACGGTAGGTGAGTTTGCGTATGCTATCTTCTTGATATTTGGTGCGCAGGAGTTGTATTTACTGGGAATCGATTTAGCGCTTGATCCCGATACACTCTCTTCACACAGCCCAGAGCACCCTTTTGCTCATACGGCGAATCGCGACGACATGTCCGGCGAGTTGGATAAGACACTCATAGAGGTACCTGGAAATCTGCGTCCTACCGTGCCGACGTATCCGATGTATAAGATCTCAATCAATGAGTTTACACGCATGAGCGGACTGTTTAAAAACACGCAGAGTGTCTATAATCTAGGAGATGGAGCTTTGCTTGAGGGTGCACAGCCAATGAAGATAGGTGATTTTTCATTGGATGATCATCCTAGGTTAGAGCGACTTTCGGTTGGAAAAGGATTGAAAGACTTTTTTGATTCTATTTCATCGAGTGAATTTCGTGAAGAGGACAAAGAACTTATCCGTTATCAGCTCAAAGAGGCTAAGAAACTTCAAGCGATCATCGAGAATTTCAAAAAATCAAAATTTGCTATGCCGTCATTGTACATCGATGCTTTGGGAAAATTTCAGTTTGCATTGTCAGATATGGAGAAGAAGACAAAGTCGGATCTGGCTGAAGTTAATTATTACTATTTCAAGGTAGTCTTTAGTTACATCTGTGAAATATTTAATACGAAAGAACTGAATAATCCTAAAGAGCATATCGATGCCATTAACGCGATATTGATCAAACAGTTGGAAAAGATGAGCAATCTTTTTATTACGACATTGGAAGGGTATATTAGCGAAGACGCTAGCTAAGCAGATGACGCATCGAAAAGTTTTTTTCTAATAACTCTCTTTTGATCATATCTGGTGTGTATTTTGAGTAATGAAAGATAGATGCAGCAGCGAGTGCATCCGCTCCCAAAGAGAGAGCTTGAGCGCCGTGTGTAGGTTCTCCCATACCGCCATTAATAATAATCGGAAGTTTTAGCTCATGGTGAAACGATTGTAACAGTCCCAAGTCGTAGCCTTCTCCCATTCCTTCATGATCGACACTTGTTAGTAGTATCTCACCTGCTCCTTGTGCTTCGTATTCACGTGCTAGTTGTAAAGGGTCTATATCCAGTATCCCTTGGCTTTTATTAAAAACGCGGTACACACCATCTACTTTTTTAACATCAATGGAGCATACAACACACTGAGAACCAAAAACAGTAGCAATTTCATGAATAAAAGTAGGATTTTGAATTGCCTGAGAGTTGATAGAGACTTTATCCGCTCCTGCATTGAGTACAGCATAAACATCTTCGATTGTTTTGATACCGCCGCCGATAGTCAGTGGCATATAGCACTCATTGGCCATATCGGTGATGATTTCGGTATTAATCGGCTCGTTGTTGAGACTGGCATCGATGTCAAGCACGATGAGTTCATCGACATTGCGCGCATTGTAAACACGTACGGTTGCGGTGGGATGACCGATGGTGCGATAGGCATCAAATTGAACACTTTTGACAAGCTGCCAATTTTTAAGAAGGACACAGGGGATCAAACGATGTTTTAACATATGGGGAGCTTTGAAAAGTTTTCGATGATTTTCAGACCGTGGGTCTGGCTTTTTTCAGGATGGAATTGGGTGGCAAAAATGTTTTCATGTTGAACTGAAGCAATAAACTCTGTCTCATAATCACAGATGCCAGTTGCATAGGTGCGATCCGCATCAAAATAATAGGAATGGACAAAATAAAAATCGCTATTATCTGGGATGCTGTCAAATAATGGGGAAGGATTGGAAAACTTTACACCGTTCCATCCTACATGAGGTATTTTAAGCTCTGTAGAGGCAAAACGAGTGATTTCGGCATCTATCCATCCCAACCCTTTTGTTTCACCAAATTCATAGCTTTTTGTGGCGATGAGCTGCATCCCCAAACAAATACCTAAAAAAAGTTTTTTCTTTTCGAGTATTTCCTCGTTGAGTAGATCGATGAGTCCAAGTGAATGTAAATTGTGCATCGCATCTTTAAACGCGCCTACCCCCGGTAAAACGAGCTTGGCACTGTTTTGGATAATCGATAAATCGTTGGAGATGATGGCAGATTTTCCAATATATTCAAAGGCTTTTTGGACAGAGCGGAGGTTGCCCATGCCATAATCGATGATGACGATATTATCGGACAATGTATTCTTCTTTACGAACTAATGAACCATCGATGTCTCGTATGAACTTTCCAGCAGTATTACGTAGAAAGATTTTTTTGTTGGTAAAGGAGTCGCAGATACGGTCGAACTCTTCTCTTGAAAAGTCGGTATAGGCTAAAAACTCATTGATGGCTTTCATAGGGGGGATACCATCGTATTTATTCACCAAACGAACCGCTTCAGGGCGTGTGATGTAGCCTAATCGAACATCCAAACAGGCATTATCGCTGGCACGTCCAAACCCGTATTTGAGGTATTTGAGATAGTCGTGGACATGATTGCTGTAGCAGTCAAGGTTTTCAAAGTTTTCGTATGTGGTTTCAACACGGCGATCGCTTCGTGAAAAACCGCTTTCTTGAGCATTTTCCAAAACTTTTCGTAAATCCCATTTGAGGTAATATCCCAGAAAAAGTCCAGTGACACCGACACGCTCAATTTCTTCATCTTCTGGATAATAATACAGCGCTAAATCACGTTGGGTAATCCCTTCAACACCGATCATATCAGATGCACGGTTTCCTAACAATCCTCCAAATTCTTCTAACCATTGGCGATTTAGATAAGGGTTGTTTTTACTTGCAGCTGGTCCACCGTATTCGATTTCGGAATTTTCACCCCAAAGAATAAGAGGTATATTGAAATTGACTGCGATATGGGCAGGGGTAGTGAAAATCCCCAAATGGTTAGGCCATTCACAATCTCCGACCCGTTTCATCGCTTCTTTGATCATTGCCTTATAGACTTTTGGGTTGCGTTTTATATGGATAAGATCGACACCTAAATCATTTAGATTGGCGAGATTTTTACGCCCTATGTCGGTAGGAATAGTGGGTTCAAAACAGACACATAGGGGATTGAGTCCCATGTCCAAAACGCTTTGCACTTGAAAAGTGGAGTCTTTTCCTCCGCTGACACCGATGATACAGTCGTAGTTAGGATTTTTTTTATTGGCACTAACGACCTCTAAGAACTCTTTTTTACGAGCTTCCCAGTCGATTTCGGTATCTTTGGATTTTTGAGAACGACAGGCATCACAGATACCGTGTTCGTCAAAATGCAAATCGGGTTTGGTATCGGGCATGACACATCTGGTGCAAAATTTCATGAAATTTTTCCTAAAACAAGCTGCATTTTATATCCCATTTTTGCGTCATGCAATGTTTTTTCATCGATCAACCCTGCTAGTGAGGTGAGATTGGTTGTTCCACCTAAATAAGGGTTGTCGTAGTTCAGATAATTATTCATCACGCCGATTTCAGAGATGACCGTTTCACAGCTGAGGATTTTAAGTCCACATTCGTGGGCAAGTTTTTCGATCCCTTGGTACGAGTAAAGATTGACATGCTCAATCCCATCAAACATTTGGCACTTTTCTTGAAGTATTTTAGCTGCGAGTGAATCAGCACTGGGTATTTGGAGAAAAATAACCCCATTATCGGAGAGTAATTCTTTGATTTGCGTTAAATACTCATGTCCATCTTTGAGATGTTCAAAAACATCCCATAAGCTTACCGCGTCCATTTTTTCAGTAAAGGCGACATCTTCTAAAAGTTTATTATGAACGGTATGCCCTTTCTTGGTGGCATAGGAGGCCTCTTTTTCATTGAGTTCAACACCATAGGTTTTCCATCCATTTCTGAGTGCTATATCGAGAAAATTTCCTGATGAGCATCCAATGTCGAGGATATTTCCTTTGGGTGCTGCGGCTTGAGTGGCAAGAAGTCCTTTGGTATAAAGAGCGGTATAAAATTCACTTTCATTTGTGGCGATTTCACTTTGACAATCGTGGTTGTTGCGGTAGTGGTTTTCGAGATGTTCGTTTTTGAAAACGGGGTTGAGATAGATCATATCACATTGGGTACATTTGACATAACGTCCGCCGTCTTTATTAAAGATGAATTGTTCCTGATTCACATGACAGACGGGGCAATTCCGTTCTTCGGTGAGATTTTTGTAAAACTCCATTGTCTCAGGATCAAAATATTTTTGTCGATCGGCAACATTGGCAAGGTGCATTTTGAGTCGTTTTTGGTGGATCTCTTTGGGTACGCCGGCGTGCATAATTATCCTTTAAACTCTTCTTTTAGAATACTGTATTGATAGGTGTCGTTATATCGACCATTTTTATAAACTTCTTGACGTTTTATCCCCTCTTGTTTCATTCCAAGAGAGAGAGCGAGATGTTGCATAGCAGAGTTAGTGTCCATGGTTCCACACCAGATGCGGTTGAGATTCATGGTATTGAACCCGTGAGTAAGGAGTAGTTTAGATGCTTCTTTTGCTAATCCTTTACCGTGGCTTTCATGATCTCCTATGAGGAGAGTGAATTCGGCGCTTTGGTGCAATGTCGAAATACTGGATAGGGTGATATTACCAATGTGTTTGTTAGTAGTTTTTTCAATGATGGCAAGCATGAGTATATCACGACGGTGTCGCAATCCTTGGATGTAGTCTAGGGCTGAAGCTTTGGAATAAGGAAATACATGATGCTCAAGATACTGTGTGAGAATTTCATCGTTGAGCCATGAAGGGTATTGCCCTTCAACGTCCGATGCTTCAAGACCTCGTAAATAAATGCGCTCACCGATTAAAAACGGGTTGTTCATAACAACTCCTTTCGATTTTCCCACACTTTTTTAAATGCACTAACCACATCATCCATATCACTTTGACTCATTCCAGGACGCATAAATTCATGGGTTACCAGACGGTTGTAGTGCATATCTTCAGTGATGGGACATAATCCTTTTGGATAGGTGACGTCACTTAAGTTAAACGGATACCCATCTCGTCCAAAGGCGATACGTTCTTGATACAGCGGTTGCAGATACAGCGGTTTCACATAGCCATAGCTTAGAAGGACAGTTGACTCTTCTCGCAACAGTGTTGGAGGTAGTTCTGCTTTGACGGCATCAATAAAACGGTTACGGTGCATAAGGGCAACGGATTTATCAAATTGTAATGGATGGACGTAAAACGCATGTTTGGCACCATCACGTACTTGTGTCGGAAGAATGCATGGAATTTGGGCTAATTTTTCATTTAAATAGAGTGTATTAGCTAACCGTTGTGTTAGTAAATCGGGCAATTTTTTGAGTTGACATCGGGCGATGGCCGCTTCGATTTCCGTCATACGGTAGTTAAATCCGACCATATTGATCAACTCACTTTTATCGGTTATCCCTTTAGCTGAGAGGACGGCTTCTGCATGGTTACGGATGAGTCTTAGTTTATGGGCCAAAGTATCATCATCCGTTACGATGATACCTCCCTCACCGCTGTGGATGTGTTTGTGGTAGTTGAGCGAATAGATCCCGATATCACCCAGTGTTCCTGCAAATTTTCCATTCAGCATCGCGCCGGGTGCTTGTGCAGCATCTTCGATGACGTACAAATTATGTTTTTTAGCTAATGAATTGATCATATCACGATCATAGGGCTGTCCGAAGAGATCGACTATGATGATTGCTTTAGTCTTTAGCGTAATCTTGGATTCGATACTTTTTACATCAAGGCAATAGTAATCTTCTTCGATATCGGCAAACACAGGGATAGCACCGTAGATCAGTGCGGCGGTTGCAGATGCACTCATCGTATAGGCACTGACGATGACTTCATCCCCAGGGCTGATACCGCATGCCCCTACGGCAGCATAGAGCCCTGATGTGGCAGAATTGACACTAATAGCGTGTTTGACACCAAAATACTCACACCATTCAGACTCAAGAGCACGTACTTCGGGCCCACCATAAAAATCATCGTGCCATGTTCCCAAATAGGTAGAAAGTTTACCGCTGCGCAGTACGCGTAATACGCTCTCTTCTTCTTCAATCCCGATTGTATTGTATGCAGGAAAAGGGTGTGAGCGGTATTTTTCACCGCCGTTTAGTGCGAGTTTCATTATCCCTTTACCTTTGCAAGCGTTTGAAAGATTACATCGTGCAATTGAAGATGTTTTTTGAAGATTTGATTACAGGTTTCATGACTTTCCCGAAGGAGAAACTCTAGTGAATCCAAGGCATAGTGCGAGAGGTTCGTTTCTATGGTCTCATGCAGAATCAGCGTATGGTATCCTACATAGATCATTGAGGGGGTCTTGATATGGATCTCGATTTTTGCTCCACCATCGAGTACTTTGATGACCCCAGATTCAAGCCATATCGTAAGCTCGAAGAGCGAATATTGAGGATTTTGCAAGACCGATATAGTTCCATCACCATGTAAGAGAGAAACACCAAACTCACCGCAGACATCGGTGTCGCAAGATGATGCTCGAAACGGTTTAATGGCTGTAAGGTTTCCTAAGAAATGACTTAATACGGCTAAAAGATGGGAACCGTTGTGCAGTAATCCCTTGCTGCATACTCCCTGAAATCCAAGTGTCTTTCCAAATTCATTGGCGTGGATACGAGTAGCCAGAGAAATAAATGCAGGATTGTATCGGCGCATGAGGTTAATGAGTATTTTTTTGTTGGTACGTTGAAGTTCCGATGAGAGGGAGTAAAACTCTTCTTTGGTCGCAACAAGTGGTTTTTCACAAAGAATATAGGCACAGTCCGAGCGTTTTAGCAGGGTGGTCAAATCTCGAAAATGAGAAGAGGTGGAGGAGGCAATAGAGACAATGTCGTAATAATCATCTTGACTGATATCATCAACAGTTGCGTATCTCTGTATGTCTCCCCATCGTTCCATAAAGGCGAAGACATTGAGTTCTGAGGGTTCACAAATAGCGCATAATTCGGTATCAGGATGTTGAAAATAGGCGTGTGCATGACTGGCGATGGACTTTGAATCTTTAGAGTCAATAAGACCGCCAATACTTCCTGCGCCGATGATAAGTGCTTTGATCGGTTCGCCCATCTAATTGCCTTTTGTTAGGGTATTCAAAAACAAAGCAAAATCCATACCGAAGTCATCAATACTCAAAGACGAGGGGATAAGCTGGGATACTTTGAGTGAATGCAGTGTTCGCAGTTGGATATGTTTTGGAATAGGGAGTAGGAACTCCCTATTGCTACTTGGGAGATAGGATAGAACCGTTTTTCTCAGTAATGAGGCAGTGTACAAAGCCATGGTATCAAAGCCTACGATGATTTTTGCCATCAACAGCTGATCGGTGAGATCAAATGTTTTTGCATCATTGATGTGTACACGAACGTGAGGGTATTTTTTCAATATCTTTTTAAATCCAGATGATGTTTCACTTGGATGCAGCCGGATAGTAAGCCCGGAACATTCAAACTTCTCAAAATTCTTGAGGATATCTTCCAGCGCAGTGTATTGGGTAAATCCCCAATAGTTTTCATCCCCATAGGTATGTTTTGCAACTGCATCGGTGGGTTCACTTAAAAATAGGAGATTGTTACTGGCGGAGATTGTTTTAGTTTTAGCATCGTGGATGAGTTTGTGTAGATAAAAATTGGGTAACCCAATAGGGTTTGGTAGGTGTAACTCTGTGGCCAGATTCAACGCTTTTTGATCGCATACGGCGGTAAAATCACCACAGTTTTGTTCCCAATGTGTATCAGGGTATCCAAATCGCTCGCGGTAACTGCTCCAATGGTCTAAAAAAGCAACTGTCGGGATACTGTGTGCTTTACAGTAAGTCACATAGGGACGTTCATACTTCTCTTGCCAGCCTGTACCAAACAATAGTGCATTTGGTTTTAGAGTTTCAAGTTGCTCTGATGCATCCACAATGGGCGTAAAGGACAGCGCATTACGTTTACAGATAGCTGCCATAGGGCTATGAGTATGGGCAAAGATGTGCCAATGGATATTGTGGGGATGATGGATAATTAAAGCACACAGCAGCTCCGAACTTCCGGCATCATGAGAAACAACAGCAATGGTCATTCGATCAATTCCCAGCCTAAAGGTGTTCCCTTGGCATAGCCATCCTTAAAGCTCTTTCCTAAAATTTCTTTCAGATGTTTGGGAGCCATCCCAAATCCAGGGCGTACAGAACGGACATTTTTGGCTGTGATGAGTTCACCGGCTTTGACATCTTGGGCAATAAAGAGGCTTCGGGAAAATTCTCTGGATTTGAGACTTTTTGGGCTGAGGTCATAGGTCACTGTACCCAAGAGTTTTTCCGTATCACGAACGGCATCGACCATGGTACGAAATTCATGAGGTTCGAGACTAAAGGCACTGTCAGCCCCGCCCATACCACGACTAAGAATAAAATGTTTTTCGATAACACGTGCACCTAATGCCACGGCGGCAATGGGAGCGCTGAGGCTCATGGTGTGGTCACTTAATCCTACGGTGACATCAAACCGCTCAATCATCTCCGGAATTGTAAGGAGATTCATCTCCTCAAGTGCAGCGGGATAAGCAGAGGTACATTTGAGTAATGTGATGTCATTGTTCCCCACGCGTCGGCAGGCTGCCAGTGCTTCTTGAATATCTTCTAACGTAGCGATTCCTGTCGAGATGATAATGGGTTTACCTTTGGCCGCTGTATACTCGATGAGGGGAATATCGGTAATCTCGAAACTGGCAATTTTATAGGCAGGAACATCGAGATTTTCGAGAAAATCAACGGCGGTGGGATCGAAAGGAGAAGAGAACGCTTCCATTCCCAGACTTTTAGCATGATCAAAAAGTGTTTTATGCCATTCCCATGGAGTCATCGCTTCGGCATACAAATCGTAAAACTTGCGTTTGTCCCAAAGGGTCCCTTGCGATATAGTAAACATATCGGTGTCACAATCGAGAGTGATGGTATCAGGTGTATAAGTCTGCAGCTTGATGGTATCTGCTCCGGACTCCTTCATAGCGGTGATGGTATCGAGTGCTGTTTGAAGTGAGCCGTTATGGTTAGCGGAAAGTTCTGCGATGATAAAAACTTTTTCATTGAGATTGTGCTTACCGATTAGCATAATTCTAGCTCCAGTGTACTCATTTTTTTATTATTGTGTTTTGTTTGTTTCGTCTCTTTAAAATTAAACTTTTTATACAGTGTTTTGGCTCTGACATTGGTGATATAGACATGGGCAATCAGTTTTAAAAGTCCCAGTGTTTTAGCATGATCAATCAATGCATTCATAAGAGCAGTACCGACTCCGCGCATAGTAGGATTGGCATAAATCCCAAGTTCGGCGGAATCTTTGCTAATAGCGGTTAGATCGATAACTCCAATGTACTGAGTGCCTTTTTGGACTAAAAAATAGCATCGATCCGTTTTGGTGTGGAGAAGATCGATAAAATGCAAATGATCCTCCAATGCTATCAGGCTGTCATCTATCATCCATTTACGGATATCGGGATGATTGCGCCAGCTAAGAACTAGCTCTTTTTGAACGGGTTCAAGTGTGGTAAAGTTGAGTAATTGAATCATTGGTCCACTCCTCAATGGCATTATATCCGTGATCTTTTAGGTACTCAAATAGATCATTTTGATTGTCCGCTGTTTTGAGTGCAACAAAAGGAATATTCATAAAAAGAACTTCATGCACCATGACACTGGGGGTTATGATGGCAAAACGGCTTTGGTTTAAAAGTTTTGCTATTTCATGAGAATTGACGTGAACTTCGATAGAGTCGTACTCGAGGGTATAAGCTAGCAGTTCGCTCAAATGAGCATTAGCAGTAGTCGTAATGACACAGATATTCAAAGCAGGGTTGAGGGTATTTAAAATTTTTGTGGTTAAATTGGTGGTATCAGCTCCACCCAATGCAATAAATAAATCATATATTTTTTCTCTTGATACATTTTTTTCGGTTCTAAATTCATTACGTATTAGAGTGTATGCACTGCCACATCGTAGTTCACAATGTACAGGGACAAGCTCGTTATAGCGATTTTTATTGGCGCTGATATTGTGATTTAGGAGGATGTCACAATGATGTGGTTCATAGGTGTCATCAAGACATAGGATGTTAGCTCCCGTTTGCTGTTTGATATGTTTCTCAAAATTTACATCAATACCATAATGGTCGAAAATAATCATATCAATTTTTAAAGTATTAACGAGGGCAATAAGTTCTTCAGGGTTATGACTATTTAAAATCTGGACGTTGTAGGGGATTTTATCTATTATATTGCCGACTAATTCTTGGCATGCAAATATAATTTTGTCATTGGGGTATTGTTGGGCGAGCACTAAATCACGCATAATGTGTCCTAAACCGATCTGACTGGAAGAATCGGCACGGATAAGGATGTTCATGAGAGGGATAATACTTTGTGCATGAGTTCGGCTCTATGCCAGTCTTCTAGAGTATCGATATCTTGAACGAGATGGCGTGGTAACACAATAGTCGTGGCCGCATCCGAAAATATTGGTTTAGCACTTAGCCATGCATTTGCAGTCCCCCAATAAAATTGTCCAACGTCATGATACGCCTCTTCGAGGTCTTGACTACGGGTTGAAAAATGTTCTGGCCAAAACATCTCAATATTACCTGCGTCGTCGCGTTTGACTCCTCGAAAAATTGGAAAAGGAAATGTCGTAACGGGAAAAGCATACTGTTTGTTATGAGTGATAAGGGCGTTATAGGCAGTGACTATGTCTTGAGAGCGGATAAATGGGGCAGTCGCATAGATACAGCATGCTGCATGAATAACCGATTGTTTTTGCAGTGTTTGAATGGCGTGAGCGATGACAGGAATAGTAGCCGTATGATCATCACTCAATTCTTTAGGCCGTATAAACGGTATTTCAGCTCCAAAGCTACGTGCGACATCGGCGATTTCTTCATCGTCGGTTGTTACGACGATACGATCAAAAAGATTTGCCTCTTGAGCCGCTTTGATACTGTAGGCGATGATAGGAAGTCCGGCAAAGGGTTTGATGTTTTTGCGGGGGATCCGTTTGCTCCCTCCACGTGCCGGGATAATAGCTACACGCATTAGAAACTGCATCCTCTGTAGGCATATTTTTCCATCACTTCAAGTACCGTATCTGCCACGTGTTGTGCATCGTCCATAGACATCTTTTGATGGCAGGGGATTGAGAGTTCACTTTTATAAAACATTTCAGCAGTGTTTAGGCGTTGTTCGCCGTAATGTTTTTTATAAAAACTGTTTTGATAGATAGGTTTATAGTGAACTTGTACCCCTAAACCTTTTTCCTGAAGTTCTGTAAAGATCTCTTCCTTAACGCAATGGAGCTCTGGATTAAGTAAAAGGGCGTAAAGATGCCGCGCGCTTTGCTCATTCTCGTCCAGATGTATGATTAAAAAAAGTTTATGACCTTTAAATCGTTCATTATAATAACGGGAAATAGTCTCACGTACATTAATAAAACGGTCAATCTTATGCAGTTGAGATAGTCCAAGTGCTGCAGCAAACTCTGTCATCCGAAAGTTGTGCCCCAAGCTCACCATATCGGAATTCCACAACTGTTTTTTCACGATTCCGTGAGAGCGAAAGAGTCTTAGTTTGTTGGCGAATTCTTCATTGTCGGTGACAACGGCTCCACCTTCACCTGTCGTAATCGGTTTGATGGCGTGGAAGCTAAAAATGGTCATATCGGCATGCGAACCTATTTTTTGATGGTTGATATCACCACCAAATCCATGAGAAGCGTCGTCAATTATCAGTAGATCATGTTTCTTGGCTAGTGCTTTAATGGCAGTGATTGCTACAGGTTTTCCGGCAAAATCGACAGGTACAATCGCTTTAGTACGAGGCGTGATGAGTTCTTCAATTAGTGATTCATCGATATTTCCATCCATCTTGATATCGCAAAATACCGGGTTTGCTCCTAGCGCAATGGCCATATTCGATGTTGCTACAAAACTAATCGGTGTCGTGATTATTTCATCGTCTTTACCGATTTCCGCCACAGCATAAGCAGCTAGAAGAGCCGAAGTTGCAGAATTAAAAGTGACACAGTAGTTAACTCCGACATAGTGGGCAATAGCCTCTTCGAACTCCTGAACTTTTGAGCCTTGGGTCAGATGAGAACTGCGTAAAACCTCTACAACGGCAGCAATATCATCCTCTTCGATGAGTTGCGTTGAATAGGGGATCATCGGTTATTTTTCCTCATTTTCAGTAAGGGCGATTTTTTCCAGTAATGCTTCAGGGCTTAGCCACTGAGTATTGGTCTCAGAACTGTATTTAAAACCGTAGTCAACCGGCACACCGATTTCTCCGCAATTGTTCTTAGTAAAATCGGCAGATTCAGTAAACTGAATGGAGGGTTTGATGACGTAGTGATCGTGAAACTCGAGGGTAAGATGAGAATCATCGCGTGGACACATCACCTCATGCATCTTTTCACCAGGACGGATGCCGACGTTTTTATGTGGCATATCGGGTGCGATAGCACTAGCAACATCAACCACTTTCATTGATGGGATTTTTGGGATAAAAATCTCTCCTCCATGCATGCGTTGAAAATTTTTGAGGACAAAATCGACTCCTTCTTGTAGCGTGATCCAAAATCGTGTCATCCGTTCATCGGTGATGGGAAGTTCAGGGGTACCCTCAGCAATGAGTTTTTGAAAAAACGGGACGACTGAACCGCGTGAGCCCAAAACATTCCCGTATCGAACGACAGAAAAGCGGATATCTTTGCCTCCTCGTATGTTGTTGGCTGCAACAAACAGTTTATCAGAGGCTAGTTTGGTAGCACCGTAAAGATTGATAGGGCTAGCGGCTTTGTCAGTAGATAGTGCGATTACATGGCTAACATTACAGTGCAAGGATGCCTCTATAACGTTTTGAGCACCATTGATATTGGTTTTGATACATTCCATCGGATTATATTCAGCGATGGGAACGTGTTTGAGCGCAGCCGCATGAACGACGTAATCAACACTGTTCATAGCGCTTTCAAGGCGTGAAAGATCACGGACATCCCCGATGAAATAACGCATGCATGGATCGTTAAAGCGCTGAGCCATTTCGTATTGTTTGAGCTCATCACGAGAATAGATAATAATTTTATTGGGTTTATAGTGCTTTAAAATAGTGGTAACAAATTGTTTTCCAAAACTGCCGGTACCACCGGTTATAAGTATGTTTTTTCCATTGAGCATTGCACATCCCTTGATCTGACTTATCCTAAGATAAGCAAAAAGAGTGCCATGTATAGTTAATTACTACTTGCTTTAGCCTGTGCGTCAATTTGTTGTTTGAGAGATGAAAATTGGTTATTTAGTTTGGAAATCATGGAATCATAAGCGGCAAATTTTGCGCTCATAGTCTCATAACGTGCAGTTAGAAGAGCATTGGCTTTTACGCGATCGGCACTTAAGCTAGTGGCTGAATCTTTATTGGCTTGTGTCAGGTTAGACAAGGTCCCTATTGATGTAGAGGTGTAGCTATTGATTAAAGTATTAAGTGCGGTAAATATACCATCGGTTGTTGTTGCAACACCGGCACTGCTGACCGTTGTTTTAGTACTAAAAAAACCTTCGGTTCCATCTGGATCCGCATTCATTTTAGTAGTGAAAGCATCGGAATCAAATGACATAACGCCTGTTTTATCTAAACTAATACCATAATCAGGGAGAGAATACCCGTTGCTATTGACAGAAGTAATCATACGAGTGATCTCACGGCGAATATTTTTAATGGTGTTGTCACCGTTGAAAATTCCGACTTTTCCGGCAGTTGCATCATACCCTGTCATATCGTCAAGTTGCTTTATAAGGGTATTATAGCTATTGGACATACTTTTCATATTGTCTGCTATTTTGCTGCGGTCTTGAGTAATAGCAATGTTGGCACTGCCGCTGTCTTTAAGTAAATTGACCGTCATTCCTGTAGCGATATCGGTGATGGTATTGGTACTACGCGTCATGCTGATACCGTCAAAGGTAAAATGAGCATCTGCTCCATCTTGGATAATACCCATAGTTCCGGCTGATGTAGTGGTAGTGGTTAGGGTTGATGACAATCCACCTCCTACACTGTCTGTCATACTGATTGCACTTCCTATGTCCGCAGATTTAGGGGTAAAAACCATTCGAAAATCATTTGTGCCATATTGGATGATACTTGCAGTAACTTTGGTATTCATCATAGTATCGGCGTTAATCGCATCAGCCATATCTTGAAGTGTTGTTGTATCGGTATAGGCAAAAGTCTTCGTTATTCCTCCGACATCAAGTGTCATATCACCGCTGGTGCCCGTTGCTGCGATAAAATCATCCGCAGCCAAAAAAGAGCCGCTTTGCGTATTTTTTGTTATAAGTTTTGTGTCACTTAAGTTACCGCTGATATCGGTAAGTGAAATAGCTTGATTTAAGCCTGTTGTATTAGAAGTCAGGACAAGATTGTATGCAGATGTTCCTGTTTGGAGAATTGAAGCGGTAACACTGCTTCCGGCAGCATCATTAATGGCTTGTTTTAAATCGCTCAAAGTTGTCGAAGCTGTATAGTCAATAGAAAAGTTTTTACCTGCAATACCTATATTAAGGGTACCTGGTCCATTGGCGATAGGTGCTGTCATTGAGGTATAACTTCCAGATTCGATAACGCTTTTTTTAGCAATGTTAGTAACATTGAGAGAAAAATCACGAATCTGTGTTCCGGAGACTGCACTGACACTAACGCCATCATTATTTCCAGAAACAGTTCGACCTTGATACAAGCCATCATCACCTAGAGAGCTGACACTACTTTTAAAAGAAGTCATTAGACTGTTTAATAGATCGTAAGCTTGACCTTTTTGGGTATTAAGAGCGATCTTATTGTCAATAGGAGTAATAATACCGGCAGTATCGGCCGCTTTTAGTTTATCAAGGAGATCAGCAGTTAGAACTCCAGAACCAAGTCCAAGAGAGTTAATAGTTCCTGACATGGTAGATCCTTTTGGTTAAAATCTATAGTTATCCAGTATATCGACCGTAACCGTATAAATATGTAATAGTTGATTTTATAGAATAAGCAAAAAGGGTACCACTGGAGGTTGTCTTGCAATTATCCTAAGTGTCAGGTATAATTTCGCCTCTCTTCGTTAGACCTGTGCAAGGGTATGTATCGACAACGTGTCAGGGTAGGAATACAGCAGCACATCGGTGCGTATTTTGTGCCGCAGGTATCTGACGGAGAGTCTCTACCTTTTTCGTTAACAATCAATACACATCATACTATCAATTATTATCAATCCGCCTACTCTTCTCGGTATTGTCCTGCTTTACATCCCGTAGTGCTTGTAGGCGGGTTATCACGCAAATAACATATATCTTCATGCGCTTGCTTGAGCACTTTGCTTTCACGTAAAAGGGGAAGCATCTTTTCATCCTTTTCATTCAGCGACATCGATTGGTTATATAACAATGCTTTTATTTCGGTATCAACTGCCTCTAACGCTGCTTCTAAATGGGTGAGAGAAATCATAAAACCCCTTTTTTAGGAGGATTATAGCAAGCCTTATTTAAAACAATGAGGGCTGTAATGATTTTAGTTTAAAACTTTTACGATGAATGTCACAATGGCCATGTGTTTTAATCGCTTGTACATGCGCGTACGTACCATAGCCTTTGTGATCAGCGAATCCGTAATTGGGATAAAGGGCATCAATTTCCTTCATCTCACGGTCACGAGAGACTTTTGCGAGGATAGAAGCGGCACTTACTTCAGGGATAAGGGCATCCGCTTTGACGAGGGTACGCAATCCGCTCACTCCATATTTTGAGTTTCCGTCAAATAAAAAATCGTCTGCATCCAGCGAGGCTAATATCTCTTCAAGACCTGATTTAAGACATGCGGAAAGACCGATTTCATCAATCGTTTTGGCTGAGAATCGGACGATCTTGTATTGGGAATTTGTGAGAATAAGTTCAAAAAGTGTTTCTCGTTTTTTTTCACTGAGTTTTTTTGAGTCATTCAACCCTGCAATAGGGCTATTTAATATAACACCTGCCATTACCAATGGCCCGGCCAATGGCCCGCGTCCTGCCTCATCTATTCCACACAGCTTCACAATGCACCTTTTAAAATATTTTTTCTCTCATTGTATCGTAAGAGTCGATTTGCTACAATCATAAAAAGTGAGAGAAGGGTATTCAATGCGAATTTTAGTATCTTTATGTGCAGCTGCTGTAGTAGCATCTGCGTCTACATTGCTTGGATTTGGGGCAGAAGTGGATTATTATAATCCGACGGCAAATGGAGACTTTACGTATACAGAGAATGGAGCGACAACTCGCACCCATTTTAACAATGAGAGTCAATCGGTGTATCAAGTCGGATTGTATTTTGAACATCCGGTTCCAATCCTTCCTAACTTGAGAATTGATTTTACCCCTAAAACAACATTCAGCGGATTAGATGGAGCTACAGTTAGTAAGGTTTCGATCAGCCAGACAGACATTGTCCCGTACTATGAAGTTCTTGATAATGTTGTTGACTTGGATATCGGTGTTGCTTTTAGAGTTTTTAATGGAAAAGTTGAGGGGACAGTAAATCAGAGTATTAATCAAGTAATACCGATGGGATATGTTGCTGCAGGAGTTGATCTTCCAGGAATACCGCTAAGAATTGCAGGAGATTTTAAATATGCAGGTTATAACGGTGATTCTTTAAGTGATATACGAATTAAGGCAGTATGGAAGATTATAGCCGGAATTCAGGCGCAAGCAGGATATCGCCAAGGATCATTGAATATTGATAATCATTTTGACTTGAATGCCAATGTGACTATTAAAGGTCCATTTGTAGGTCTTGGGTATACCTTTTAATCTTCCACATCTTCCCCCAACGCCCATTGGGCAAATGGGACCATTTCAATTCTTGCAATAGGATGTGAAAGACTACTTTCTAAATTCATCGTAACGACGATTACTTCCTGCACTTCATGCGTTATGATAAATGCTTCTAACGCTTCTACTTTCTTAAAGAGAGAATGTTCATTGTCAAAAGGGACTGCTAGAACGATTTGAGCCCTCGATGGCAAATAAAAATCGATCCCTTCTTCATAGTAGCACTCAATGCCGTGTTTGACTAATTCCAAATAGATGAGGTTCTCAAAGACTCTCCCAAAATGTTTTTGAAGTGTCAGTGCGTGTTTGATGGCAATATCACATAGGTAGAGTTTTTTAACGGCACTGGGATGATTAAACTTCTCCAGACCATATAGATAACGGCGATCGAAGAGAGATTGCAAATGAATGTATAATTTGTCTTTGGATATTTTACGTTCCAGTTTGAGCCGTTCATAGAGATTGTGAGCTGAAACTTTTTGGGTTGTCATTTTGGTGGCTTGAATTAATATCGCGAGTTCTGTCTCATCTAGCGCTTTGGTAAACACTTTTTGTAGATACAAGGAACGTTCTTCACTTGGGATACGGTGCATAGCCGGAAATCCGCCCAATTGGAAAAAATGGCTGAGTGCTGTTGAATCGTATTTTTGTTCGAACGCCAAAAATTCTTCATAATCCAATAAATTGAGCTGCATAATAGTATAAGGTGTTTCTAGTGGACGTTCGCTGGCAAGGATCAGTTGATCCATCTCAAACAATGTTATCCCTTCACAATAGTTGTCTAAGACAAGGATGGAAATATTTTGTTCTAGGCAAAAAGCTTCCAAAACAGCGTTGAGCGCTGGGATATCCAAACGTATATCGCGGCAATCGAGATAAAGATAGGTCGATTTTTTATGGCCTAGCAAATAATGTTTGATAAGTGAGGTTTTGCCAGATTGTGCAATTCCATAAATCGAGACACTTTCTTGTGGAATGGCGGCCTTACGCTCAAGGTATCCCGTATTGTGTAAATCATAACGATAATACTCATCCAATAAGCTTTTCATATCCAACTCCTGATGAAAAATGATAGCGTAAAATATATGTTTCCTTTCTAAAAGGAAATAAATTTACATCAGCATACGTTTTTAACCCCTAAAATCCTTGACCAAAGAGAGGTTTGTCGATATAATTTCGGCTGCCTTACATAGTCAGCATCGACTGACGAGTTCTTTATAGAGGAAAACATTATGGAAAAGATTCGTTTGAAACTTAGAGCATACGATCATCGTGTGCTTGATCGTTCAGTAGCTTCTATTGTAGAAGCCGTAAAGCGTACAGGTGCGGAAATCCGTGGCCCGATACCTTTGCCAACAAAGATTCGTAAATATACGGTTCTTAAATCACCTCACGTTAACAAGAAGTCTCGTGAGCAGTTTGAGATTCGTATGCACGCACGTTTGATCGACATCGTATCAGCTACGCCTGATACTGTTGATTCATTGATGAAACTTGACTTGGCTCCAGAGGTAGACGTAGAAGTACGTTCTATGGACAAGTAAGGAGTGGGTATGGAATATATTGTAGAAAAAATCGGTATGAGCCGAACAGTCGGCGTTCCGAGCAAAGTAGTAACTCTTTTAAAAGTAAAAGAAGTAAAAGTTTGTGACGTGAACAATGGTACAGCTCTTGTAGCGTACAGTCAAGGTAAGGCAAAAAATAAGCCAATCGAAGGTCAGCAAAAGAAGTATAACCTTTCTGCTGAATTCAATAAGTTCGCTACTTTAACGGTTGCTAACACTGAAGCAGGCGACTTGGATATGTCACCTTTGAGCGATGCAAAAAAGCTCAAAAGTACATTTAACACCAAGGGACGCGGTTTCACAGGTGTTATGAAGCGTTGGAACTTTAGTGGAGGCCCAGGCGCACACGGTCACCGTTTTCACCGTACAGGTGGATCGATCGGTAACCGTGAGTGGCCAGGTAAGGTCCAAAAAGGACGTAAAATGTCGGGTCAATACGGTAACGAGCAAGTTACGGTAAAGAATGACGTTTTGTCCTATGATGCACAAAACGGTGTATTGGTTGTCGTGGGTTCAATCCCAGGTGCAAACGGTGCTCTAGGTCGAGTAAAGGTTGTTAAATAATGAGTGCAATTGTACTGAATGAAAAATTCGAAAAAGCCTCTGAACTGGCATTGCCTGAGAGCTTTAGCGGCATCAACAAGCATAACTTGTACTTGTACGTTAAATCGTATCAAGCAGGTTTGCGTGCAGATACTGCAAGTGCTAAAACACGTTCAGAAATGCGTGGTGGTGGTAAAAAGCCATGGGCACAAAAAGGTAAGGGCGGCGCTCGTGCCGGTTCACGTCGTTCACCTATATGGGTCGGCGGTGCGGTAGCTCACGGTCCAAACACGGGTCGTAACTACAACCAAAAGATCAACAAAAAGCAAAAGAAATTAGCACTTAAATGTGCTTTGGATGCTTTGGCGACTGCTGGGAAACTTTTCATCGTTGATTCGATTGAAGTTCCAAGCGGTAAAACAAAAGATGCAAAAGTATTGTTCGACACGTTGAACATGCGTGATGTATTGCTTGTTAAACAAATTCTTGATGAGAACACTTATCTTGCATTCCGTAACATTGCTTCTACTTACGTAGTTGAAGCTAATGAACTCAACGCCTTTTTGGCTGCGACATATCGCTCGGTAGTAATCGAAAAAGCGGTATGGGAAAATCTGATTAAAGAGAGCTGAGATGGCAGATATTACTGATATCAAATCAATTTTGCATACAGAGAAGACCCTTGGTCTTCAAGAA
>JAGXFL010000002.1 GCA_024637295.1 Sulfuricurvum sp.
CGTACAATTTGGCTATAATACCGCCATTATTTTGCGGTATTACTGCACACACACTATTAGAAGGAGCGTTACGATGGGTATTCCTCAACCGGCGTTTTATATTTTTAAATGCGAACAGGCTTCCCCTCCCGGTATGCCAAAACCAAGTTGTGTTAATCCTCAGACACAGGATTTATTTCAACATTTGGCACAGACGTTGATGCAAAAAGGAATTATTGGTACCGTACAGCCAATTCGTACATCGTGTATGAACCGTTGTAATGTAGGTCCGATTATGCTTGTAGAGCCTGGTCATGTAATGTATTCAGGCCTAACCAAAGAGAAAATCAATGAAATTATTGATCGTCATATTGTTGGCGGTGAAGTCGTGCAAGAGTATGTTATTCCTGCTGAATTATGGGATGATTCAATCAGCCCTGAAGCCATGATGAAACAGATGGGGCGCTAAGATATGTTAATCGAGATGCTTTACAGCAAAATCCATCGTGCCACGGTGACCGACGCTAATCTTAATTACGTTGGTTCGATTACAGTCGATGAAGAACTTCTCGAAGCTTCAAAAATGCGTGTGGGGCAAAAAGTAGAGATTCTTAATATCAACAACGGTGAGCGATTTTCGACTTATATCATCCTCGGCGAGCGCGGACAGCGTGACGTTTGTCTCAATGGAGCAGCTGCACGAAAGGTTCACAAAGGGGACAAGATTATTATTGTTGCGTATGCGACTTATAATGATAAAGAGCTTGAAAGTTATAAACCAACTGTGGTGTTGGTCGATGATGATAATGCGATTACCGACATAATAGAAAAGATATAAGCCTCAATATGTTAAACTTTCACTAAAAAATAGTGGGGATGTATGGAGCAGTTTGAAGCGTATTTATTGGCACATTTGCCAATAGCGCCTAGTTTTCATCCTAACTACGAAGCTGCACTTCATCAAATGCTTACAGGTGGCGGGAAACGATTTCGTCCGGCACTCTTACTTGGCGTTGTCCAAGCGTACAATCCGCTTCTCATTAAAAATGCCTATAGCGTTGCATTTGCTGTTGAACTTCTGCATACGTATTCTCTTATTCACGATGATTTACCGTCTATGGACAACGCCGATCTCAGACGAGGTGTACCAACTCTCCATAAAACCTACAGTGAGGTGACTGCTATTTTGGCAGGTGATGCACTGAATACCTACGCTTTTGAAGTATTGTCCAATGCCTCTTTAAGTGATAAGGTGATTGTTAAACTCATTCGCGAACTTTCCCATAACGGAGGATTGAACGGTATGGTTTTGGGTCAAGCGAGTGATTGTTATTTTGAAAATACTCCGCTTGGCTTAGAGCAAATAAAAATGCTTCATATCCATAAGACGGGTAAGCTCATCGCAGCATCGCTAAAAATGGGGGCGATTATTGTAGGACGTGATGATATTGCACAAGAGCTTTATGATTTTGGAATTGATTTAGGCTTGTTATTTCAAATCCAAGATGATATTTTGGATGTGACTCAAGACTCTATGAGTGCCGGAAAAACAACCAACAATGATGAAGCGTAAAATAGTTTTGTAACACTTTTAGGATTAAAAAAATCGATGGAAGAAGCCAATACATTGGCGTCAAAACTAACGCTTCAAATGGAAAGTTTTGATGAGAATTTACAACGTGAATTGTCACCAACACTTACCCACTACATTAACCGACATAAGGAATAAATAATGAGCAATGCAATGCTCCAAAAAATGGCAGATACAATTCGATTTTTAGCAGCTGATATGGTACAACAAGCAAACTCCGGTCATCCGGGTGCGCCGATGGGACTTGCCGATATTGCGGTTGTATTATCAGAATATATGGTACACAATCCGCGTAATCCGAAATGGTTAAACCGAGACCGTCTGGTATTTTCAGGCGGACATGCTACGGGATTGATTTATTCACTCTATCACCTTTGGGGATATGGGTTAGAGGTAGACGATTTGAAACAGTTTCGTCAAATGGGCTCTCTTACTCCGGGGCATCCGGAGTATGGTCATACGGCGGGAATCGAGATTACAACGGGTCCTTTGGGACAGGGGATTGCAAATGCGGTCGGATTTGCGATGGCATCAAAATTTGTAGGGCATAAAGTAAACTCTGAAACCGCAAGTATGATTGACCATACCGTTTATTGTTTGTGTGGAGACGGTGATCTTGAAGAAGGTATCAGTTATGAAGCGTGTTCGATCGCAGGGCATATGGGTCTTGATAATTTGATACTGATTTATGATTCAAATTGCATTACGATCGAGGGGTCTACGGAACTTAGTTTAAGCGAAAATATCCGTGATCGTTTTGAATCTCAAAATTGGGCCGTCCTTGAGATCGATGGGCATAATTTTGATGAGATTGACGGGGCATTTACTCAGGCCAAAACGATTTCTCGTCCTGTTCTCATTATCGCGAATACAGTTATTGCCAAAGGGGGCGATAAGATGGAAGGGTCGCATCATGCACATGGTGCACCGTTAGGTCACGATGTGATCAAAGTGGCGAAGAGTGCGGCTGGTTTTGATCCGGAAGCTACTTTCGCGGTAGATGCTGATGTGCTAGAGCGTTTTCGTTGTGGGATTGAAAAAGGGGACTTGGCAGAGCGTGAATGGAATCATCGTCTCAAAGAGTTGCCATTGATGGAGCAAAATGAAGCGTATGAACAGCTTCTTAACCCTGATTTTAGCCGAATTGCTTGGCCTACATTTGAAAAAGCCGATGCCACTCGTAATACGAATGGTGTGATTCTCAATGCCATTGCCAAAGCAATCCCAGGGTTTTTGGGAGGATCAGCGGATTTGGCTCCGTCAAATAAAACGGAACTTGTCAATATGGGCGAATTTCCAAAAGGAAAAAATATCCATTTTGGGATTCGTGAACACGCAATGGCATCGATTACCAATGCGATGGCATTGTATGGACCGATTCTTCCGTTTAGTGCGACATTCTTTGTCTTTAGCGATTATCTTAAACCCTCTGCACGTATTGCAGCGCTTGCCGGAATTCAACAGTTCTTTATTTGGACTCATGACAGTATCGGTGTGGGTGAAGACGGTCCTACTCATCAGCCGATTGAACATTTAAGCCAATTTCGTGCATTACCGAATTTTTACGTCTATCGTCCGGCAGATGGTACGGAAAATGTCAAATCATGGCAAAAAGCATTGACGATGAAAAATTCTCCGAGTGCATTTGTCTGTTCACGTCAAAATCTTCCTGTGTTATCAGCACCTATTTTGGGCGATGTTGAAAATGGGGGTTATTTGCTTATTGAAGAAGCAAATGCAACGGTTACGTTAATGGCTTCCGGATCTGAAGTTTCCCTTGCCATTGAGACGGCAAAAGAATTACGTGAGCGTGGATTGATCGCCAATATTGTGAGTGTACCGTGTTTTGATTTATTGCTTGAGCAATCTCAAAGCTACATCGATTCGATTATCAAGCCAAGTACAAAAAAAGTAGCGATTGAAGCGGCACGTGGATTAGAGTGGTACCGATTTGCGGATACAGTGATTGCTATGGAGAGTTTTGGTGCGAGTGCTCCGGCGGATCAGCTCTTTAAACATTTTGGATTTACTGCAGATGCGATTGCGTCTAAAATTTGATGACAGATTCTCCTGAATATTTAGCCAAACGTGCGTTTTTTGATTCGCTTATTACTCTTTATGGACGTAATGTTGCGGTAGAGATACTGCGAGATTCAAGTGTAAAAGTTCATAAGCTTCATCTTTCTAAAAGTAATCGTACCGATGAGACCATCGAAGAGATACTCACTTTGGCAGAAGCTCGCGGTATTGAGATTAAATACCATACCAAAGATGCTCTTTCTCGAATTTCAAAAAATAGCTCCCAAGATCAAGGGGTGGCGTTGGATGTAGAAGCGCAAAACTATCGAAATGCCCAATCTATCTCGAATGATTTTCCAAATAATTTTCGATTGTTGGCCCTGGATGGGATTAATAATCCTGCAAATTTAGGGATGATTATCCGTTCGTGTGCGGCAAGTTGTATTGATGGAATTATCTTGCCTAAACGAAACAGTACAAAGCTCTCTCCCCTTGTGATGAAAGCGAGTGCGGGGACACTGTTTAAAATCCCTATTTACTATTGTGAGACGTTGAGTGATGTTTTACCTCTGAAAAATGCAAGCGTCATTACACTCTCTTCGCATGCAAAGGCTGATATCTATTCCCTTAAAATCCCATCACGTGCTATTTTTGTGTTGGGAAATGAAAGTGAGGGAGTCAGTCGTGAAATCGAAGAACTCTCAACCTTGCGTGTCTCTATCCCGATGCATCGCGGTGTGGAATCTCTCAATGTTGCTATTACCGCAGGAATTGTCTGTTTTCTGCAGTGAAGTTTTTTCGCGCCTACATCGAAATTACCAATATTTGCGGGTTGGCATGCAGTTTTTGTCCCCCCAAAGAGCAGCCATCTTCTACGATGAGCTTGACCTTTTTTGAATCGATTTTGGTTCAGTTGCGAGAATATACCGATGAGATAGCCTTGCACGTTATGGGTGACCCAATGGTGTTGTCAAATCTTGGTGATTATCTCGAGTGTGCTCACGTATTAGGTTTTAAGGTCATGATTACCACGAGTGGTTTTTATCTTGATGAGCATCGTCGATCCGTTCTTTTTCACCCTTCCATCCGACAAGTCAATATTTCGCTCAACAGTTTTAATAAAAATAGTGTTGCTCGAAGTTTTGAAGCCTATTTAGAGCCAATATTAGCATTATGTGATGAGAAGCTGACCCAAAAAAGCGATTTTTTTATCAATTTACGGCTGTGGAATCTCGATGAAATTCACAGTGAATCAGAGTTTAATGAGCCACTTTTCACAATACTTGAAAAGCACTTTGAAGTTGAATCACTTGCCGCAAATGTAAGCGGTGAACGCCAATCGATACGTTTGGCTTCCAAAATACTTCTCCACTTTGACCGCTATTTTCAATGGCCAAGCCTTAAAAATGAGGCTGTAGGCGATGGCTATTGTCATGGTTTGAGTAAACAAATCGCTATTTTAGCCGATGGACGAGTCGTCCCTTGTTGTTTGGATGGAGAAGGTGTGATGGAACTTGGTAACCTGCATGCAACAAATTTGGGTAAAATTCTATCATCCAAACGTTCTTGTGATATTGTGAGTGGATTTACACATCATGTTGCACATGAAGAATTATGTCAGAAATGCAGTTATAAAGAACGATTTAATAAAGAGGTATTGTCATGATTAAATGTTTTGTAAAAAACGAAAACGCTATCGCGCTTATTGATACTATGTCAGAGCTTGATGGGGACAATATCGACAAAGTGATTTGGATTGATATGTTGATGCCAACCTATGATGAGATTGTTTTTATCGAAAATACCTTTGACATTAAATTCCCGACCAAACAAGAGACTGAAGAGATTGAGATCAGTTCGCGTTACTGGGAAGAGAATGACCGCATCGAGATTAATAGCTTTTTCCTGATTAATGCCGCTCAAAATTCGCATAATGAAACCGTATCGTTTATCCTCTATAAAAACCTTCTCATCTCTATTCGTTATACATCGCTTTACACTTTTGATGAGTTTAACCGGAAATTTTTTGCCGCACCCAAACAATTTGAGAGCGGTTATGATATTTTTTGTCAAATTTTGGATATTCGAATCGATGCGGATGCAGACGTAATTGAAAAACTCTCACGTGATATTACACGTCTTCGTAAACACGTCTTTACGGACTATACCAATGATGACGAAGAGATATTGGAACGTATTTCATCGTTAGAAGATTTGAACATGCAGCTGCGTGAAAATCTTAATGACAAACAACGTATTTTGAGCTCTTTTTTAAAATCAACAAAGTATAAAGCTGCTTTAAAAAATGATGTCGCCATTATGTTAAAAGACATTAAATCATTGATTGATTATACCGATTTTAATTTTGAGAGACTCGAATATCTCCAAAATATTTTCGTAGGGCTTTTGAGTATTGAGCAAAACAAAGTTATTAAAATATTTGCCATTATGAACGTTATTTTCTTGCCGCCGACATTGATTGCAAGTATTTATGGGATGAATTTTGATTTTATGCCTGAATTACAATGGGATTATGGTTATTTGGTATCAATCTTTTTGATGGTTTGCTCATCCGTACTTCCTCTTTACCTTTTCAAGCGTAAAGGGTGGATTTAATGAGTGTAGGTGCAATGATTTTAATATTAACCACCAAAGGATACCCACTTGGATAGGCGAATTCGCTATTTTATAGAAGATTATTGGGATATTTTTGTAGGAATATTCTCTCTTGCATTTGCATTCTACGCTCATCATCAAGGCGAGGGAACTCTCGCAACACTTGCATCTGCTATTGCTATTGCTGCTCTTTCTCTTACCGTTGCAGAGGTTGCCGACATCCTCTCAGAACGCCTCCATGAACCCTATGGCAGCTTCGTACTTACTTTTAGTGCGGTCATTGTTGAAATTATCCTCTTGTACATTATTTTGTTAGAAGTACGCCATTCACCTGAAGTGCTTGAAACGGTCAAAGGGGGGATTATTTCTGCAGTCATTGTTGATTTAAATGTACTGCTTGGTCTTTCTGTTTTTTTAGGTGGACTTGCTTTTACTCAGCAGCAGCATAACAAAGAGACTTCCAGTGCCTACAGTACCGTTTTATTTGTTGCGTCATCGGCACTTTTAGTACCGGGACTGTTAACTCATACCGATCATGGTATCGAGTCTTTGACGCAGGTGAGTCATTTGATTGCCGGCGTACTGATGTTCTTTTATCTTATCATTTTTATTTTTCAAACACGTACGCATACCCATTTTTTCAAAGCGACTGCTCGAAGCCGTTTTTTTCGCCTTAAACGAAAGATTCAAGAGAGTGAAGGCGAAATAGATGAAAATGATTCAAGTGACTATATTTTCGAGCATCTCAGTACGGTGATGAATTTTATTGTTATTTTTGTTTTGATTGGGATGATTGCTTTCGGGGCAGAAATTTTCGCTGGACATGGGGTAAAAATTGCGCGTGAATACGGAATATCAGCAGGTTTGGCAGGATTGGTTATTGCCATTATCAGTGTATCACCCGAAATATTTACGGCAGTACGTGCAGCTCGAAACGACCAAATTCAACGGGTTGTCAATATTGCTATGGGAGCGTCTACGGTATCGATTATTTTAACGGTTCCGATTTTAATGATGTTGGCGTATTTTTCGGGAATCAATCTTACTTTAGATTTCAATCCGCTTCAAATCGGAGCGTTACTGCTAACAATCATATTGGTATGGAAAACGACCGAAGAGGGCGAAACCAACTATTTTGAAGGGGCATCGCATCTGATGTTCTTTATCAGCTACGCGATAATTGCCGCATACTACTAAGCCATGATTATTCTATTTGCACCCAGCGAAGGAAAACAAGAAGGGGGAATGCTTCCTCCTCTTTGTGAATCTTCATTGATTTTTCCCCAATATTATTCTAAACGTCTTGAGATAATGGAGCGTTATCAAAAAGTCGTTCGTCAAGGGTGCAACGAAGCTCTTGAAGCCCTTTTTGGCATTAAAGATACCCGTGAGTTCGAACGCTACAAAATTGCTTTTCATGAAGCTCCCACCATGAAAGCAGTGCTGCGCTACAATGGGGTAGCATACGATTATCTAAACTATCCCACCCTTTTGCGTGAAGCTCAGAATTATATTGACACCCATGTTATCCTTTTCTCTAATTTATTTGGTCCGATTAAAGCAGGGGATGCAATCCCTGATTATAAACTTAAGCAAGGAGCTTTGATAGAGGGGCTTGCTTGCGAAAAATTTTATAAAGAGCATTTTACTGATCCGCTGGATGCAATTATTGACAATCAGGAGATATTAGATTTACGTGCAGGGTTTTATGACAAATTTTATATCCCCAAAAATCCAATTACTACATTGAAGTTTTTAAAAGAGGGTAAAGTGGTAAGTCATTGGGCAAAAGCGTATCGAGGGGTTGTATTGCGCGCAGCAGCTACGCATCAAGTCCAGAGTGTAGAGGAATTTTTAGCATTGAATATTGAGGGGTTGGTTTTGAGTGAAATAATTCAAACCAAGAAGAAAAAAGAGATTATTTACAATATTGTTTAATTTCTTTTGAATTGCCCTTGACTTATTGATAAAAAGAAACTATAATTTCAGCTCCATTTCGCCAATGCCGGCATAGCTCAGTTGGCTAGAGCAGCTGATTTGTAATCAGCAGGCCCGGGGTTCAAGTCCTCGTGCCGGCACCATTGAACGAAATCGGAATGCGTTAAATTTATCAGTGTTAGACCAGATTAGGCCGTGGTGAGATACTCAAGTGGCCAACGAGGGCAGACTGTAAATCTGCTGATTTTTATCTTCGAAGGTTCGAATCCTTCTCTCACCACCATGTATGCGGGAATAGCTCAGTTGGCTAGAGCGTCAGCCTTCCAAGCTGAATGTCGCGAGTTCGAGTCTCGTTTCCCGCTCCACTGGGAGCTGAAGTACAATTTCATAAAACTACTTCAAAATTACCTAAAACCGTAAAATAGTTTTTAAGCTTCCAAATACAAATATATCATTGTTTATGCTCACGTGGCTCAGGGGTAGAGCACTTCCTTGGTAAGGAAGAGGTCGGCGGTTCAAATCCGCTCGTGAGCTCCAGCAATAATTTGTAATTTTTTGAAAGCTTGAAAGCTATTTCAGCTGTTTTTTGGTATAATTCCAAATTCATTTTCAATATTAAGTCGGAGGACACTATGGCAAAAGAAAAGTTTACACGTACTAAACCACACTGTAACATCGGTACTATCGGTCACGTTGACCACGGTAAAACTACGTTGACAGCAGCAATTACCGCTGTTTTGGCAACTAAAACTGGTGCAAAATTTATGGACTACGATCAAATCGATAACGCTCCAGAAGAGCGCGAGCGCGGAATCACGATCGCTACTTCACACGTTGAGTACGAAACAGAAAATCGTCACTATGCACACGTTGACTGTCCTGGACACGCCGACTATGTTAAGAACATGATTACGGGTGCTGCTCAAATGGACGGCGCTATTCTTGTTGTTTCTGCAGCAGATGGCCCAATGCCACAAACACGTGAGCACATCCTTCTTTCTCGTCAAGTTGGTGTACCATACATCGTTGTTTTCATGAACAAAGAAGATTTGGTTGATGATGAAGAGCTTCTTGAGCTCGTTGAGATGGAAATCCGTGAACTTCTTGATATGTACGATTTCCCAGGTGACGATACTCCAATCGTAGCTGGATCTGCATACCAAGCGCTTGAAGAAGCGAAAAAAGGTATCATCGGTGACTGGGCTGCTAAGATCATCAAATTGATGGATGAAGTAGACCGTTATATTCCTCAGCCAGAGCGTGAAGTTGATAAAGATTTCTTGATGCCTGTAGAGGACGTTTTCTCTATCTCTGGTCGTGGAACCGTTGTTACTGGTCGTATCGAGCGTGGTACTATCAAAATCGGTGAAACTATCGAAATCGTTGGTATCCGTGATACACAAACAACTACCGTAACGGGTGTTGAAATGTTCCGTAAAGAAATGGAAATGGGTGAAGCAGGCGATAACTGCGGAATCTTGCTTCGTGGTACTAAGAAAGAAGATGTTGAGCGTGGTCAAGTTCTTTGTAAGCCTAAATCAATCAATCCTCACACAAAATTTGAGGCAGAGATTTACGTATTGAGCAAAGAAGAGGGTGGACGTCATACTCCATTCTTTAACGGTTACCGCCCACAGTTCTATGTTCGTACTACTGACTGTACTGGTGCAATCACTTTGCAAGAAGGTACTGAAATGGTTATGCCAGGCGATAACGTTAAAATTTTCGCTGAGTTGATTCACCCGATCGCTATGGAAGAGGGAACTCGTTTCGCTATCCGTGAGGGTGGACGTACTGTCGGTGCAGGTGTTGTTTCTAAAATCCTTGCATAATTTTACCCGACCCTAGGGTCGGAACATAAGGTTTAACATGCGCGAAAATATACATTTAGCTTGTGAAAAGTGCACACGTCGTAACTATCACATCACTAAGAATAAAAAAACTCATACTGAGAAGTTCTCAGCAAACAAATTTTGTAAATTCTGCCGTGAGCATACTGTTCACAAAGAAGCAAAACTTTAAGTTGTCCCCTTCGGGGATTTTTATAGGTCAGTAGCTCCAATGGTAGAGCGCCGGATTCCAAATCCGATGGTTGCGGGTTCGAATCCCCCCTGGCCTGCCACTAGCATTTTAAACTAATGATGCTTTCGGGCTTTATTCGTTGGAAATGTCCTAAGGATCATGGTATGAAAAACAGTGTAAGTAATTATTTCAGATCTGCAAAGCTGGAGTTGGCAAAAGTTATTTTTCCAACAAAGCCGCAAGTAAAACAAGCATTTATTGCGGTTATAGTAGTTGTAACGTTTGTCGTTCTTTTCTTGGCATTGGTTGACTTTACTATGTCATCATTATTATCAGCAATTTTGGGTTAAGGAAAAAATATGGCACACCGTTGGTACTCGATTCAAACTTATGCCGGTAGCGAACGCAGTGTAAAAGCTGCAATCGAAAACATTATTGCTGAGAATCATCTTGAAGAAGTGATTACGGAAGTCATCGTCCCTACGGAAGATGTTATTGAAGTAAAAAATGGTAAGAAAAAAATTACTGAGCGCTCACTTTACTCTGGATATGTATTTGCTAACATGGATTTGAGTGTTGATTTGCAACACAGAATCCAATCGTTGCCAAGAGTAGCAGGATTTATCGGTGAGGGCAGTAAGCCAACCCCGTTGAGCGATAACGATATTAACGTTATCTTGGACCGTGTAGCTAATCGTGCTGCTCCTAAACCAAAAGTCTATTTTGACAATGGTGAGATGGTCCGTATCGTCGATGGTCCGTTTGCAAATTTTACGGGTACTGTTGATGAATATGATCTTGAGCATGGTACGTTGAAATTGAACGTTTCTATCTTCGGGCGTAGTACCCCGGTTGATATATCGTATACACAAGTCGAAAAAATAATTTAATCTCAAAAAAAGGAAGCACAAATGGCAAAGAAAATTACGGGTTACATTAAGTTACAAGTTCAAGCTGGCGCGGCTAATCCGGCTCCACCGGTAGGCCCTGCACTTGGTCAACGTGGTGTTAACATCATGGAATTTTGTAAGGCGTTTAACGAGCGTACAAAAGATAAGGCAGGTTTTAAACTACCTGTTGTTATCACTGTATATGCAGATAAAACGTTTTCATTCATCACAAAACAGCCCCCGGCATCTGCTCTTATCATGAAAGCAGCTGGTCTTAAAAAAGGGACTGACAATGCATTGAAAAACAAAGTGGGTAAAATCACTAAGGCTCAATTGATGGAAATCGTTAAGCAAAAAATGCAGGATATGAATACAGATGATGTTGAAGCAGCTGCTGCAACTATTTCTGGTTCAGCACGTTCAATGGGTGTTGACATAGTCGACTAAACGAATACCTCTTCGACCGCAAAGAGACTAAATTATGCGGCAGATTCTATTTACGGAGAATTACCATGGCAGGAAAACGCTATAAATTACTAAGTGAAAAAATTGATTTGACAAAAAGCTACAGTGTAGCGGATGCATCAGTTTTTTTACAAGAACTTAAATCTGCAAAATTTGACGAAACCGTCGAAATTGCACTTAACCTAAATGTTGATCCTCGTCACGCTGACCAGATGATCCGTGGCGCTGTTGTGCTTCCTCACGGTACGGGTAAAGTGGTTCGCGTTGCAGTATTTGCAAAAGGTGCTAAAGCTGATGAAGCAAAAGCTGCCGGTGCTGACATTGTTGGTGCTGAAGAGCTTGTAGATATGATTAAAGCTGGCGATATGCCATTTGATATCGTTGTTGCTGCACCAGATTGTATGGGGCTTGTTGGTCAAGTTGGTCGTATCCTTGGGCCAAAAGGTATGATGCCTAACCCTAAAACAGGTACTGTTACTGCTGACATCGCTAAGGCTGTTTCCAATGTTAAAGGCGGACAAGTTAATTTCCGTGTTGACAAAAAAGGAAACATCCATGCGGGTGTTGGTAAAGTAAGTTTTGACGCTGCTAAAATTGAAGAAAATATCAAAGCATTCGTCGGTGCTATCAATCGTGCAAAACCTTCGACTGCAAAGGGCCGTTATATCAAAAATGCGGCACTTTCATTGACAATGAGCCCGGCAGTTAAATTTGATATTCAAGAGCTTCTTGACATTCGTTAATTAACTTTTTACATACCTCCTCTTTGTAGAGGAGTAATTTATCTTATGGACTTAAGACAGTAGGGGGCGCAAGCCTTAATCAGATCTTTCTGCCCCGCTTGAAGTTGTGTCTGGAAAGGAGAAACGATGAACAAAACACAAAAATCAGAGATAGTTAATACTCTTACTCAAGAGTTTAAATCAGCTGCTGCTGTAGTAATGTGTGATTACCGTGGGCTTACTGTATCCGATCTAGAAGAATTACGTAAGATCGCTCGCGCTAAAGAGACAAAAGTTCAAGTGGTTAAAAATACGCTTGCTTCTATTGCTTTGGCGAATGCAGATATGACGGGTATCACGATTACTGATACCAATATTTTTGTTTGGGGTGAAGATTCGATTGCTGCTGCAAAAACTGTAGTAGAGTTTGCAAAAGCAAAAGAAAAATTTGCAATTCGTACGGCTTACATCGATGGTCAAGCTGCTGATGAGAAAAAAGTACGTGCATTTGCAACACTTCCTGGTCGCGAAGAATTGCTTGGTATGTTGGCATCTGTTTGGATGGGTCCAGTACGCAATTTCACAATCGGTCTCGATGCGCTTAAGCGTCAAAAAGAAGCAGCTTAATCGCTGTTTTAATATAACGCCGAATTTAATATCGGCATAAAAAAATAATTTAGGAGAATACAATGGCTGTTACAAAACAAGACGTTCTTGAGTTTATCTCAAACCTTTCTGTCCTTGAGCTTTCTGAGCTTGTAAAAGAATTCGAAGAAAAATTCGGAGTATCTGCTCAACCTGTTGCGGTTGCTGGTGGTGCTGTTGTAGCTGAAGCTGCAGAAGAAAAAACTGAGTTCGATGTTATCCTTAAAGACGCTGGTGAAAAGAAAATCAACGTTATTAAAGTAGTACGTGCACTTACTGGTCTTGGTCTTAAAGAGGCAAAAGACGCTGTTGATGGAGCACCTACAACACTAAAAGAAGGCATCAATAAAGAAGATGCTGAAGCCGCTAAAAAAGAGCTTGAAGAAGCTGGCGCAGTAGTAGAAATCAAATAATCACATGCTGATTGGAGGGCTTGCCCTCCGTTGAATTCCAGGGCACTTTTCCGAGTTGATTTTTTCATTTTGGAAAAGTGCCCATACGTCGTTATATGGTTGAGGAGACTCAACCTGATGGACATTGCATTTATCATCCCTCTGGGATAACAAACTTGATTGAGGTAGCCTATGTTAAACACTCTTCACTCTGGAAATCGCTTACGCGTTGATTTCGCGAAAACTCCCCAACAAATTGAAGTACCAAATTTATTACAACTTCAACAAAGTTCGTACGATTCATTTTTGATGATTGATCAAAAAGATCGTTCTAAAAGTGGTATCGAACGGGTTTTCCAGTCTGCATTTCCTATCCACGATTCTCAAAACCGTCTTTCTCTTGAATACTTAGGTTCTGAAGTCGGTCGCCCTAAATATACTGTGCGCGAATCTATGGAACGTGGTCTGACCTATTCAGTCTCACTTCGTATCAAGACACGTCTTGTTATTTGGGATCGTGATGAAAATACAAAAGAAAAACTAGCGGTTAAAGATATCAAAGAACAAACGATATTTATTCGTGACATTCCTTTGATGACCGATAGAACTTCATTTGTTATTAACGGTGTTGAACGTGTTGTTGTCAATCAACTTCACCGTAGTCCTGGGGTAATCTTCAAAGAAGAAGAGTCGTCTACTGCAGGAAGTAAAATGATCTTTACGGGTCAGATTATTCCAGACCGTGGCTCATGGCTCTATTTTGAGTATGATCCAAAAGATATTCTTTACATGCGTATCAATAAGCGTCGTAAAGTCCCTGTAACAATAATGTTCCGTGCACTAGGTTACAGTAAACAAGACATATTGAAGATGTTCTACCCGCTTCAAAAGATTCGTTTAGAAGATAACAAATATCTTTTGGATTTCGTTCCTGAACATTTCGAAGGACGTCTTGCGTACGATCTTGTTGACAGTGATGGTAAATTATTGGTTGCTGCGGGCAAGCGTTTATCTGCTAAAAAAGCGGAAAAGATGATTGCTGATGGTGTTACTGCAGTTCAGTACCCAATTGAAATCATGATTGAACGTCACCTTGCAGAGCCAATTATTGATGCATCTACGGGTGAAGTCATGTTTGATACCATGACTCAGCTTGATGAGACTAAATTGAAAAAAATGGCAGAAGCCGGTGTTCTTGAATTCGTTGTTGCGAATGATTTGGCAGAAGGTCATGACAGTTCAATTATCAATGCGTTTATGGCAGATGTTGATTCACTTAAGTTGTTGAAACAAACTGAAGACATTGAAGATGAAAATGCACTTGCTGCGATTCGTATCTATAAAGTAATGCGTCCAGGTGAACCGGTTACTAAAGAGGCAGCTCGTATTTTCGTTAATCAGCTTTTCTTTGATCCGGAACGTTATGATTTGACAAGAGTCGGTCGTATGAAAATGAATCATAAGCTTGGATTGAACATCCCTGAATATGTGACAGTATTGACGAACGAAGACATCATCAACACGGTTAAGTACGTTATTAAAGTCAAAAATGGATTGGGTCATATCGATGACCGCGATCACCTTGGTAATCGTCGTATCCGTTCTATCGGTGAACTATTAGGTAACGAGTTACACAATGGTTTGATCAAGATGCAAAAAGCGATCAAAGACAAGCTTTCAACGATGAGCGGTCAAACCACAGAGTTGATGCCACATGATTTGATCAACTCTAAAATGATCACATCTACGATTATGGAGTTTTTCAGCGGCGGACAATTGTCACAGTTTATGGATCAAACGAATCCGTTGTCGGAAGTTACACATAAGCGTCGTCTTTCTGCACTCGGTGAGGGTGGTCTTGTCAAAGAGCGTGCCGGATTTGAAGTACGTGACGTTCACCCGACTCACTACGGTCGTATTTGTCCGATTGAGACTCCTGAGGGTCAAAACATCGGTCTTATCAATACATTGGCAACGTATTCAAAAGTGAATGAGCATGGCTTTATTGAAGCACCTTATAACGTTGTTACTGATGGTATCGTCACGAAAGAAGTTGTTTATTTAACAGCGACCCAAGAAGAAGGAAAAGTTATTGCTGCGGCCTCTACACGTCTTGATGATAAGGGTAACTTCCTAGACGATTTGGTTGAGATTCGTAAAGATGGTGAAATTCAGCTTGTTTCTCCAAAAAATTGTGAACTTCGTGACCTAACACCACATATGGTTGTCGGTGTTGCTGCGAGCTTGATTCCTTTCTTGGAGCACGATGACGCGAACCGTGCGTTGATGGGTTCAAACATGCAACGTCAAGCAGTGCCGTTATTAAAACCTGAAGCACCTATGGTCGGTACAGGGGTTGAAAAATTGGTTGCTCGTGATTCATGGGAGTGTGTCAAAGTTGAGCGTACAGGTATTGTAGAAAAAGTAGATGCCAAACATATTTATGTGATGGGTGAAGACGAAGACGGAACATTTATTGATTATTATCCATTAGAGAAGAATATCCGTACCAATCAAAATACAACATTCTTGCAAAAGCCGATTGTTAAAGCAGGACAAAATGTTGTAAAAGGGCAAATCATTGCTGATGGTCCAAATATGGATCAAGGTGAACTTGCTCTTGGTATCAATGCACTTGTAGCATTTATGCCGTGGAACGGATACAACTTCGAGGATGCGATCGTTATGTCTGAACGTATGATACGTGAAGATGCATTTACATCGGTGCATATCTATGAGAAAGAAGCGGAAGCACGCGAATTGAAGCACGGTGTTGAAGAGATCACTCGTGATATTCCAAATGTTCGTGATGATGAATTGTCCCATCTTGATGACAGCGGTATCGTTAAAATCGGTACGTATGTTAAAGGCGGAATGATCCTAGTTGGTAAAGTATCACCAAAAGGTGAAGTAAAACCAACTCCAGAAGAGCGTCTGTTACGTGCTATCTTCGGTGAAAAAGCGGGTCATGTTGTCAATAAATCACTTTACTGTACGCCAAGTATGGAAGGTGTCGTTGTTGATGTAAAAGTATTCACGAAAAAAGGTTATGACAAGGATCCACGAACGCTTGAGCTTGAAAAACAAGAGCGCGATGAACTAGAGCGTGAACACTATGACCGTTTGTTAATGATTGATAAAGAAGAGATGCTTCGCATCGCTTCATTGTTGACGAAACATCCATTGCAAAGTGCTGTAAGTGTCAACGGGAATGATTATAAAGAAGGCGATCACGTTAATGCGGATGACCTTAAAGAGGTAAACCGTTTTGCGATGAACACTATCGTAAAAGCATTTGCGGATGATATTCAAGAGAAGTACAACCAAACTAAGAACCATTTCCAAAAAGAGAAGAAAAAATTCCGTGATGAACACGAAGAGAAGCTTTCTATCTTGGAAAAAGACGACATCCTTCCAAATGGTGTTGTTAAGTTTGTTAAAGTCTACATCGCGACCAAGCGTAAGCTAAAAGTCGGGGATAAAATGGCGGGACGTCACGGGAACAAAGGTATCGTTTCGATCATTGTTCCACAAGTCGACATGCCGTACATGGCAAATGGCCGTACGGTTGACGTATGTTTGAATCCACTAGGGGTTCCATCTCGTATGAATATCGGGCAAATCCTTGAGATGCACCTCGGTATGGCAGGACGAGAACTTGGTTTCCAAATCCAAGATATCTTTGATGCTAAGCAAAAAGAGTTTATCACTCAATTGCGTACGAAAATGATCACGATCGCTGACGTTGCAGGATTGATGGACGCTGCAAATGCTATTGCCGCAATGGATGACAAAGCACTTTTGGGTTATGCACAGGATTGGAGTAAGGGCGTTAAGTTTGCAACACCGATTTTTGAAGGTGTTACTCCAGCAGAGTTTGGTCGTTTATTCGAACTTGCAAAACTTGATGCTGATGGTAAAATGGAATTGTATGATGGTAAAAGCGGAGACAAGCTCAAAGAGCGTGTAAACGTCGGTTACATGTACATCCTAAAACTTCACCACTTGGTTGATGAAAAAGTCCATGCACGTTCAACTGGACCGTACTCTTTGGTAACGCAACAGCCCGTTGGTGGTAAAGCCCTCTTCGGTGGACAGCGTTTTGGAGAGATGGAAGTTTGGGCACTTGAAGCATACGGTGCTTCAGCGGTTCTAAAAGAGATGTTGACCATCAAATCGGATGACGTTGATGGACGTGTTCGTGCGTATAAAGCGATTACAAAAGGTGAAAGCGTACCAGCATCAGGTATCCCTGAGACGTTGTTCGTATTAACCAAAGAGCTTCAAGCATTAGCGCTTGATATTGAGATTTTTGACGAGGTAGATGACAATGAGTAAGCTAGTACCAATTGCAGTGACTGAAGACAATCGTCCAACAGATATTAAACAAATTCAATTTCGCCTTGCATCTCCTGAGAAGATTCTCTCATGGAGTCACGGTGAAGTAAAAAAGCCTGAAACAATCAACTATCGTACACTTAAACCTGAGCGTGATGGATTGTTTTGTGCAAAAATTTTCGGACCGGTTCGTGATTACGAATGTTTGTGCGGAAAATACAAAAAGATGCGTTACAAAGGTGTTGTGTGCGAAAAATGTGGGGTTGAAGTAACTTCCTCTAAAGTTCGTCGTAACCGCATGGGACACATTGATTTGGTGACTCCGGTTGCCCATATTTGGTATGTTAGTTCACTTCCAAGTCGCATCGGTACCCTTTTAGGCGTTAAGATGAAAGATCTTGAACGCGTATTGTATTATGAGGCATACATCGTAAAAAGTGGTGGAGAAGCACACTATGACGGTGCACAAACATCGCCGGTACTTAAATACGATGTATTGAATGAAGAGCAATATCGCACATTGGTACAGCGTTATGGAGATAGTGGTTTTGTTGCAGAAATGGGTGGACAAGCTGCTCGTGATCTTTTGGACGAATTGGATCTTGTGGATCTTTTTTCAAGCCTAAAAGAAGAAGTGCAAAAGACAAATTCAGAAGCGAAGCGTAAAACAATTGTTAAACGTTTGAAAGTTATTGAATCATTTTTGAACTCTGGTAACAACCCTGCATGGATGATGCTAACTGCACTTCCGGTATTGCCTCCTGAGCTTCGTCCATTGGTGAGCCTTGATGGTGGTAAGTTTGCAGTATCTGATGTCAATGACCTCTATCGCCGTGTTATTAACCGTAACCAACGTCTTAAACGTCTTATCGAGCTTGAAGCACCGGAAATTATTGTCCGTAACGAAAAACGTATGTTGCAAGAAGCGGTAGATGCGTTGTTTGACAATGGTCGTCGTGCAAACGCGGTTAAAGGGGCTAATAAGCGTCCGTTGAAATCACTTTCTGAGATCATCAAAGGTAAACAAGGGCGTTTCCGTCAAAATCTTTTGGGTAAACGTGTTGACTTCTCGGGTCGTTCGGTTATCGTTGTCGGGCCAAGTCTACGTATGGATCAATGCGGATTGCCAAAACAAATGGCATTGGAACTTTTCAAACCTCATTTGATCGCTAAACTTGAAGATAAGGGCTATGCGACGACTGTAAAAGCGGCGAAGAAAATGATCGAAGAAAAGACCAATGAAGTTTGGGAATGTTTGGCAGAGATCGTTGATGGTTATCCTATCATGCTTAACCGTGCACCGACACTTCATAAGCTTTCAATTCAAGCATTTCATCCGAAATTGATTGATGGTAAAGCAATCCAATTGCACCCTCTTGTTTGTGCTGCATTTAATGCGGACTTTGACGGTGACCAAATGGCGGTACACGTGCCATTGTGTGCTGAAGCAATCGCTGAGTGTAAAGTATTGATGCTCTCTTCCATGAATATTTTGCTTCCAGCATCGGGTAAAGCAATCGCTACTCCTTCACAGGATATGGTCTTGGGTCTTTATTACCTCTCATTAGGTAAAAATGATGTTAAAGGGTCCAATAAACTTT
This sequence comes from Sulfuricurvum sp., assembly GCA_024637295.1. Lineage (GTDB taxonomy): Bacteria > Campylobacterota > Campylobacteria > Campylobacterales > Sulfurimonadaceae > Sulfuricurvum. Next base: position 19,219 of record JAGXFL010000002.1, read on the forward strand.
TCGGTAATATCGATGAAGTTATGATTGCTATTGAACATGATGCACTTGATTTACATGCGAAAGTGCGTACTCGTGTCGATGGACGTATGATCCATACAACAGCGGGACGTATGATCCTTAAATCAATCTTGCCTGATTTCGTTCCGGTTGAACTTTGGAACGTAATGATGAAAAAGAAACACATTTCTATTCTTGTTGACTATGTTAACAAGCATGGCGGTATTGCTATTACAGCTGAGTTCTTGGACAATTTGAAAGATCTTGGTTTCAAATACGCGACTAAATCAGGTGTCTCTATTTCGATTACGGATATCATTATTCCTGAAGGGAAAGAAGCACTGATTACAGCTTCTAAAAACCGTGTTAAAGAGATCCAAAAGCAATTTGAAGCGGGTCTTTTGACAGAGCAAGAGCGTTACAATAAAATCATTGACGTTTGGACAGATACGAACAATACTGTTGCAAGCGGGATGATGGACTTGATCCAAGCGGATAAAGATGGATTCAACTCTATCTTTATGATGGCGGACTCTGGAGCTCGTGGTTCAGCGGCACAAATTCGTCAGCTTGCCGGTATGCGTGGTCTTATGGCAAAACCGGATGGTTCAATTATTGAAACACCGATTATTTCAAACTTTAAAGAAGGTTTGAACGTCCTTGAATACTTTATTTCAACTCACGGAGCACGTAAAGGTCTTGCGGATACGGCACTTAAAACAGCGAATGCGGGTTATTTGACACGTAAACTTGTAGACGTTGCACAAAATGTTAAGATTGTTGAACACGATTGTGGTACGCATGAAGGTGTCGAATTGACAGACATCTCTGTGGGTAATGAATTGATCGAACCACTCGAAGATCGTATTTACGGCCGTGTATTGGCAGAAGATGCGATTGATCCGATCACCAATGAAATCCTTTATTCTGAGGGTACATTGATTGATGAGATCATGGCGTCTAAGATTGTTGAAGCAGGGATTAAAGCAGCACATATTCGTACTCCAACAACCTGTAAATCGGTTGACGGCGTTTGCGCATTGTGTTACGGTCTTAACCTCGGAACTGGCGAAATCGTCAGACGTGGGGAAGCGGTTGGTATTATTGCTGCTCAGTCTATCGGTGAACCGGGGACTCAATTGACACTACGTACCTTCCACGTTGGTGGAACGGCGTCTAGTACACGTGAAGAGCGTCAAGTCATCGCGACTAAAGAAGGTTTTATCCGTTATTACAACATGAAAACGTATCTTTCAAAAGAAGGTAAGCAAGTTGTAGCAAACCGTCGTAATGCTGCGATTCTTTTGGTTGAACCAAAGATCAAAGCACCGTTTAACGGAACCGTTGAGATTCAAACGATTCATGATGAGATCATTGTAAGCGTAAAAGGTGAATCACAAACACAGCGTTACACACTACGTAAAAACGAAGTTGCTAAGCCAAATGAGTTAGCAGGTGTAAGTGGTAAAATCGAAGGTAAATTCTACCTTCCGTATGAAAATGGTTCAGTGGTTAAAATTGACGAGTCTGTTGTTGAGACAATTAAAGATGGATGGAACGTTCCAAACCGTATCCCGTATGCATCTGAAATTTTGGTCAAAGACGGCGCGCCGATCACACAAAAGATCTTAGCAAAAGAGAAGGGGACGGTTAAATACTATCTCCTTAAAGGTGACTACTTAGAGCGTCATCACGAAATTGCTAAAGGGTATAATGTAGAAGAGAAAGGTCTTTTTGCCGTTGTTGCAGACAGTGAAGATCGTGAAGCGATTCGTCACTATATCGCACGCGGTTCAGTAATCGAAATCAATGATGATGAAGTTGTTAAAGCAGATAGTATCATCGCAAAACCACTAAAAGAAGAGTCTGTCGTGATCGCTGAGTGGGATCCTTATTCGAATCCTATCATCTCTGAAACAAACGGTGTTATTACGTTTGAAGACATTATACCTGGCGTTACAGCATCAGAGCAATTTGATGAGTTGACAGGAAAAACACGTTTGATGATCAACGAGTATGTTGCTCCTGAATTCAAACCTGCTATCGTTTTGGCTGCAGTTGATGGGACAATCATCCGTTATGCAGTTGAACCGAAAACGGCTATTTTTGCACAAGACAGATCAGAAGTTAAGGTAGCGGATATTTTGGCAAGAACGCCAAAAGCACTTCAAAAGTCTCGCGATATTACTGGGGGTCTTCCACGTGTATCAGAGTTGTTTGAAGCACGTAAACCAAAAGAGATCGCATTGATCGCTGAGCTTGACGGTGTTGTTAGCTTTGGTAAACCGCTTCGTGGTAAAGAGCGTATCTTGATCACTAGCGAAAATGGAATGGTCAAAGAGTACTTTGTTGATAAAAATCTTACAGCAATGGTTCACCCTGGTGAATTCGTTCACGCCGGTGAGCGTTTGACCGATGGTATCTTGAGTTCTCATGAGATACTTCGAATCTTGGGTGTTAAAGCGTTGTATCACTTCCTTGTTAGTGAAGTGCAGCAAGTCTATCGTCGTCAAGGGGTTAATATCGCGGATAAACATATTGAGGTTATCTTTACTCAAATGTTACGCCAAATTAAAATCTTGCGTTCGGGCGACACGAAATTCATTGAAGGTGATGTTGTGTCTAAAGTACAATTCAAAACTGAAAATGAAAAAATTCTTCGTCTTGGCGGAGAGCCTGCGATCGCTGAGCCATATCTTGTGGGTATTACTCGTGCATCCGTCAGTGCCGACTCTATTATCTCAGCTGCATCGTTCCAAGATACGACAAAAGTATTGACAGAAGCTGCAGTTGCCGCTAAAATCGATGACTTGACGGACTTGAAAGAGAACGTTATCATCGGTCGCACGATTCCGGTTGGTACTGGTATTTATAAAAACCAAACCATTCAATTCGGCGAATAAGTTTTTGGCTTCGGCCAAAAATTATAATAGTATCTTTCTTACTTCTTCAATTAAAACTTCCTTAAAATAAGCTATATTTAATCAAAAAACAGGTATAATTGCGCGTTTATTAGTCCCCTATGGGTGGACTAAAATTCTACTGGAACATTTCAAAACAAGGAGATTGTATGCCAACAATCAACCAGCTTATTCGTAAAGAGCGACAAGCGGTAGTGAAAAAATCAAAATCACCCGCTTTGGTGTCATGCCCACAACGTCGTGGTGTATGTACTCGTGTATATACTACAACCCCAAAGAAACCTAACTCGGCACTTCGTAAAGTTGCTAAAGTTCGTTTGACTTCAGGGTTTGAAGTTATTAGTTATATCGGTGGTGAGGGTCACAACTTGCAAGAGCACTCTATCGTTCTTGTTCGTGGTGGTCGTGTTAAAGACTTACCAGGGGTAAAATACCATATCGTTCGTGGTGCTCTTGATGCTGCGGGTGTTAAAGACCGTAAAGTATCTCGTTCTAAATACGGAACGAAAAAAGCTAAGGTTAAAAAATAATCATTTAACCCGACAAGATTCGGTTTATGATGACCGTTTTTTGAGTAAATTTTAAAAATTGAAGGAAACATTATGAGAAGAAGAAAAGCGCCCGTACGCGAAATTATGCCTGACCCAGTTCATGGTTCAAAAGTTTTGACAAAATTCATCAACAAAATTATGTGGGATGGAAAGAAAAGTACAGCTGAAAAAATCATGTACAGTGCATTGGATATCATTGCATCACGTGGTGAAAAAACAGGTATTGAAGTTTTTGATGCAGCTATCGAAAACATCAAGCCGGTAATCGAAGTTAAAAGCCGCCGTGTGGGTGGAGCGACCTACCAAGTTCCAGTAGAAGTACGCCCTGTTCGTCAGCTTTCACTTGCAATTCGTTGGTTAACGGATGCTGCTCGTAAGCGTAATGAGCGCACTATGGCTGAGCGTTTAGCAAATGAATTGCTAGAAGCTGCCAATGACAAAGGCTCATCGTTCAAGAAAAAAGAAGATACTTACCGTATGGCAGAAGCGAATAAAGCATTTGCTCACTATCGCTGGTAAGCTTTTTTATAACCTTTCGGTAACCTCTTTTGGTTACCATTCTCCCAATAAAAACTACTTTTTAAGGCTATTATCATGGCAAGATCCCACAAACTAGAAGACGTTAGAAATATCGGTATTGCTGCACACATTGATGCGGGTAAGACTACTACGACTGAACGTATTTTGTTCTACACAGGTGTTTCACACAAGATTGGTGAAGTTCACGAAGGTGCTGCGACTATGGACTGGATGGAGCAAGAGCAAGAGCGTGGTATCACGATTACTTCTGCTGCGACAACTTGTGAATGGAACGGTAAGCAAATCAATATTATTGATACTCCGGGCCACGTTGACTTTACTATTGAAGTTGAGCGTTCTATGCGTGTACTTGATGGTGCTGTAGCCGTTTTCTGTGCAGTTGGTGGTGTTCAGCCACAATCTGAGACAGTATGGCGTCAAGCTAACCGTTATGGTGTTCCACGTATGGTTTTCGTTAACAAAATGGACCGTACCGGTGCTGATTTTTATAACGTTGAAGAACAAATTCGTCTTCGTCTTAAAGCAAATCCAATCGCTATTCAGTTGCCAATCGGTGCTGAAGATGGTTTTAAAGGGATTGTTGATCTCGTTAAGATGAAAGCTATCCTTTGGGATGATGATGCTGCAATGGGTTCAAACTATCATGAAGCAGAAATCCCTGCGGATATGGTAGAAAAAGCGAATCAATACCGTGCACAAATGATGGAAGCGGCTGCTGAGGGCGACGATACTTTGATGGAGAAATTCTTCGAAGAGGGTGAGCTTACGAACGAAGAGATCATGCGCGGGATCAAAGCTGGATGTCTTAAGATGGAAATCATCCCAATGACATGTGGTACTGCGTTTAAAAACAAAGGGGTTCAGACTCTTTTGGATGCGGTTGTCGATTATCTTCCATCTCCTCTTGAAGTTGCTGCAATTACAGGAACAAAAGAAGACGATGAAGAAGTTGAAGTAGCTGTTGAATCACGTGATGATGCTCCATTCGCCGGTCTTGCATTTAAAATCATGACCGATCCGTTCGTAGGTCAATTGACATTCGTACGTGTATATCGCGGTGTTCTTGAATCTGGTACGTATGCTTACAACACCATCAAAGGTAAAAAAGAGCGTATCGGACGTATCGTTAAGATGCACGCTAACAAGCGTGAAGAGATCAAAGAATTGTATGCCGGTGAAATCGGTGCGGTTGTTGGTCTTAAAGATACAACAACAGGGGATACGTTATGTTCAGAAGATGATCGTCTCATTTTGGAGCGTATGCACTTTCCAGAGCCGGTTATCTCGGTTGCGGTTGAGCCTAAAACGAAACCTGACCAAGAAAAAATGGGTATTGCTCTTGCAAAACTTGCAGCAGAGGATCCTTCTTTCCGTGTTCACACAGACGAAGAAACAGGTCAAACGATCATCTCTGGTATGGGTGAGCTTCACCTAGAGATTCTTGTTGACCGTATGTTCCGTGAGTTTAAAGTTGAAGCGGAAGTTGGTGCTCCACAAGTTGCTTACCGTGAGTCGATTCGTGCGGAAGTCAAACAAGAGTACAAATACGCAAAACAATCAGGTGGACGTGGACAATTTGGTCACGTTTATCTCATCGTTAAGCCAGGCGAGCCTGGTACTGGTTATACTTTCCACAACGAAATCAAAGGTGGGGTTATTCCAAAAGAATACGTTCCTGCCGTTGAAAAAGGGTGTAAAGAGGCAATGCAAAAAGGTGTTCTCGCAGGTTACCCGATCGAAGACATCGAAGTTACTTTGTATGACGGTTCATACCATGAGGTTGACTCCTCTGAGATGGCATTTAAATTGGCTGCATCTATGGGATTCAAAGAGGCTTGCCGTAAAGCAAACCCTGCAATCCTTGAGCCAATGATGAAAGTTGAAGTAGAAGTACCTGAAAACTTCATGGGTGACGTCATCGGCGACCTTAACCGTCGTCGTGGACAAGTTAACAACATGGGTGACCGTTCTGGTAACAAAATTGTTGATGCGTTTGTTCCATTGTCAGAAATGTTTGGTTATTCAACGGATCTTCGTTCTGCTACCCAAGGACGTGCAAGTTATTCTATGGAATTCGATCACTATGCTGAAGTTCCACGTAACGTTGCTGAAGAGATCATCAAAAAGCGTAACAGCTAAGAGATTTTCTCTCCTCTGCCCTTCGGGGCATTTTCCTCTTTTTACCCTTCTAAATTTTTATTTATATTTTTAATACTTCAAAAAAATTAGCTTTAAAGCAACAATATTATAAAGTAGAGTGAGATTATTCAATAAATTTCGTAAAGGTTTAAAAATGAAAAAAAATGAAAGTTCATTTACTTTAGGCGTTGCATTAAGTTCAGATTTTTTCAGACAGCTAATAAAGTAAAATAGTGAAAATCAGCTTACTCCTTTTATTTATTCTTTACCCATTATTTGCCTTTGATATATCTGGCGATTATTCTGGACTTTATCGTTATTATGACCAGAATAGAAATAGTGAAATCGGAAATTTCACTATTCAAATTAAACACAATGGCAACAAGATCAAGGGAGTAATAAAAGAGCCTAGAACTACATTTGGACCCAATGAGACTTATTTATATTCTGATTTTGAAGGTGAAATAATTGGAAATGAAAATAATTTTGAAATTAAATTGACAAAGCAATACCGCTATAATCAAAATCATTTGGTTAATTATCACGGTAATTATAAAATTACAAATGGAGAAGTTGCTGGTGAATGGAATATAGGTGCCTACAAGGGTGACTTTAAAATATTTGGCATAAATTCTCAAGAAGAAGTTGATTTAGAAGCCCCAAAAATTCTAATCACAAAACCTTTTGTAGAATTGATAGGGAATAACTCTATGCGGGCATTAAAAATTATAAAAATAAACACATTGGAAATTGAAGGTATTGTTTCTGATAATATTGCCATAGATTCTGTTCTTATAAATGGCGTAAAAGCGCAGCTAAAAAAACCATCAGAAGAAGAGCAGTCTATGATTATTGGCAAGAGTATGAAGTTTTTTTTATTGCTTGATCAAAATTTGTTAACAACGCAATATCATGTTGAAGTGACTGATATTAATGGCAATAAAAATGCATTTACATTTGTTGTTGATAGAAGTAATACGTCTAATATAAAAACTGATAATATTATTTCGGAGAAAAATAAAAATAAAATTGCTGTTTTAATAGGTATAAATACATATTTGTATTGGCCTGGTCTTGAATTTTCCGTGAATGATGCCAATGCAATGGAAAGTTATTTAAAAAAGCATGGGTATAGAATAATTAAGCTTTTAAATCAAGAGGCTACGCGGGCAAATATATTAAAAACAATCGGATACAGCGTTCCTAATACAGTTAATGAAAATGATTCGGTACTTATATATTTTGCAGGACATGGTCATACAGAAAGTTTGATAGATGGAAATAAAGAAGGCTATATTATTCCAGTTGATGCTAACACAGAAGATCCATTTTTATCAGCAATATCTATGCAACAACTAAAGAGTATCGTTAATCGAACAAAAGCAAAACATATACTTTTTTTAATGGATTCTTGTTATTCAGGTATGGGTTTTACAAGATCAGCAGGTATCTCCAAAAATGACAATGAATATATTCGTAAAGTATCGTCGTATCGCGCTGTTCAAATGATAACAGCTGGTGGCATGAATGAACAAGTATTGGAAGAAAAAGGTCATGGTGTATTTACGCAAGCACTACTTGATGGATTAAGCGGGAAGGCTGATTTTGATAAAGATGGATTTATTACTGGAAGCGAGCTTGGTACTTTCATAAAACCTGAAGTAACGCGTAAATCAAATAATAAGCAAACTCCAAATTTTGGTAGATTTGAGGGAGAAGGAGAATTTATTTTTAATACTCAATTTTAGCATACCTAAATCTATATTCCAACAAACTTGTTGATGCCTTTGGCTTCGCTAACCGCTAAGGCACTAAAGCTTGCCTCTTTATGAGGCAGATTCATCTTCCCCCTTTTTATTAATATCCCTCTTAGTATTCCTCATCTAGAATAGATAATATTATCTTATATTTTATGTGGAGATTATGATGGAAAAAATCTTAGCGCTTCGTGGGCGTGTCTATCCGACAGACTTAAATCACATGGGTGGCGTATTTGGCGGATGGATTATGGGTAAGATGGACAAAGCGGCATCCATTACAGTGGAAGGGCTGGTCATTGGTCAAGCGGCAACGGTATTCGTAACCGACCTTCATTTTAAAGAGCCGGTCAAAAATGGGGATATATTTACCATTTACACTACGGTGGATTCTATTGGACGTACGTCGATACGCATTCATGTTGATTTCCATGTACGACGCCGTGAAAGCAATTGCGAGTGTAGTGTTGTTGATGCCATATTTACCTTTGTCACCGTCGATGAGGCACATAATAAGATACCTGTCTTAGATGTACTTCGGCACGATGTTGAGCCTGAGATACGGGCAATGGCCCAAGAAGGTGCTAAGCATCCTCGTTACGCTAAAAAATAGTGTGTCCGCTGTATCGGATGAAAAGTTCTAAGGCCATTGTCCCTATGAGTGAATTGCCGTGATGGTTGAGTGATGGCGAATAAACGGCAATACTCATGACATTGGGAACTATGGCGACTATTCCTCCTCCTACTCCGCTTTTCCCCGGTAAACCGATTTTATAGGCAAACTCACCTGAAGCATCGTAATGCCCGCATGTCAGCATCAGTGCATTGATCCGTTTGGCATGCTCGGCAGAAAGCAATTTATTATTAGTAACAGGGTCTACTCCATGATTTGCCAAGTGGAGCATGCAACGCGATAATTGAATGGTATTGGCACATATCGAACATGCATTAAAATAGGTATGCAGCACATTATCTATTTCATTAGTGATGTTTCCGAAACTTTTCATCAAATGGGCAAGAGCATAGTTTCGAAAACCGCTTTGGCGTTCTGATAACGCTATTTGGGTATCAATGTGAATTGAAAAATTGTCACTGGAATTTTGAAAATACTGCAATATGGATTGATCAGCATTGTCTCCAAAGTGGGAAGTAAGCATGTCTGCAATAACAATAGCTCCTGGATTAATGAAGGGATTACGAGGAATCCCATTTTCGTATTCAAGTTGTATGAGGGAGTTAAATGGATTTCCGGAGGGTTCGACATTAACACGACTTAGAATACTTTCCTCAAACAAGCTCAATGCCATCTCATACATAAATACTTTTGAAATACTTTGAATGGAAAAGGGCTTATCACTTAAGCCGGTATGAAAAGATTCTCCGTTGATTAGATGAAGCGACATGGCAAAATCGTGCGGATCGGCAGAAGCTAAGGCAGGGATATAAGAGGCTACTTTGCCTTGACCAAGATGCGGGGTGATATCAGATCGGATTTGTTCGAGTATGGCTTGGTAGTCCATGAAATCACTTTGTGTCAATTTTTTTTATTATAACCAACTGTATCCAGACTTTGCCATATTGGCATATCCGTTTCTTCGGGTCTGCCTTGTAACTGGCTTTATAAGTGAGGTTGAGAATTATCTCAGACATGCATCAAGTGATCGCTTGAATTGTATTGGTACAACAATACCATTTTGTTCATGGATAATACCATATAGACCATCTTTTAACACACACCAATTACCATTTTCGAGTCTTTCAATCTCATGATAGATGAGATCAATAATTTTCTCTCCTTTTTCATCAATCACTCCTTTCAATGTATTCAATACAACTATGGCTCTGCTATTTTTAAAATCACCAGCTTGGCTATATATTGGCACAATAATTTCATTACCTTGTTCATCAATGTATCCCCAAAGATTTTTTTTCATAATTTTTGCACGGCCCGAATAAAAATGCCAAGCTCTATCATAAATACAAGGTGTTATCTCTTTTGAACTTTCTACTGATATAAAGCCATACTTATTTTCTCGTTTTACTACACATGCTCCTTCGGATGCAGTCCAAACATTGTCATAATCGCAAGGTATAACTTCGTGACCATCTGTATTAATTGCTCCTAATAATAAAATTTGCATTTCACGACCATTGATAAGTTTTATGCACTTCTTTCCAACAATAGCTATTCCCTCAACAAAAGCATATTTTGCATCATAAAATATATTTTTCATCAAGTGTTCTTTCTTTTCATGAACTTAATTACTAAGTTCAAACTGCGTTCAATGTATTTACTGCTTTCTAGACCGCGTAGCCTACTAATACACATCATGATGGGAATAGTTCGTTTTTGTGCCTCTCTAAAAACAAATAAGTCACGCTTTATCAGCCCTTTTTGAGAAATACATAGATGTCCAAATGGATCATCTTTTAATACGTTGCCTCCTGCATTGTAAAAAATGATGTCAGGTTTAACTTCATTAATTAAATTTGGTAAGTATTCATATAGTAATTGTAAATATAATTCATCACCGGTATAGGATTTGAGGCCTATTAAAGTGAAGTGTTTATCGGTTTTTAGTAAATACTCTTCATCGAATTTTGTAAAAGTATTATGCAAATCAAGAACATAAAAGTTATCCATTTCTTTTGCAAATGAGATGACACCATCCCCGCAGAGTGCATCTAAATCAATATAGAGGATTTTAATATCAGGGTTGTTTTGACGCAAATGATGGGTGGCAATCGCATAATCATTAAAAAAATTCATATTTTCCCCTCTATCTCGATGAGCACGATGGAATCCTCCGCCAAGGTTAATAGCCCAACCGCTTTTGAGTGCAAGTTGCGCGGCATGAACAGTTCCTCTGCACATAGCTCTAGCAGCATCAATAAGGTTTTCATTTATCATGTAAGCAGTGATAAGGGGTGGAATAGAAAATTGTGTTATTCCTTCAATAACACTTTTGTCATGCCGTAACGATGCAAGATATGTCGGAGAATGGAAGACTTCAAGTTCATTGTCTGACATAATTTTAATATCCATACGTAACATCTCTTTATATGCAGAAATAGTAATACGACCACGATGGTAAGCATTGATGATTGGATGAGTTTTTTTAATAGGGTCTGGATAAATATCCCTAAACACATCTTCAATATACATATTATAGTTATGTGAAGTCAGTACATGGCGGGCTGGTAAAACAGGAGAGATAAATACATTACTCGGAGTATCAACACAGTATTCATATCTAGGAATAATATCAAAGTAAATATGCTGGATTGAAGCAATCTCGTCCAAAGTAGCACCTATATGGCTATAAAGGCAGTGATAAAGCCAACAATGGTGTTCTCCTTTCATCGGATGTTCTTCACGAAATCTAAATTCGTTGTTATTATCACCATCGGCAAAATGATGAGTATATATTTTTGGTTCTGATGAAATTCCATTTAACCGCTCATTCATTGTGAAAAGCGGATAACCCGTCTCATCTGAACCATAACATTGAATTTCAACCTTCATTTCATAATCGCGTATTCCATCCACATTACCAGCAAGCTCTTTTTGAAGATTGGAATCAAGCCGAATAGCAGTCTGTACAATGCGTTTTTCAATAGCGGCGAGTTCTGTATTGATTACTTTTAGCCGCTCGATAAGTTTTGAGTCAATCATGATAAGTTCCTTATTTTGATAAAAACATCATAGATTACAATGAAGACAAATAATGTCCACAATATGTTTTATACTTCTTTTGATACAATAAACACAACTAAACAGCAGGAATTTTAAATGGAGTTATATAGACATAGAATGATTGAAGAAAATGGGCATAGTCAATTTTTAGTAGAACTATTAAACGATAAGAGAATTCTTGAATTTTTTTTAGAAGTTATTGATTCCAATATTGAATTTGTTTCAGACATAAAAATTACTTTTGAAGAGCAAGCAGATACTATAGAAGCAAAGGGAAGAATTGATATATTTCTCACGGATGGAACAAATGCATTATTGATTGAAAATAAGATAAATGCTAATGACCAACCAAAACAGCTTGAGCGTTATAATGATTGGGCTACAGACAGTAATCTTAATTTTGAGCTTTATTATCTCAGCCCATATGGTAGTAATCCTTCAGCAGAAGGACTTGGAAAATTAAAAAATGACCAGATTAAAATTATTTCATATTCTGAGCATATTAGAGATTGGCTAAAAAAGTGTTTGAATGAAGATGATCAAAAACAAAATGCGATAGAAGACTATCTTAGCCGATGGGATAAATATTTTGTTAATGATTGGAGTAATGAAGATAATCAATTATATGATTTTTTTAAAGCAGTAAGTTTGATTAATCTAACAAATTTTGAACTTGAATATGTTGACGAACCGCTCAATAAATCCCATATTCCCCACATCGTAAAAGGAAGTTTTCATCTAAATTTTGCACATCAAGGAAAAGATATAAAACTTATATATGATAAAAATGAAAATGACATTTTTGTGAGAATGAATGCTGATGATTTTGAAGCATCTGTATTAAAACAAGATGGTTGGGAAAAATCAGGTCAGTTTTATGATTATGTTATTTATAACATTGAAAGTATTACCGAAGAAAAATTTCCTTTTACGGTCACTATTAATAACTTCATCGATAATATCAATAAAGCATTTCGGCATATTATTTGAACAAAAATTTTACTTAACGGATAGGAACTTTGATGCCAAAAGCCATGTATGTTATCGAACAATATGCTGCAACTGTACGGAAGAAAGATACATTTTGGATGGTCTTTAATCGAATCTACAATAATATTCATGCGTTCAAGTTGGAAGCAATAGATGAAATACGAGATAAATATCTTCAATCAAACGAAACAGATGAAAATGCAAGAGAAGAATTTTTGACGTTTATGAGAGACTATTTCCCCGAAGTAGCTCTTGTAGAAGTAGGTGATTTAGTCTCCACTGACATGATTGTTTGGCCTTATTTGGGAAGTATTGCGATTGATGCTGATGTCGGAAGTGACGTTTATATTGCGTTATGTGAAAAATACGGTGATCCATATCAAGACCCTATTGCCAATCATTCCTGTTTATGGCTAATGCCACTTGATGATGCGTTAGCATTATGGAAAGAACGAGAACAGAGCTGGAAAAATCTATGACATATCACAAGATTAGAGGACAATAATGGCGATTTTAGCCGAAAATGGATTACGTGGCAATCCCCTTCAGCACAAACGCCATGCTGAGATATTGGAGCGATTGGATAACGGTGAAGAACTTTCTATTAGTCAATTAGCCAAAGAATGGGATGTCGCACAAAAAACTATCCAACGTGATTTTGACAAACTTAAACAAATGTATCCGAATAAGGTAGAGCGTAGTGAGGATAAGAAACGCTACCGAAAGCCTATAAGCAGATGCGCCCAAAATGAAGGAGATATGGTTCTAGAAATGCTGGAGAGCATGGCAAAAGATATTGGAGTGGATTTTTATAAAAAAGCGCATCCACTTCTTAAACGTTTACAACGTCAAATTAAATCTCCATTTTATACTCGTCTTGATGTCGAAGATATCGGTAGTAAGTTTGATATTGTAATGAGTTTGGAAAAAGCAATTGATCTTAAGCGAGAAGTAACGCTCTTTTATATCCCTTATGGCGAAAAAGAACCCAACGAGTACACCAATGTCCAACCAATCAAAGTAATCGTTTATGAAGGTTTCTGGTATCTTTTGGCACAGCACGGTAAATACACAAAAAAGTTCTATCTAAAAGCAGTACACAGCTGTGAACTTACAGATACTAGGTTTAAGCATAATCCTAAAATTATTGATAGCCTTGAAAACTCTATCAATGTATGGTTCTCTGCAACAGAAGAGCCTTATGACGTGATCCTTTGGGTTGATCCAGAGGTGGTGACTTATTTTGAGCGAAAGCCGATTGCAAAACATCAAAAACTGTATAAAAAAAGTGACGGCAGCGCTGAGATGGTGCTAAAAATCACGAGTGAACAAGAAATCTATCCAATATTGAAGTTTTGGATGCCGACATTACGTGTTATTGAACCGGCATGGATACAGGAAAAATTTAAGGAGATGTTGACGCAGTATTTGAATGAGTCATAGTATTATGAATAAATTTAATTTATTTTAAGGTAGACATAATATGTCCTATTAAAACGACACAATAGTAAATCTTAAATCAGGATACTATTATGCAACAATGTGAGACTCGTATATATCATCCATGTCTTTTAAAAATTTTTAGTCAAGAACAGCTAGATAAACTATCAGAACATTCAATCTGTAATATTAACAAAGATGATCAAATTTATGTTTTATTTTCCTTAATGGATTTTGGAAGTTTTGAAATTTATTATGATGGTGAAGCAGAAAAACTAAAGAGTCCAATTATCTATGTTAAGTTTGATGAAACAGAGAAGGGAACTCGTCTGAATAGTGAGGAGTTTTGGGAACTATATATTAAAAGTAAACCGAATGATTGTGAGTGTATCCGTGTTGATCTCTAACGTGTACTATCAATCATGGAAGCTCTATGTCGATGATATCCGTACACCAGATGATAAGACATTTAATGTCGCTCGTACTGTTGCAGAAGCACAAATTCTAATACGACAGCAGGGTGTCCCTGAATTTATATCGTTTGATCATGATTTAGGTGTTGATGAGATGGGAAAACTTTTTCCAACTGGATATGATCTCGCAAAATGGATCGTTGAAATGGACATGGATGCTGTTCTTACTTTGCCAAATGAATTTGACTTCACAGTACATTCTAAAAACCCTGTAGGTGCTGAAAATATTAGATCGTATCTCAATAATTATTTGGTATTCAAAGGATAATTTTCTGAGAAGCTATAAAAATCTATTCAATTTCAGCAATGATGCTATCAAGTACTGCTTCATCAATACTTTCCATCACGGATTTATCGTAAATAATCAAAAATGTCACAGATTCATCGGTGATAGTGTAGTAATAGGTGCGATAGCCACCGCTTTTTCCTTTGGATTTATCGCTGTTTTTGATACGAGCTTTGAAGATGTTTTTACGGATAGCTATAGCGTGAGTATGTTCATTTTCAAAGGATGCCATAAAAGCTATCAAATCTTCTTTGAGATGACGGTATTTTTTGGATAATCGTTTTACATCTTTGTCAAATTCAGAAAGGGTATTAAATTTCATTCAACAAATCACTGATTGGACGTGCTTCACCACGTTTCATTTCATCAAGTGCTTTGGCAACTTTTTGTGCAATTTTTTCTTCAGAAGAAATTTTTGGCTCAAGTATCTTAACTTCTTTTTTTGGGAGTTGTCGTAAAAAATACATCACGTGTTCAGCGACAGAATCGGACATTTGCAGTGTAACTGTTTGCATATTTGCTCCTTTTGTTTTTAAAATTATAACTTATTTACTCCATATTGGAGTTTCATTCTCTTCGGGTCTACCTTGCAATTGCAATGAGGGCTGATAATCGGCCTTGTATGACAAGCTGAGACATTCTTGTACATAATAGCCAAGATAGATCCATCGCAGACCCAGACGCTTTGCAAGGGCTATTTGCTCCAATAAAGTGTACTTCCCCAACGAAAAGTTTTTTTGCTGGGGATCATAATAGCAATAGACGGAGGATATGCCATCGGGCAGTATATCGATCAAATCAACAGCTATGAGTTTGTCATTTTGAAAATAGAGGATTTCATATCCAAAGTCGCCATGACCATGAACAAATGAGGAGTAATAGTTTTTTGGATCGGCTTTTGGGGTTTCCCAATCACGTGTATGGTGTTTGTAAGCATGGTAGCGGTAAAAAAGTTCCAGATGTTCAGTCGTCATCGTAGGATGGCGGATGATGGTGTGGCGGTTTTGGTTTTTTCGTAAGATTCGGCGCTCTGATTTACTATAGGTATAGTTTTCTACATCGATTTTGAGGCTTTCACAGGAGCGGCAATCTTGGCAGATAGGACGAAAATACATGGACCCGAATCGTCGCCAGCCGCGAAGTATGAGAGCTTCACACTGTTCTTTCGTACACTCTTGGATAACTTTATAATGGATGGTTTGGGTGTTTCCGGGGATATAAGAGCATGCTTCGTGCAAAGCACACTCTTTGAGAATGGTATTGGGGTTATTCGTCGTCATCTTTTCGGTTAAGGGCGATGAGTACCCCCTCGATCAATTCGTCGATATCACCATCTAAGATGGTGCTGATGTTTGAATACGGGATACCTGAACGGGTATCTTTGACTTGCTGATAGGGTGCGAGGACATAGGAACGGATTTGATGTCCCCATCCGTTTTCACTTTTTTCGACACCGTCAACAGCCGCTTTTTGTTTAGCCAATTCAAGATCGTAGAGGCGTGATTTGAGCATTTTAAATGCCGTTGCTTTATTTTTGTGTTGACTTCGGTCGTTTTGGCACTGTACTACGATGCCCGTAGGGATGTGGGTAATACGGATAGCCGATTCGGTTTTATTGACGTGTTGTCCGCCTGCGCCGGACGCTCGATAGGTATCGATGCGGATATCACGATCTTCGATCTCAATATCGATATCATCGTCCAGTTCAGGAGAAACGAGAACAGAGGTGAAGCTGGTGTGGCGTTTTGCCGCGGAGTCATAAGGACTGATACGCACTAAACGGTGAATACCGTTTTCATTTTTGAGGTATCCGTATACATTGACCCCTTTGATTAGGATGGCGGCGTCTTTTATCCCTGCTTCTTCACCGGATTGGTAGTCGAGCATCTCAACGGTAAAATCATGGCGCTCAGCCCAACGGGTGTACATACGCAGCAGCATCGAAGCCCAGTCCTGAGACTCGGTTCCTCCAGCTCCTGGGTGGATAGTGACGATAGCATTATGTGCATCATGCTCACCGCTTAGGAGGACTTCTACTTCCATGATTTTTACTTCATTTTCAAGCTTAGGTGCATCATCGAAAAGGGATTCGATGGTCTCTTCATCATTTTCGTCTTTTGCCATTTCGTACAAATCGACAGCATCACCTAGAATATTAAAGGTTTTAGTGTATTTGCCTAGTCGACGTTCTAGTTGAGTTTTTTCTTTTTGAACGATACCGGCGTTAGAAGCATCATTCCAAAACCCATCGCTGTTTTCAAGAGCTTCTATTTCGCTTAGGCGGGCTGTAATCTCTTTTGGGCGGACAACATCTGTGACGTTTTGCATCTTAATCGTCAATGTTTTCAATAATTCGGTATATTCGTAATGATCCATAAAGGAATGTCCTCTAACTGTATTATAATTGTGATTATATTGCATAGAGGCTAAAACGATGATTATCGCACGTACGGCAGTGGAATTAAGAGCTGCTTTGGATTCTAAAATAGGATCAATAGGATTTGTACCGACAATGGGAGCGCTGCATATTGGGCATCGAACACTTATTGAAAAAGCAAGAGAGAGCAATGACATTGTCGTAGTATCTATCTTTGTTAATCCGACACAATTTTTGGCCGGTGAGGATTTGAGTAAATATCCCCGACGTGAAGAAGCAGATTTTAAAATTTGCGAATTAAGCGGTGTTGATATTTTGTTTTATCCAGAGGTGAATACGATGTACGGAAGCGATGAGGTGAGTGTTAAAGCCCCCGATGTTCGAGGATATATTCTGGAAGGGGCTATTCGACCCGGTCATTTTGATGGCGTTTTAAGTGTGGTGATAAAGCTGTTAAATTTAGTGGGTGCTACGCGGGCGTATTTTGGGAAAAAAGATGCGCAGCAGTTGGCTCTTATTACGCAAATGGTAGAGAACTTTTTTATGAATGTTGAGATTGTGGCGGTGGATACCGTACGGGAGAGTGATGGATTAGCCCTTTCAAGCCGTAATGTCTATCTGAGTCACGAAGATCGCATTGAGGCTCTCAAGCTCTCTGCTTCATTGAAGCACTCTACTCATCTTGTCATGCAAGGGGTGAGAGAAAGTAACGAAATTATAAAAGTCATGTTGGATATTTTGGAACCTTTGAATGTTGAATATGTGGCCATCGTTAATCGTCGTTTTGAAGCGATCGATGAGGTAATTATCGGGGATACGATTGTATTGGTTGCAGCACGAGTGGGATCGACACGTTTGATTGATAACGTATGGATGTAAGATGAAGCAGTTTTTAGTTTTGATGGCAATCTTGGGATTGCTAAGCGGATGTGCTCCAAAAATGGGGAAAGATGTCCTTATCGAGCCCTCGGGCCATTTACGATGGGAAAATACAAAAAGTGAAGTCGTGCTTGGGATATTGTCTCTGCTGGGAGGATCCACAAAAGCTGAGCCTATACGCATCGCAACGGATGTAACCATCACGAACCGATGGCACAGTGAACTAAAGCTTAAATCGTTTACTTATGCTCTGGTTGAAGGGACAAAAACACTGGCAACTGGATCGGCCTGTATTAATGGGGGAAAAGTATTTGGTGTAGCTTCCAATACACAGCGTATTTTGCCGCTTATTCTTGAGATAGATCCAAAAGCCATTACGATGGAGCGTATCATGGCTATCTTGCAGGAAAAAAACAAAATGACCCTTAAGGGAGAAGCAATTGTCGAGATATGGGGGATGGAATACCGTTACACATTTAGCAAAGATGCGACACTCTTAATCAGTAAAGCACTTAATGCAGTAACTAAAAGAGAAATGATTTAATGGTGCTCGACTGTCGGAGTATCATGTGATGCGGCAACGGCTCTTGGATCAAGTTGAAGGTATTTTTCTTCTACCATCGCATCAACAATCGCTTTGAAAACAGGTACAGCCGTTACCGAAGCAAAATAAACAGTACGTGGATCAATTACCATGATCCCGATTGTATAGGTGTGTTTTGTATCGTTGGCAAAACCGATAAATGAAGTGTGATAGCTGTTAACGTATCCGCCGTGTTTTGCAATGTGGGCAGTTCCTGTCTTTCCACCCACTTCTAATCCCGGAGTCCTCGCTAAGGTTCCTGTCCCTTCATTAACGGTCTTGATCAAAATCTGTTTCATCCGTTCTGCAGTCGCAGGAGCGATGACTTGTACCGGATTTTGAACTTGCATCGGTCTGGAAACACCTTTTTCATCAATAAGTGCATCGACAATCATTGGATTGACAAGTTTTCCTCCGTTATTAAAAACATTGAAGGCTTTGACCAGCTGCATAGCATTAGCTCGCATTCCATATCCATACGATGTGATGGCTTTGTACAGGTAATTATTGAGTTGTGCACTGCTTGGGATAGAGCCTCGTTTCTCATAAGGAAGATCGGTTCCGCTGAAATGGGTAAAGCCAAAACGTTTTAACCCTTCGGTAAATTCGGTTCCATTGAGTTTTTGTCCCAATTGGGCAATACCGATGTTGGAGGAGTGGACAATAACGTCTTCAGCACTGATCATTTGAAACGCGTGTTCATCGACGATCATTTTTCGACCTAATTGATAGCGTCCGTTATGCCCGTTGACCATATCATAAGGATTGATAAGGTGGCGGTCAAGCAGCAATGCAAAGATGATCGGTTTGATAACGGAACCGGGTTCATAACTGTATTCGATGGCATTGGCATTGAGGGAGGGATAGTCTTGTACTCGAATATGGCTGGGGTCAAATCGGTTTGAACTAGCCAATGCAATGACTTTTCCGGTTTTGGATTCCATGACAGTGGCGATGATCTCATCGGCTTGCAGATTGTTTTTGATTCGATCGGTGATCGCTTCTACACGGGTTTGAAGAGCAATTGGGATATTAAGTTTAACATCAAATCCGTTGATCTGCGATTTGACAGAACTTTGTTTGTTTAAAATCAAATAACCATTGACATCCCGCATCGCTCTTTGACTTTTGTTTTGTTGGGGATTGAGTTCCTCATCAAAATATTTTTCTAACCCTTTGATCCCATAGATGCGTGTATAACCGTCTTCTTCCATCTTTCTAGGATAGCCAATGAGTGGTGTTAGCAGTTTTTTGTAGGGATACTCACGTGCTTCACCGCTTTCGATGATGTTTAAGCCCTGAAGGACACGTTGCCCGTTTGGCAGTTCATATTCGATGAATACCTTGAGTTTTCGCAATTCAAAGGCCAGTGTTTTGAGGTACATTGCTTCTTTTGGACCGATGTGATAACTCAACGTTACTGAACCCTTGCGTGTACGAAGACGCTGGCGTATCTCCTCAGGATCGATGCCGCTATAAATACTGAAAAGCTGGATAAAAAGCTCTCGTTTGTCGGGATCGATATTTTTGGTGTTAACGACTGCTTTGTAGAGTTTTTGGGTAGCGGTGATATGAAATCCATCCGCACTGATGATATTTCCACGCTGAGCTTTGGCAGTCTCTTCAGAGTAAATGGAGGGAATGTCGCGCTTATGAACGGCGGTATAAAACATGACAGCTAAAAAGATGCCAAAGCCCATCAATAGGACGAGAAAAAGTGCTAATATTTTTTTGGATTTATTGGAATGGCGCATGACGTTTGAATTCAGCGCATTACATTTGGGTTCGAGTGATCTCTTTGTATGCATTGAGTGCTTTATTACGCACTTCAAGCATCAATTTCATACTGATTTCGGCTTTATCAATGGCAATGGCCGCTTGATGCAGATCTTTGACGGAGCCTGTCGCGATGTCACTCATCGCTTTCTCGCCCTGAACTTGCATCTCATTGACATTACCAAGGGCATTTTTAAGCTCCTGGGCAAAGTCTGTTGTGCTTTCCTGAGCGGAAGTCGTCCCTTTTGCCTTGAATAAGTCGGCAGTAGAAAGAGATTTAATAGAGGTTAAATCTTGCATAATGGTTAGTCCTTAGGTTATGCTTGCAAGATGCTGATCGCACCGCTAGCCATATTTTTGGCGCTCTCAAACGCGGCTACGTTCGCTTGATATGAGCGTGTTGCTTCTACTAAATCGGCCATTTCGATGACAGGATTAATATTTGGGTATGCAACATACCCTTTTGCGTCCGCATCGGGATGGCTAGGATCGTATTTCATGTTCGGCGCTTTATCGTCACGAGCAATTTTATCAACGACCACACTCATGATTGCTGGGTTAGGTTTAAGTCCAGCAAGCCCTTCTTTGAGGGGATCTGAATAGCCCAAAGCAGATGTTTGGTGCTCAAGTGCCTGATTATAGACGGTATTGAAATCCATGGCTTTAAAAACAACTTCTTGACGGCGGTAGGGGCCACCCTCAGCGGTACGGGTAGTCTGAGCATTGGCGATATTGGAACTTATCGTATTTACACGAACACGCTGTGCTGAAAGACCGTAACCGCTGATATCAAAACTGTCTAAAAATGCCATTGTCTAATCCTTACGATGTCTTGCTGGAAGCATCGATGACGCTTTTAAACAAGGCAGAGTCTTTTTTGAGTGCCGCGGTGAGTGCATTAAACATCGTAGAGTTTTTAGCCATCTCCGAACTCTCAACATCCAAATCTACACTGTTACCGTCGTTGCGGGCCATATGACCGTCACGGAAAAAAGTAGTAGCTCTGGTATCGGTTGTGTTTGAAAACCCGTTTAGATGCGCACCGTTGGTGTGCGTCATTTGGAGCTCTTGCCCTTTTAGAGCGAAAATATCAGCACTTTTTTGAGCAAGTGCTTCTTCAAAACGGATGTCTCTAGGACGATAAAAAGGGGTATCGGCATTGGCAATATTGCTGGCGATCATGTCCTGACGTGCTGCACGATAGTCCATCGCACTCGTCATAAGTTCATGTGCTCGTGAGATATTGATGCCCATTGTGTCCCCTTTCTTTATATTCCTTACCTTCAAGCAAAATACATTCCATATTTGCTTTATTGGCTCTTTAATGTGAGGCAAGCTATACTACTACAAAATTATACACCAAACAAGTCAAAAGATGCCCGATAAAAAATTATTTATTTTAACCACTATTCTTATTACCGTTGGAATAATTTGTTCTTACACCCTGACAGCCTATGCTGTCGTTTTGTTTGACTACAATGCATTTCACTTCGTTTTTCGTGAGCTTTTGATTGC
This sequence comes from Sulfuricurvum sp., assembly GCA_024637295.1. Classification (GTDB taxonomy): domain Bacteria; phylum Campylobacterota; class Campylobacteria; order Campylobacterales; family Sulfurimonadaceae; genus Sulfuricurvum. The sequence goes on from JAGXFL010000002.1 coordinate 41,140, forward strand.
TATTATTTCTATTTTATTGATGTGGATGATCGCTCAACTTGATCCGGATGTCTGGCTTCACCCACTGGGATTGACGATGTTTTGGGGAGGCATTGCACTCATGCTTGTGATGCCGTTTCTCCCCTCTTTTTTGGTGAGTGAAGTAGGCGGTGCGAAGCGGTGGATCAAGATTATGGGGTTGTCGATAGCTCCGGTTGAATTTTTTAAAATCGGTTTTGTCTATTTTCTGGCATGGAGTTTTTCCCGTAAACTAGGGCATCACGGTGGTATGGGTGTACGAGAAGAGTTTAAACGTTTTTTACCGTATGCGGCACTTTTTATTTTGGTCATGTTTTTGATCGCTATTGTTCAAAATGATTTAGGGCAAGTGGTTGTTTTGTCGTTGACGCTGGCGTTTATGCTCTTTTTTGCTGGGAGCAGTTTTCGCTTTTTCCTTAGTTTGATTGGGGGTGCTGTTTTCTTCTTCCTTTTGTTTATTGCTATGGCACCGCACCGTATTAAACGTATTCTTTCATGGTGGGCATCAGCGCAAAGTACGATACTCGCTTTTTTCCCCGAATCGATAGCCAAACATCTGCGCATCGCTAACGGTGAAGAAGCCTATCAGATAGGTCACTCGCTCAACGCAATTCATAACGGTGGGATTTTAGGAACGGGTTTGGGAAACGGTACGTTTAAACTTGGTTTTTTGAGTGAAGTACATACCGATTTTGTCCTTGCCGGTATCGCAGAAGAGTTTGGATTTATCGGGGTATTTGCAGTGACGATGCTCTTTATTTTGATATTGCATCGTCTCTTTAAGATTGCCAACCGTTCGAGGGATGATACTGACTACTTGTTTAGTCTGGGAGTTGGATTGCTGATTACGTTTGCGTTTATGATCAATGCATACGGAATCAGCGGATTGACACCTATCAAAGGGATATCGGTTCCGTTGCTCAGTTATGGGGGATCAGCGATGTTGGCTTCGAGTGTCGCGATTGGTATGGTATTGATGATCTCCAAAAAAATAAAGCCCAAATCAGGAGAAGATCAATGACATTTGTTTTCACGGGAGGCGGTACAGGTGGACATCTGGTTATTGCCCTTTCGCTTGCTCAAGCCGCAAGTGTACGCGGACATAAAGTCATTTTTATCGGTTCGATGAGCGGGCAAGATCGACAATGGTTTGAACACAGCACTGTTTTTGGAGAGACTTATTTTTTAAATACGACGGGTGTGGTCAATAAAAAAGGGTTGGCAAAACTGGGTGCAGTGTGGAAGATTCTCAAAGCCGTGGTCGAATCACGACGCCTTATCAAGAGGTTGAATGCCGATGCGGTTGTAAGTGTCGGAGGGTTCTCCGCAGCCCCTGCAGCTATTGCGGCTGTTACGATGAAATGCCCGCTATACATACATGAACAAAATGCGATAACCGGAAAACTCAATGCTCTTTTACGTCCTTATGCCGCAGGATATTTCAGCTCGTATGAAACAGGAGAAAGGCATTGCGATTACCCTGTCAATGAACTCTATTTTCAACATGCACGAATTCGAACAGAGGTAAAAACCATTATCTTCTTGGGCGGCTCTCAGGGAGCTAAATTCATCAATGACCTTGCACTCGAAATTTCCCCTTGGCTAAGTGAAAAAGGGATTTCGATACTCCATCAATGCGGAACAGCAGAAGAGGAACGGGTTCGTGCTGCATATCGCGAACTAGGAATTGATGCGGAAGTCTATGGATTTACGACCCAGATAGCCCAGCTTATAGAGCGCAGTGATTTTGCGGTAAGCAGATCAGGAGCAAGTACATTATGGGAATTATGCGCGGCACGTGTCCCTGCATTTTATATCCCTTTCCCTTATGCAGCAGCGGATCATCAGTTTCATAATGCGCGCTATATCGTGGAACATAATGTAGGATGGTGTGAGCGTCAGACTGAAGGGATATTAGAAAAGCTTCAAGAGGCGATTAGCAGTGATATACAGCCAAAAAGTGAAGCGTTGGGACGTTTGATCGCTGCAAACGGTGCACAACATATTATTGATAAAGTTGAAAAAGGGTGTAAGACTTAGGGATTATACGTAATAGTGCCTGTTTCGATCTCCATCATCTACCCGGATATATCTACGAGATGCCACATCGGCAGGAAAATCCCTAATGCCAATACCAATACAAAACCCGCAATAGCAGCGATTAGTATGGGCTCTATCATCGTTGCGATATTGTCTACGATATAGGCATATCGGTTATTGTATACTTGATTCACTTTTCCCAGCATTTTGCCCAATGATCCGCTGCTCTCACCCGCTTTGATCATCTGTAATATCATCCCCTCAAATTGACCGGTTTCGGAAAATCCTTGAGCCAACGATCGACCGTCTTCGATGGCAAGGGCTATTTTTTGCAGTTCTTGTTTCATGTAGCTGTTCTCAACAATACCCAAAGCGATATGCAAGGATTCTAAAATTGGGACTCCTGCTTCACTCAAAACGTTAAAAAGATAGATAAAACGCCCGATCATAGCGTAATACGTCACTTTACCTACGATGAAAATCTTCAAAAAATATTGGTCAGTTATGAGTCGAAGCTGCGAATTTTTGGAATAAGCATAACTAAAAAGTGTAGACAGTAGGATAGCTCCGGCAACGATATACGGACCATAGACTCTGAGTGCATATTCGCTCCACAGCAGAAGTTTGGTCGGGAGAGGGAGTTCCATACCCGATTGTTCGAAAAACGCTTGAAATTGAGGCACCACAAATGTGATGACAACCGTAAAGGCGATTCCCATCGCAAAGATGATAAAGAGAGGATAGCGAGTCGCTTTTTTTAGCATTTGACGGTTGGTGTAGATTTGTTGAATGATCGCGGAGAGTTTGGCGATCGCAATACTAAGGGTTCCGGTTTGTTCCCCTAGACTAAACATGGAGATGGAAAGTACGCCAAGTTGAGGACTAAAACGTGCCAGTGAAGCACTAAGGCTCTGCCCGCTTTCAATATCATTGAGCACTTCAGCAAAAATGGCACGTATCATGGGGTCCGCTGTATCGGAGATACTTTCGGCAAGACACATATTGATGGGCATCCCGGCATCAAGCATGGTTCCCACTTGATCTAAAAAAGCGATGTACGGTTCGTCTTTGACACGTCTATTTTTGATAGGATCGGTGAAGCGGCTTTTAAAACGTTCGATTTTGAGGGAAAACGGTTCGGATATTTCACGTATACCCAAAGCAACTCCCAAATGGAGATCTTGAAATTTTTTTAAGGCATCTATTTTATGGGTTGCTTCGAGATTGATGCTTCCTTTGCGTTTCCCTGATTTGTAGCGTACTTGAAAAAATTTCACCTAAAGTTCCCGGGTGACCCGCAACACTTCATCCAGTGTGGTAATGCCGTGTAGAGCTTTTTTAATACCATCAACGATCATAGGCTCATATCCCGTATGTTCTTGTGCGTAGCGTGCAATATCGTATTTGGAGGCTTCGTCTGCTACCATCTTGGAGACTGTTTCGTCAAGAACCAGAATCTCGGAGATCAATAATCGGCCGCTGTACCCGGTTTGGGAACATTTAGGACATCCTGATCCTGCATAAAATTTTTCATTTTCTCCGACCCAGTTAGCGACACGTCGCAAAAGGTTTTTGTGGGGTTAGCCTCTGTTTTACACTCTTGGCAAATCTTGCGTACCAATCGTTGAGCGACAATGCCGACGAGGGAATCGGCAACGAGATACGATTGAAGTCCCATTTGGACCATCCGTCCAATGGCACTTGGTGCATCGTTAGTGTGCAGTGTGGAGAAAACGAGATGCCCCGTAAGAGATGCCTGAACAGCAGAGTTAAGTGTTTCAAAATCACGTATTTCTCCGATGAGGATAATATCGGGGTCTTGACGTAAAAAAGATTTAAGGGCTTCTTGAAATCCGAATCCAACTCGATCATTGACCTGTACTTGCTGTACCAGTGGAAGCTGATATTCGATGGGATCTTCAATGGTCATGACTTTGTTTTCAATACTTTTGATCTCATTGAGTGCAGCATACAGTGTGGTTGTTTTTCCACTTCCCGTAGGACCGGTTATTAGGACGATTCCAAAGGGCGAGTGGATGATTGCGTTAAAAAGCTCTAGGTTTTTATCTTCAAACCCTAGCTGATGAAGGTTTAGCAGTATTTTTTGTTGATCGAGGATACGCATGACGATCGATTCGCCAAAAAGTGTCGGAGTGCTGGAAACACGAAAGTCATATTTTCCGCTTTCGATGTCAAGGCTGAACCGCCCGTCTTGCGCTTTACGGCGCTCGGAGATATCGAGATTGCCTAACAGTTTAATACGTGATGCTAATGCCGTGTAAATATCCAGATCAAACACAAAGGTCTCTTGAAGCAAACCATCAACGCGGGTACGTACGGACATTCCATCTTGCTCAGGCTCGATGTGTAAATCACTGGCACGTCGCAGGATCCCGTCTTTGATGATGAGGCGAATAAGCTGCATGACCGCGCTGGAATCGGAATCATTGCTCTTACTTCCTTCATTGTTCATCTCACGTTTGACTTCCAATGCGATCGTTTTTGTCTTTTTAATAATCTCTAAGCGTTGAAAGATATGTTTGATGTCATCACTGAAGGCGAGAAAGATTTTGATCGGTTTGGTGGCAATGTTGCGTTCGAGATTTTCGAGAGCATCATAGTTTAGCGGATCGGAGGTTGCCACATAGATGTAGTCTTCATCTTCTTTAAACGGGATCGCATCGGCATTGAGAAGAAGGGGCATGGAATATTTCCCCAAAGAGGAAAAATCAATCTTTTGACCGTAGAGATCAATAAAGTCAATATTGAGCTGTTTTGAGAGGACAATGGCCATCTCTTTGTTGGATACAAACCCTTCTTGAACGAGTGTCTCTCCCAGTTTTTTTGAGAATACAGCACTTTTTTGTTTTTCCAGTGCTTGAGAGAGTTGAGCTGCGGTTATGAGCCCCTCTTGTACCAGGAGATCCCCTAGACGTACCTGTTGGCGTATCATGCTATCTCCATGACTTTATGAGATCGGCGGCGGCTTTAGAATCTTTGTAATTTAAAAAGAGTTCCAATACCCCAATAGCTTCATTTTTCTTGCCTTGGGCATAATAGGACTTTGCATACAACAGCCATGCTTCTTCAGCTTCACGGTTCATCTGATTGGCTTTTTTAGCCCATACAGCGGCTTGTACATAGTCTTCTTTTACATAAAGGTCACGGGCTATTGCTAAAGCAGTTTCAAATTTTGGAGCTCGTTGATACATTTGTTCCGGGCTCACAGGATTGGAAGAGGCGTTGCTCACTTCCAAAAGTCGGTTGCTTTTGACTGGAGGTGTCACACTTGCTGGAGTCGGTGTAATTGGGGTAGGTAACACTGTCACAGGGGCCGCTGGAGGTGTGACTGCTACTTTATTTGAGACAGTTTGAGAAATGATTACAGAAGGGAGCGTCTTATTCTCTTCTTTTGGTGTTTGCACGGTTACGGCTGGAACAGGCTTTACGGTTACGTTGATCGGTTGTGAGGATGTTTGCCACTGGTAGTAGCTAAAAACTCCAAGAACAACGAGGACGATGGAGCTAAGGACGCGTAGGGCGATTCGCAGGACTCTCTTGAGTGCACGCGTTTTGCATTGTTGTAATAAACTGTCAAAATCATTAATCATGAAGCAGCTCCGAGCTCATCGCTGCCATCGTAATGATGCACGATGAAGGACGTAAAAATTTGACTCGATTATGGGTATTGGTATAGTGCAGTAAATGGAACATATGATATAAGATCTTTTTAAAATTACGGAAATTTCCGTGACTGTATTTATGCGCTTTGGTAATGAGCTTGAGATTGAGTTCATTGCCAAGTTGAGAAAATTCGATGCGGGATAGCTCTCGGTCGAGGTAGTTTTTACATTCCATGACACCCAGCGGTTTGAGTTGGATGATATGATGGGGACGGCTTTTAAAATGGGGAGAACGTAAAATATTTTCCCCTTCACTTTGGTGCATGGCCAGTAAAAACCAAAATGCTTTGCTGTCACTAAGTATTCGGACAAATTCTCTCATCTCGGTACTCAGCAGCTGCGCTTCATCCAGCATGATGATGTGCTTACTATCACGGTAAAGATTGGTTGCTTCAAAGCGAAACTTTTCTATGTCATCGCCATGACACTCGATCCCCTTATGTGCCAGCAGTTTTTTCAAGAGGTCAAGAGGAGTCAGAAAAGGGGTTTCTATGAGGAGGATATCCAACTCACTGTCCCATTGGGCTTTGAGATGATGCAAGAGAAAACTTTTGCCGCTTCCCGGTTCGCCCAGCAAAAAGATCAATTGCCGAAACGTCGTTTTAAGCAGATGGTCGATTTTTTCGATAGCGCTTAAGGCACTCTGACCTTCAAAATAATCCAGAGTATCTCGTCGCTCTTCAAAACGGTTAGCTGCTTCTAGCCACTGTGACATATTAATCAAACCGCTTCATGATACTGTCATCGATGGTTGGAAAGACGTCTTTTTTGATCAATGTCGGTGTCAGAAGGATGAAGAGTTCACTTTTGCGTGTCACATCCGTCTTGTTATGAAATAACCAGCCAAGACCCGGAATATCCCCTAAAAGAGGGATTTTGGTGTCGTTATGAAAGTTCTTTTTTTCGATGAGACCACCGATGAGGACTTTTTGGGAATCTTTGACTTTGACGATGGAGGTCATTTGTTTGACACGGGTATCGGGAGGCATCACACGATTTGCGTTGGTCGTCGCTGCTGATGAGGTGCTCAGCTCCGAATCGGTCAACAGCTCGCTGGTAACAGGATTGATCCGCATGATGATGTAGCCGTCTTCGGTTACTTCGGGAACAATATTAAGGGTAAGCCCGACAAAAACAGACCCCAGTGTCTTGGTTGTGGTTGCCGCTGTTTGTGTGTTGGCGCTTGCGATCGCTCCGTTTTCGTATAAATAACTCAACTGCTGCCCGACATTGATCACTGCGGGCTGATTGCTCAAAGTCAACACTTTTGGATTGGAAAGGACTTCCACATCTCCGTACTTTTTGAGAAAATCGATGAGTCCTTTGGGATTAAACTTGACTCCAAAAGAATAGAGGGGGGCGACAGCGCCCGCTTTATTAAGTCCGTTGCCGTAGTTACCAAGTGCAAGGCTAAATTCGCTCCAGTTCACCCCTATGGAGCTGTAGTCGTTGTAGGTAAGCTCGATGAGGTGTGCTTCGATCATCACTTGTGAATGCATCCGCTTCTTGAGTGCTGCGATGTACTGTTCTATCTCATGCAGTTGACGTTTGGTTCCGGATACGGTTATGCTGGTTGCATCGCGGTTGATGAGGGTTTTGTTATAGGCTTCATTGTAGTCTTCATCGATTTTGAGAATCTCTTGGATATGGTTTTGCAATTGATCCCAGAAAGTAAAATTAGAGGTGGCTGTAACGGTGGTCATATCGCTGTTAGACCCGCCACCTCCCGTTGCACCATTACCTCCGGCAGTTCCCGTTGTCCCTCCAGTGGTTGTTCCATTTGTCCCTGTTGCAGTGGTTCCAGTAGTACTTCCGCCGCCGGAACCGACACTGATCGATTTACTTGATGAGGTTGTCAATGTCTCTAGATTGATGTAGTCGACGTTGTAGGTCACGGTGTTATAGTAAGAGACTCTAAGCATTGCGTTGTTGGGATTATAGTCGTAAAAGAGGTTGTGTTCGTCAAAAATAAATGTCAAAAGTTCAGGAAGGGTGTAATCGCGGATATTGACCATGTCTAGTGGTTGAGAGAGACGGTCACGGGCCCGTTTATCTTCAAACACAACACTGATATTGCACGTTTGCGTCACATCGCGCAACAGATCCATCAGGGTAAGCGATGCTCCGTTGTTTTGATACGCATTGAGGCTGAAGCGTTTAGTAGAACACTCATTCGCATAAAGGATCCCTGCCATAAGGATAAAAAGAAATAATAGTTTTTTCATGGTGCTTCCTTCATCTTCAAGAAGCGTTGTTGATTTCCTACTCCTAAAATAGTGAGGCGGTTCCCTTCTTTGAGTGCTACAAAATCAGATTGAATTGAGGTGATTTGTTGTGTATTGACGGTATCACCAACTTTATACCATCGACCATTTATGAAGGCTTTATTGTTCATTACTGCAGTAACAACAGTTGGGGTGAACATAGGAGCATCTAAAAGCGGCGGAAGCGGCAGTAATAATTGTGCAGATTTTTGGACGGTTTTCATTGTGTGCATTTTTTGAAACGGATCATACATTTGGGCATGTAAAAAGGTCGTGAATGGAAGTGTTAATGCGCAAAAAGCGATCAATGATTTCACAGTGCTACTCCCATGTATTTAACAGTCATTTCAAATGAGGGTTTCTCTTCATTTGAACGGATGACGACATTCTCAACCTCTACAAGCGATTTTTGTTCCTCAATGAATGCTAAGAACGCGGCAATGGATCGGAAGTTACCGCTTCCTGTGATTTTGAGTGCTTTGTATTGCTTTACTTTTCCGTAAAAATCTTTGTCGGTATCATCGGATTGCATCGATTGGATTTTTAGCCCCAGAGAGACAGAACGTTCCAGTAGTCGATCTAAGATAGTGGCGTATTGGCGGTTATCAAACAGCAATCCTTGGGATTGTGACATCTGCAGTGTCAAGATCTCTTTTTGGGATGCCAAATCAGTAATTTGGGCTTCACCTTTGAGTAATGCTTTGTTGATATGGGCAATTTTGGCTTGATACGCCTGCGGTGAGTTCTGAGTTATTTTAGTTTCTAATGCACTGGTCTCTTCTTGTAAACTGGAAAGTTCATCGATCATATCGGAGGTAAAAAACATCCAGCTCATCAGTATCAGGCTCAAAGCGATAACGATATAGATAAACCAGCGCTGCATCGGCTCATAGGCTTCAAGCTGTTCGTCCAATGCAGTTAGCTGGTCATCAAACGGATTCATCGTGTTACCTTTACAACGGCATTGTACATTTTGTCATCCAGAGCAATTTCATGGGTTTGCACATTTTGATAACCTCTTACATACAGTCCGCGCATGAGTTTCGCAATATCATCGCGTTTTTGGTAGGCAGAAATAACGTGCAAGGAGATCTCTTTAGAACCATTTTGCTCGATCATCAGTGTTCCAAGGCCGTAACGTCCAAGTTCAGATGTGACGTCAATGAGCATCTCTTGACGTTTCAGGTGCATTTGTTCAATTAGTTGAGCTGTCTCTTGTGCTGCCTCAATGGAGGCGATCTCTTGTTTGAGAACTTGGGAATTTTTTTCTTGGTCGGCAAGCCGTTTTTTTTGCTCTTTGAGTGTATTTGCAAGGGTTGAGGTCTCTTTTTCCATCTGTGCCAATGTCATAGACAACTCTTCTTTACGTGTTTCTTCACTGGCAATGGTCCATGCAAGTGCTAGTGGTACACCCAAAGCAATGAGTAAAGAAATTCCCATGATGGCGAGAAATTTTCCACTTTCGCGTTTGTACCATTGTTCTTTTCGCTCGAACGAGGAGAGGTTGAGCGGCTTTTTCCCAATTTGGTGCGAAATGTAGTGTGCACACAGCAGATCATGGAGTTTTTCGGGCGAACCCTGCGGTACAGCCAGTGAGGTAATGGTAAGCCCATTGATGCCGTATGCCTCAAAAACGGTTTCCAGTCCGGGAATCGTATTGCCCTCAAAATCGAGATAGACGTGATCAATACCGGTGAGTCCGAAAAGACCACGTTTATGATTGATGGTATGAACCAATCGCTCTACGTTGCGGGCTATACGATCTTGGATAAGGACGAATTTGGCAAACTCTTCAGGGGGATAGTTCTCGTCGATGACGCCGCGCTGGGATAAAAAAGATTTGAGTTTTGGCAGATCCAAACCGGTTTCTACGGCGATAGAAGTTAGGGTATCGATGCTTCGGTGGGCGATATATTTGCCGTTTTGATAGATTGCACCGTAAGACTCCTCTTCTCCAAAATAGATAAAAAGATCATTTTTAGGTTCTAGGGTGTCGTATTGTGATTCGTAGATTAAAAATCCCGGAGTGATGAGATCGATGACGTTTGTACTTTTGAGTGCTGTCGAGAAATAATCGGCAGCTTTGGTTTGAGATAGGGCAAAAACTTCACACAAATAGCTCTCTTCAGTCGCTAGATTGTGCCGTATAAAATCGATGGTATACTCTTCGTCACTGTTGAGGTTTCCCTCTTCAAACATCCGAATTTCAACATGTATTACTTGCTCTTCTGGGCTTAGGTGGTTGGGGATTTTGAGTGTGTGGATGTTTAACAGGGATAAGGGGATAATACCGCCTGCAAAAAGTTCTTTGTAGTCATGGGCAGTGCTAGGAGAAAAAGTTCCGTTGTTGTAAGTAGAAACATGCTCATGCTCTACAAAAAGAATCTTATCGTGGGTCATAGATCTGCTTTATTAACTGTAAATATTGTCACTTAATTGTTACACCCGATTATAGCATATCCACTTTGTTTATAGAGGGTAATAGTGCTGGATTGTGTATCCTTGGCAAAGGTGATGTTGATATCTGAAGCAAAAAGGGTAGGTAAAGCAGTTGAATTGCCATCGTGCGGTCGCCCAAGAGCGTCAAAACAGACTGTAGCAATGTTGGCCGTAATGGTATTGGATTTGATCTCATAAGCAGGAGACTTATTGTCCGATAAGGCCTCTTTAGTCAGTGTGATACACCCCCCATCAACCCCCAATCCATTAGGACTTTGATAGGATAGTGCCCGGTATCGGGCTTCTTTGAGTTTAAGTAGGGTGTATTGGGCATCAGCTCGGGTGACATCAGAGCGGTAGAGGTAAAAAGCAATACCGGTGAGTACGCCGATGAGTATTAGGACGAAGATGAGTTCGAGTAAGGTAAAGGCTTTTCTCATGGGCGTTGCAAACTCCTTCGTTCAAGTCGTATGGGGTGGAGGATTTTGGGATGGCTGGCGTTGGTTTCGACAACGATATCCATGGTTATGATCCCATTGGATTCTTCGGACTGTATGGGGGTACTTAATGTACCTACGCAAGCAGTTCCATCGGCTAAATAGTAGCGCTGTACGGTTATTTGAGCTGTAAATCGGCTATCGGACGAGGTGATGTTAAGATCACGTAAGCACCCTTGCGCTGCACGGTTATGGCCGCTAATTTGTAAAAGTGCCGCTTCGGTGGCACTTTGCATAAACAGTTCTGCCTGCTCACGGGTATAGCTGTCGGCATAATGCTGGACGTTGATCGACGCATATTTTAAGGTGAGTGTGGCGATGCCACTTAAGACAAGGATGATCATCAGTGCTTGAGGAAGACCAAAAGCGGTACGCATTAGAAGACCACCTTTTGTTTGGAGACGTGTACGGGAGTGGAACTGCCTCGGATGGTACGGTTTGCATCCACAGAGAGCCGAATCGTACCGTTAAGGATTTGGGCACGAAAAGCGTTGATATCGGTTGCCAATACGGCTACATCCCCATTGCAGTAGTTCTCACCTTTCCATGGACGGTAATTGTAAAAAAGAAGCAGTGTGTTGTCATTTAATCCGGCAACGTTAGCGCATGCGGCATTTTGTTTTCGGGTGACGGCATACGCTGAATCGGTCAGATTGTATTTTTCATAAATGGTTGTGGGCAGGGTGCCTGTGAGGGTAATGGTATTGAGGGGACTGGTAGTGATATTGTATTCATTGGCAGTACCTTCATCAAACGCACCTGAAAAAATGAGGGCCATATTAGAGAGAGTAAACGATGTTCCCCATTTCTCTTTTTGGGTTTGCAATACATTTGCAAGGTCAGTATCAGGGGTGTATAGGTTAGGCTTAAGTGATCGGTTCATATCGATAAATCCACTGTAATTCGCAGCTAAATAACTCTCGGAAGCTAGTCCATACCATTGGATTACGGTTTTTCCGGTGGTCGTTTCATCAAAAGGGAGACAATCATTTTCGTTCGTGCATGCTTTTAAGAACATCGGCGCACGGTCATAGAGCAAGGAAGCTATTTGGTCCAAAGCACTTTGGGAGTCCAGAGAGAGGGTGCTAAGGGCTTTAGCTTTTTCACTGCGCAATGTTATGGCTTCAAGTGCCTTGAACATACCGATAGCAAGAATACCGGTGATGGCGATGGTCAAGATGATCTCGATGAGGGTATAGCCGCGTCGCACGTCACCAGCTCCGCGAATTGAGATGAATTTGCCCGATGTTAAAGGCATGGTATTGGAGTGCGGCAATGCATCCTCCCAATTTGTTGTCGCTATGATAACCGACATTGACCACAATATATTTAGTGTTGGTGGTTGTCGCGGCACTTGCATTGACATCACCCAATACAACGGCACTTCCAGCAAGAGGATCAGTGACATATCGGACCGTCGGGGTCAGCGTATAGAGCAACTTTCCATGACTGCGAGAGCAGTTATTGTCCGCATTAATAGAAGCGACGTAGTCATCGATGTCGTTGATATCGGTATCTTCCAACCCTAAAGCAGTGGCATTGTAATCGACTCCAAGGGGTTCAATGCAGTTGCGCCCGCCGATAAAACCGCCGATACGGTAACCGCTCGTTGTATTGCAGTCATAAGCACTGTTGCCTGCTGTGACTTGCAGGATTTGGTCATGTTGGGTGTTGTTATTGTCCCAAGGAAGGTTGACGATTGCCCCCATGAGGGCTACTGCATTGTACATCGCCTCTTCTTGCTGGGCCGTTTTTGAGGTTTGGTTCATGGCATGTATCAGTTTTGGGATGACGGTAAATACGATGGCAATAATCACCATAGTAAAAATAAGTTCAATCAGAGTCAAAGCGCGTCTCATCGAAATACCTTTACCCCTTTTTTGATGATGGTTTTAGCAGGGGAAAGGTCAAAGTCGGAACCTTGGAACGTACCGCTGTTGACACCGTTGAAATTGCCCGATGAGGTACCGAAAAACTGGTAGTCAAAACAAGGGTGCTGGAGACACGTAGTACCGCTGTTAAAATCATAGTTATTGAGCGTAGAATACCATAGCCATGAGGGGATAGCCAAATGGATGAGGGCATGGGAAATAGCATCAGGATTGTTGATGAGAATGAGATGCTGACCATTGGAAGGAGCAGTGGATGAATTGATAGTGATGGTAGAGGATGTTCCTGTTTTAGTTGTGGATGTATAGTCATCTCCGTTTAGAATCGAACCTTGACTTAAGAGGCTATGATTCATATTTCGATACCAATATAAGACATTTTGGGGCATACCACTGACATAGCTCGTAGGGGTGCGACTATAGATCTCAAGTTCGATAGGGTTAGGAGCTGTGGATTGATCGGTTTTGATGTCATAAGCACGGGCTCGGCCAAAAAGAAAGGTAGTTTTTCCAGTAGGGAGAGTTGTTCCGATAACACTATCAGTGTTATTGACATCTGCTGAGGTAAGGTTAAAATCAAAAGGATTGAGAGGTTTGGAGCTGTTGCGGTCAAAATTAAAGGTTACTTTTGGAAGCGCACTGCCTTGGGTAAACTTGCTTTCGGAGAAAGAAAGTGATATTGGATTACTTGAAGAGATATTGGCATCGAGTGCGTTGAGATTATCGTGATAGAGGATTTTACTCAAGGGGGATGGAACAGTTGAATGTGGAAGACTCAGAGATATTGTTTTAGCAAAACAGCCGGAGGTATAGTTTTTGGTGACATTGCCGTCACTGTTTTTGGCAGTGATGTTGATATCTATGCTAGAGGACATGGCCAAATCGGTCGAAAGATAGGTGAACGCTCCACCATTTATATTAGATAGAGTTGCATTAATGTCGAAATGGTCTGGAATAATGGTGATGGATAGGTTGGTCTCGATGTTACATCCGACCAAACCTTGAAGATTTTGCGATGTCGTGCTGCTGTTACTGAGACAATCACTAGCCTGGTCAATAGTTGTCCAATTGAAATCTTTGACATTGAGATAGATGGCTCCTGCATCCGTTGCTTTCATTTTGGTGGTATTAGCATCGTTGATAAAAATGAGAGATGTCCCTGTGTTAGAGGTTATAAAACCACTGGAGATTGGACAGTTTGCATTGGATGCTTGAAGAGCTGTGCTCACATTTGCCGTTCCGTTGTAACCACCGCCGCTATTGATTGCACCAACCGATAAATCAAAAGCGGATGCTTTGATGGAGGATCCAGGAGAGGTTATGGTGAACGATGATGGGCGTACTGCCATACTGTCTGTCGAACAATAGTATTCACCGGAGCTGGTTTTGAGCATCAGTCGAATATTGGAGAATGCTTTTGTGCTATTGAGGCTGTTGAGGGTGATTGTTCTGACGGAGTCATTGATGTCAGCTCCAGAAACACTTGACCATAACTGTAGGTTTGGTGAGGTGATAGCGCAAGCATCCGCAGCATTAATGGCGTAGACATTGGTGATCTTTTTGTTTGGAAATAAACCAGCATCTATACAAGTCGCAGTGACATTAAGATCAAAAGACTGCTGAGCAATACGCGTTTGGAGTTTGTGCGCAGAGCTTAATGGATGGTAAAGCTCATATTGAAAACTGGTGCAATAAGTGACAGGAGGTACACTGCATCCTAATGAGTCGATAACAGCATTTTGCACCGTTGCACTGTAATCAAATGTTGTATTGTTACCGACCGTTACGCTACCAGCAGATAAAATCGCTCCTTGAACATTATTGTTGTTTCCCATCTGGATAGTGGTATTGGAAAATGGGGAATAGATAGTACCACTAAATGTCAGCGTTTGCTGCGTGCCATTATTCCCATTCCCTATTTGCATCTCAACTCCGCTATAAAGGTAAATGATCATATTTTGAACATTTCCGTTCGCATTGATACCAATTTCATTTCCCCCTTGAAAAGAGGTCATGATAAAAATACGTACAGGACCTGAGGGACTAACGGTAATAAAAGTATTATTATCCATCGTGAGTTTTTCGATGTAGTAATCCCCGGGTGCCAGTTGAGCTGTTGCATTATTTTTAGAAAGAATAAGTTCTTTGATATAGTAATTCCCTGCAGAAAAGGCGGTTGTGAGATTATTTTGATCGATTTGAATAGTGCCATAGCTTCCTGGAGTCACTGCAGCTTGATTAGTGAGATTAATGGTTCCAGTGGCTGGAAATGTAGCGGGAGAGAAAGGTGGAAATGTAGGATGAACGGTAGTAACGGTACCCGTAGGGGTAGGTGTGGTTCCGTTTGTTCCTGTAATGGTATTATTGTTGATAATCGAGTTATTGCCATACGTAAAACCGGTACCACCAATAACTCCATATCCAGCGAGTGTATTATAATCACTGCACGTCGTTGCAAAGCTATAGGTTAGAAATAAAAATAATACATAAATTATTTTTTTCATTGTTTAGGGCGTGTTATGCAGTTTAAATGTCCCCGACACAGCATTATATTCCCAGTAGTCATTTCCATCGGGTTTACCGGCATTGTCAGGACTTTTAGCTTTGGCGCCACCGTTGCTGGCAGGGCCATAGTATCGGGGAGGAGTAAAACTGTCGTTGCGTGACCAATCCCCATTGTCGGCATTTTTGAGAATATTTGTAAAAGGATTAGTGGTATCGCCTATTTCTGAAGCCATCGGGTATCCAGTGGTATTGAATTCTAAGCTTGCGCTTGCCGTATCCTGATCATTTCCCCACTTAAAAGTGCACGTACTGGTAATCCAATCCCCATGTGTTGCTTCAATGGCGCTTTGGACAGAGGAAGCAGTGGCAAGTTCAGAGGCGATTTTGGAGTTGTCCGCGAGATTTTTGAATTTTGGGATCGCTACCGAGGTGAGTACCCCGATAATGACGATGACGAAGATGAGCTCTATGAGTGTGAAGCCATGTGGATAGTGAGACTTCATGCTGCGCTCATTTTTGAGGTTAGAATGTTAACGTTTCATTAAGATCATTGCCAGTCGTAGTATCGGTTGATGTATGACATTTTGTTTGGCTTGTCGTATCTTTGAATCCGTCACAGTGAATAGCATAGTTGACGTTTCTATTAGCTGCACTGAAACTAATTACAGCAACATGATCTGTTGGTTTTGCTGCGTCTATATAGGTATATGTTCCGGCACCTGCTGCCGCTGTATAGGTCCACCCTTTTCCTTTGAGAGAAACAAGTGTGCTAAGATTTAAATCAGATACATTGGCATCTTCTAGATCCAAATGGTTGACCGCAGCATTAGCTGCACTTGACGCTCCATCGATCGTCGTCTTGAGAACATTTTTGACTTCGGCATTTTGTTTGAGATTTTGATACTGAGGAATGGCAACGGCTGCCAATACACCAATAATAACAATAGTAAAGATAAGTTCGATAAGGGTAAATGCACTTCGTTTCATAAAAAAACTCCTCAGGTAAATTACATCATCGTATTATAGATGTCTTATGTAACATTATCGTCACATTTGACTTAATCTTTAATGACCTCAAAGCGCTTTTTGCTATAATCCCATCACTTATTGTCCCCAGCAAGAGACAATGAGAAGAGAAATTCCAAGGAAACCAGCATGAAAAACATGTCTACGGGCAAATATCGCCCTTATCCACAAGTTGATTTGCCAAACCGCGTTTGGCCTACCAAAACCATCACACACGCCCCTATTTGGTGTAGTGTCGATCTTCGCGACGGAAACCAAGCGTTGATCACTCCGATGAACTTGGATCAAAAGCTTTCTCTTTTCAACCTCTTGCTGAAACTCGGATTTAAACACATCGAGGTGGGATTTCCATCAGCGTCTAAAGTAGAGTTTGACTTTTTACGCACACTGGTGGAACAAAATCTTATTCCTGATGACGTCACGGTACAGGTCTTGGTGCAAGCACGAGAGCATTTGATCGACAAAACCTTTGAAGCATTGGCGGGTGTTAAAAAAGCAACGGTGCATCTGTATAACTCTACTTCCACGGCACAGCGCAAGATCGTCTTTGGCAAAGAACAAGATGAGATCATCGCGTTGGCACTCGAGGGTGTTGAGATGGTCAAAGCACGTGCAGCCAAACATGAGGGAGAGATCTTTTTGGAGTACTCTCCTGAGAGTTTTACGGGGACAGAACTGGAGTATGCGGCACGTATTTGTAATGCGGTGACCGATGCGTGGGGGATCAGTGCGACGCGTAACGTCGTGATAAACCTTCCCGCAACCGTAGAGATGGCAACGCCAAACGTTTATGCCGATCAGATCGAGTGGATGAGTCGTCACCTTACTAATCGTGAACATGTCTTGATCTCAACGCATACCCATAACGACCGTGGAACCTCGGTAGCAGCAACAGAGCTTGCCCTTCTTGCGGGTGCGGATCGTGTTGAGGGGACGTTGCTCTCAAACGGTGAGCGTACGGGGAATGTGGATATCATCACCTTGGCACTCAATATGTATACCCAAGGTGTTGACCCGCAACTCGATTTCAGCGATTTGGAAACCGTGGTACGCATCGTCGAAGAGTGTACCGATATGAAAACCCATGAGCGCCATCCATATGTGGGTGAACTCGTTTATACGGCGTTTTCAGGTTCTCACCAAGACGCGATTAAAAAAGGGATGGAGTATCAGCGCTCCAAAGAAGATTCGTTTTGGGAAGTGCCGTATTTGCCGATCGATCCTGCGGACGTAGGGCGTAATTATGAGGGGATTATTCGTATCAATTCCCAATCGGGCAAAGGGGGAGTGGCGTATGTACTTGAAGATACCTTCGGTTACGCCCTTCCTAAAAAGATGCATCCAGAGATCGGGAAGATTGTTCAAAAAGTGACTGATGAAGCGGGACGGGAATTAACCGCAGAGGAGATCTTGAATATTTTCGAAACGACTTATTTCGGTGAGCCTCATGATATTGAGTTTGTCGATTATTCGGTGATCTCGGAAAGTGCCAAAGAACACTCGGCAAAATGTGTTTTGGAATATACGCATAATGGTAAAACGATTAAGAGTGAGGGGCAGGGGAATGGTCCCATCGATGCATGTAAAAATGCGCTGATGGTGGAATACTCTCACGGTTTTAAAATCCTCTCGTACAGTGAACACTCACGCGGGGAACTTTCCAGCGCCGAAGCGGTAGCGTACATCGAGATACAAACGGATACTCAAGAAAAGTTCTTCGGTGTCGGATGCGATAACGATATTACGGTCGCATCTATCAAAGCGATGTTTAGTGCGCTGAACAGAGCATTTTCTTAGTCGTTATTCCCGCGAAGGCGGGAATTTATCTTCTCTTTCCTTTCTAATTTCTTTAATTAAACCCTTCTTCGCTATAATCGCGACAATTTTACCCAAATGAGAGTAACCCATGATGGATGTACGCGAAGCTTTTTTAGCCTTTTTTGAATCAAAACAACACGATCGAGCAGCAAGCTCCCCTCTGGTTCCTGAGGATGCAACACTGCTCTTTACCAATGCCGGTATGGTTCCGTTTAAGTCTGTTTTCACGGGCGAGATTCCTGCTCCAAGCAATCCTAGAGCAACCAGTTCACAAACGTGTCTGCGTGCGGGTGGGAAACATAATGATTTGGAAAACGTCGGTCACACGGCACGCCATCATACGTTTTTCGAGATGCTTGGGAATTTCAGCTTTGGGGATTATTTCAAAGAAGAGGCGATTGCCTACGCGTGGGAGTTTATTACGCAAGTGATGAAATTGCCTGTCGATAAACTTTGGGTAACGGTTCATGAGAGCGATGATGAGGCTGAAGAGATGTGGAAAAAACACATCTCTGCTGATCGTATCATGCGTTTGGGGGACAAAGACAACTTTTGGCAAATGGGCGATACGGGTCCATGCGGTCCGTGTTCGGAGATTTTTGTTGATCAGGGTGCGGAACATTTTAATGGCCCAGAAGATTATATGGGGGGCGATGGGGATCGTTTCTTGGAAATCTGGAACCTCGTCTTTATGCAGTATGAGCGTAATGCAAAAGGGGAACTCAAGCCGTTGCCAAAACCCTCTATTGATACGGGGATGGGATTGGAGCGTGCGGTTGCGGTTTTGGAGGGGGTTCGTAGTAACTATGACTCAAGCCTCTTTATGCCGATCATCCGCAAAGTAGAAGCCCTTATTGGCAAACCGTATGATTATGCAAGCGGCGCATCGTACCGTGTTATTGCCGATCATATCCGTACGGTTACCTTTTTGCTAGCGCAAGGGACAAACTTCTCCAATGAGGGACGTGGCTATGTCCTTCGCCGAATCCTTCGTCGTGCGGTGCGCCATGGGTATCTACTTGGATTTACCAAACCGTTTATGTTTGAAATCGCCGATACCGTAGCACAGCTTATGGGGAAACAATATCCGTACATTGTGGAAAAATTGAGTGTCTTAAAAGAGCAGATCATGCTGGAAGAGGAGCGTTTTTTCAAAACCATCGCTTCGGGTATTGAACTGTTTAACGAAGAGCTCAAAAATACCAAAGCAACCTTCAGTGGTGAAGTGGCGTTTAAACTCTACGATACCTTCGGATTCCCTCTGGATTTGACCGAGGACATGCTTAAAGAGAAACATCTTGCGCTAGACACCGATACATTTGAGGCTCTTATGAAAGAGCAGCGAACCCGAGCAAAAGCGGCATGGAAAGGTTCAGGGGATGCAGCCGTCGAGGGTGATTTTAAAGCGCTTCTCGAAACTTTTGGGGTCAATGCCTTTATCGGTTATGGTTACACGAAAGCTCCTGTAAAAATCCAAGCGCTCTTGAGCGAGAGTTTTCAACGTGTTGAATCACTGCATGCATGCCAAAAAGGGTGGGTGCTTCTCGAAGAGACCCCTTTTTATGCACTAAGCGGCGGACAAGCAGGAGATATAGGTGTTTTGAGCGGTAAAGCAACCGTTTTGGATACCCAAAAATTTCATGGCTTAAACCTCTCGCACATTGAAACGGACGCAACGATCTGTGTGGGTGAAACGGTGGAAGCGATTGTGGATCTTTCACGCAACGAAATCGCTAAACATCACTCAGCTACGCATCTGTTGCATGCGGCACTTTATGAGCTGTTAGGCGAGCACATCTCTCAAGCGGGTTCGCTTGTAGAGCATAATCGTTTGCGTTTTGATTTCTCTCACCCAAAAGCGATGAGCCATGAAGAGATAGCCCTCGTAGAAGAGCGTGTGAATCAGCATATTTTTCATGCACTGAGCGGTGTCACCAAAGAGATGAGTATCGATGAGGCTAAAAAGAGCGGTGCGAAAGCGCAGTTCGGCGAAAAATACGGCGATCGTGTCCGTGTCGTTGATTTTGGTGGTGCATCGGTCGAGTTTTGCGGTGGTACGCACGTCGAGAACACAGCGCTCATCGGTACGTTTATCATCACCAAAGAAAGCGGTGTGAGCGCGGGTGTGCGCCGTATCGAAGCGGTATGCGGAAATGCTGCGTACAATGTGTTCAAATCACAGCGCCATTTACTCGAAGAAGTGGAAAGTTCGGTCAAAAATCGTGATGTCCTCGCAGGGATAGAGCGTCTCAAAGAGCAGGTCAAAACACTCAAGCATGAAATGGCTTCTTTGGCATCTGCATCCAAAGAAGAGTTAAGTGTGACGATGATGGGCAATACCGCCGTTGTAGTAGCCCAATTAGGAGCAGGAGACATCAAGGAACGTATTGATGAGCTTAAGAACGAGCACGAGTCGGTAGCTGTAATGTTGTTCCAAGTCAAAGACGATAAAGTGTTGCTCGCAAGCGGTGTCAAAAATGCAAACGCAAAAGCAGGAGACTGGATCAAGACAATCGCCCCGATATTGGGCGGTGGTGGCGGCGGTCGTCCTGATTTTGCACAAGCAGGCGGGAAAGACCCTAGTAAAATAGGCGAAGCCAAAGAGGCCGCGATTGTCTATATCACAAAGGAACTAGCATGAAAGAATTTTTAGTACAGACGTTTTCGGATTATCGCACGACGATTATCTTTTTACACATTATCAGTGCCGTTATTTGGGTAGGTGGGATGATCACGATGCGTTTTGCCGCGCATGCGTCATGCAGTATGATCGAAGATCCAAAGATGCGAATGCAACGTGCAACACATGCACTTAACCGCCTTTTTAATCTTGCATGGCCAGCAGCAACGGTATTGATTATCACGGCTATTTTAATGGCAGTTGGTCTTGGTTTTCGTGAAGCAGCGGTAGATGCAAGCGGAAATGTTATCGATGCCTACGCGATGAGTCTGTATCAGACAGTCCACATCAAAGAGGCAATTTGGATCGTTATGGTGATCAATTTGGGTGCTATGATGTATCGACGAAGTCAAGCTGCCAAAGCATTGGCGGAAGATAATTTGGCACGCGCTAAAGCCATGCTCACCCCGATTGCTCAATACATGGTTCCCGTGAACATTGCATTGGGACTTATTGCTATTTTTATGGGCGTGGTTCTTCGTAACGCCTATTAATGTTACGCTTAGCCTCTTCTTCCATCACCCGTGCGCAGCTTTTGAGTGCGGCGGGTATCCCCTTTATTCAAGAATCCATCGATTTTGACGAAGATTCGATTGTCTCTTCTTGCCCTAAAAACTTTGTCTATCAAGCTACATTGGGAAAATACCGTGTCAATTTTGAAAAATTCGGTTGTGCTGATTACCCTCTCCTCGTTGCCGATACCGTCGTAACCGCACAGGGAAAAATATTGCGCAAAGCCAAAGATGAAGCGGATGCGCGTGCTATTTTGGCCACACAAAGCGGCAGTGAAGTCTCCATTATCACATGTATGATTTACAAAACACCACGACTCGAACTCCTCGATATCTCTTCAACCCGTTATTTTTTCGACTCCTTTGACCCTGATGCTGTGGAAGCTTATATCCAAAGTGGTGAATGGCGCGGAAAAGCGGGAGCGTGCATGGTGGAGGGGTTTTGTAAATCGTATATACGTGAAGTTCGAGGCTATGAGAGTACGGCTATGGGACTCTCTGTCGAAATTTTGAAGCCGTTTTTAGCATGAAGAATCCTTACGAAAACGAGCTCAAAGCGCTAAAGCGTTCAGGGCGTTACCGAGAGCGTCATTTGGTTGATGAGACGTTGTTGGATGGTGCTTCTAACGATTATTTAGGGTTAGCACATCTAAAAGAATTGCATGACAAAGCATACGAAACATTGAGTTCGTATACGTTTCATGCTCCCAAATCTTCGATGCTGGTCAACGGCTACCATCCCATCCATCAACATTTTGAGCGTGCGTTGTGTGACGCCAATGGTTTTGAAGCGGGGATTGTGATGGGGAGCGGATTTAACGCCAATATTGGCCTTATCGAATCCCTTGCACGCAAAGGGGATTTGCTCTTGATGGATGAGTCGTATCATGCAAGCGGTGTGATGGCGACGCGTATGTGCGATGCAAGAGTCGAATTTTTTACCCATAATGATGCGATGGCATTAGAGCAAGCTCTTCAAAAGGCAACCGAAAAACGGATTATTGTTGCAGTAGAGGGGATCTATTCGATGAGCGGGGATAAACTCACCCGTGAAATTCTGGAAGTGTGTGAACGTCATGATGTTTTGGTGATCCTCGATGAAGCACACAGCAGTGGGGTGATCGGTAAAAATCTGATGGGGATTCTCGACTATTATGATATTAAACCGACCCACAATATGATCAAAATGGGGACGCTAGGCAAAGCCTACGGGAGTTTTGGGGCGTATGTTCTTTCGTCATCACACATCAGTGACTATCTCATTAATCGGGCTAAAAATGTCATTTATGCGACAGCTCCTTCTTTGTATGATACGGCATTGGCGCATCATGCCCTTGAATACATACAAATGAATGTACAGCAGTTAACAGAGGCGATTACAGCACGTCAGCGTATCGTGAAAGATGTACTTGGGATTGCTATGGATGGCTTGATTGTTCCTATAGAAATTGGGGATAATGTTCGTGTGATGGAACTCCAAAAATCCTTGAAAGAGGAGTTGGACATATTAGTAGGAGCTATCCGTCAACCAACGGTTGAACGGGCTATTATACGCCTGATCGCGCGGCTGGATATCTGTGAAGATACTTTGGTACGTGTGTGTGAACGTTTTAGTCACAATAGGATAAAATAGTACCATGAGTAGTGTCCATATAGATCGGCTAAGAGTTACGCATATGGGTAGGACGCTGGTCGATTGCTCTTTTGAAATAGATCGTTCACTGGCTTTGGTCGGTGAGAGTGGAAGTGGTAAATCTTTGATCCTTAAGGCTCTTTTGGGGTTGTGTGATACGGCGTTGGAAATAGACTTACAAAAGCGTTCACCGTTTGAGTGGATTAGAGGAAAAAGCGTAGCGTTGGTTCCGCAAAATCCCTTTACAGCACTTTCACCGCTCACGAAGATTGAAGATCAGATGTTTTTAGCACGTGAACGCTCTTTGGAGCTGTTTGGGATGTTGGGTCTTGATGGTTCGTTATTGAGCCGTTATCCAAATGAACTCTCAGGGGGGCAGCTTCAGCGCGTCGTTGTTGCGATGGCGCTAGGATCCAACCCAAAGCTATTGCTGTTGGATGAACCGACAACGGCACTGGATGGTGAGTCTCGAACCGTAATGATCCAACAGTTGCTCTCTTTGCAGGAGGCATTAGGATTTTCGATCCTTTTTGTGACCCATGATATGGGTGTTGCGGCGGCTTTGTGTGAAGATATATGTGTCCTTCAAAAAGGAAATATTATAGAGAGTGGAAAATTAAATAAAGTAGTAGAAACGCCAATGATGCCCTATACGCGTCAATTGATCGAAGCTGATTTTAAAAACCGGGAATATAGAAAATGAATAAAAATTTATGGATCGCACTGGGTCTGGTCATCATGATACCTATCGGGTATTTAGGATATGTCATTTACAATTTTGAATATGAGACTCAGCGTTTGATCAACTATAAACCTCGCTTGACAACAGAGGTTTACGATCGCAACGGTGAGAAGATCGCCAACTTGTTTAGCAATGAACACCGTTACTATGTATCGATAGACAACATCCCTCCTCGTCTTATCGAGGCATTGCTTGCGATCGAGGATACCGACTTTTTTGAACATCATGGGGTCAGTCCGGATGCTATTTTCAGAGCGATACTCAAAGATATCACAGCAGGAAAGCTCAAAGAAGGAGCAAGTACCATCACACAGCAGCTGGTTAAAAATGCCCTTCTAACACGTGAAAAGAAGTTTTCACGCAAATTTAAAGAGGTTCTGTATGCGATACGAATCGAGCAAGAACTGACCAAAGAACAGATTTTAGAACGTTATTTCAATGAAATTTATTTAGGTCACGGCTATTACGGTATTAAAACGGCATCGGATGGCTATTTTAGAAAAGGGCTCAAAGAGCTGACGCTCAAAGAGATGGCGATGCTTGTAGCTCTTCCCAAAGGGCCTAACTTTTATGCTCCTACCAAAAACTATGAGTTAAACCTTGGGCGTGCCAATCGCATTATTGAGCGGATGTTGCAGCTGGGCTGGATCGATCAAGACACCTATGACCATGCCACGCAGGAACGCCCAAAAGTCTATAACGACACGTTGAGTAAAAACTCAGGTCCGTACGTCATCGACGAAGTCATGCGCCAGCTTGGAGATGCCTTTCCCGATATTCGTAGTGGCGGGTATAAGATCTATACCACCATTGATATGCGCCTTCAAGAAGCGGGATACAAAGCACTTCAGTCAGGACGTAATGAGATCATAGAACGGGCAAAGGAAGCGGGAGAATTGGATGCGAACATACAGTCACAGCTCAATGGGGCCTTGATGAGTATGGATCCTAATACGGGTGAAGTCTTGGCAATGGTCGGGGGTTATGACTATGCTACAAGCCCTTATAATCGCGTGACTCAAGCCAAACGTCAACCGGGTTCCGCATTTAAACCGTTTGTCTATCAAGTGGCACTCGATAGCGGTATGTCTCCGGCATCACTTGTTCCTGATATCGCTCGTACCTATACGTATGCCGGCGATGACGGTGAAGAAAAAACATGGAAACCAAAAAACTATAAAAATGAGTATAAAGGGATGGTGACGATTCGTGATGCGTTGACCCACTCCCGTAACTTGGCGACGATCAACATGGTCAGTGATATGGGATTTAGAAATATTGTTGAGGGACTGCACCGCTATGGGATTGTTGAAAACCTCCCTCCTGATCTCTCCATTGCATTGGGAACGATCGGTATTTCTCCGTACGATTTAGCCAAATATTATACGATGTTTGCATCGGGCGGTTTTTTGACCACTCCGATTTTGATCCGTCAGGTTATCAGCCCTAAAGGGGAGACCTTTCGATATGAAAACAAGCGCCGTCAGGTGAATACACGCGAACAGACATATCTGATGACGTCGATTTTACAGGATGTCGTGAGATTTGGAACAGGAACAGCCGCAAGTGTCCCAGGTCTTGAGATCGCGGGTAAGACAGGAACGACCAATAAAAATGTGGACGCATGGTTTATTGGATACTCACCTACAGTGGAAACAGTGGTATGGATGGGGCATGATAACAATACGCCAATGCGCCGCAGTGAGACGGGAGGACGTGCAGCCGCTCCTATTTTCCGTTATTACTATCAAGATTTATTGCGTATCTATCCTAATACTAAGCGTTATTTTGATCGTCCTGCAGGGGTCTATGCGGAAGGTCAAGGGGATTCAAATACAACTGAAAACTTTACGGATGTCTCTTTGCAACCTGATGCAACACAAGAGCAGGCACCTAAGACGGATGAACAGCTGGTTTTTTAAAGAAAAAAATAACATTACTTCCAAGAGCACTTTTACTAAGTGCTTTTATCCCCATTCTTGAAATTTGATACTGTTAAAATAACGATATAATAATTAATAATATCCCTCAATAATACGATATAATAATTTGTTATAAAATTACTCTACAAGGAATTTCAAATGGGAACAGTTCTGGTTTTGATAGGGATAGGGTTTGTATTTGCTCTTTTAGTTTTTTTCTTTTGTGAAGAAAAGTCGCTTAAGGATGTAAAGTTTTCAGATATGAAATGTATGATCACGGAAGAGGCTAATATATCGGAATGTTTTGAAAAGTTTAAAACGGTTCGTTATCTGGCTTTTTATTTTGCGGTCATGTTTGTTTTTGATGTTCTTATCGCAAACTTTGTCTATCTTCCAAATGGTTTCGGTCTGCTTGAGATAACATTGTATACATTTGTACCATCTCTTGTTGGCTCAGGTATTATCTTGCTGGTCAAATGGACATATCAACCGGTTATTAAACTTGTCTCATCATTTTTATTCGGGTCTATTTTTATGGGTGCGTCAGGGTTGGCTTTCGCTTTGAGCTATCTTGTAAACGGGTAAAATAAGTGAGGTTCTTTTTAGAGAACCTCTGTTTAATAGAAACAACTAAATATCAATGTTTTTTGGTAGCTTGTGAGAGATAAAACCACACGCTCCCACCCACGATGATGAGTGAGATCGGAGCTAGATAGGGCTTGTCAGCGACAAGTTCATAGGCCTTGATCAACGCACCTCCAAAAAGATAGCTTCCTCCCCCTACGACAACAGTCCACACAAGTGCTCCGATGGCATTGTAGGTGCTAAATTTCCAAAAACTGTATTTGCTCAGACCGATTGCAAGAGGAACCAGTGTCTTAAGCCCGTAGATGAATTTTTTCATGACGATGATCCATGAACCGTGTCGTTTCATCAGGAGATGAGAAAACGCGAGTTTACGTTTATGCTGTTTTAAATATTCCATCATGTCTGTTTTATGATAGCGGGACATGTAAAACAGAAGAGTATCTCCGATAAAATTGGCGATAAATGCGATACTCAAGGAGAGCCCTAAATCCATTTTTCCCATGAAACTAAGAACCCCGGCACCCAATAAAGCGAGTAATCCACCACCCAGTGAGTAGAGAAAAAGAACGAGATAGCCATAGGTGGCCAGATTTTTGAGCATATCATCCATAATTATAATTTCCTTATTTTTGCAATTTCATCACGTAGACGTGCTGCTTCTTCGAATTCGAGTTTTTTAGAGGCTTCTTTCATCTTGAGTGTCAGCTCATCGACCAGTTTTTTACGTTCTGCCGCAGGAAGCGTTTTGGCTTTTTTAGAACGGTTGTAGAGATCACCGACATCCTCGAGTTTGAGATTTTCATCGAGGGATCGTTTGGTCGTTATGGGTGTGATTCCATGCTCGATGTTATAGGCCTCTTGGACGGCACGTCGATCATTGGTTTTTTTGATGGCACGTTCCATCGAGCCTGTGATTTTGTTGGCATAGAGGATGACTCTGCCTCTGGCGTTACGTGCCGCACGCCCGATAGTTTGGATAAGGGATGTTTCCGAACGCAAGAACCCCTCTTTGTCCGCATCCAAAATAGCGACGAGACTCACCTCTGGCAGATCAAGCCCTTCGCGTAGAAGATTGATTCCTATAAGAACATCAAAATCTCCCACACGCAATCCCCGTATGATTTGATTACGTTCAATTGTATCGATCTCGGAATGCATGTACTGTACTTTAATCCCAAGATCGGCGAGATATTTTGTGAGTGCCTCTGCCATTTTTTTGGTAAGTACTGTGACAAGGACACGATCTCCCAAAGCCACCGTTTTGATGATCTCATCGTGAAGGTCTTCGACTTGATTGGTAGAAGATTTGATCGTGATGGGCGGATCAAGCAAGCCTGTGGGACGGATGATCTGCTGCGCTACAGTGGTGCTTAGATCCATTTCTTGAAGGGCAGGGGTCGCGGAAACGAAGAGATAATGCGGTGATTTGTTCAGATATTCATCAATCATAAGAGGTCGGTTGTCCAGTGCGCTGGGGAGCCTGAATCCGTAGTCGACCAATACTTCTTTACGACTTCGGTCAGCGGCATACATCCCTCGAAACTGTGGCAAACTCACATGGGATTCATCGACGATGATGAGAAATTTGTCGTGGTGCAACGTAAAATAATCAAGCAAGGTATAGGGAGCTTCGCCCGGTAGTTTATCAGTTAAAAGGCGTGAGTAGTTTTCGATACCCTTACACATACCGGTTGCCTGAAGCATCTCGAGATCAAATTCACATCGTTGGCGCAGGCGTTGCGCTTCGACGATTTTTCCCTGTTTTTCTAGTTCTTGTAAACGCTCTCCCAATTCGTCTTCGATGCGTTTGATGGCACGGGAGAGTTTATCCTGACTCACGGCAAACTGGCTCGTAGCATAGACGGTAATTGATTCGTGTTTCTCAGTCACAGAGTTGTTAAGCGGTTCAAAATAGGTGATACGTTCCACTTCATCACCGTAAAACTCAACACGTATCGCCTGGTCTTGCCAATAAGGGGGATAGATGTCGATCACTTCGCCGTTGACCCGAATATTTCCGCCGTCAAAATAGGCGTCATTACGGGTATATCCCATCTCTACGAGACGCAGAAGTAGCTGTTTTTGATTGATCTCATCTCCGATCGCTATAACCTGTACCATCTTCTCATACTCTTCAGGGTCTCCCAATCCATAATTGGCAGAGACGGAGGCGACGACAATGACGTCATCATAGCTGAGGAGATTGGCAGAGGCAGATAGACGTAACCGCTCCAGCTCTTCATTGATGGAACTGTCTTTTTCGATGAACAAATCTTGACGTGGTATGTACGCTTCGGGCTGATAATAATCATAATAGGACACAAAATACTCAACATGGTTTTGAGGAAAGAAACTTCTAAACTCACTGTACAGCTGTGCCGCGAGTGTTTTATTATGGGTCATGATGATGGTCGGCAGCTGTACGCTCTCGATAACCTTTGCCATTGTATACGTTTTACCGCTACCCGTGACACCTTCTAAGGCTACAAAGCGCTCACCATGCTTGATGGCAGAGGATAGTGCTTCGATGGCAACAGGCTGATCACCTGCGGGTTGATAGGGGGTATGGACTTTAAAAATCGGCAATGAATGACCCTGAATTAATTTCTATAATAGTGGGCGAATTATAGCGCAATTGCTGTTTTCTAAAGAGGGTGACTGCCTATAGGCTGCTTGGTTAAGGTGAGGTTTCGAATGAGTTCTTTGAGAAAAAGTCCAAACTTTATTGTTATATTATTATTAGGTTAAAATAGTGTAAAATAATTTATATTTTTTACAAAGTAGATAATAAAATATGAAAATCATGACACTTCCTGAATTATTTTCAACCTATGAGACATCTGAGGATGGGTTGAACGATCCTGAAGTCAAACAAAGACAGCTGCATCATGGGCTTAATGCACTTCCTGCAATCCCTACTAAACCATGGTATTCTAAATTAGCTGCTCAATTCACCCATTTTTTTGCCCTTTTGCTGTGGGCTGCCGCGGCAATCAGTTTTGTGGCCGCTAGGATTGATCCGACTTCAAATATGCTCCCCATAGGATGGGCGATCATCATTGTGATTGTTTTGAACGGGGCATTCGGTTTTTATCAAGAGTATCGCACCGAAAAAAGTTTGGAAGCTTTGCGAAATATGCTCCCCTTAAAAGTAAATGTATTTCGTCAAGGGACGGAGGGGATGGTATTAGCAACTGAACTTGTCCCGGGCGATATAGTACTACTAAAAGAGGGAGACAAGGTACCTGCTGATATGTATTTGATTCATGCATCGGATGTATGGGTTAATGAAAGTACTTTAAGCGGCGAGAGCGAACTTGTTTCAGCAGATGTCGTGGGAAGCGAAAATAGTAAAAATATCCTCTATTCGGGAACGTATGTTGTCAAAGGAGAAGGACGAGGTCTGGTATTTGCCACAGGCAAGGAGAGCCGATATGGTACGATCGCGGTATTAACACAAACGGTGGAGGCAGGTGTCAGTCACTTGCAAAAAGAGATTGCCCATATCTCTAAAATCGTTGCTTTGACATCCTTGGCAATTGCTGGAAGTTTGATCGTTATTTCGGGATTTGGAGAGAATGAATTAGTGAAAACATTTTTGTTTTCACTAGGTGTACTGGTCGCATTGATTCCTGAGGGATTGTTGCCAACCGTGACGCTCTCATTGGCATTCGGTGCGCAGCGAATGGCATCCAAAGGATTTTTGGTGAATGGTCTTTCCGTCATCGAAAATCTGGGAGCCGTGACGGTGATCGCAACCGATAAAACGGGGACAATCACTCAAAATAAGATGGAAGTATCCGCATGGGATGAGGATGAAAAACAAGATCCATCGCAAGAACTGCTTGATGCCGCACTGTTGTGCAACCTCGCCGATGCGACGAGCGGGGATCCTGTAGAACAGGCCCTTTATATATTTGCGGGGAAGTATACCGATGTCGCGTCACGACGAAGCGACTATCCGCTGGTAAGTGAATATCCGTTTGATTATCACCTAAAGCGAATGAGCACGGTACACTCCGACAAAGAGGGCTTCACTGTCTTGTCCAAAGGGGCGCCTGAAGTAATTCTCGAATTGTGCGATGATGTCTATACTAAGGATGGGAAGAAAGAGATTACTGAGGATGAACACAAAAAACTGATGGAAAAACATGATGCCCTGGCAGCAAAAGGATATAGGGTTATCGGTTTTGCTTCACGTAAGTGCAGCGCATTGCCAACATCGCGCCAAGAAGCTGAAAATGCTCTAACGTTTATCGGCTTTATCGCGATGGCGGATCCGCTACGTGACGATATCATAGCGGCAGTGGAGCTCTGCCATAAAGCAGGTATCAGACTGATGATGATTACGGGTGATCATCCTCTAACCGCCGGAGCAATAGGGATGAGTGCAGGAATTATCACCTCCATTACGGAAGTAACAACGGGTGGAGAACTCGATAAGCTTCCCCCCTCCGCAATCAAACAGCTTTTGCGGCGTAATCATGTATTTGCACGCGTTTCACCGGAACAGAAACTTTCGCTTGTTACTTTACTCACAGAGATGGGGGATACGGTAGCCGTTACCGGTGATGGTGTTAACGACGCCCCCGCACTTAAAAAAGCCGATGTCGGTATTGCTATGGGTTCAGGTACGGATGTGGCAAAACAGTCCGCTGATGCCGTGTTGATGGACGATCATTTTGCGACGATTGTCAAAGCAATAGAAGAGGGACGAACCGTCTATGAAAACATACGACGGTTTATCACCTATATGCTCTCCAGCAATCTCCCTGAAGCGGTCCCTTATGTCTTCTTTTTTGCGATAGGGATTCCATTGGCCCTTCCCGTCCCTCTGGTATTAGCGATAGATTTAGGTACGGATATTCTTCCTGGGATGGCTTTAGGGGCTGAGTCGCCGCATAAAGGGTTGATGGATGTAGGTCCCCGTAGCCGTAAAGAGCACATTTTGACTGTGGGTGTTTATTTAAGAGCCTTTGGCTTTTTAGGACTCATTACGGCAGTACTGTCTATGGGTCTCTTTTTGTTCTATCTCAAGTCACACGGTTGGAACGGAGAAGCCTTGGGATGGCGAGATCCTTTGTATCTTCAAGCAACAACATTAGCCTTTAGCGCCATTGTCTTTGCACAAATCGGTAACGGACTTTCGTGCCGGAGTAGGAAGGACTCCTTATTCATGATAGGATGGTGGAGTAACCGCTTTTACTGGATCGGTGTTGCAGCAGAGTTGGGCCTATTGGGCATCCTTATTTATGTTACACCGCTAGCTCATATCTTCGGAACTTCTTCGTTTGATCCAGTCTATTGGTGGGCAGTCATAGCTGTTACGGGTATTGTATTGCTAGCGGAAGAAGGAAGAAAATGGTGGTTACGTCGTTTTAAGCTTTAAAAGAATAAATGTTCACAGCAAAGACATTGGATTAATACTGGCGAAGTACGAAATGCACTAGACAGGACCTTATTTTAATTTCAGTAATACGTGGCAACTTGTTATTAATACCTCTACAACTATTATCAAGGGCTCTATCAGGCATTGGCAAGAAAAGCATGAGTACGAATTGAAAATGGGGACAAAGACACAAATATGCCTTCTTCTTATAGAGGGGAATAATTATTTCAATAAACAAATAAATATTTTTTTTCATTACGCATTTTATTCAGGTTGTTTAACATTAATAGTTATATAATATGTTAATATATTGCAATATATAAAAATACATAAGGATCTAAAATGAAAAAGGTAATTCTTTCAATAGCACTAATCGGTCTCGTATCACTTTTTGCAGCAGACGCTGTTACGCCTGCAACACCTGCAACAACACCTGTAACACCTACTGAGGGTCCAGGCCAAAAAACTCAAGTTGAAAAAAATGTGGTTAAAGTTGAAAAAGTAGGGATAAAAGCAGGAGGACAAGTTAAAAAAGAAGTCAATAGAGTTGGCGAGAAGTTTTAATTTGATATAAAAGGAGTATTATTTTTAAAATAATACTCCGATTTTAATGATAGTTAATCTCTAATTTTTTTTCGTATTTTTATCATTACGTTTTTCTTTTAACGTTTTTGTTGGTGCTTTTTTAACTGCTTTTTTTGAATCTTGACCTTTTGCCATAATATCCCCTTTATTTGGATTTATTGATCATACAATTATTCACACATAGTATAGGACTTATGCTTAAAAGGCAGTGCCAATAAGTTCTCTTATTTACTTCACTCAGTTACATCATAGTGTAAGACTTTATATTAAAACTGTACAATAATGGCAATTTATATTAAAAAAACAAGAGAAAAATGAGTTCTTATGTCTGATTTTACTTCTTTTACCAATGAGCGTCATGATACATTTTCGAAAGGGTGGATTGCTGGAATATTGGCATTTTTCATCGCTTTTATACTATTAGTCATAATAATTAGGCATTTAGGAGAGATGCATGTTCATAATTTACGAGATAAAATCGAAAATATTGCCAAAGAAAACTCTTATTATCTAGAAAAAACTATTGACCATAAAATGGCACTTGCCTATCCTCTCGCTGCGATGATTCAGCAAGATGGAGTTATCCAAAACTTTGAATCTCTTGGTAACAAACTGATTGCTTATAATCTTAATATTGCTGAAATTGCTCTTGCGCCAAACGGTGTTATCAAACAGGTAGTTCCACTTGCGGGTAATGAAAAAGCTCTTGGTTTTGATCTTTTTGCCGATCCGCAACAGCAAGCTGAAGCTTGGATAACCCGTAAAACAGGAAAACTTACTTTGGCAGGACCTTTGCATCTTATACAAGGCGGAGAGGGACTGGTTGGACGGTTACCGGTTTTCACAAATGAAAATAAGTTTTGGGGATTTGTAATAATCGTGATGCGTTTTCCCGATATTCTTAACACAACTTCTCTGAGAAATCTAAAAAAAGAGGGATATCAATACACTCTTAGCCGCATACATCCTAAGACAAACAAAGAACAGATAATCATCTCATCGGGAACAAAAAAGCTATATCTACCTATCGAACAAAGGATTAATATACCTAATGGTACGTGGACACTTCGTATAGCACCCATTGGCGGATGGCAAGATAAGGGACTTTTGCTGATTGAATCAGTAATCGCTTTTTTATTCAGTATTCTTGTTGGGTATAGTGTAAAACAGTATATTGAATTAAGAAGCTATCGCTTTTCCCTTGAAAGAGTTGTATATAAACGTACCGCAGAGATTTTAGAAACCAAAAATCAGCTCCATACATTGCTTGACACTATCCCTGATTTAATATGGCTTAAAAATAAGGCCGGTGTCTATCTAGTATGTAATCCAATGTTTGAGCGTTTTTTTGGTGCCAAAGAGGAAGTGATTATAGGTAAGACTGATTATGATTTTGTTGAAAAAGAACTGGCAGATTTTTTTCGTGAAAAAGACCGTTTAGCAATGGAAACAGATGGTTTGAGTATTAACGAAGAGTGGATTACTTTTGCTGATGATGGCCATTCGGCTCTGCTGGAAACCATTAAAACACCTATGTTCGACGATAAGGGCAGTTTAATCGGTGTATTGGGAATATCACGGGATATTACACAGCATCATGAGAGCAAAGAGCATATTCAACAGCTTTCCTATCTTTATTCAGCGCTCAGTTATTGTAACAAAGCTATTGTCCGCTCTGCAACTTGCGAGCAACTTTTTATGGAAGTGTGTAAAGGGATTGTCTCTGAGGGTCCTATTAGTATGTCCTGGATAGGCCTTATCAATTCTCAGAGTAATCTTGTAGATCCTGTCGCCTCGTACGGGGATGAAAAACATTACCTTGATGGGATAGAAATTTCTACTCTTTTTGATAGTATCACAGGTAAAGGACCCACAGGCACGGCTATCCGAGAAAACCGTCCTTATTGGTGTCAGGATTTTATGAACGATCCTTCTACGGAGCCTTGGCATGAACGAGGAAGAATAATGGGATGGGGAGCCTCTGCTTCTTTACCGATTCATCAAAATGGTGAAGTGATAGGAGCATTTACTGTCTATGCGCGTAAGATCAATGCGTTTGACTCGTTAAGCCAGAGTTTGCTCATAGAGATGGCAATGGATATCAGCTTTGCTATGGAAAATTTTGATCGTGAAGCAAAACGAAAAGATTCGGAAGAATCTTTGGCACAAACTGAAAAACTTCTTGAAGAGATGAGTTCTGCTGCACATATCGGTGGATGGGATATTGATATGCGTAATGGAAGAGGAGTTTGGACGAAAGAAGCAGCGCTCATTTATGAAATGGATACAGTTGAATTAATGACGCTGGAAATAGGACTCAGTGTTTTTGAAGGTGAATGGCTTAAAAAAGCAAAAGTTGCACTGGATGAGATGCTTAAGCGAGGCACTTCTGCTGATCTCGAGCTCAAAATGAGAAGTAGAAAAGGGAATCAAAAGTGGGTTCGCCTTATCGTGTCACCCGTCATAGAGGATAATAAAGTAATTCATATTCATGGTTCTATTCAAGACATTACCGAGAAAAAGCAGTCTGAAGCGTACATTGAAAATCTTGCCCATTTCGATCAATTAACCGGCTTGCCAAATCGTGTCATGCTTTATGATAGGGTTGCTTATCTTCTCGGTATGGCACAACGCAGCAATCAACCTTTGGCAGTTATGTTTTTGGATCTTGACCATTTTAAAAATATCAACGATACCTTAGGACACACTATTGGTGATTATATACTCATAGAGATGGCAAAACGAATCAAGGCAACGGTTCGTGATGAAGATACGGTATCACGATTGGGAGGTGATGAGTTCATTATGCTTTTTCCTAATACCGATGCGAATTCGGCCATGCATATTGCCACAAAACTCATCACGGAAATTTCAAAACCTTCTATGATTGAAAACAATGAGCTAACCATAACCCCCTCAATCGGCATTGCCATCTATCCCAATGACGGTGAAGATTTCGAAACACTGCTTAAAAATGCTGATACCGCTATGTACAAAGTTAAGAGTGACAGCCGCAATAATTTTCATTTCTTTACACAAGAGATGCAGTTCAATTCAGCCCGTAATCTACAGCTGGAGAATGCACTGCGCCATGCACTGGCACGAAATGAATTTGAAGTCTATTATCAGCCTCAGATTTCAATATCGGATGGGCATGTTATCGGGGCAGAGGCATTATTACGATGGCATCATCCAGAATTAGGGATGATTTCCCCTGCTGAATTCATTCCAATAGCTGAAAGTAGCGGTCAGATCATCGAGATTGGGGAATGGGTTCTTCGTACTGCGATTCAACAAACGAAAGCGTGGATGGATGAAGGATTTGCTCCTATGATAATCGCAGTAAATTTATCAGCAGTGCAGTTTCGACAGCAAAATTTGCTGACACTGGTCACAGAGATTCTGGAAGAAGTGCAATTGCCGCACGAATATCTAGAACTGGAACTGACCGAAGCCGTTACGATGGATGATCCAGAATCTGTAATTGGTGTGATGAACAGGTTTCATGAACAGGGTATTCGTATGTCAATCGATGACTTCGGTACTGGCTACTCCTCGTTAAGCTATCTGAAACAGTTCAAAATATACAAACTAAAAATTGATCAATCGTTTATTTGTGATATCTCCGAGGATCCCGATGACCGCGCTATCGTAAGTGCCATCATCGATATGGCGCATAATCTAGGATTGATAACGATAGCAGAGGGTGTGGAGACAGTTGAACAGCTAGCATTCCTTCGCTTGCACGGATGTAATGAAGTACAAGGATATTACTTTAGCAAACCGCTTCCTACTGGAGAGTTTGAGCTGTTCTTACAAAATAGAAGATAGTAGGCTACTCATTATCATCTTTGTGTGCCTTAATAAATGCATCTATTAAGAGGGTAAGTGATCCAAGTGTCTCTTTGTACGGGTCGTCCATTTTCAGTAATTTACTGTCTAAATAGGTATAGGCAAAGGTCTCTATTTTGTCTTTGCGTTTTGTGATCACTTCTTCTCCAAGACCTACTTCTATATGAACGGCTTGAGTCCCTTTTAGCTCTATGGCATCGATCTTTACGACAAGGATAGAGGCATCGGTTTCTCCCAAGACAAAACCTGCTTTTTTTAGTTTTTCAGCAACCATCTCTTTTAATATACTTGCTTGATCCTTGGTTAAAAACTTTGTTTGATTTGAGAAGTAGAGATTTAACGAATGGACATTATCCAGAGTATACAGTGAGGCACTATACAGTGAACTTGAGAGTAAAAGCGCTAAAAACAATTTTTTCATTACTTTTTCTCCGATTTATTTTGATTCAGAGCATAATCCATATTTTCCATAAATTCATCCGATTTCATATAGGCAACCGTCTCAAAAAGAGATTTCTGGTTTTTAGGATCAATGAAAAACACCGCAGGAATCAAAGGGGCAGAGAATTCTTGGGGATATTTTCCTTTATCTTTGTATTTATCAATGACAATACCCACAAAGCTTTCATTGGTTTTTGTCATAACAGCAGAATCTTTAAGTGTCTTTCGTTCAAACTTTTTACACCAAGGACAATAATCGGCTACCACTACCAACATGACAATCTTATTTTGCTTTTTGGCAGTTTTGACAGCCGTATCGTAGTTTCGTAGATAATGGACATCAGCAGCAAACTCATCGATCTGAGCAGCATAAATGAAGCTAAACAGAGTTAGCAATGTCATTAAAATTTTCATTTTATCCCTTTATTCGAATATTATTTGAAACGCTACGTATTTCATCACAGATTTACTTTTTTGCTAACTTTGTTGGCTCTATAGATCTGATGAGTTGCTTTTTCATTTTCACGACCTCTTATTACAGGGTCTAGCTCGTTTAATTTTAATTTACTGGCTTGTTTTTCATAGGGCATACCAAAGAAAAAGAAAATAAAATCCCAAATAAAAACAATCGTCTTAATGCTGTATTTGGTAATAGTGCCAAAAAGATATTTCATTATTTTCCTTCGATAAATATATCCAATTATAGCGGAATAGTTCTTTTCTAACGAGGATGATTACCTATAGGCGCTTTGTTTAAGGTGAGCTTTTAGGTGCGGTTTTTATTGATTCCATACTTTTTAAAGCGACCAACGCAAATAGTAAATAGGCACATGTTTGGAGAAAAAACCATGGTAAATGATTGGTAATGGCAACTATGAGGTACAACAAATCTGCTGCAATAAAGAGAATAAAACCTATGAAAATAGCTCGCTTATCTCTTACCGCCCATAAAAATGATGCGATGATGGCCAAGATAGAAGGGTAAAAATCAAATCCGATATGAAAGGCTTCGAAGAATACTGAAAAGAAAAATCCAGTAGAGATTAGTACGGCAATCACAGAGATGATACTGAGTATCCATGATGAACGGGTATAGAGCTGTAAAGAACTTGCAGCACTTAACAAAACGAGTTGTATAGCCATAGCACTCAATCCCAGGTGAGCGGCAACGACAAATAATAAGATATTGGATACGATAAAGGAGATTCCCCCTATGCTCCAATAAGTTCTCGCTTTATTAGCCTCTTTTTCTATTGCAGCTCTGGAGGTTGCAAAGGCACCGATGATTCCGAAAAACATCGCGACGAATTCATAATTCACAATAAATGCATCCATGTATAGAGGGAAGGCAAATGGTGTTGCGCTTCATTGCTTAGATTATATCGGAAAAGTAGTTTTCTAGGATGATAAAGCAATAAAAGGTTTTATGTTATCGCAGGAAGGGGGGGTATTCTCAAGATTAAAAAATTGACAATTGAGCAACCCAAGGATAAAGTGTGTTAGAATTCTAAACAAAACACTCTATCGTAAGGTAAATCATGCTTTTTAATCCTACCCCACTCGAACGTCTCACTAAGCTTACTACAGAACTTATCACCAAACACGCTACGACGGCGCAAGAGCTTAAATCGCTGCAAGACGAGATGGTCTCTATTCGCGCGCATGCCAAGAGTAAAGACGATGAGATAGAGCGTTTGACGGCAGAACTTGCGGAAAAAGACAATGAAATTGAAGCGATCGTTTCAAAGATCGAAAGTTTATTGGGATAAATAGTGAAGGTCAAAGTCTCTTTAACGCTCAATGCAAAGCGGTATGATATTGATGTTGAAGAAGAATTTGCCCACTTTTTGACAGGGCACATGAAAAATGATTTTCAAGTGGATGGCAACAATGATCTTCGTGCACTGTTGCAAGCGTATGTGCGTAGTAACTTCGCCTTGTATACCCAAGAAAAAGAAATGATGGCTCTAATCGAACAGCTTCAAGAAATTTAATCCCCTTCACAATCTCTTCACAATCTTTTTTTATACTGCTTTCATAACAAACGAGAATCTCAATGATGAGGTTTTTACAATGAAGGAGTTTCCAATGAAAAAGTTACTAATGATTTTAGCCTCAGTTGCCTTGATGGTTTCTGTTGCTCAAGCAGATGTAAAGGCAGGTCAAAAAGCTTATTTAAAAACGTTAAAAGCTTCTTTTGCGATGAATGGGACCAAATTTGCGGCAGAGCATTCTGTAGCTGAATGGGAAGCACTTTTTGCTGATGGTGCAAAAGGGTTTATCAAAGAATACAGCGAGCGTTTTCCAAAAGCAGAAAAGATACTCAATAACCCGTCAAATGCAAAAAAACTTAAAGATATTGGCGATTTCGTCATAGAGTACGGTAATGATTCGGGCAATGTCCCATCATGCGGTTAATGCAATCATAAAAAGACAAAAAGGATTCATCATGAAAACACTACTTGCAATTTTAGGTCTTACCGTTATGTTGAGCGCTGCAAACGGCAGTGCTTTGTATCAAAAATGTGCAGCATGTCATGGGCTTAAAGCTGAAAAACAAGCTCTTGCAAAATCAGAAGTGATTGCCGGATGGAAATCCGATAAAACACTCGAAGCACTCAAGGGGTATAAAGCGGGGACTCGTAATACCAAAGGTATGGGTGCCTTGATGAAAGGGCAAATGGCAACTATGAGCGATGCTGATATGAAAGCTTTGGCAGATTATATTGCGACATTGAAATAACACCCCTGAGGCTTTTCCCGTTTATTCGGGATCAAGCCTTCCATCCTACACAAATCTTCGTCCCTATTTTTTCTTCTGACTTGATACTGATATCCAGATCATACTCTTTGGCGATCATGGCGACAATATGCAGCCCTATCCCAAACCCTCCGACACTTTTATCTGCTCTTGTGTAGCGTTCAAACACTTGGTCTATCATGGAAGAGGGGATGCCGATCCCATTGTCTTGAACGCATAGGAACTCTTTGTCTAAGCCAATCGTTAGCGTTCCCCCTATTTTATTATATTTGATCGCGTTGGAGAGGAGATTATCGATAATACGGGTCATTTTGGTGCGATCAATCGTGTGGAGAGTCAGGGGAGTAATAGAAAGTTCACAATGAATTTTCTTTTGTTCAATATGATGGCGAAAATACTCCAGACGTTCGTGTAATAATGCACTCACATCCAATGGCTCGTTGATGACGGCTAGATCGTGGTTGAGGATGAGATAGGTGAGATCATTATACAAGGTGGAGATAGTACGCGATGCGATTTCTATACGGTTAAGTTTTTTTTGCATAGTTGAAGGAATGGGTTCGTCTTTGAGTGCTTCAAGGTTGGTTAAAATCGCACTGATTGGCGTATTGAGTTCATGGGTAGTGTCTTTGATAAAATCATCCAGAAGGGCAATGGCTTTGTTCATCGGACTTAGTAAAAGCCGAGCAAGGATAAATCCGATCAGCAGCAAAAAGGCAAATAATAGGGATCCGACGATCAGTGCTGTTTGCACTGCTTGTATACGCCACAGTTCATCATCGGGAGTCTCAAAGATGAGATAAAACTCGCCCAAACCGTATGGAGCCAA
This sequence comes from Sulfuricurvum sp., assembly GCA_024637295.1. Taxonomy (GTDB): domain Bacteria; phylum Campylobacterota; class Campylobacteria; order Campylobacterales; family Sulfurimonadaceae; genus Sulfuricurvum. The sequence continues at coordinate 81,253 of JAGXFL010000002.1, forward strand.
AGGGACAATGAGGTGGATATATTTGTCCTTTAGGGTGATACTCTCTTTAAAATCCAGTGAGTTGTTTTTCAAGTTTCCGACAAGAATTTTTTGATCGTAACCGTACAAAGCTGTCTCATAGGCAAGGTCTTTTGGAAATGTAGAGAGATTGCGATCTTTTGTAAGCCACTGCTTTAGGATGGGGACATAGCTTTCAGATTCCAATTGCATTGCAAGCCGATGGGATGAGAGCATCTGCGTTTTAGCGTATTGGTAATACAGTGTCCCTAAAAGGGAAAGGATCACGATGACAAGTACTCCGTACAGTGCTAAAAATCGTTTGAGAGTCCGGTATTTAGCGGAACTGATACCCGATGCGTTTGTGGCTGACAATGCGATCCTTTCCCAGCAGTTTTCGTAGTGTTTTGATGTAAGTACGTAAGCTCCCATCATTGGACGTCTCATCGTATTCCCATAGATACTCCATGATGGTCTCATGGGAAAGAAGCTCCCCTTGGTGTTGGATAAAAAGCTTTAGGAGTTTATGTTCTTTGGGCTGAAGGGATTGTTCGATCCCTTTTGAAAGTAAAGATTGGTTTTCAATGTCATAAGAGATATCATTTCCAAGATCAAGAAGAGCGCTGGGTGAGTGAAAGAAGTTACGTTTTAGGATCGTTTGTATCCGCAGTAATAGCTCTTTAAGTTCGTAGGGTTTACGCAAATAATCATCGCCACCACTGGCAAACCCCTCTTCGAGATCGTTCATAGCATTGCGTGAGGTGATGAAAATAGCAGGGGTGGTGTTCCCATTTTGGCGTGAATGTTTGAGGAGTGAAAATCCATTTCCTGCGGGGACATTGACGTCCAAAAGGAGAAGGTCAAATCGGGTTTCATAGAGAATATCTTCAGCACTGGCGGCATCGTAAGCACACACAACGGTATACCCTTGTGCTTCCAGATATTCCGTGACACTTTCACTGAGGTTCGGGTCATCTTCTAAAAGAAAAAGTTTGGCTTTCAATGCTCATCCTCGTCATCTTTTAATGGCTTTAGGAGTGTTTGCATTTTTTTTTGGATTTGGTTTTTGATCGATTCATCGATGGTTTTAGTAGGGGCAACGGTACTTTTTGCACAGCTTTCCAGGGGAATCCATTTGACCTGTTTTTCTTTAGAAATATTGGGAGTAGCCATGGATAAAGGGGTCTGTTCTTGGAAAGGTTCTATGGCATATGCACTTAGAACAACAAGACAGATCAAAGAGGTTTTACGCAATGAGAAATCCAACCACGATAAACATAAGGAAAGAAATAAGAGCTGATATCAGTGCATAAGGAAGTTGTGTTTTGACATGTTCTTGGACACTGCACCCGCTTGCCATCGATGAGATGATAGTGGTATCAGAAATTGGTGAACAGTGATCACCAAATACCCCGCCCGAGATGACGGCACCCATGGCGAGTGCTACGGGTGCATCCAGTCCTACTGCCAGAGGAACAGCGATAGGAAGCATGATGCTAAACGTTCCCCAGCTCGTACCCGTTGCAAAGGCGATAATGGCTGCTAGGATAAAAATAGCGGCTGCGAGATAAGGGCTTGGGAGGTAATCGCCGATAAAAGAGGCAAGATATTGACCTACGTGCATATCGGAGCTCACCCCTCCAATGGCAAAGGCGAGTAGTAAGATAGAGGCAATGGGTGCCATGGACTTTGCACCTGCAAGTGTCGAATCGATAAATATCTTGGTGTTCATTGCCCCTTTGAAACGATAATATCCATACATCAAAAGCAGTGTCATGATTAGGGTATAAAAGATGGAGCTTGATCCTGAACCTTTGAGAAGATTCCCATCGCCTGTTATGAGCATAAATATCAGGACTCCAAGAATCATCCATACCATCGGCCACAAAAAAAGTCCCAAAGAACCTTTTTCATCTTCACATTCAATGGAAGGTTCAATGATGGTGGCGTGTTTCATAGACCCAATTTCGATGTTGTACCAAATGGTTGCAAAGGTAATGATGAGTGCGATGTAGGCGTAAAAGTTATAGCCGATTGCGCTGATGAGCCATTGGGCCTCTTCACCTGCGATAAGTCCCGCGGAGATTTGTCCTCCGATAAGACCTAAGAGCAATGCTCCCCAACCGTTGATGGCGATGATTGAACACACAGGCGCTGAGGTAGAGTCACACACAAAAGCCAGTTTCGCACGACTGACGCCATAGCGATCGCAAAATGGCCGTCCTATAGCACCGGCGACGAGAGAGGTAATAGAAGATTCGATAAAAATAACAAGTCCTGCAATGAAACTTGGTATGAGAGCAGCACGTTTTGAGGTCACAAGAGAGCGTTTGGTACTAAGTTCATGAACAAGTCCATCAACTCCTCCACTACGCTCGATGAGTGCCATAACGCTTCCTACCATCATTGCAAAGCTTAGTGTTTTAAGAACCCATAGCTCATTAAGTAAACTCCACAATCGTTCACTCATAAGGAGTAGAGTATCCACTACATGGTATTGAGCTATGATAAACTCACCGACAAGTATAGCCGTAAGAAGGGCAATAAAAACAGAACGGCTAAAAAGGGCAAGTACTATTGCAATAAAAGGGGGAACAAGTCCGAGCAATCCAAATTCGATCTAAAATCCTTTTGTAGTCTTTTAAAGGATAATTTGAAGACGCATAAGACCGGCTCGGCTAAATTGCTCTTCGTAATAATCACTTCGTTTTTCATCAATGAGAGTAAAGCCCAATTTCTTATAGATCAGCTCGGTCTCTACGGAACCGATCTCGACCATTGTTTGTACTTTTCGGTATCCCTTCAGGCGTGCAGGAAGCATGCTTTTAGTAACGAGTTCTTTATAGTTTTCGATACTTTTAAATTCTTCTTGGAGCGTGAGGAAATCCAGTACCCACGTTTGATTGTCGACCTCAGGCTCACACAGTAAGTAGCCAGCGATTCGTTCATGATAGCTTTCATCGATTCCAATCTCTTCGAGTGCTTTGGCAAATGCATCATGTGTGGCGATACGAGGTTCGTAGGCACATATAGCACCGACGCTATTGCTACCTGAAACGGCAATAAAGAAGTTTGAATAATGGCAATAACATTTGGTTGTCGTAGTCGTTAGGCGTTTGAGATAATCTAAGAGCTGCTCATCACTAGAAGCTTGAAAGACAAAGTCAAAAAGACCGAGCCGTTTTCCGGCACGGGAACTTTCGAGCAAAGCTTTGCAGATAATCACAGTATCGGCTTCAGATGCTTTTCGAACAGTGATCTTCATACTTTGTCCCTCTAGTGAATATTTCATTATGCTATACTACCTAACTTTAAAAGTAACTAAGGCCATCTTTTTATGTCACAGTTTAGGTTATCAACTTTTTTTATGGTTCTTTCTCCCATGCTGTTTGGAGCGCAGCAACTTGTAGTGGTGATCGCATCGGATATGAATGTGACATCGGCTGTGATGACGCGGTATGAAAAAGAGGCTGATAGGTATAACGCTGTTTCTGCCCCTGTCGCAGTTGTTTTAGGACGAAGCGGCTTGGGATGGGATCAGGGTCGCCAACCTCTAAAATATGAGGGAGACGGACGAAGCCCTGCCGGAGTATTTGATATTACCGATTCATTTGGTGAAGATCCAAAGCCTAATTCGGCACTTTCTTATTTATATGCAGACGATAAGCTGATATGTATTGATGACATAAATGATTCACGCTATAACACAATAGGGAATTTGGATGTCAACAATGTTCCTAAAAGTTATGAATCAATGCGCCGTGCAGATGCTGTATATCGTAATGGTGCCGTGATCAATTATAATACTCAACGAGTCAGTGGACGCGGTTCATGTATCTTTTTTCATCTTAATCATCCCAATAAACGCCCAACTTCGGGATGTACAGCAATGGATGAACAGCCGTTATTAGACCTTCTTGGTTGGTTTGATCCGCATAAAAAGCCGAAACTACTGCAAATACCTCAAAGTGCATGTGAACAATACCGAAAAGAATTTACAGGAATCGAGTGTCAGTGAAGAAGTTTCCCGCAACGAGTGCGGGGAACGATTAATTGACGTTGATCTTTGGGGTTGTTGGGTTGGATGCAGGGAACATTGGATAAATGATCTCCGGTTTACGTCCATCAAGTGCTTTTAGGAAAGTTTCAATCGAAGCTGTTTCAGCATCGCTTAGGGTAATGCCAAGTTGAATACGTCCCATCTCTTGGATCGCTTCGCTCAAAGTAGCAATCTGTCCATTGTGGAAGTAAGGAGCGGTTTGGGTGATGTTACGCAATGTCGGAACACGCACTAATCCGTTTTTATCCCCTTTGAAATCACCGACATCCATATGTTTGTAGGGTGCAGTTACTCCAAATGCTTGCATGGTCCCACCCAATGCGATACCGTTATGACACGTTGTACATCCTTTGTCGATAAAAGTCTTAAGCCCTTTTTGTTCGGCTTTGGTCAGTGCTGTTTTATCCCCGTTGAGGAAATCGTCATAGCGTGATGGAGTCACCAGTGTGCGTTCAAACACAGCAATGGTATCGGCGATTTTTTCAAATGTGATGTTAACCGTTTTTCCGTATGCCTGCTTGAACATCGCTACGTATTGAGGGATCGAATTGATGACATCGGTGACGTGCTCTTTGGGTGCTGCCATCTCAGGTCCTGCTTGGATTGGTCCTTGGGCTTGATCTTCTAGATGAGGAGAGCGTCCATCCCAAAATTGCTGGCTGTAAAAGACTGCATTGTAAACGGTTGGTGAACTAAGGCCGTGAGGATTGGAAGTCCATTTATGTCCTACGGCTGAACTCATCCCGTCACTTCCGCCCAATCCGACGTTATGACAGCTGTTACAGCTGATAAGACCGCTTTTTGAAAGACGTGGGTCCATATAAAGTATTTTACCCAATTCGACTTTGGCGCAAGTCGTAGGATTAGCAGGATTAGAGGTGAGTTTAAGCAACGCTTTTTTGGTATCAGGGATAGGCTTTAAGCCTGCTTTATGAGCGTCACTAGCCAGAGAGCCTGCCATGAGAGAAGCGGCTACAAGTGCAGATAAAACGAATGCTTTCATTGTGGTTCCTTTGGAATAAATCATAGTACGAAAATTATAGCATACCAAATGTTACGATTATAACTCTTGCATCACGGTATGACGGTTAGTATGCTCTAGCCGTCTGCATGAGGCTTCAAATGCACCGGATTCACCGACAATATAACAATGTCCTTTAGCACGAGTGATAGCGGTGTACAACAGCTTAGTATTGAGCATGATGAGGTGTGAAAAACTCATCACCATAACAACGGTGTCGTATTCCATCCCCTGGACTTTATGGACACTTAGGGCATACGATAGACTCAGTAGATGGCTCATCTCATCGTATTTGTATTGTACGACGATCTCTTCATTGGGATAGAAGACATGGCACAGTTCCTCTTCGTCGTCAAGTTTGAAAATAAGTCCGCACATCCCGTTAAAGATTCGGCGTTCACTGGGATCACCCCCTTCTTTGAACTGTTCAGTAGTGTAGGAGAGCATGTTTTCATTTTTGGTATGGACGACTTTATCCAGTAGCCGATATTCCCCTTTATGGGTTTTTACTCTCTTTTTTGGAGTTGGATTAAAATACTCTTGCAAGAGTACATTGAGATTATCGACTCCTAGAGCATGTCCACGCATCGGAGAGATAACTTGAAATGCACTCAGGTATTCCCGTATTTTTTTATCGGCAAGTTTGTTTCTGGAAGCAGGGAGATGTTCGAGTGTCACTTGTGCGATGGAGGCTAAGATATTATGGGCATTGGTCTTGACCACATCATCAAACTCTTGAGCACCAAGGGAGCGTTTGAGGGCGTGACGGTTTGGAATATCGACACCGATAAACGTAAAATCTTCATAAGGTTCTTGGTAAGGTGGGATGATTCCCTGCCGGACATCATTGGCGATAAGTGCGATAGCTTGTTCGGCACGCTGACGGTAGATTTGGGTAAGCATCACTGTAGGAGCCAGCTTGAGGGCGATGGCATCCGTGAGAGGGTTGCCTGCTCCGATTGGAGGAAGTTGTGCATCATCACCTACGATGATGACGACGGCATCAGAAGCAATTTTTACCATTAATCGAGCGAAGAGGGTGGAATTGATCATAGAGGCTTCATCGATTAGCACCACTTTGTAGGGCATGGTGTCTTGGGATTCAAATTTAACCAGTAGGCTTTGAATAGTTCCGCTGTCATAGCCGCTGCGCTCACGGATACGCTGGGAGGCAATACCGCTAAGGGCACAGGTCATGATGAGTGAACGGTCCATGCGAAGTGCCAAAAGATCCAGTAACGCTTTGGCAGTGGTGCTTTTTCCGGTTCCTGCATATCCGATGAGAAACAACAGCCCGACACCTGCATTGATTTGTTCGAGTGCCGTATGCTGTTGATCACCCAAAGTGAGAGAATGTTCGTGTAAAAAGCTTTCCAAATCTTTACAGATCGTCTCACCTTTGCTCTTCCCACGTCGGATAAACTGTTCGAACAGTACTTTTTCCGCTTCGTATAGCCGTGATGGGGAGAGTCTTCCACTTGGAAGAAGTATGATCTTGTCTTCATTTATACGGTCTTCGAGGGCATGACCGTAGATCTCTTCATCATTAAGTTCTAAAAGTAGATCGAGTTTGTTATAGAGGATGTCTTGGGTGATACAGCTATTTCCCTCCGCATCACAATATTCGCTTAGGGTATATTCCATAGCGGCTTGTATACGCCGCTCATCATGATGAGAGATTCCCATATTGTGAGCGATCTCATCCGCTTTTTTAAATCCGATACCGTTGATGGACATGAGACCGTAAGGATTTTTTTTGATGATCTCGATAGGTTCTTGAACCCCTTTCATCGCCGTAGCGATGAGGCGAAGTAAGGTAGGGGTGACACCGTATGGGGCTAAAAATTCTCCCAATAATCGCATGGAGCGAAACTGTTTCCACCCATTGGAGAGTTTTTCGAGACGCTTTTCGTTCATCCCTTTTATTTCCATGAGACGTTGGATATCGTTTTCCAAAATCTCGATGAGTCCCTCTTGTCCATATTTTTCGATCAGTTCGGCGGTGAGTTTTTTGGTAAATCCTTTGACAACACGGTTGAGAAAAAAGAAGAGTTCGTTTTGATTGACCAACAATGATTCAGCTTTGAAGGTTTTACCGTAGTTTTTGTGTACTTCCCACTCCCCTTTGAGGGTAATAGCGGCATTGAGGAGGTTTTCGACCTCGCTCTCATAATAGTGGGCACTGATTTTTTCACCGCTTTTGAGTGCGGCGATAAAAAATCCGCTGTTCTCGTAGATGATTTTATCGATTTGCCCGATGAGTGTTTGCATGGTGCGATTGTAGCACAATCACAAAAGAGGATGTATTTAGAAGGTCAAAATGCCAAATTACGCTTTAACTCGAATGTTTCGTTCTTCTTCTTGTGATTTATACAGCTCTGCACACCCTTTTGAGAGTTCGCGAATTTTGAGGATGTAGTTTGCGCGTTCTGTGACAGAGATCGCTTTTCGCGCATCGAGGGTATTAAATGTATGCGATGCCATCATGCATAGATCGTAAGCTGGCAGTGGAAGCCCAGCATCAAGACATTTTTTACACTCCGCTGATTTTGCTTCAAATTCGGCAAACAGCATGGCAGTATCGGCAATCTCAAAGTTGTATTTGCTAAACTCGATTTCACCCTCTTTGTGGATGTCACGATACAGTGTCTTGCCGTATTGGTTTTCACTCCATACGATGTCAAACACCGTATCAACCCCTTGCAGATACATCGCAAGACGTTCAGTCCCGTAGGTGATCTCAACGGCAACAGGATCACAGGCGATTCCGCCCACTTGTTGAAAATAGGTAAATTGAGTCACTTCCATACCGTTGAGCCATACTTCCCAACCCAGACCCCATGCACCCAATGTCGGAGATTCCCAGTTGTCTTCGACAAAACGGATATCGTGTTCTTTGAGATTAAGTCCTAGATACTCGAGGCTTTTGAGATAAAGTTCTTGGATATTTTCAGGACTTGGTTTAATGAGGGCTTGAAACTGATAGTAGCTCCCCAAGCGGTTAGGATTTTCGCCATAACGACCATCGGTTGGACGACGGCTTGGAGCGACATAGGCCACCGACCAAGGTTTGGAATCAAGAGAACGCAAAAAAGTAGCAGGATGAAAGGTACCTGCACCGGCAGGGATGTCATAAGGCTGAACAATCGCACACCCTTGATCATTCCAAAATTGTTGAAGTTTTAAAAGCATATCGCCAAATGTAATCATTAAATGTCTCCGCTAAATAGTAATGGAATTATAACTTAGTCTATCTTACAGATGATAGAACCTATTTCGTGGCCCAAAGAGCGGGAAACGACGGAGCATTTTATTTTGAGTAAAAAACAGATGTTTTGACGCCGTAAGGGGGTCATACATTCGTAATTTCCCATCCCTTTGGCGATGATAAGATCAGCGGTATCAAATAAGTTTTGAGCTTTTTGTGTCGCACGTTCATAGACAAATCCAGGAGTATTGACACCACTGTCGATGAGGGTACATAACTCATCCATACCGGCTTCTAGTGCCTCTTTCATCGTGACATCGTTGATGATGAAGTTACCGCGTACCATATAGAAGATTTCGAGTTCGGGATATAACCGTTTGAGATGTTCTATAGCTAGGGCATCAAATAGATGTTCACCGGTATTATCACCGATATAGACTAAGCTCTTGGCTTTTGTTAGCTGTTCATGTAGTTTTGCAGAATCATTGTGAGCAAAAGGGGTATCAAAGACAGAAGTTATTGCTCCATGCAGGTCAAAAGTGATTTCCGCCGCCAAATCGATGACATTGCCGACAACTGCCGTTTTGAGTAATGCCATAAAGGGATCGTCACTTTGCTCGATGGTCTCTCGTAAAAACGGCATATAAAAATTTGCTTGAGTTATAGCGTGAGCCTTTTGTTCATCGTAAAGGTCTACTTTTTGACTTAATCGTGCCATCTCTTCATATAATGGAGCCGCTATTACAGGAGGAGAGAGGCTAAAATCAGGATTGTTCAATGAGGTCTTAACATGAGATAGCATAGCGTTAGCTAATGCATTATTTGCACCAATTGCGTCAGCAACACGTTTACTTTGCTCTATGATACAGGCGATGCATTCCTCTTGTATATTCATGCAGTACCGTGTTCGTCGATGACTTTCCCCCACATGAGTTTGTATTTACGGCGCATGAACTCAACTTCTTGTTGGGAGAGTTTGAGCTGAGTAGTAAGTGTGTCGATTGTTTTGCGGTCTTCGTCGTAGAGTTCCTGTAGGGAAGCGAGAGCTTCTTTTAAAAACATGTTTTCATTTTTGATCGATTCGATCGTCTCTTCTTTGGCAATGAGTACTTTTTCATGGAGGTTGATAATTGTGCCGATGGTTTTTTCGACGAAACTCGCACCCATAGTGATGTCGGCATGTGATGCACTAAGTTGGGTAAGTGTTGCAGGAACAAGATCGCCCATACTCTGGGAAGGGTCGATGAGAACGACACCCTCTTCAACAATTGTCGCGAGTTTGCCACGAACGATCAAAGCTTCTACCGCTTCAACGTCCATATTGGTCATTTCGGCATACTCGTAAATACTCATCCAGTGTTCGTGCATCTCTATTGCCTTATGTCATTTGCATAATGAAAGCAAAAGGCGTACCTACTTATAAAATAGTCTCTATCTCCATAGAATCCATTTCTACTTTTTTAGCTTTGCTGATACGGTCTTCTTGCAATTTCATGCGTAACTCTTCGTTTTCTAATGCCAAGATCTGCATCGCTAAATACGCTGAGTTAATTGCACCTGCTTTTCCAATAGCAACCGTTGCAACCGGCATCCCCGCTGGCATTTGTACGGTTGAAAGCAATGCATCGATACCGCTAAGAGCAGAAGCACTCATCGGTACACCGATGATAGGTTTGATCGTTTTAGAGGCTAGCACACCTGCCAAATGGGCAGCCATTCCTGCGGCTGCGATAAACACCTGTGCCCCTTTAGCTTCTGCTGCAATAACGTAATCTTTAGTACGTTCAGGACTTCGGTGAGCCGATGATATGATGAGTTCATATTGAACACCAAATTCTTCGAGGGTTTGAGAACACGATTGCATAACATCATAATCGCTTTTGCTCCCCATAATAATTGATACAAATTTCATTTATTTTCCTTTAGTTTTGGTTTTAAGATTTGGTTATTGTTCCCATATCCAGAGTTGCGGGGATACGAAAAAAGGTATAGGCAGGAAGCGGAGCAGGGAGTTTAAAACGGTTGAGATTTCCGCTGTGCACTTGATCCCAAACTTTGCCATTTTCAGCAATCAGCTGTTTAAAACGGATATTCCATTGCCCATTTTCGCAAAAAATGCTTCCGATATCGTTGTCGATTTCATTCAATACTGAACCTTCAGGAACGACAAGTTCCATTGTGTCACCAGGAAAGGTTTTGTATTTGCATTCAAAAAACTCGCCACTCTCATCGACGATGGCCGCAACTTGGTGTGTCCCCATCATCATGGTGAAATCGAGGTTTTGGGTATCGTGCTTTTCAAAAGGGCGATTGATGAGGTACGCATCAGTAAATCCGCGATTTTGGGTAGTATTGAGCTCACGCTGATAGGCATCACCGTCAAATTTCCCCTCATAAAAATCATCGATAGCACGGCGATAGGTTTTAGCTGTAATGGCGGCATAGTAGGGTGACTTTGTACGTCCCTCGACTTTGACCGAATCGATACACCCGCTCTCTAAGATCTCTTTCATGTGACTCGCCAGATTGAGGTCTTTGGAATTCATGATATAGGTACCGATTCCCTCTTCTTCGACGAGCTTGAAAAGGGTTCCCGTTTCAGGATTTGCGGCAAAAATCTCATACGGGAATCGGCAGTCATTGGCACAGCTACCACGGTTAGGAACCCGTCCGCTTTGCAATGTCGAGATCAAACATCGTCCGCTGTAGGCAAAACACATTGAACCGTGTACAAAGACTTCAATCTCCAAATCAGGAAGTTCTGCTTTAATGACGGTCAAATCTTTGAGAGAAATTTCACGCGCTGCGATGATACGGCGTGCGCCCATATCGTAATAAACTTGCGCATCCAAGACATTCATGACATTGGCTTGAGTTGAGAGGTGTAGCGGTATGTGAGGTGCGATCTGGTGTGCGAGTTTGAGAACACCAGGTGTTGCCACGATAAACGCATCCGGTTCGAGTGCAGCCATTGCAGCGATGTGTTCTTTGAGAAGCTTGAGTTGAGAGTTAAACGGAAAACCGTTGATGGTGACGTAGACTTTGCGCCCTCGTGCATGAGCGTAGTCAATCCCTTCTTTGAAACTTTCAAGATCAAACTCTTTTCCTGAACGGATACGAAGCGAGAAATGGCTGACTCCGCCATAAACGGCATCCGCGCCGTAATCAATGGCGATCTTGAGTTTTTCTAAATTTCCCGCAGGGGAGAGGAGTTCCACTTTTTTCAAAGCCTATTCTCGATTCGTTTATAATTTTAGGGGAATTTTACCGTGAAAAAGGTGTTAGGAAAATGAATTGTATGAGTTAATCATCATTCCCGAGTATTTCGGAAATAATAGACTTATTTTTGCCCAAAGGATGCGAGTAGCGCTTCGATGTCTTCGCTGCTAACAATATCAGCAGTAGCATCGCCCGGTAGATGAACGGCAGAAGTAACCCGCTTAGAATCGTCGACTTTACTGGAGAAAAGATGATTCATATAGGTTGATAATGCACGCATGACATTGATGACCCGTTCGATTTTTTGACGATGAATGTCTTGATACTGCATAATGTCCATGATGTTCATGACAGTATCAATATTAGTCTCCATCATCTCTTTGAGAGAACTGTTTTTTTCTTGTGCTTCTTTATTCTGTGCCAATTGCGTTTGAAAGGCTTCTACATGGGGAAATTTAGCGGATAAGGTTTCAAAAAGGGCAATGTTGGCTTTTAAAACGGTATCAATTTCGTCAACGGTATCCTCAGAATTATTTAAATCATCACTAATACCTTCGATAAGGTCAAAGATCTCTGTTGCTTTTTCTTCGCTCTCTTTGGTAACGTCATCGAGTTGGTGGACCATCTTGTTATCATCTGTCGGAGGGGGGGGAGGCCAGCTATGGACAGCGGAAGCTCTGTAATTATGGGGGTCGTCTAAACTGTTAAATGTTGTTTCAATTTCTTCTTCAGCCTCTGGAACTACCGGTTCATCCGTTATATCATCCATCTCCATATCAATATCTTCATTCATCAGTGCATCAAGTTCTTCTTGGGTCATAATATAACTACCTCAGGTTGCAAAATATTGCACTATAATATCATTAAAATGATTATTTTCAATAGGAATACGATGAAAGTTGATCTTCACAATCACACAGTGCTGTGTAATCATGCAACAGGCAGCGTAAATGAGTATGTAGAAGCTGCCATTGCATGCGGTACAGAGTATTTCGGCATTTCCGACCATGCTCCTATGGATTATGATCCCCAGTATCGCATGAGTTTTGGACAAATGGACTTATACGAGCAGTGGGTGAACGAAGCAAAAGAGCGTTATGGTGACAATATAACGGTTTTGTTGGGATACGAAGTTGATTATTTACCCGGTCATATGGACGAGCGGGTTTTAAAACGCCCCTGTGATTATACTATCGGATCGGTTCATTTTATTGATGAATGGGGATTTGACAACCCGGAGTTTATCGGCCGCTATGACGGTGTTGATATGGATGAGATATATACCCGTTATTTTGCACTTATCGAAGAGATGGCCCAGAGTGGGCACTTTAATATCGTAGGTCATTTGGATCTGTTAAAAGTATTTAATTTCTTTCCCAAGACAGATATACGTATGTTAGCTAGAAATGCGTTAAGGGCAATAAAAAAAGCAGATATGGCAATAGAGATCAATGTCTCTGGATGGCGTAAACCGGTACGTGAGGCGTATCCTTCCTTGGGTCTTTTGGAAGAGATTGCGGCATTGGATATCCCCATTACTTTTGGTTCTGATGCTCATCGCAGTGATCAGATTGGAATGTTTAGTGATGAGGCAGAAGCGTTGGCCAGGAGGGTCGGATATACTCAATGTGCGTTATACCGAAACAAAGAGCGGACTATGATTAAATTTTAAGCACCATACTAGATGGTGTTTAACTTTTAATTCGCTATACTTTTTGAACTATTATTATATTTCAGGAGATCCGTATGGGTAAATTCGTAAACAGCGTCGACGAGTTTTTTAGTTTTTGTAAAGAGAACGATGTTCAGTTCGTAGATTTTCGCTTCACAGATATGAAAGGGACATGGCACCATGTTACCTACCGTTATAGTGCAGTAAATGCAGGTCAGTTTGAAGGTGGTTTACCGTTTGACGGTTCTTCTATCGATGCGTGGCAGCCGATTAATAAATCTGACATGCTTTTAAAGCCGGATGTGCAATCAGCATTTATGGATCCATTTACAGCTGATCCTACCATTATCGTTTTCTGTGACGTTTTTGATATCTATAAGGGTCAAATGTACGAAAAATGCCCACGTTCAATCGCTAAAAAAGCATTAGAGCATCTTGCACAAGCTGGATTTGGTGATGTTGCGTATTTCGGTCCTGAAAATGAGTTCTTTGTTTTTGATGACGTCAAAATTCGTGATGAAGTAAACTGTTCATACTATGAAGTAGATACAGAAGAGGGTTCATGGAACGATTCTAAGTCATTTCCTGATGGTTACAACACAGGTCATCGCCCACGTACAAAAGGTGGTTATTTCCCAGTAGCACCGATCGATACTATGGTTGATCTTCGTGCAGAGATGATGTTGGTATTGGAGCAAGTGGGTCTTGAGGTCATCTTGGGTCACCACGAAGTAGCACAAGGTCAAGGTGAGATCGGTATCGTATTTGATACTCTTGTAAATGCAGCAGATAATGTTCAAAAACTCAAATACGTTATCAAAATGGTGGCACATCTAAACGGTAAAACGGTTACTTTCATGCCTAAACCACTTTACGGTGATAACGGAAATGGTATGCACGTTCACCAATCAATTTGGAAAGACGGCAAAAATACATTCTACAAAGAGGGCGGCTACAGCAACTTATCTGAAACAGCGCTTCATTATGTTGGTGGTGTTTTTGCTCACGCTCGTGCAGTTGCTGCGTTTACAAACCCATCAACTAACTCATTTAAACGTCTTATCCCTGGATTTGAAGCACCGTCAATTTTGACATATTCAAGCCAAAATCGTTCAGCTTCTTGTCGTGTTCCTTATGGTGCAGGTGAAAAAGCGACACGTATTGAAATGCGTTTCCCAGACTCTACATCATGCCCATACCTTGCATTTACAGCGATGTTGCTTGCAGGTCTTGATGGTATCAAAAACAAAATGGTTCCGGTTGGACCAATGGATGAAGATTTGTTTGAACTTTCTTTGAATGAAATCCGTGAAAAAGGTATCCCGCAAATGCCACATACATTACGCGGTGCATTGGAAGCATTGATTCGTGATAACGACTTCTTGAAACCTGTTATGAGTGACTTGTTTATCGATACATACCAAAACTATAAGTTTGAAACACAAGTATGGCCGGATGAAGCTCGCCCTACTGCATTTGAATTTATTTCTACCTATTCTTGCTAATCTCTCTCTAAACAAACGTTCCCGTCTCGGCGGGAAACTCTACATAAATATTACTGCCTTACTACACCTGCCTTTAATTTAAAGTTTTTTTTGCAATAATAAACCTTATTTAATACTAAAAGGGATGATGGATGCAACGTAAGGGTTATACACGTGCCAGTTTGGCAATCGCATTAGTAGCAGCAGTAGGATTAGGCTATATTGCCTATTTGCAATATCAACTTGCTAAGGTAGATTCAATAATTGCAGAAACCATTGTTGGTGCTCATAATGCTGCAAAAAGTTGTAAGCTAAAACGAGAGGGAAATAAGATCATAGAACTGTGTGAAACACCTGATTTAGAAAAAAAAGGGTGGAAGCTTTCTGGAGACAAGCAAAGTTATGAGCTAAGTACGGGTGGAAAAGTACACGCGAGAATGATATTGGATCATAAAACGGGTAAAGTCATCTATAAAATTGATTGTGGTAGTTTTGAGGGTGATGATGCTCAACAAGAGTGTTCCGATGTTCTTGACGGGACAGGTAAAAACTACGTTAATACAGACGAGGTACCTTGGTAGTATTAATTTCGCTTTCTCAATGAAAGCGAAATATTTTTTCAGTCTATTACTTTTGGTCCCGCAGCAGAATAATCAAATCCGTTCTGTCCATCCGTATATTTTTTGAAATTGTTGATAAACAATCCAGCCAAATGATCACGCTGAACAAGGTATGCATCTTTGTCTTCCCATGCATTACGAGGGTTTAAGATCGTGGGATTGACACCTTTGAGTGTTGTCGGGATATTAAATCGGAAGGTATTGGTCGTATCAAATTCGCTTTCGTTAATAGAACCATCGAGGATAGCATGGATACACGCACGAGTATCTTTAATACTCATACGTTTACCAACACCGTAACCGCCTCCTGTCCATCCAGTATTGACCAAATAAACATTAACATTGTGTTTATCAATCTTTTCACCTAAGAGTTTTGCATAAACAGTAGGATGCAGCGGTAAGAACGCTTCTCCAAAACATGAACTAAATGTTGCAACAGGCTCCGTGATACCGCGCTCAGTACCGGCAACTTTTGCTGTATAACCACTAAGAAAATAGTACATCGCCTGTTCTTTGGAAAGTTTACTGACGGGAGGGAGAACACCAAATGCATCTGCAGAGAGGAAGATGATATTTTGCGGATGATCGGCTTGGAGTGACGATTGATGATTTTCAATGTGTTCAATTGGGTAAGAAACACGGGTATTTTCAGTCTTGGAACCATCATTATAGTCGACCATTCCATCTTCATCATAGACAACATTTTCCAGTAGTGCGTTCTTTCGGATAGCGGCATGAATCTCAGGCTCACTAGACGCATCAAGATTGATCACTTTTGCATAACATCCACCCTCAAAGTTAAAGACACCATTGTCATCCCAGCCATGTTCATCATCACCGATGAGTGCACGTTCAGGATCTGTAGAAAGAGTTGTCTTACCTGTACCGCTTAGGCCGAAGAACAAACAAGTGTCACCATTAGGCCCCACATTGGCAGAACAGTGCATCGCCAGTTTACCTTCAAGTGGAAGCCAGTAGTTCATCATGGAGAAAATACCTTTTTTCATCTCGCCGCCGTACCACGTACCGCCGATGATACATAGATTTTCTTCTACGTTAAAGAGAACAAACACTTCGGAGTTTAATCCATGGTTTTTCCATTGGTCATTAGTGGCTTTACAAGCATTCAGGACGGTAAATTGAGGTTTAAAAGAAGTCAGTTCAGAGGTTGTGGGACGGATAAACATGTTTTTGACAAAGTGAGACTGCCATGCGATTTCAGAGATAAACCGGACCGAGCGCTTGCTTTCATCACTTGCACCACAGTAAACATCCGTAACATAAAGGGATTTATTGGAAAGCTGTTCACGGGCTACTTCAAGTAATTCATTGAAGATTGCTTTATCGATAGGTTTATTAACGTCACCCCATGCTATGAACTTATTGGAAGGGTCTTCGTTGACAAAATATTTGTCTTTTGGACTGCGACCTGTGAAGATACCAGTGTCAACTGTCGTAGCACCACTGCTTGTAAGGGCACATTCGCCATTTTGCAACTCATGTTCAATCAACTCATCAAAGCTCAGATTATGGAAAATCTCCTGAGCGTTTTTAATCCCTAGCGTTTCAATCTCTGCGGATATCATGGTATTGCTGTCCCTTTATGTCTCGATACACTGCACCTGTAAAAGGTTGTAGTGACAATATGGCGCGAATTATACGCCCCTTATGTTTAATCGTAATTAAAGAGAATGAATTGTTTTGAAATTAAATAATAAATTATTATCCAATAGCTTATAGCATTAATTATTTTTTAAGAGTAAAAGGCACATAATGGTGTTCAGAGTTACGAGTGTAACTACTTTTTTTATCTATAAGGAGTAAGCCATGAAACGTTCTGGTTTTACTATGATCGAGTTGATCTTCGTTATCGTTATTCTTGGTATTTTGGCAGCAGTTGCCATTCCTAAATTGGCAGCAACACGTGATGATGCTACTATTGCTAAAATGGCTACAAATGCAGCAACCCTAGTAAGTGATTACGGCGCTGCATATACAGCAGCACCTGCTGGATTTGATGCCAATCAAACATGGACAAATGTTACGGGTGTTGCAACTGAAACTGCTGCAGGTACGCCTACAGCTACTACTACAGCACTTACGACGGCAGTTTTATTGACAGATGGTACTAATACATGTGTTACATTTACACCATCTCAGTCTGTTGCTGGTGGACAGTATGACAGATTGACAGTTACAACAGGTACAACTGGTACAGTTTGTACGGCAGTTGCTGCTAAAGTCGCATCTATAACAAAAGCGCATACGTTTGGTGGAACAGGCGTACAGTAAGTTATTTTGTGTCACCATATGGTGACACAATTTTAAATATTGAATTGACTTTTGGGATTGTTTTTCAATCATAGAATTCAGCGCAATAGGATTGAAATATGAGACGTACTGCATTTACCATGATCGAGCTTGTTTTTGTTATCGTAATTTTGGGTATTTTGGCTGCTGTTGCGATTCCTCATCTTGCCGCAACGCGTGATGACGCAGAGGTTGCCAAAGGGCGTAGTGATGTTGCGGCTATTCGTTCAGCAATAGTGAGTGAGCGGCAGGGTCGGTTACTGCAAGGGGATAGTGCTTATATTTCAGAATTGGATGGCAATGTCACAGCCGGTGCTGAAGGAGTGTCTCTGTTTAATAATGGTCTATTGCAATATGGAGTCATTACTGCTAATAAAAATGGGCATTGGATGAAGACAGGAACGAATGCCTATACGTTCCAAGTAATGGGAGATCCAGTTGCATTTACCTATACACAAGCCACAGGTGCGTTTGATTGTACTCATACTAATGCAAACTGTAAACTTCTAACAGAGTAAAATCTGAAGTATTTTTATCAAATGGCCCTTTTGGGCTCTCCACTCGAACCGCTTACGTATCACAGTGATTTTCTCCTAGAGATGGGTATGCAAGTTGCGCTTAACTTGAGCAAGCGTGAGATGAAGGGTGTTGTGATTGAGAATACTCAACAGCCTGCATTTAAAACACAGCCTATCGGTGATCTTCTCCCTTTTTATTTTTCAGCTTCTCAGATCAAGATGGCACAGTTTATGGCTGAGTATTACGGATGTTCATTGGGAGAAACCATTAATCTATTTGTTCCATATTCCGTTCGCCCTGAGCCTGTCGAAGGGTTCATGGTTCGACAGGCTCACCACGAACGGGTGGCTATCGATGTAACCCTCTCGTCAACACAAGAAGAAGCCCTCAGTTTTATTCGTGCTCATCCAGTATCACTGTTGTTCGGTGATACGGGTGCGGGGAAAAGCGAAATCTATATGAAGCGTATGGATGAGATTTTGAGCGAGGGGAAACGGGCACTGCTGTTACTGCCTGAGATCTCACTGACCCCTCAAATGGAGGAGCGTTTCAAGCACCATTTTGGAGAAATTTTCGTGTTGTGGCACTCGAAGATGACTCCAAAGCAAAAAAAAATTGCGTTAGAAAAAATTTATAATGGTAGTGCACGTATCATTGCCGGTCCACGATCGGCGCTGTTTTTGCCGATCAAAGATCTGGGGATCATCGTGGTGGACGAAGAGCACGATGAGAGCTATAAATCCTCTTCGCGTCCACGTTACCATGCACGAGACATGGCTATCTATACGGGTAAGATACTCACTATCCCTGTAGTGCTTGGGAGTGCGACACCCAGTTTGTCCAGTTATGCCAAATATCCTTATTTTCGATTACGTGGCGGATATTATACCTCTAAGCGGACGTTTGTATTCGAACCCTCTGTTGAGGCATTAACGCCGTCTATTGATGAAGCGATTGTTAAAAATTATCACGAAAATCATCAAGGGATTGTTTTTATCCCTACGCGGGCGAATTTCAAGTACATGATGTGTGAGTCGTGCGGTTATACGATTGAGTGCCCGTTTTGCAGTGTGGGAATGAGTTTGCACCGTAATGCAAAAGCGTTGAAGTGTCACTATTGTAACTATACCGAAGTATTACCGCGCCTTTGTCCTAAGTGTCAAAGTTCAAAACTCACTAATTCACGGTTAGGGACAGCGGAAGCAGTGGAGCATATGCGAACCCTGAGTGATGAAATGAAGGTGGCGCAGTTTGATCGTGATATGATAACGACGCAAAACAAGCTAATCAAGACGCTCAAAGCGTTTAACAATCGTGAAATTGATTTGCTCGTAGGGACGCAGATGCTCTCTAAGGGGCATGACTATCACGATATCACACTTGCGGTCGTAATGGGAATCGATAATCTGTTGGCGCAAGCGGACTACCGTTCAAGGGAAAAAGCCCTTTCGCTGCTGATCCAAATCGCTGGACGCAGTGGACGTAAAGACGATTCTACTGTCATTGTACAGAGTTTTAATGAGTCGTTTTTTAGAGAGTATTTGGACGATTATGAACTCTTCTTACAAAGTGAACTGCGTTTGAGAGAGGGTAAATATCCGCCAAGTAAAAAATTGGCTAGGCTTTTGTATTCACATGCTAATGGTCTTAAAGCCAAAGAGGTGATGGAAGAGGCAAGTGAACAATTGAGTACTATTCCTACGATTGAAGTGGTCGGATATGGAGCGTCTCCGATTGAGAAGATCGGGGGAAAATACCGTTTTCAGATTTTACTGCGCAGTGGCAAAAGTACCCAGCTCATACGTGCGATCAAGTCTGTTAAATCTCCTCTATGTGAGATCGATATGGACCCTATAGAATTTACGTAAAATTAACGTGTTAAAAGCTACAATCCTCCTATGATTACACGTTACCCTACCAAAAAAATATACGTCGGAAATGTTGCCATCGGTGGAGATGCTCCTATATCCGTACAATCGATGACCTATTCTCGTACGTCGGATGTGGCCGCAACCGTCGAGCAGATCAATCGTCTCCATTTCGCAGGGTGCGATATCGTCCGTGTTGCTGTTCCTGAAGAGGCGGACGCGTTGGCACTCAAAGCGATCAAAGAACAGATTTCACTTCCCTTGGTCGCTGATATTCATTTCAACTATAAACTCGCGCTTATTGCTGCGGAAGTAGTCGATTGTATCCGTTTTAATCCCGGAAATATCGGAGAAAAATCGCGTATCAAAGAGATTGTAAAAGCGTGTCAGGAGAGGAATATTCCTATTCGCATCGGGGTAAATGCGGGAAGTCTTGAAAAAGAGTTTGAACAACGGTACGGTCAAACAGCCGAAGGTATGGTTGCTTCTGCTGAATACAACATCAAGTTTCTCGAAGATTTAGGGTTTACCGATATTAAAGTATCACTCAAAGCCAGTGATGTACAGCGCACTGTGGATGCGTATCGACTGTTGCGTCCGAAAAATGACTATCCGTTTCATCTGGGTGTGACGGAAGCGGGGACAATTTTTCACGCAACGATCAAAAGCGCTATCGGTCTTGGGGCACTATTGCTTGATGGAATCGGTGATACGATGCGTGTATCGATCACGGGTGAGCTTGAAGAAGAGATCAAAGTGGGGCGTGCGATACTCAAAGACAGTGGGGCGGCAAAAGATGGGGTGAATATCATCTCTTGTCCTACTTGCGGGCGTATAGAAGCAGATTTGGTCTCTGCGGTTGCGGTCATCGAAGAGCGTACTAAGCACATCAAAAAACCGTTGGATATTTCGGTCATGGGATGTGTGGTCAATGCCATCGGTGAAGCAAAGCATGCCGATGTGGCTATCGCGTACGGCAAAGGCTCCGGTTTGGTCATGGTCAAGGGGGAAGTGGTCGCACGGTTGAATGAAGATGAGCTCGTCGACCGTTTTGTAGCAGAGGTCGAAAAAATGGCCAAGGAAGAGGAGTAAAAGTGGAAGAATCGCTTTATAACCTGGCCTTTGAACGTTCTGTTTTAAGTTCTATTATCTTTGACCCTGCACAATTTGATGATTTTGAAGCGGTCTTGGTTCCTGAGGATTTTTATCTCGCGGCACATCAAGAGATATACCGTTCGATGCTTACCCTTGCTCGCCGTGATTTGCCTATCGATGAAGAGTTTGTAAAAAAAGAGCTTATTGGTCGACAAAAGTTTGATGAACGGGTTATGGTCGATATCCTCACCGCCAATCCAATTTCCAATACGACGGCGTATGTCCAAGAGATAAAAGACAAGGCAATGAAGCGTCATTTGTTGACGCTTACCACTGAGATCAAGCGTGTAACGATGAGCGAAGATCTTTGCGGTGCTGATGTTGTGGATATGGTTGAAAAAAAGTTGTATGAGATCACTCAAAATTCAACGGCCACCGATTTTAAAGATGCCCCTCAAATCACCGAAGAGACACTCGCCTATATCCAAGAGATGCGTAGTCGCGGGGATGCGGTTTTGGTCGGGGTTGATACCGGATTTGCCGAGCTTAACAAGATGACGACTGGTTTTGGAAAAGGGGATCTGGTCATCGTTGCCGCGCGTCCTGCAATGGGGAAAACATCATTTGCTCTGAATATGATTCAAAACCTGCTCGATAAGGGAAAAGGGGTTGCTTTTTTCTCGCTGGAGATGCCGGCAGAACAGTTGATGTTACGACTTTTGAGTGTACAGACTTCTATTCAGCTTCAACGGTTACGTTTAGGGGATATGAATCCAGAAGAGTATAAACGGCTTAACGATGCAGTGGACAAGATGAAACACAGCAAACTTTTTGTGGACGATCACGGCTCTTTGAACATCAATCAGCTTCGTTCAAAATTGCGTAAACTCAAAAGCCGCCATCCAGAGATTGAACTGGCTGTCATCGACTATCTCCAAATTATGAGCGGAGTCGGGGGGAAAGATCGTCACCTAGAGGTGAGTGAAATATCACGTGGTCTGAAAATGCTGGCTCGTGAGTTGGAAATCCCTATCGTCGCCCTCTCTCAGCTGAATCGTTCCCTCGAGTCACGCTCCGATAAGCGCCCGATGCTCAGCGATATTCGTGAGTCGGGGTCAATCGAGCAGGATGCCGATATCATCCTCTTTGTCTATCGTAACGATGTCTATTTGTACAAAGAGGAAAAAGAGCGGGAAAAAGATGCCATTGCCTCGGGTAAAGAGTTTATCTCCAAGTACGTGGAAAAAGAGGAAGAAGAAGCGGAGATCATTATCGGGAAACAGCGTAACGGTCCCACAGGGCATGTGAAATTGATGTTCCAGAAAAAATTCACCCGTTTTGTGGACAAGCCGACGTTTGGCGCGGCGCAGATCGTGTATGAAAGCATTGATATGAAACCCGCAGTTATGGGTGTCACAGATGAGAACTTCTCCATGCCGATTATATAGTGTCCAAATTAGAGAGTATTGAGCTTTTCGATCGCAAAAGCGGCTCTCTTTTTGTTCTTTTCCTCCTTTTAATCGCTTCTCTTTCACTTTCGCTAGAATATTCCAATTTTAAGCAATTTAAACGTTTTGATGATCCGCTCATACGTGCCCAAGTGATCGATCAAGAGGTACGGCTCATTAATGATGAACCTAAGACCTCTATGAAACTGCGTCTGGATAATGGATCGCTTTGCCGATGTGTCATGAGCCCCTATTTGCGTGATCTACGCGGGCGTGAAGTATTGGTTGAACTGCAAGTGGCAAAAATCACTTTTTTGGATTATCTCAAAGGGTTTCGGACACGTGGAAGTATTCAAGAGGTATATCCATATTTGAGTCTCAAAGAGCGCTGGTATCGTATCATCGCGTCAGCTCATGATGAGCAAAGGATGAAAGAGCTTTACGGAGCATTGTTTGTGGCAACACCTATGAGTCAAGAGTTCCAAGTGCTCGTGGGGGCAATGGGATTGAGTCATATTCTCTCTATCAGTGGGTATCATTTTGGAATACTAAGTGTGATTGCTTTTTTCTTTCTTCGTCCGATGTATCGATGGTTTCAGGAACGCTATTTCCCTTATCGTCATGGTAATCGTGATCTTTTTTTTGTGGTATTGGGGCTTTTGTTTATCTATCTATGGGCGCTTGAGTTTATTCCCCCTATGATGAGATCGTTTGGAATGTTGTGCGTAGGGTATTTTTTACATGATCGAGGGATAAAAATTATCTCTTTTCAGACGTTGTTTATTGCTTTGGGAATACTGCTCGCTTTTTTTCCGAAGCTCTTCTTTTCTCTGGGCTTTTGGTTTTCATCTTTTGGGGTATTGAGTATCTTCATTTTTATCCGTTATTATGAGCATTGGAAGGTATGGCAGATATTTTTGGCATTGCATTTTTGGTGTTATGCGGTGATGCTCCCGATTTCATTGGCTATTTTTGGAACGTTTGGATTTTGGCATATAGGATCGATTCCGCTGGCACTGCTTTTTAATCTCTATTATCCGGCCGTTTTGGTATTGCATCTGACCCCTTGGGGGGATTTATTTGACCCCTATTTAATCCAGCTTTTCAATGCAGGGGATATGCATACGGTGAGCATACCGATGGGTATCGGGATTTTAAGTATTGTGCTGGCCATTATTGCGATGCGTTTCAAGATCGCGTTTTGGGCTTTGGGTATTTTGGGCAGCGCTACGTTGATAGGCGCGGTTTATCAAATAGCATAACTTCATCCCATAGATGACAATGATCCACGAGAGATAGATCCATAAGAAGAAGAAGATAAGAGCCGAAAATGAACCGTACATGGTTGTATAGGTTTTGTTGTAAAAAACGTATTGGACAAAACTGTTTTTAGCCATTCCCCATACCAATGCAACGATAAAAGAGCTGATGGCAGCAGCCTTGGGAGAGATGTTGGCATTGACAGCGATTTTATAGATAAGAAAAAAGATTCCCCACAGCAGTAAAAAAGGAAAAATAGAAAGGGCATTGAGTGCAATCCCGCTCATATGGGATTGGAGATACGCTTCAAGACTCATGGAGGCGATCAAGACGATTGGGGTGAGTGTGATAAGGGTCCAATACGTGGTGATGGACTCCCAGACGCCGCGTTGTTGCGATTTGAAAATTTTTCCGACAATGTGTTCAAAGTTTTGAAAAAATAACAAAGAGGAAACCACCATTGTTGTAAAGCCGATGACCCCTAACTGAACCGAGTTTTTGAAAAATGATTCGAGATAGCCTGCGATGGCAGCCGTTTGAACGGGCATGATACTGTCAAAAATAAAGACTTGGATTTTACCGTATTGTTCACTAAATACGGGGACATTGGCAATGAGACTTAAAGAGATAATGAGCAAGGGAACGACGGTAAAGATGGTGTAAAAACTTAAACTAGACGCGTAAACGGTAATGTCACGATCAAACATCATCAGGATAAACAGTTTGAGATGTTTGAACGCAGCTTTGATCTTCATAGTTTAGTGAAGCCCCATCTTGAAAGGGTTTAGAATATTATTGGGGTCAAATGCGCGTTTAATGGATTGAAAGAGTGCCATTTCTTCAGGGGTAAAGGCCATCGACATGTAAGGAGCTTTGGACAGACCAATACCGTGCTCACCGCTAAGTGTACCGCCCAAATCAATGGTGGTTTGGAAAACTTCTTCGATAGCATGATGACCGATTTTTATTTGTTCGGGATCTTTTCCGTCTACCATGACATTGGTGTGAACATTGCCATCGCCTGTATGACCGAAGCATGGGATATTGATGTTGTATTTTTTGGCAATGAGGTCAAACTTCTCAAGCAGTTCAGGTAATGCCGAACGGGGAACAGTGATGTCTTCGTTGATCTTTTTAGAACCGTACACTGATATGCATTGGCTGACATTACGGCGTGCAAACCACAAATCGGCTGCTTCTTGCTTGTCTTTTGCGATTTTGAAATCACTGCATCCATTTTGACGGAATACTTTTTTGATTTGTTCCAATTGGAAGTCAAGATCTTCTTCAAGGTTTCCATCGACATCCGTAATCAAAATAGCACCCGCTTCGATGGGGAGTCCTTTGTGATAGGTTTGCTCAACGGCTCGTATGGAAAGATTGTCCAAAAACTCCATAGCAACAGGAGTAACACCGCTGGCCATCGTTTTATAGACGGCTTGCATTGCTTCATTGACCGTCGGAAAGATTCCCATAGCGGTTTTGGTCATTTTTGGTTTTGCGAGAAGTTTGAGGGTGACTTCGGTGGTAACGGCCAGTGTTCCCTCGGATGCGATCAAAATACCGGCAATGTTATAACCTGCGACATCTTTAATAGTACGTTTGCCCGCTTTGATAATATCGCCGTTAGGTAAAACGGCACGAATGGCCATGACGTAATCTTTGGTGATGCCGTATTTGGCTGCGCGCATTCCTCCTGCATTTTCATTGACGTTTCCGCCGATGGTGGAGTACTCTTGGCTCGCAGGATCAGGCGGATAGAAAAGACCGACTTCTTCAACCGCACGTTGGAGTTCCATATTGATAACGCCCGGCTGGACGATGGCGACCATGTTTTGCATGTCGATCTCTAAAATTTTGTTCATGTGCTTTTCAAAACCCAGAACAACCCCGCCATTGGCAGGTAACGCTCCACCGGTAAATCCGCTTCCCGCACCGCGAGGTACGAGCACTATGCGATGTTCATTACAGTATTTTAAAATATCGCTTACATCTTGCTCATGGCGTGGGAACAATACGGCATTAGGTTCAAATCGTTCACGCGTTGCATCGTATGAATAGGCGATCAAATGGGCTTTATCGCTGTAAACATTTTCTTTTCCGATTAAATTGGTAAAAAAGTCCAGTGCGCCAGAGGGGAGCATACTTATTCCTTCACGTCAAAATTGCGCAATAGTGCGCTTTTTTCACTAAATTTTGCTTTGTAAAGTTCATATAGTTCTTTGTTTTTGGAATTATTTAAAGCAATTTCTTCAAGATAGTAAGGCTCATAAGTGGCAAGTCGTGAGCTGCCTGCTCCAAACCAATTCGCCCGTATATCTGTGATACGTGTATAAAAGGGAGTCATAGACTCTTTTTTGGATGGTTTCATCCCAGCTGTTTGTAACAGAGCAAAGTTTTTGCAATCAAGGGTAAAAAGTGTGTCTGCACTTTGGATATAGAGTAATCCGACAGAATTGGCGGTACAAAATTGGTGAAAATCTTCAACAAGAGGGGTTGGATGCCCTTTGTGTGAAAGATAGGTTGCATAAGTGTCGGGATGCATCCATTCTGTATTGGGAATACTTTTTGTAAATGCAGCATACGTTTCATCATCGGGAGCTATGAATAATGCGCGCTCATAATCATAAGCGATAACCACTTCATCATGGACTCTTGCTTGCCAGTTTCCACCGGGTAAGGAGTCTTGATGCAAACCGTCGTAGGGTGAAAGATCGACTTGGGCATTATTGGTAGCGGAATTGATTGCAGATACGCGAGCATTGGCAATGATACTGCTGTGAGTTTCATCAAAATGTCGAACGACAAAGCCGCTCATCCCTATTTTTACTTGAGAAGCTTGTATTGTTCCTGTATGTTCTTGTACATCAAGAAGCAAAGCAGAGATGGGTGAGGCTTGAAGCATACCAGTACAAAAAATAGCTAAGAAGAAAATGCGCATAGTGGTAACCTTTGGTGTAATAAATAACCTAGATTATAGCTAAGAGAGTCTTTGTAAACAGAATTTTTGCTATTATTTTCATCGATATACGTGTTGTTGTAAAACACGGGAGTGGATTAAGGATAGAGATGGGTCGATATTTATGGTTATTATTGTTGCCCCTCTTTTTATTCGGTTCTTCAGTAAAGACGTTCAAATGGAATAACGGAGAAAGTTTTTTACATTTTTTGGAGCATAAAAAACTCCCCCTTTCCCTTTATTACAGTATGGATAAAGAAGATCAAAAACTGACCGAAGATATTCCGTTTAGTGCAACATGCCAAATGTTGATCAGCAATAAAAAAATCATTGAGCAAATCCTCATCCCAGTCAATGACGAGCTTCAGCTTCAAATTTACCTTACCAAGAAGAAAAAATATCATATACGTATAATTCCGATTGTGGCTGAAATGTATCATGAGGTTCTGTATACCGAGATCAAAACGGCTCCTTATGACGATATTTTAAAATCAACAGGTTCTAAAAACTTGGCATCCACCTTTGTCAAAATGTTTAAAGGGCGCGTGAATTTTAAAAAGGATATAAAGCCAGGCGATCCATTAGTAATCGTCTATAATCAACAATATCGGCTTGGTAAGTATTTTTCCATGCCCGAAGTTTCGGGTGCTATGATGGAAATTTCCGGTAAACGTTACGCGGTGTATAAACATACGGATGGACGCTATTATGATGCTAAAGGGGCGCAGTATGAAAAGTTTCTGTTTAAACTTCCTATTCGTAATGCACGTATAACATCTCGCTTTACCAAGCGACGTTATCATCCGGTACTTCATCGCTATCGCGCACATGTCGGTGTTGATTTTGGTGCCCGTCCCGGAACACAGATTTTGGCTACAGGGGATGGAAGAGTCTGTTTTTGCGGATATTCCAATGGATACGGTAAAACGATTAAAATACGTCACTCCAATGGTCTTACTAGTCTTTATGCGCATCAAAAAGGGTTTAAAGCAGGGATCCATATGGGTTCTAAAATAAAGCAGGGTGAGCTAATCGGATATGTTGGTTCAACGGGGCTTTCATCCGGTCCGCATCTGCATTTTGGCATGTATGACGGAAGTACGCCTATCAATCCATTGAGTGTTATGAAGAAAAAAACCGAAGGTTTCACGGGTAAAGAGTATCGTCAGTTTGTTGCTATTCGCAGCAAGTTAGACAAAATATTCAATGAAAAGATGAAAACTAAACCGGTAAGACACAAGCTGGTTGATTTTCAAAATACTTATTATGTGGATAAAGACACCTTTAAAGCGAAAGTATTTTAAAGAAGACCTCCCGGTAAAGGGAGCGGAGAATTCTGAAGTTTTGACGAAACATTCAGATGCCCCGAAGGGCAGTGTAAGATTAGAATTTGAGATTTAACGCTATATTATAAGAGCGTCCCATACCTTGCATCGGAGCATAAGGTGCTGCTGAGTTATTTACAAGATCCAAACCACCCAGTGGTAAAGAATACGCTCTGTTAAATAGATTTGTCGCTGCAAGATCCATTTTAAGGTTTTTCATCAATTCATAGCTAGCACGCAAATCAACAAGTGTATGCCCTGGTGTCATTGGCTCACTACGACGAGCATCTACGGTTTCTTTTGCGGCAACTGCTTGCAGGTCAATTCCATTTTTCCATTTTCCGATTGCGTGATCCAAACTCATTTTCGCATAAAACGGCATCATATGATACAGTGATCCGCCATCTTCACGGAATCCACGTGTGATGCCAATATTGGATTTAACGGTACCCGTACCCATGTCAGAACTTGACCAAAGGGTCGCGAAGCCAGAGAGGTCAGCACCAAATAATATTGCATCATGGTTTTCGAATTGTAAATACTGAACGGTACTGGTATCGCTGGTATTGAGGTCTCTTACGTCAATATAGTTTTGAACCATAGTGTAGTAAGGGGTAAATTTGACTCCCCATCCACTTTTAGTAGTGTCATGCAATGAGACACTACCGCTGATGGTATTCGCAACTTCAGGTTTAAGATCAACGTTTCCGACATAGCCGTTGCCATCACCAAACCAGTTGATCATACGCATATCCATTTTTATTGGATTGGTTAAATTGATTCCTGGTTTACTTCCAGCCCATGAATAGCGTTCATATATGTTAGGCGAACGGGTTTTACGGGCGAATCCAAATTCAAAGTCACTGTTTTTATCATTCTCGTATTTTGCCATCGCGGTCAAATCAAAATTATTATCGCGTTTTGAACGATCGAGTGAGTTAAAATAGGCTGCATCAAGGGGATCATTACTTGTACTATTGTAACCAACAACATCGCCTGTATTCATCGTAACAATATCGGTGCGTATGCCAAAAAGGGTCGAAAGTTTATCGCTCCATTGATAGTCGGATTCGGCAAAAAGTCCTAAGCGATCCCGTTTTCCATTGTTGATATTCCAAAATGTATTTGGATTCATACCTCCCATATTATTGACCGTATCTGGTGGCCACCAATCGTTCAAAGAGTATTTGTCGTAATCATTTCCGATTTTCAAGGTATGTGAGGTAGAAAGAGGGATGGTCGCTTTGATGTTATAGCCCATTTCATCCGCTTCAGTGTACATGGGCATATTCCCTGTTCGTTCGCCAATGATTTTATTCATATAGTGAGAGGTGTCTTGGCGGAAGATATTGGCGTCGATTAATGTGTCGCCGACTTTGCCTTTATAGCTAAGATTTCCGTGGGTTGCTCGGTTGTCCAACATATCCATGTATTGATTTGCAAAACCTTCATCGTCGACATTTTGAGTTCCAAGTTCAAATGCTACTACCCCTTCGTCGAGTTTGTAAGCAAAGGTAGCTGAATGATTTTGCTGTTCATAAAGGGTACCATCAACGGTGACACCATCACCATTCTTGTAGCTGTTGGCTTTTTCTGTATAACCTGAATAGCTTGCACTTATTTTATTGTTTGCTGCATTGACATTGACAGCAACGCCACGAGCTGCGTTGTTGCTGTGATAAAACCCGGTCACATCACCACCCATTACTACTTCGCCTGATTTTTGCGCAAAAACAGGATTTTTAGATTTTACAACGATGGTTCCACCGATACTGTCACCACCTTGGCTAACAGGGGTAATACCTGCAACAACATCCATCTCAGCAATTTTAGACGTATCGGTATACGAAAGTGCCGGATTCATATGATTTGGACAAGCGGAAGTGATGGTCATACCATCAACATCGATTTTGACACGATCATCTGCCATACCATGAATAACAGGCAGTGATGAGATACCACCGCCTGTGTATAGACTAACGCCCGGTGTATCCGCTAAACGTGAAGCGGAGTCCCCGGTCATGTTTTTAGCTGGGGATGCTGCAATTGTCTCTTGCGGTAGAGAAGCAGTTGTCGGGTCTTCAGTAACGGTGATCTTTTGAATGGCTACAGGTTCAGAGGCGAGCGCCGCGATGGCTGCCAATGAGAGGAGTGAAAATTTATTCATACAGGTATTCCTTCGAAAAATATGAAGGAATCATATAAGAGTAGTGTTACATTTGTGTTAAGAGGAGGTGTTTTAATCGATTCTTAACGATACTTCTTCTGGAAATTGCATCGTAACACAGTGCAGTGAACCGTGTTGGCGGATAAGAACAGAACAGTTGATGGGGATGATTTGGCGCCCATGAAATGCTTTTTCACAAATCGCTATGGCTTGTGCATCATGAACATCATTATAGACAGGTAATAAAACGGCATCGTTGATGATCAAGAAATTGGCATAGGTGGCAGGAAGACGTTCGCCCTCATAAAATACAGGTAAACACATCGGCAGTGCTATGAGTTCAAACGGTTCGCCTTCGGTATCGCGAAGCGTTTGAAGTTCTTCTTCCATCTTTTTAAGTGCTTCATAGTGCTCATCGTTTTTATCGTCACATTTAACGTACATGATGGTGTCAATATCGATAAAACGGGCTAAGGTATCGATGTGGCTGTCGGTGTCATCCCCTGCGAGATAACCGTGATTGAGCCATAAGACCTGTTCAACGCCAAACTCTTTTTTGAGCATTGCTTCGGTTTGTTTTTTATTCATGTGAGGGTTGCGATTAGGATTGAGCAGACATTCCGCTGTGGTCAGTAATGATCCATTACCGTTTGATTCAACGCCACCACCTTCTAAAATTAGATCGATCTTTTTCATAGGGGCACCGTATGCTTTTGCAATGGATGAGCTCATCGCATTGTCACGCGATGCGTCAAACTTACCGCCCCATCCGGTGAAAGTGAAGTCTAACAACAGCGCTTCATCCTCATCTTCATCGATGACACTTAGTACGCTGCAGTCACGTGCCCATGTATCATCGGTTTGATAAGGGATAAAAATGAGATCAGTATGATCGTTAAAATAGCTTTTAACCACATCGACATCGTCACAGATGATGAGGCAGGGCTGATATTGGGCAACGGCATTGGCGATATTCACAAAGCATTGACGCGCTTCTTCGAGATAAGGTGCCCAATCACTTTGGGGATGAGGGAAGATGAGTTGAACAAAACTTTGGGGTTCAAATTCGGCGGGAAAGTAGCGCATTAAGTGACCTTAGCATATAATATTGGTATGGGAACGATTAAATTAAGCCGTGAGGCACTTCATTGGAATCTTGATATTATCGCACAGCAAGTTGGTGCAATAGATAAAATAGCGGTAGTTTTAAAAGATAATGCTTACGGTCACGGGGCTAAAATCATCGCCAAAGAAGTCCAGCAGTATGGCATTAAACAAGCAGTGGTCAGGCTGGAGCGAGAAGCATTGGAAGTCACAGAGTATTTTGATCGTATTTTGATCTTGGCGGATGTTCCGACGGTGTTAAATCCTGCTTTCAGTTATACTATCAATACGATAGACTCCATCTCTAGCTTTCCTTGTGGAACGAAAGTCGAATTGAAAATTGACACGGGAATGCACCGTCACGGGATTGCAACGGGTGATTTGGAATATGCTTTTAAGCGTATGTCGCAACAAGGGTTGGAGTGTGTTGGCGTAATGAGTCATTACAAGAGCGCTGATACGCTGAGTTCCGAATGGTTTTGGCAACGAAAAGCATTTGATGATCTTAAAGAAAATGCAATGAAGTTAGCAAAAAGCTATGGTTGGACTGTCCGCTTTCATATTTCCAATTCAGCAGGAACGTTTCGTTCATCGCAATGCACGGATGATCTAGTGCGTATCGGGATCGCATTATACGGGTGTTTGCAAATGGACACTCCTTTGATACAACCTGCTTTGAAACCGGTACTTTCTTTGATGGGTGAAAGAATTGCAACACGTAGCCTCAAAGCAGGGCAGAGAGTAGGTTATAACGGTATTTATGAAGCAAGCGAGGATGAGGTAGTCTCTACGTATGATTTGGGTTATGCCAACGGATTGGATCGCTTGGCGTCAAATCGGTATATCACACCTGAGGGGATTGCTTTACGGGGACGTATTTCGATGGACAGTGCTACATTTTCTACGGATGTTGATGAACTGTTAATATTTAATGATGCGAATGCATATGCGGCATCCGTAGGGACAATCGGCTATGAAATTTTGGCGTGTTTGGATAAAGCGTTAAAAAGAGAATGGTGTGATTAAGAGGTTATTTTAACTATCGCCTCTATAAAAACAGCACCATCGAGTCGCATCTCGATTAGTTTTTCAAGCTGATCTTCTTGATCAATATACCCCAATACTTTTGCATCAAACAAATAATGATCAGCTACTTTTTGAATCTCTTGTGCAATTTTAGGGTGCACCAGTAAAAAATCGGCATTCATGTTTTCGGCCAATACGGCTTCGGTCGTTGAAGCAACGTATAAAGCAAAACGAACTTTATTGGCTCTCAGATAGACGATAAGATCAAGATTCTGTGGGGAAAAAAAGAGGGCGATAATTGAGTTAGACGGAGTTTTTGCAATCGCTTCAAGAGACTCTATATGGTAAAAACGCTCCGATGGGATCAGCGGATGTCCGAAAAGTCTCATTTTATGCCTCCATGCATTCGGGTGAACAATAGGAGTGTCCATCACGGGTAACTGTTTCTTTGACATCTGCATACGTTCCGCATTTAGCACATGCGATCATAGGTTCTTGTGTTTTATGATCCTCTTTTTTGGATGCGGAAGGAAGTGTTTTCTTATTGAAAAAGGTGTAATAAGCCAAGGTGATAAAACCACCCAAAAGTAAAAGTTTAAATAGCATGGTTATGACTCGATTAGAAGATAATGGCGATTGACCATTTCAATAATTTTATAGTTGGAAAGACCGTTTACTTCATCGTACACTTTTTCCCCTTTGTAGAAGAGTAAAAGACTTCCCTCTTGGCGAAAAGGTTCAGAGAGTTTCAATAACATAGTCGTATCGGTAACCGCACGAGAGGTAATCAAGTCATAGGGGCTTGGTGGCAATTGTTCTACACGAACCGCTTTTACATCTACATTTTGTAGACCTAAATCGGCTTTGACAAATTGCAAAAAACTGGCCCGTTTTGCTAGAGGTTCTACGAGGGTAAAATGGGTGTCTGGCATTCCCATAGCCAATATCATTCCTGGAAATCCTGCCCCCGTACCAATATCCATAGCAGTTTTTAGACTTGGAAGAAAGGTAATAGGCGCTATGGCATCCACGATAAACTCATCGATTTGTGCAGGGGTTTTGGCACCGGTTAGGTTATGGACTTTATTCCATTTTACTAATAACTCTTTGTATTGCTGTGCATAGTCATAAAAACGTTCATCAACCGTGATATTTTGCTCTTTCATTAAGCGGTGCAAATTAGTCAAGGAAATGTCCCATATGATCTTTTTTAGTTTTTAAATACTCTTCATTATAGGGATTCGAATCGATAATCACAGGAATACGTTCAACTATTTCAACATTCAATCCTTCAACTACGAGGACTTTAGCCGGATTATTGGTTAACAGTTTGATTTTGGTGAGTCCAAAGTCATTGAAGATCTCACGGACAACATCATAGGTTCGCTGGTCAGGCTGGAATCCAAGTTCAACATTGGCTTGAATGGTATTACGCCCTTGGTCTTGAAGCGCATAGGCATTGAGTTTGTTGAGTAGACCGATATTACGTCCTTCTTGCGCGTGATAGATGATGAGTCCACCTTCTTTGGCAATGAGTTCGAGTGCTTTATGGAGTTGATTGTTACAATCGCATTTGATACTTCCAAAGGTATCGCCTGTAAGACACTGAGAATGGATACGTACTAAAGGTGCTTCGGAAGTTTCAAATTTATCGGTAAAAATAGCAAGGTGCTCTTGAGCCCCTTCTTTGTACGCACGTACTTTAAAATGTCCATATTGCGTTGGTAGATTGGCGATTTGCGATTTTTCAAAAAAATGTGTTGTTTTCATTGGTGTCATTATAATGTCCATTTCTGAAAAAATGGTTTATTAATCATAGTGGAGGTACAATCTTCCCTTTATTTTTGTATCGGAGCCTCATTATGGATCGTTTACGCCGAACACGCATGAATCCTCACCTTAGATCACTGGTACGCGAAACGTACGTTCGTCCTGATGATTTTATTTATCCCCTTTTTGTTAAACCGGGGGAGGGGATCAAAACTGAAGTAGCGTCAATGCCGGGTGTGTATCAAATGAGTCTGGATGAGATACTAAAAGAGTGTGAACTACTAGAAGCACTCGGAATCCATTCGATCATACTTTTTGGAATCCCTGCCATTAAAGATTCGGTTGGATCGGATGCTTTGTGTGATCATGGGATTATTGCGACGGCAGTACGCGCTGTCAAACGGGCATTTCCAAAGATGTTTGTGGTCACCGATCTTTGTTTTTGCGAATATACCGATCACGGGCATTGTGGCATATTGGATCATGTCCATGAAACGGTCGATAATGATCTGACACTGAGCATTTCAGGTCAACAAGCACTCGTGCATGCACGTGCAGGTGCTGATATGATTGCGCCATCAGGGATGATGGATGGGATTATTACAACATTACGTGACGCATTGGATGGTGGGGGATATCCCAATCTTCCTATTATGAGTTATTCGACGAAATTCGCGAGCGGTTATTATGGGCCATTTCGTGATGTGGCTGAGTCGGTTCCAAGTTTCGGAGATCGATCTACGTATCAAATGGATCCTGCAAATCGTCGTGAGGCAATACGTGAGAGTCTTTTGGATGAAGCGCAGGGGGCTGATATCTTGATGGTCAAACCGGCTTTGGCGTATCTTGATATTATTCGAGATATTCGTGAAGCCTCCAATCTTCCATTGGCTGTCTATAATGTCAGCGGGGAATATGCGATGCTAAAACACGCCGGAAATGCGGGATTGATTGATTACAACCGTGTGATGATGGAAACAATGATCGGATTCAAACGAGCCGGAGCTGATATCATCATCAGTTACCATGCCAAAGAAGTGGCAGGATTGTTGTAATTATTTTATGATATGATTGTTTTTTGAAAATGAGGAATTAGAGTGAGACATTTTTTGACGTTGAAGGACTATACGAAAGAGGAAATCTTAGAGATAGTTGATTTAGCATTAGCCATAAAAAAAGAGCAAAAGGCGAAAAAGCCGCATCCCTACTTAGCGGGACAGACCCTTGCAATGATTTTTGAAAAAAGCTCAACACGTACGCGTGTTAGTTTTGAAGTGGGGATGTTTCAGCTGGGAGGACATGCATTATTTCTCTCAAACCGTGATATCCACCTTGGACGCGGAGAGCCGGTAAAAGATACGGCCCGCGTTATTTCTTCCATGTGTGATATGGTGATGATCCGTACCTATGAACACTCAAAGCTCGAAGAGTTTTCGAAATTTTCGGCTGTCCCAGTGATCAATGGCCTTAGCGACAGTTATCATCCGGTACAGCTTATTGCCGATTATATGACGATGGTTGAGTGCGGACGCCATGTTGACCCTATCGTGGCTTACATCGGTGATGGGAATAATATGACTCATTCGTGGTTGATGCTAGCAGCAAAGCTTGGGTTCCAATTACGAGTAGCAACACCAGTAGGATATGAATGTGATCCTATTATCGTGACAGAGGCAATCGAATTAGCAAAACAAAGCGGTGCAAAAATCTCTTTCACTAATGATCCAAAAGTTGCGGTATCGGGTGCTACAGTAGTGACAACCGATACGTGGATATCAATGGGGCAAGAAGAAGAAAAAGCACAGCGTATTGCTGATTTTAAAGGTTATATTGTTGATGATGCATTGATGGCTTTGGCAGATACGTATGCTATTTTCTTGCATTGTTTACCGGCATATCGTGAAGTAGAAGTGAGCGAATCGGTGCTGGAGGGGAATAAAAGTGTGATTTTTCAAGAGGCGGAAAATCGTCTACATGGACAAAAAGGGCTTATGGTCTGGTTGGATCGTCACCGTAAGTGACGATAGTTTTAGTTCATTTCAACTTTAATTAGTAAATCATTGCCTTCTTCGACAACCGCAAAACGGTGCTTACGGCAAAATGTTTCATTCATCTCTTCTGCCCAATCCTGAGCCTCTACTAATGCATCGTCTTTATTATCAAATGCTTTGATTGTCGGCATTCCGCTACGCTTAAAACACCCACATTCTTTTTCGATACGTACATTGAACATAATGAGTTCTCCCTAATGTTTTTCGCAGTATAGTGATCAAAAATTAAAAAAATGGCACAAAAGATAAGCGAATGGAAACTAAAAGTTAACTTTAATTTTTAGTATTGATACATTATCAGGAGATATTATGCTCTATGTGGGTATAATTCGCTCAAATTTTTGGGTACCTTCGTAAGTCTTTATAAAAATAAAGTTTTACAAAGGTACCTTCCATGGTAGAGATCCAGATTTATGATCTCTGAAAATTTTCTGCCCAATTAGAGGGTCAAGATACAACGTCATAGCCGCACAGCATAGTAACATGGGCTTTTTAGGGACCATCTTTAATAAGATTAAGATGCGTAGTCCCTTTTTTTGCCGGCATGGCGTATTAATTAAAGGTAATTTATGAGTACAATAGAAATCGACGAAAATGCAGCAAATCTTGGAACATTTGCAGACTTTGGTCTTCGCAGCGAAATTATGCAAAGCATCACACATGCTGGATTTACAGTTCCAAGCCCTATCCAATCAATGGTCATTCCTGTTATTATGCAAGGTCGTGACGTTGTAGGACAAGCACATACAGGTACGGGTAAAACAGCGGCATTTGGTTTGCCGGCATTGAACAAAATGCATTTAAAAGGTGGAATCGAAGTTCTAATCGTTACACCAACACGTGAACTTGCGAATCAAGTAAGTGACGAAATTTTCAAATACGGTAAACACCTTGGTGTCCGTACCGTGACTATTTATGGCGGAAGTTCTTATAACCGTCAAATTGATTTGATCGAGCGTGGCGCACAAGTTATTATCGCTACACCAGGACGTTTGTTGGATATGCTTAGCCGCAATATGCTTAAAGGTTTTGCTCCATCAACGGTTATTTTGGATGAAGCGGATGAGATGTTGGATATGGGCTTCTTGGATGATATCAATGAAATCTTCAGCTACCTTCCAACAGAGCGTCAAACATTGCTCTTCTCAGCAACAATGCCAATGCCTATTAAAAAGCTTGCAGAGCGTATCTTAGTTGATCCATTCTTTGCATCAATCACACGCGAAGAAACAACTAATACAGATATTACACAGCAGTACTATGTTATCGAAGAATCTGAGCGTGATGATGCGATTATCCGTTTGATGGATGCTGAAGATGCAAAGAAAACGGTTGTTTTCTGCCGTACGAAAAAAGAGGTTGATCGTCTTTCGAATGTCCTTTCAGCTGCCGGTTATTCGGCTAAAGGTCTTCATGGAGACATGGAGCAGCGTCAGCGTGAAAGCGTTATCAAGGGTGTAAAATCCGATGCATTTGATGTATTGATCGCGACAGACGTTGCAGCACGCGGTTTGCATATCGATGATATCACACACGTCTTTAACTACCATATTCCTTTTGATCCTGAGAGTTATGTACACCGTATTGGACGTACAGGACGTGCGGGTAAAAAAGGGGTTGCGATTACTTTGGTAACACCGATTGAATTCAAAGAGCTTCAGCGTATTAAATCTAAAGTTGGTACAACAATGGAGCATGCATACATTCCAAGCAAGCTTGATGTTAAAGAAGCCCAAATCAACCGCCTTGTTGCAGAGATCGAAAAACAGCATGTAAATGACATCGCACACAAAGTATTGGATGTTCTAAAGCAGGATTTTGACCAAGAGCAGATTGCTTATAAATTAATCTCTTTACTTATGGAGCGTAATACGGTTCAAGGACCAAACAATATTGGTATTTCTGCAGAGCGCATGGAAAAAATCCTTAGCAATCTTGCAAACAGTCATGACCGTGGCGGTAATCGTGGCGGAGGATACCGTGGTAATCGTAGTGGTGGTGGATACCGTGGTAACAATGACCGCAATGCTAGTGGCGGTGATCGTGGCGGCAACAGCGGCGGCGGATACCGTGGTAACAATGATCGTAATGCAAGCAGCGGTGATCGCAGCGGTGCAGATCGCGGAGACCGTTCACGCAGTTTCAGCGGCCAAAACCGTTCAGCTAGCAGTAAGCCTAGAAGCTAATATCGCTTTTAGATCTTCAATAAATGGCTCCATCGGAGCTATTTTTACATCTCCAATTCTCTGCTTTACCCCCCACATCGGTTCCGGAAAATAACTATCACCTTCAAATCGTGCCATAATATGCCAATGGACTTGAGGAAGCATATTCCCAAAAGAAGCTATGTTGACTTTTGTAGGTATGAAATAGTTGATCATTGCTTTTTCAATAATATCAAGAGCTTCCCAGATATTTTCTTTTTCATCACGACTGCATTGGGAGAATTCTTTTCGGGGAGCTTGGGTGAAAACTTTTAGCCAGGGGATTTCACTCTCATGAATTTCAATGTAAATAAGGGAGTTGGAGTAGATCATGTCGAACCTTTAAAAAGATTCGATAGTGTAGCAATATTTAGATACTTTTTCCTGCAAAAGGGACGAGCGCGCTTCCCCATGTTAATCCGCCGCCAAAAGCATCAAGGAGCATTAAGTCTCCCTCTTTCAATCGACCTGACTCATAGATGTCATTGATTGCCATTGGAATGGAGGCACCAGAAGTATTGCCATATTTTTCAACGGTTAATACAACTTGGCTTTCTTCTAATTCCAAGGCATCACCTACCGCTTTTATGATACGGTAATTGGCTTGATGAGGGACAAAATGTTTAATATTGGATGATGGGATATTATTTTCTTTCAAAATAGCTACAACATCATTAGTAAGCGTTCTAACAGCAACTTTGAACGTTTCATTTCCCTTCATTTTCATAAAGCAGCTTGCAGATTCACGGTCAAGCTCGTCATGTGCTGAACCGCTTCCACCATTAGGGGTCATTAGAAGGTCGGCAAAACTGCCATCGGAACCTGTGTGAATGTCAATAATCGCTTTTTCTTTATCTTCAGTAGCACTTACAATAGCAGCACCCGCACCGTCACCGAACAATATACACGTACCACGATCCGTATAATCAGTGATGGCGCTGAGTTTTTCAGCACCGATTATAAGGACATTTTTTTTCATTCCTGATTCTACAAAAGCTTTTGCAATACTCAGTGCATATACAAAACCGGTACATGCAGCAGAGATGTCAAAAGCGGTTACTTTATCAAGACCAAGCTTGGTTGCAATGATAGTAGCCGTTGAGGGCATACAAAAATAATCGGGAGAAATAGTAGCACAGACGATCAAATCAATTTGTGATTTTTCTAATCCAGAGCGATCGATAGCGATTTGGGCAGCTTTAGCCCCCATATCACTTGTCGTTTCACCCGCAGCAGCAATATGCCGTTCTTTGATTCCGGTACGTTTAAAGATCCATTCATCCGTGGTATCGACCATGGTCTCAAGATCAAAATTAGTAAGGATTTTTGATGGAACATAAGCTCCGATGGAGCAAAGCGCAGCGTACATAAATTGGCCTTTTGCGAATTGTAAATTATTACTTATTTAAAGCTTCCAAGCGTGCTTCGATGTGTTCATTAACGCCTGTATTGACGTAATTGATTGCTTGAAAAATGGCGTTTTTGATGGCTTTTGGATTACTTTTTCCATGTCCAACGATTGCACACCCTTTGATCCCTACCAATGGAGCACCACCGATTTCAGCATAATCAATCTCTTTTTTCAAACGAGCAAAGACTTTACGCATCAATAGTGCACCGGTAAGGGCAAAAGGAGATTTGCGCATAAACTGTTTAATGAAATAGCTGATAGTCGTAGCGACACCTTCGGATGCTTTGAGGACAAGATTTCCAATAAACCCATCACACACGATGACGTCACAGGTAGAATCAAAGATATTGTTCCCTTCAACATTTCCAATAAAGCCCTCAGTCCCCTGAAGCAAGGCAAATGTTTCTTTAGTCACCTCATTACCTTTTGAGTCTTCTTCTCCGTTTGCAAGAAGACCCACACGAGGTGATTGGATTTTCATCATATCTTTCGCATAGGAGTGACCCATGATAGCAAACTGGAACAGATGCTCGGGTTTACAATCAACATTGGCACCTGCGTCCATGAGCATGCTGCGTTTGCCATTTTTAGTGGGCATCAGTGTTACCAATGCAGGGCGCAATACGTGTTTAAGACGGCCAAGACGTAAGGTTGCAAGGCTCATAGTAGCACCACTGTGTCCAGCGCTGACTACTCCGTCTGCTTCACCGTTACGCACGAGCTCCATAGCGACATAGATTGAACTTTCTTTGCGCTTTAACGCATCGGTAGCCGCATCTCCCATATCGATAACATCATTTGCTTCTACAATCGAAATTTTACCTTTATAGCCCTTGGGTAACAAAGCTAAAATCTCATCTTTTTTACCGACGAGAATTGCTTCGAACTCTTTTGCTTTTAAAGCTTCTAGTGTTCCTTTTACAATTGGTTCGGGACCAAAGTCCCCTCCCATTGCATCAATAGCAATCTTGATCATCGATTATTTATACTCACCGGTAGTCGGGTTGACAAAGTGAGACAATTTATACGTGCCGTCTTTGTCTTTTACAGGACGAGCAAGTGAAATTTTATAGTGAGTTCTACGTTTCGCTGCGCGAGTGTGACTCACTCTTCTTTTAGGTACTGCCATCGTTATAGTCCTTTCTGTTTAAATTTAGATAGTGAACATTAAAACTCTTGTTCTAATGTCTTTCCTTCACAATTTGAGCAACAAAAATAGTCACTCTTGATCAATTCAAGTTCTGAACTAAAAAGTTCATCCAAGTCGATTACCGAATTCTCAATTTCTACAATTTCTAGCTCACGATCATTTTCGTGAACTTCACCGTCTGCAAGGTAGAATGAAACTTCCTCATCCAAAGTGTTTTCAAAAACTTCAGCGCAGATATCGCAAGAAATAAAAATACTTCCCGTTATTGTACCGTTTAATTGGGCAATATTATGCTTTTTATGAATAATTGTCCCTAAAAATAGTGCATTTTCTTCTCTTGCTTCAAATGCCATAGGCACTGAATTCAAGTGTTTAAACGGGATGATATTCATTTACGAGATCTCACGGCCTGAAAAGAAAAATGCGATTTCATTCTTTGCATTTTCAACTGAGTCACTTCCGTGAACAGCATTAGCATCAATGTTTTCAGCAAAATCAGCACGGATAGTACCGGCTTCTGCTTCTTTAGGGTTTGTTGCACCCATCAAATCACGGTTTCTTTGAACAGCGTTTTCACCCTCAAGAACCGTAATAACAACAGGACCGCTTACCATGAAATCAACAAGGTCGTTGAAAAATGGACGCGCAGCGTGTACTGCGTAAAATGCTTCAGCGTCTTGACGGCTAAGCTGAACTTTTTTGGTAGCTGCGATTTTAAGACCATCAGTCTCAAAACGATCCAAAATTTTTCCAATAACACCCTTTGCTACGGCGTCTGGCTTGATGATTGATAATGTTTGTTCCATCAATGCTCCTGTTTTATGTAGATAATAGAGCGGGATTATAGCGAAATAATAATTTGAATTAGATTAAAGATGGAGGAAGCGAGGTTTGAGAGGAAATTTAAAGGGCAAAGCCCTTCAAATCAATCGATTACGTTTGCTTTTGACGAACGCATGTCGTCAGTGATATCATCACGGTGTGCTGGACTTTCACCGATTGCATCCCATGTGATACAACCTTCTGTCGGACAAGCAGTTGCGCATGCAGGAGCATCGTGGTGACCTACACATTCAACACATTTGTCACCGTAAACGTAGTAAACTTCTTCACCTGTCGGATTATCATCCTCGTCTACGATTGCTTCTACTGGACACTCATCAATACAAGCGCCACAGTTAATACATGTGTCATTAATAACTACTGACATGGAATTCTCCTCTAGATAATTTTAAATATGGGTAACTATAACAGAAGAGTTTTAAAGATACCTAAAAGAAGAAAGAGTTCGGCGGATTTATTTAGTCAACTGTTACGATGTGAGAGGATTGTTTATATTTAGAGTCCTAAATATAAACGAATCGCTTCTGCTTTATCTGTTTTTTCCCACGTAAATTCAGGTAGTTCGCGTCCAAAATGGCCATAGGCTGCCGTTTTCCGATAAATTGGACGTAATAGGTCGAGCGATTCAATGATCCCGCGCGGTGTTAGATCAAAGAGTTCTTTGATACAGGCTTCAATTTTTTCTTCGGCAACCACAGAAGTTCCATGAGTATTGACCATTATGGAGATAGGTTGCACTACACCAATGGCATAAGAGACTTGGATAGTTGCACGCTCACATGCCCCCGAAGCAACCAGATTTTTGGCGACATAGCGAGCGGCATATGCAGCTGAACGGTCTACTTTGGTAGGATCTTTTCCGCTAAATGCCCCACCGCCGTGCGGGCAAGCCCCGCCGTAGGTGTCAACAATGATTTTACGTCCTGTAAGTCCGGCATCACCTTGCGGTCCGCCAATGACGAATTTACCGGTTGGATTGATATGATAAATAATGTTTGGGCTCATGAGATCACGAGGTATGACCTGTTCAATGACTTCTTTGATGACATCGGCATGTAATTTTTCTTGAGATACTTCAGGAGCATGCTGTGTTGAGATGACAACGGTTTCTACGGATACCGGCTTATCATCTACATAACGGACACTTACTTGGGTTTTTCCATCAGGTCGAAGATACGGAATGATCCCTTCTTTGCGTACTTGTGCCAAGCGTTCAGCAAGTCGGTGTGAGAGATAGATTGGCAATGGCATCAAGACATTTGTTTCACGGCAAGCATATCCAAACATAAGTCCCTGATCGCCGGCTCCAATTTCTCCGTCTGCTTGATCAACGCCTTGATTGATGTCGGGAGATTGTTCGCCGATTCCGTTAAGTACTGCTGCAGCACGGTAATCAAATCCGTAGGTTGCATCCGTATAGCCGATCTCACGGATGACTTGGCGTGCGATTTCTTGCATTGGGGCATAAGCGGTTGTTTTAAGCTCACCCGCAATGACACAAAAGCCATTGGAGACAAGGGTTTCACATGCCACGCGTGCTTTTGGATCATGCTCAATAATGTAATCCAAAATGGCGTCGCTTATTTGATCGGCCATTTTGTCCGGGTGCCCTTCTGTGACGGATTCGGAGGTGAAAATATATTCTTTTGGCATAAGGAACCTTTATTAAAATTGATTCTAGAAATAATATTTGAAGATAGGGGATTATAGCGAATCGGTTTTTAAAAAATCTCTTTCCCAAAAAAAATCGATCCAATCAGTTGCTTCATGCAGTGAAAAATCAGGCTGTATGAGTGCAGTTTGTTTGGTGAAAA
This sequence comes from Sulfuricurvum sp., assembly GCA_024637295.1. Taxonomy (GTDB): domain Bacteria; phylum Campylobacterota; class Campylobacteria; order Campylobacterales; family Sulfurimonadaceae; genus Sulfuricurvum. Next base: position 124,858 of record JAGXFL010000002.1, read on the forward strand.
TCGAAGCACTGGCAAAAGAAACATGAGGATGGCGTTGTTGTAATATCGGAATCAAGGCATTGAGTGTTTTACCGCTATCGACAATATCATCAACAATTAAGACTCTATTGGAGTATGTAAAATCGCATTCTCCAAAGATAGATACGGCTTCACGCTGTTGGGCATGATCGTAACTCTCACAACGCAAAGATTGAAGATTGCGGATATTTAACGCCATAGAGAGTGCATGTCCTACCGTCATCCCTCCACGTGCTATGGCAAGAAGGGTGTCAGGTTTAAATACGGTACATTTATCAGCAAGCTCTAAAATATCAATTTTAAAACGATTATAGTCATAGTAAATCATATAACAATCATAACATAAGCCCACCTATGATATAATAAAAAACTTATTAACAAAAGGGTTTAATTGAAAAAATTAGCCATAATCGGCCGTCCTAATGTCGGCAAAAGTTCTCTTTTTAATCGTCTATTAAAGCAGCGCGATGCAATCACCTCTGAATTTGCCGGTACTACGCGTGATGTCAAAAAACGGGTTGCTGTTGTTGTGGACAAAGAAGTTGAAATCCTAGATACCGGTGGATTGGATGAAGGGTGTGAACTTTTTGATCGCATCAAAGAAAAATCACTGGAAGCTGCTCATAAAGCAGATCTTATTTTGTTTATGGTTGACGGGAAAAGTCTGCCGGAAGAAGATGATAAAAAACTTTTTTATGAGCTTGAAGCGATGGGAAAATCCATAGCATTGGTTGTCAATAAAATCGATAACGATAAAATGCAAGAAAAGCTTTGGGAATATTATGAGTTTGGAACCAATCGTATTTTTGGCATTTCGGTTGCTCATAATCGTTCATTATTACCGTTGCTCAACTGGATTGCTTCGGAACTTCCTGAATCGTCAATTGTAAAGCCTGTTGAAGAGATTGAGCAAGACGATGATGATATGGATGGATTTGATGCTGTTATCAGCGGGTACAGTGATGAGAACGAAGAATTCGACGATGAAGATGACGATGAGTTAGACGATGACGACAGCGATGTGTCTGACGATGATATTGACGATATCGCAGCCATGGAGGAAGCGTATCGTGGAATCGTCAAAGAGTACGCTCCCGCAGATACCCAGAAGATGAAAGTAGCGATCATCGGTCGTGTTAACGTCGGGAAAAGTTCATTGCTCAATGCACTTCTCAAAGAAGACCGTTCAGTAGTCAGCTCGGTTGCAGGGACGACGATTGATCCAATTGACGAAACCATTCAGTATGAAGATAAAGAGATTACTTTTATTGATACGGCCGGGATTCGTAAGCGCGGGAAGATTTTGGGGATTGAAAAATATGCCCTAATGCGTACTGAAGAGATGCTGGAAACGGCTGACATTGCTTTACTGGTTTTGGACGCATCGGTTCCGTTTATGGATTTAGATGAAAAGATCGCAGGATTTGTCGATAAAAATCGTATGGCATGTTTGATTGTCCTTAACAAATGGGATATGGCACCGAAAGAGGATTATGAGAAGATCATTGCCGACGTGAGAGATCGATTTAAATTTTTGAGTTACGCTCCTATCGTGACTATTTCAGCGCAAAGTAAACAGCGTGTCCATAAGATTTTTGATATGCTACTTAAAATCAATGAGAACTATTCTCAGCGTATCTCAACAGGTAAACTCAATGAAGTGATCCAAGCAGCGATGCGAAGACATATTCTCCCAAGTGTCAATGGTCAAAATATTCGTCTTTATTTTGCAACACAGTATGATATTCGTCCTCCGCGTATTGCATTGGTTATGAATAAACCTCAAGGACTGCATTTTAGTTATCGCCGTTATTTGACCAATCGCCTTCGCGATGAGTTTAATTTTGAAGGGACACCGATCCTTTTCAAAGCTAAAAGCAGAAGCGGGAATAAAAAACCGCAGGCGCACAAAAAAAGATCTTTGTGGTAATCAAAACGGTTTGACTATGACAAGTGCGACAATTGCCATAAGCAATAGTGTCGGCACTTCGTTGTAGAGACGAAAAAACTTACCGGTTGTATAGGTAACATTTTTTTTGAGTTTTAGGCGATAATGTCCTAGTGAAAAGAAATAGGCGACCAAGATAGCCACAAAAGTGAGTTTGGCGTGTAGCCATCCTCCTGTTTGAAACACGTTGACCCCGTAATGTGCTGTAGATAAAAAAATCAGAGCAATGCCTGATATCAGTGTTGCCCAAAATGCCGGGACGCCGATGTATTTATAAATCTTCATCTCCATCACTTCAATAACTTCTAAAAACCCCTTGTTCTCAGCGTTCTCTACATGATAGACAAAAAGTCGTGGCAGATAAAAAAGTACCGCAAACCACGATACCATTGAAATGATATGAAACCAAACTATCCAGTTGTACATGCTGTTTTCCTGATGATGAATTAGGGAAGGGTAGCCAAAAGAAGCTAAAAATCAGAGGTGTTTTTTTACCCATGCGATAATTTGAGCAGCTGGAAGGGCTCCGCTGATCTGATCGATACTGCGGTTATTTTTAAATGCAATGATGGTAGGTATTGAGCGTATGGAAAATCGACCTGCGACTGTTTGTTGCTCTTCGGTATTAATCTTGACAAACTGTGCTTTGAGAGGGAAAGATCTGGCTGCTTCTTCAAAAGCAGGGGCCATAGAACGACAAGGCCCACACCAGGGAGCCCAAAAATCAGCAATAATTAGCCGTTCATCGTTGAGCATTAACTTATCAAAAGTTTCGCTGTTGAGGGCAAGGGGTTTGGTATCCAGAAGAGAGGCTTTACAGTGGCCACAGGAGGCCTTTGTATACGAGTCTTTCAGAGGAATGGCATTTACACCCCCGCAATGGGGGCATACTGTATTGATTTTACTCATATGAAGGCCTTTTTATTCTGCTTCGGCTACTTCAATATCACGGATAGAGGAAGTATGGTGATCTTTGGTCTTATCGTGTAATCTTCTAAGCGCTTTATTAGCACGTTCGATCGCTAGATCGATAGCGGTATCGAGATCTTCGTCCGAATGACTGATGACGACAGGTTGTGCGTGTGCAATGTGCATGTCAAATTCAACATTGACGCTTTGTTTCTCTTTGGTAATCATGACATTGACCGTAGTCATATCAAGATGGTAACGTTTAAAGTTTTCAATAGCTGTTGCAATGTGATCATTAAGATGTTGAGTGAGGGTAATATCTTTGGCGCGAATTTTAACGTTCATAATGAATCCTTTTTGTTGAACTATAGAAAAATATAGCACATTCTCTCTTAAAACGAAGCTTAACTGTGATGCAGTTAATGGAGCGTTTGATATAATAATAGTAATATTGAATTAGGAGCATTTTTTGAGAGTCCTGACCGGAATACAGCCTTCGGGTGATTTACATATCGGGAACTATTTTGGTTCTATTCTTCCGATGATCGAATCGCAAGACGACCATGAAGTCTTTGCGTTTATTGCTAATTACCATGCTATGACATCTCTGGGTGATGGCGAACGTCTGCGACAGCTAACACTACAAGCGGCAACCGATTTTTTGGCATTGGGTATGGATCCTGTCAAAAGTACTTTTTGGGTGCAATCGGATGTCAAAGAGGTGTTGGAGCTGTATTGGATTCTCTCTGGGTTTACCCCAATGGGATTGTTAGAGCGGGCGCACAGCTATAAAGATAAGACGGCTCGCGGAATTGCCTCTAATCACAGTCTTTTTTCGTATCCGGTACTCATGGCAGCGGATATCTTACTTTTTGGTTCACAAGTGGTTCCTGTTGGAAAAGATCAAATACAGCATGTCGAGATCGCGCGAGATATCGCGACTAAATTTAACAATCAATACGGTGACATCTTTACGATGCCGGAATTTCGTGTTGATGAGAATGTAGCAACAGTCCCCGGTACGGATGGGCAAAAAATGTCCAAAAGTTACGGTAATACCATTACGATTTTTGGTGAAGAGAAAAGTCAGCTCAAAACCGTCAAAAAAATTGTGACTGAAGTTGTCGGGATGGAAGAACCTAAAGAGTTTGAAAACTGTAATGTTTATAATATCGTTAAACTCTTTTTGAATGATAATGAACGCATCGCATTGCAAGATAGATATACCAAAGGTGGAGAGGGACACGGGCATTTCAAGCTGTATTTGGCGGATGTGCTGTGGGAATATTTTCGCCCCTTTAGAGAGCGACGTGCTTATTATGAAGATCATCAGGATGATGTACGTGATATTTTAAAAGCGGGATCAGAAAAAGCAACTTCTGTTGCAATGCCGCTTATTGAGAAAATACGATCCGTTACCGGAATCCAATACTAAAAGGACGAACATGAAACAATATATTTATCATCAGATTGCCGATTCAGCGGCTACAAAACAAGCTATTTTAGAGAGTGAACCGCTATTAGATGTCATTGAATCGGTTGCAAAAGCATGTGTAGAGGTTTATCGTAACGGTAAAAAAACAATGTTAGCCGGTAATGGTGGATCTGCGGCGGATGCACAGCACATTGCTGCGGAACTTGTAGGTCGTTATGGATTTGATCGCCCTTCTATCCCTTCGTTGGCATTGACGACGGATACGTCGAATTTGACAGCAATCGGGAACGATTACGGATACGACAAAGTTTTTTCGCGTCAGCTTGAGGGTATGTCACAAGAGGGGGATTTGTTTATCGGTATCTCCACATCCGGGAACTCTCAAAACATCATCAATGCCTTTGAATCAGCAAAAGAGCGCGGTGTTACGACAGTGGCACTTGTAGGCCGTGATGGTGGTAAGATGGCGGCTATGGCCGATTATGCGATCATTATCCCCTCCAATGCTACACCGCGTATCCAAGAATCGCATATTTTGATAGGGCATATTTTGTGTGACATTATCGAAAAAGAGCTCTTCGGAGGAGGGGTTGCCTAAGGCACTTTTTCTTGACCGTGACGGCGTCGTCAATGTGGAAAAAAACTATCTTTATAAGATTGAAGATTTTGAGTTCATTGATGGGATTATCGAAGTATGCCAGCACTATGCGGCGTTAGGCTATTTGATTATCATTGTGACGAATCAATCGGGCATTTCGAGAGGGTATTACAGCGGTGAGGATTTTGAGCGTTTAAGCGCATGGATGATTGAGCACTTCAAATCACTGGGCGTTACGATAACGCATATTTACCATTGTCCCCACCATGAGAGCATCGATGGTGAGTGTGATTGCCGTAAGCCCCAGCCTGGAATGTTTTTAGAAGCACAGAGGGATTTTGATATCGATATGAAAAATTCCGTCATGATCGGTGATAATGAGCGAGACATAGAAGCGGCGATTCGTGCGGGAGTCACAACGAATATTCTTCTATCGGAAGTTGCAACGCACTCTAGAGCGGATAAAATTGTCCATTCATTAAAGGAACTTTTGTAATGCTTATACTCAATACAGGTGGAACGTTTAATAAACGTTATGATCCAAAAAGCGGAGAACTTTTTGTTCCTAATGACAATGTGGCGGTTGATACTATCGTATCCGTTTTTACAGAAACGATGGCTGTTAAGGGGTTAATTTACAAAGATTCATTGGACATGTTGCCTGATGATCGTGACGTTCTTGCAAAAAGAGTGAGTCAATCGGATGAAAAATTCATTATCATTGTTCACGGTACCGATACAATGGATTTGAGTGCACAGTATATTGCGAAGCTTGGTTTAAACAAAGTGATCATATTTACGGGAGCCATGGTCCCTTTTAGCATTGATTCTATCGAGGCTACGGCTAATTTAGCTATGGCAATCGCTTATGCACGCAATCTTACTAGTGGGGTGTATATCGTTATGCAAGGGGTATGCGGACCTTACGAAAGAGTAGTTAAAAACAGAGAATTAGGAAAATTTGAATATGCCTGACGTCAAATGCGATCATTGCCATCTTGTCTTTAGTGACTCGGTGATGATCCATGACGGGGAATTGCATTTTTGCTGTAACGGATGCAAGGGAATCTATCATCTTCTAAAAGATGAAGGGTTGGAGAGTTTTTACACTAAAATGGGGGAAGCAACGCTTGTCCCTCCAACTAGGCAGTTAGAGCCGAGTGAAAACTTTGACAGCCCCTCATTTTATGATCGTTTTGTAACGGTGGTTTCGCAAGATCTCGCACAAGTGTCACTGATCATTGAAGGAATCCATTGTGCGGCGTGTGTGTGGCTCAATGAAAAAGCACTGCATAAAATGCCCGGTATGATCGAAGCCCATATCAACTATACCAACAACAAAGCACGGCTCATTTGGGATCCAAAGGTGCTGAAACTCTCGAGTATTATTGATATGATCCGAGCCATCGGCTACAACGCGTACCCTTATGATGCCTCTATGCAAGAGGTGCGTACGAACAAAGAACGTAAAGAATATTATTTACGTATGGCAGTAGCAGCTTTTGCATCTATGAACATGATGTGGATTGCGGTTGCTCAATACGCTGGCTATTTTACTGGAATGACGCAAGAGATCAAGACAATCCTCAATATTGCGGAATGGGTACTGGCGACACCGGCACTTTTTTACAGCGGATGGGTCTTTTACCGTGGAGCCTATTATGGTCTTCGAAATGGCGCTGTTACGATGGATATGTTGGTAGTAACGGGATCAACGCTTGCGTATTGTTATTCGATCTATATCACTGTTTTGGAAAAAGGAGAAGCCTATTTCGATTCGGTTGCAATGATCATTACCTTTGTATTACTGGGGAAGTTTTTAGAAGTGTTGAGCCGAAAAAATGCTGCGGACACCTTGGATGTGATAGGAAAGTATATCCCCAGTGAAGTGAGTATTCTGGATGGCGATACGATTCGCAGCGTTCGTGTGTCTGATGTGAATGTTGGAGATACCATTGTTATCCGTACCGGTGAACGGGCAGCCATCGATGGAGAAGTTATTTCGGGTGAGGGGAGTTTTGATGAGAGTAATCTTACGGGAGAAGCAGATCCTATTTTTAAACGTACGGGAGATATGATCATCAGTGGTACAACAAGCATTGACGCATTATTGCACTATCGGGCACTCAAAGATTATGCTCATTCGACACTCTCTCATCTTGTCAATCTGCTAGAAAATGCGATGAGCCAGAAGCCGCGTATTGAACAATTGGCCAATCGTCTTTCTGAGTATTTTTCGTCTACGATCTTATTTTTGGCGATTGCAACTTTTTGGGGATGGTATTTTTGGCCGCATAGTTTTGACAGGGCATTGATGGTGGGGATTTCTGTGATTATTATTGCTTGTCCCTGTGCGTTGGCATTGGCCACACCGGTGGCAACTATCGTGGGTTTGGCTCTGGGGGCAAAGCGATCTATTTTGTTTAAATCAGCGGCACAGATCGAGACCATGGCAAAAGCTACCATGTTTGTTCTTGATAAGACCGGTACAATTACCCAAGGGCGCCCTGTAGTAGTATACGCAACCTATCATGCCTCTTTTGATCAAGGTACATTATCTGCCTTGGTGAGCTCTTCAAAACATCCTATTAGCTTGGGAATTGTCGAGTATTTAGAAAAAACAGAATCCGCTGTACAAGCGGGAGGAATTTCTGAAGTTAACGAGATTCCGGCAAGGGGTCTTGTGGGTCGAAGCAATGGAGTCATGATTGCCGGAGGAAATGGACTGCTTATGCAGGATATGGGAATCGCGATAGAAACATCAAGTGATAAAAGTCTTTTTTATTATGCGGTGGATGGAGTATTGTGTGCAACCTTTGAGTTGCAAGATCTTCCTAAAGAAAATGCCTCTAAGGCGATCAAAACATTGCAAGCATTCGGATTGCGGGTAGTAATGTTGACGGGAGATCACGAGGCATCCGCAATGAGGATCGCAAGGGAAGTTGGGATCGATGAGGTATATGCTCACGTAACTGCCCAAGAAAAAGCAGATTTCATCGAAAAGGGACACAATGAAGGGCACGTTGTTGTGATGGCGGGTGATGGGGTCAATGATCTTTTGGCTTTAGCATGCGCGGATATCGGTATCGCAATGGGTAATGGAAGTGACATTGCTATCGAAGTCTCGGATATTGTATTACTTAACGATTCACTCGTTTCACTGACAGAAGCGTATGCGATCAGCCGACGTACCTACGGATTGATCAAACAAAATTTGGGAATTTCACTAGTTTACAATGCGATTACGATACCATTGGCTATGATGGGATATATTATTCCATTGATCGCGGCAATATCGATGTCGTTGAGTTCTCTTCTGGTCGTTGGTAACTCGATGCGCAGTCGATGGATGTACAAATAGGAGGTTCAGATGGACAGTTGGGTAGTAGCAATGATGCTAGGGGCGTCTCTGTTTTTAGGGGGGATTGCGTTGATCGCATTTTTATGGGGTATTAAAACAGGGCAATTTGACGATGCTAAACGGATGATGAATCAAGTACAGTTTGATGATGAAAAAGAGTTGAACGATGCGGCAGATCAACAGAAAAAAAAAGAAGTGTTACGAAAAAAAGAGTATCGACCGGAATAAAGTTGAGTAGAAGGTCTCATCGCCTAGGCGACGAGAAGAGGAATTATTTGATTCCTGCTGTGTAAGTAGCAACTGCTTTGATATCAGCGTCAGACATAGTAGCAACTTGACCTTTCATCAATGCGCCCATACCAGCTTTGTTTAATGTACCAGCTTTGTAGCCTTTCAAAGAAGCTTCGATAGCTGCCGCTGTTTGACCTTTAACGATTGCAGATTTACCAAGAGCCGCTTTTTCAAAGCTAGCACCGTGACACGCTACACATTTAGCAGAAAGAGCTTTACCGTCAGCTGCCATCATTGATACACCAGCGAATAACATTGCAAGAGCAATTTTTTTCATTTTGTTTCTCCATAAAAAATTTGTCGCTATTATATTCCCAACAATCTTAAAGTAGTCTAACTATTTTTGGTTTTAATAGAAGCTTTGTTACAATTAGTGTATTTAAGAAATTATAGGGATTCCCCATGCGTTATAACGATATTGATTTAAACCATAAAACTATTTTCATTACGGGAGGAGCTGGATTTATCGGCTCTAATCTTGCCTTTTATTTTCAAGAGCATTATCCGCAAGCTAAGGTTGTTGTATTAGACCTTTTTCGCTCCAATCTAACGCTTTCAAATGGTAATCTCAAAAGTTTTGGCCATTTCAAAAATCTCATCGGATTTAAGGGGGAAGTGATCAGTGGTGACATCAACGATCAAGTGCTTCTTACAAAACTGACTGCTGAGTATAAATTTGACTACATTTTTCACGAAGCGGCGATCTCCGATACGACGGCACTGGAACAAGATCTTATGATTCAGACCAATGTCAATGCGTTTAAAGATCTATTGGACATGGCGGTAGCGCATGATGCCAATATGATCTATGCCTCTTCAGGTGCAACCTACGGTGATGCACCATCACCGCAAAGAGTGGGACGTGAAGCTCCTCAAAACGTGTATGGTTTTTCAAAACTGATGATGGATCATTTAGCGCGTGACTATGCGCAAAAGTTTAAAAATATTTCGATTGTCGGATTGCGCTATTTTAACGTATACGGACCGCATGAATTTTTCAAAAACAAAACAGCTTCTATGGTGGTACAGTTTGGTCACCAGCTACTAAGCGGTAAGAATCCTAAACTGTTTGAAAATTCGGACAAAATCTTGCGAGACTTTATTTACATAGAGGACATTGTCCAAGCCAATGTTTTGGCGATGCACCCTAGAGAATCGGGAGTATTTAATGTCGGTACGGGAAAAGCACGATCCTTTCAATCGATGGTCGATATTTTGCAGCATGAGTTGGCAACATCCTATAAGTGTGAATACATCCCTAATCCGTACATCGGACGCTATCAGTTCCATACCGAAGCCGATATCCAAAGCACCCGTGATGTATTAGGCTATGTTCCTCGATTTGAATTTGAAGACGGAATAAAAGCATATGCTCCTGAAATAAAGAGACTCTTTGAAGAGGAACTCTCATGAACCGCCTCAAAGAGACACAGCCTCATATCCTCGTTATCGGGGATTTGATGATTGACCATTATTTGTGGGGAGGATGCGAGCGTATCTCTCCTGAAGCTCCGGTTCAAGTGGTCGATATCGCTCGTGAAACGACCGTATTGGGCGGCGCGGGAAACGTTATCAATAATCTCGTGACTTTGGGTGCGCGCGTTAGTGTGGCGGGGGTAATCGGCGATGATGATAATGGGATTGAACTCAAAGAGATGCTTTTGTCTTTGGGTGCTTCATGCGAGGGGCTTATTGTTCAGACGGGGCGTAAAACATCCAAAAAGAGTCGTATTATTGCCTCTAATCAGCAAATACTGCGTTATGACAAAGAATCAAAAGAGCCTATCGGGCAGGTGAGCGTAGAGAGTTTGATCGATTACGTTGCAAAGGTCGTTGATCAATGTGATATGGTGATTCTCTCTGATTATGGCAAAGGAGTTATCACTGAAGCGGTAGCGCAAGGCATTATAGTCTCTGCTAAAGCTAAAGGAAAAAAAGTACTGGTTGATCCAAAAGGGAAAGATTACTCCAAGTACAGTGGGGCTTATCTTTTGACGCCGAATAAAAAAGAGGCTTCTGAAGCGACAGGAATTATGATTAAAGACGATGCAACTTTACGTGAAGCATTGCTATCGCTTAAAGCCACATGTAATCTTCAGTGCTCGATGATTACCCTCTCAGAGGATGGAATCGCTATTTATGATGAGAGTATGCGTCGGTATCCAACAGTCGCTAAAGAAGTATTTGATGTGACGGGTGCAGGGGATACGGTTATTGCGTCTCTATCATTTGCTCTTTCGTGTGGACTGTCAATCGATGAAGCGGCACCGTTTGCCAATCATGCGGCAGCAGTGGTCGTGGGTAAAATTGGATCGGCTACCGTAACGCTCGATGAGATCGAGACGTATGAATCAAGTCTACACCAAAGCACTTCGGATGCACATATCAAATCACATGATGAGATCGTAGCGATTTCTAAACGTTTGAAGAGTGAAGGTAAGCGGGTTGTATTCACGAATGGCTGTTTTGATATTCTTCATGTAGGTCACGTAAAATATCTCCAAGAGGCGAAAAGTTATGGAGATGCATTGATTGTGGGATTGAATTCTGACAGTTCAGTGCGAGAGCTAAAAGGCCCTACACGGCCTGTCAATCCTGAAGCGGATCGCGCATATATTTTAGCTGCGCTGGAATCGGTCGATTATGTCGTGATGTTTAGCGATGAAACTCCGTATGAGTTGATTAAAAATATTGCTCCGGATATTTTGGTAAAGGGGGGTGATTATGAAGGAAAATCAGTTGTTGGAGCGGAATTTGCTGGGGAATTAAGACTCGTACAATTTGTAGATGGTAAAAGTACAACAGCAACAATATCACGTATTAACGAAGGGGTAACATGTTAAAGAAATTGCTATTAACGGCTCTGATCAGCAGTACAGCGTTTGCGGCACATCAAGTGGAAGTCAATGTAAATGACAAAGAAGTAGAAGGGCAAATACGTTTGGACATGGGACGTATGGGGAGTCTTGAACATACCTACTTGGGTGCGCGTTTTTTAAACGGTGACAACAATAATAGTAAGACGATTTCCGATCCAAATGCATTAATGGAAGTATCGTTTATGGTACAAAACGATGTTAGAGGGGTTCGGGGATTAAAAGTAGGGCTTGGATTCAAGGGCGAGCATACTAAAATAGATGGTCAAGGATATGACGCTATTCCATTAGGAATCGAGGCAGAGCTTAAGTTGCCTCTGAACTCTCCTGTTGCCTTTTATCTAGGAGGCGCTTTGTATTATGCCCCTTCAGCGTTGTGCTTCAAAGATGCGGATGACTATTTTGAAACTCGTATTCATCTTGATGCGGAGCCGATTGAAAATGCACGTGTTGAGGTTGGGTATCGTCAAATCGATACCAATTTAAAAGATCGCCGTGTCACTTATAATGATGCCTTTTATTTCGGGCTTAGATTAGACTTTTAACTGCTTCTATTACCTCATTTGAAGTGATGCTTTTCATGCATTCGTGATGTCCCAGTGGGCATTCACGCTTCATGCACGGTGCGCATTTCATGTCGTGTCGTACAATAACACTTTTCTCATTTTGCCATTGCGATGTTTCCAAATGGCGTGTCGGACCAAAAATAGCGACTGTAGGTACTTGATATGCCGCCGCGACATGCATAGGACCGCTGTCGTTGGTGATGAAAATATCTAGCCCTCCGATCATCGAGCACAACTCTTGGACTGATGTCTTTCCTGCGATATTGTTGACAGTTATACCTTCTAATCGTGACTCAATATCATTGGCCATTTCGATTTCATTTGGACCTCCGAAAATGACAATATCATGTGTTTGTGCAAATGCTCTGGCTACATCGGCAAATTTTTCAGGATACCATCGTTTGGCGCTGCCGTACGTTGCTCCGGGATTGATACCAAGAGTTGGATGATCATAGACATGGATTGGCAGATGAAGTTGAAGCTTGCCTAGTGTGAGAGGTTCATTGAATATGCTTTGCGCAATTTCACGATATTGTTCTACTAAGTGCGAAGGATGTGTTGGCTTGATAGTATGGGTAAGAAATAGAGTTGAATGCCAGCTTTTTCGTCCGGCGGTTATAGGTGTGCCGCTGTAAAAGAGTAAAAGAGAAGAATGCAGTTGGTTTCGAAAGGTAATCGCCATATCATGTATTCCCAACTCTTTGGCAAAACGGTAGGTATTGAGAAAGCGGTTCCCCCCTTTTTTGGTTTCATCGACATAACTGCGAATACACAATGGATGATGTTTGAGTGCTTCAATGCTGACATAAGAACCCACCAGTGTGAGTTGTGCATTTGGATGCAGAGAACAAATTGCCTCGATAGCAGGAGTAGCCATCACGGCATCACCTAGCCAATTTGGAAGAATGATCAAGATTTTCAATGCGTATCCTTGTAAGTATAGCTTGGAATTGAGTTCAGATTCCATGCGATATGAAGCTCTCCTCTTGGAGTGGAACACACTAAGCAGTGTTCGTTTTCATTTTCGTGATAACTACAAAAATGTGCATCGTTTAGATGAGAAAGCATTGTTTGATACGCATAAAAAGCATGCCGTTTGACAATAACACCCTCTCGATTATCGATAAGCCCGTATCCGGGAGCAATGAGTTGATGCCAATAGACGGTAGAGACTTTTTGGGTAGCAAACGCGAGTAAATGATAGCGAATCATATAATTGGTGTAATCGTCTTCGTTGACACATTCAAATTCGCTGGTGGGTGCATAGGGGGCTGTGTTTTTAATCGGCCAATTGGTCTCGGTGATGATGAGTTCATTGGCACTTTTAAAACTAAGCCGCATCAATGCATCAATAAGGTTGATTTTACCCATGAGATTAAACCCCATTTGGCGGTTTTCAGGAGCACCGCGTCGATCGACATACAGTAGTGTTCCCAATGCGTCAAAATAAATATCTTTGAGATTAAAAAGTGTATGGGTGGTAAAGTGCAGTTCAAAGTCGATGACGTTGGAACCGATAAATTTGAGATTAGGGAAGGACTCTTTTTTCAAGGCATGGGCAACGGCATAAAATTTTAGATATTCGTTGACGCTAAAAAATCCCCATTTGGCACGGTTGATGGTAGAACCGATAACGTAAGTATTGCAACTGTTTTCAAGAGCCGTAAAAATTTGGGTTAAATGTTTTTTAGTGAGAGCGTGATTCGTGATATGTTGACGGTCTTGTAAAATGGCAACGGTGATGTGGTGCTCTTTGAACGATCGGATAAACGCGATGTATTCATCTAAACGATCCATTTCCCAAAGAGGAATACGAATAAGCAGTTTTTTGACCCCAAGCTCGTGGATCATTTCAGGAGCGATGGAGGGGCTGTTATTGAGGTTGACTCCCATACCGAAAAATTTTTCACCGCTTATTTTTTTACGGGGAAGAAAAAGAGTGATGATGAAAGCGATGGGTAAAACAAATAGAGCAATTAAAAAAGTTTTGATGAGGGAGGGCAGAGCACTACGGCGCATCTTACGCTTGAGCGATTTGTCACGGATGATGGCAGGTTGGTCGGAATAGTGATCCCAAGAAAACGGTTCTTTCATGGTGAGATTATAGCGTTATTGGGTAAAATAACCTTATTAGAGTAAGGATGCATAATGAATATATTGGTAGTACGCAACGATAAGCTAGGCGATTTTATCACAGCATCCCTCGTTCCCACTTTTCAAGTGGGAATGCAGACAATTAAAGACGACTATTCACTCTCACTTGCGGATAATGGGAGCAAGAGAAGGAATGCGGTATAAATGAACTTTTTAAAATGGCTAATAGATATTTTGTTTGGGTGGATATTCAAAGCTGAAAATTCATACCTAAAAGTACTAAAAGAGCGGTATCTATCGCTTATTGTTGTTCCGGTATTAATTATATCTGTTCCCCTCTATTATGTGAAAACATTCTATGCCGTGATAGTTGATGTACCAATCGCAATATTTATCTTTGTTTTAATAATAAAGCTACTAATACGCGTACTTAAAAGAGATTTTCTAGAAGTCTTTGTGCAGTCTATCCGATTAGTTGTAATTGCTATCACTATTATGATGTGGTGGCATTATCTGAGTACCAGTGTTGATAAGACAATTGAACGTTTTGAGGCAAAACGGGATTATTATATCCGTAAAGCCGCTGAACGATCTGTAAATATAAAAAAAGGGGAGTATCCATTAGTTATGTTTAACTTAAAAATGGACAATCCAACCATAAAACGTAGCATTATTTATGACAAGACTGATAGTTATTTTAATCCTAAAATAATTGTTAGTCCTTCATCTAAACGTGCTGACAATGATTTGTGTAATGTAGTTGTCAAAATCGAGCCGCATTTTTATTATAGTCGTATTTGCTACGATCATGAAATCTCGAACGAATTTGATTATATTGAAGAATAGATATAGGGATCAGGTGATACCGAATAACTCCAAAAGTACGAATGAATTTTCCATTAAGGACGAAAAAATAATTGAAGAGATAGTGGATAAATTATATACTTTTTAGTGATTTTTACGTTGCTACGCCTGCGCAAACACTTTTTAAAGTTATAATGCCTGAAGCAAAAGAAGCGTATACGGTTGGCACAAGTAAAATTAAACAAGGTGGTCTAGTGAATATATTGGTAGTACGCAACGATAAGCTAGGCGATTTTATCACAGCATTGCCCACGCTTTATGTACTCAAACATTATAATCCTGCTAATCGTATTATTGCTCTCGTCGCACCGCTGAATCGTAAGTTGGCCCAATCGTGTGATTTTATTGATGAGGTGATTGTGGATGATAGCCCAGATATTTTGGAGCTGACGTTTAAAATCAAAAGAGCCAATATCGATGCTTCCCTCACGCTGTTTTCAAACACTCGCGTCGCCATCGCTCAATTTTTGGCGCGTATTCCCATTCGTATCGCTCCCGCTACTAAAATGGCTCAAATCTTTTACAATCGGCGTATCAAGCAACGTCGCAGTAGGGTGGAGATGGCGGAGTTTGAATACAATCTTGAGCTTTCCCGGGCACTTTTTAGTGATATTTCACTTGATTTCCCTAAGCCACTTTTGCACTTTTCACAGGATAACTTTCAAAAGTTTTGTGCTGAATATGGAATCACAAAGCCGGTCGTGGCTTTTCATCCGGGATTCGGAGGATCATCCGATGCGAACTGGACGTTGGAAGAATACATAACATTGGTATCGATTGTGACAGAACATGAGGCTATCGATGTTGTGATGACTTTTGGACCTGATGAAGAAACGCTTTACACTGAGGCCAAGAGTCTATTAGGTGAGAGCAGGGTGGTTCTATATCGCTCACAGGGGAGTGTTGTAGACTTCGCATCATTATTAAGTCGATTCAAGCTCTTTGTCAGTACATCAACAGGAACCTATCATTTAGCCAGTGCCAGCGGATGTGAGACGTTTACCTTTTTTGGCGATTCAAAATTCGCATCTGCGGCACGTTGGAAAAGCATTGGGGAAGAGAGCCGCCAGCACCATTTTATGATTCCTTTGGATACAATAGGACGTGCAGAGATGTTTGAAAAAGTCAAACGGGAGTTGAAAAGTTTCCTTTTAAAAGGTTTTTGAGCCTCTTTTTAAAGTTTTTGATCCGTTTATTGGCATCATTATGTTTTTTCATCTCGGCAATGGTTACTGCCACATTAAATCCGCTTAGACGCGCATATTCACGCCCCATAATCTCAAGTTCCTCATCGCTTGCCCAAAGCTTATTAAAATTTTCACATCCCTCAAAAGGCGTAATAGGGCGAAACTCCATACGGTTGATATCGACAATACTGAACTGATACCCTTTCTCCATGCGTTTGATGAGAATATTGCCAGGAGAGTAATCCAGATGCCATACCCCTTTTTGGTGCAGATCATAGGTATAGGCGGCGAAGGCTTTGAAAATAGCTTCTCTGTCTTCTAGGGGTTCTAGTAGTGGTGTGCGAATAGTAAAGTCGTATTCAAAATACTCGGCGATAAAAAAACTTTCCCCTAAAAGTCCAGCCTCAAAAAATTCGATGAGGGCAATGGGCTTAGGGGTCGAAACTTCAAGCTCCTCAAGATGCAGCGCATTGTGATAGGACTTATACGCTTTGCTTTTACGAAAATAGGTATAAACAATACGATTGAGTAAATGAGGTACTTTGAACGACTTAACAACGGTTTTAATGCCACCTAGCTCTATGATCTTAAGTTCATTTCGAGCTTTATGGATACTATGATCATCTCCTGTAAAAACCTCACGTATGGATTCGAATGAGTGAATAAGAGATTGATAATTGGATGGGTACTCGCATTGAACGCACATGGTGACCTTTTGCCTAAGTGAGGGTATGGTATGATACTTTATAATTCCTGAAAGGCGAGAGAGGGTTGTAGTATGCTTCCAGTGGTAATGTACCATCATGTCAACAGTGATGATCTTCCTCTTTCGAACTCAGATGTAATGATGGGTGCGCATCTGGAACTTATCAGTGAGCGCTATATCACTATTTTCCCAGGTGATCCTATCACAAACCGTTCGATTTGTTTGACGTTTGATGACGCTTATTATGATTTTTACTATTATGTTTTTCCCCTGCTCAAAAAGTACAATTTAAAAGCGCTTTTGGCGGTTCCTTCTGCTTTTATTCTCGATGAAACCGATATTGAATCCGAAAAACGCCTCTCTTTAAAACATCAAGATATTTACGAGAGCTATCAAACTTTTGCCCCTTTTTGTACTTACGTTGAGCTTCGAGAAATGCTTCAAAGTGGACATGTTCAAATTGCTTCCCACTCGATGAATCATGTGAATTTGACCGATAGTGAGATTGATTTGGAGAAAGAAATTTTTGGATCAAAAGTGATACTGGAAGATAAACTTGGATGTCGTATTGATTCATTTGTCCTCCCTTTTGGAAAATACAATGAGGCTGCAGTTGCATTGGCGAGAGAACATTATTCATATGTATTTCGAATCGGTAATGCCCTCAACCCCTCATGGGATGGAATCGGCGGACTCATCTATCGGATCAAGGGGGACGGCCTTAAGCGACCATGCTCCCTTTTTAATCCCTTTAGCCAATTTGCGTTTTGGTGCAAAACTCTCGTTAAATGGATCAAGAATTGATGATGAACGTCTCTGCTGTAATGATCGTTAAAAATGGAGCACGAACCATTCGCCGTAGCTTGGAAAGCCTCAAAGAATTTGAGGATGTGGTTGTTTATGATAACGGATCGACAGATGAAACATTGCAAATCGCACGAGAATATCCGAATGTCCATTTGATAGAAGGAAGCTTCGATGGTTTCGGAACAACGAAAAACCGTGCGGCAAGTTTTGCCAAACACGATTGGATCTTGATTATTGATAGTGATGAGGTCGTGGATGAAGAACTCTTGTATGCGCTGAAAACAAAACCGCTTGATCCTAAGACGATCTATATTGTTAATTTTTTAGCCTATTACAAAGAGATCCAGATCAAGCACTGCGGTTGGAACAATCAAAAGATCCGCCGTTTGTATAATAAAACCGTGACACGGTTCAATGACAATGCTGTGCATGAGAACATCATTGATGAGGGTATGAACAAAGAGGCTATTGAGGGGAATATGAAGCATTACAGCTACATGAGTATCTCTGATTTTATTATTAAACTCGACCGTTATTCCACACTGTTTGCTAAAGATAATGCCGGTAAAAAGTCCTCGTCGCCACTTAAAGCTTTTTTCAATGGAGTGTATTCTTTTTTTAGAACATACATACTCAAGCGGGGATTTTTGGATGGTTATTCAGGACTTATCATCGCCTTTTCGCATATGGCAACCAATTTTTATAAATATATCAAATTATATGAGATGAATCAAGAATGTCAAAAGGATAGATTGAAGTGAAAATATCGGTAATTGGAACAGGATATGTTGGGTTAGTGAGTGGAACTTGTTTTGCACAAATGGGTAACAGTGTAACGTGTGTTGATATTGATCAAAAAAAGATTGATAGTCTAACCCAAGGGATTATACCAATATATGAGCCTGGCCTTGAGGAGATGGTTCATGAGAACTATAAAAAAGGTACACTTAAATTTTCAACAGATATTCAAAACTCAATTGCTTCTACAGCTATTGCATTCATCGCCGTGGGAACACCGATGGGAGAAGATGGAAGTGCTGATTTACAATACGTACTTGCTGTTGCTAAAAGCATTGGACAACATATGCAAGCGTATATGGTTATCGTTGATAAATCAACCGTTCCCGTTGGAACAGCAGAAAAAGTTCGTGCAATGATTCAATCACAATTAGATGAACGCGGAAGCAATCTTGTTTTTGATGTGGTCTCTAATCCTGAGTTTTTGAAAGAGGGAGCTGCAATCAAAGATTTTATGCATCCTGATCGTGTTGTAATAGGGGCTGATAGCCAAAAAGCGATGCAAGTCATGCAAGATCTTTATGCGCCATTTATGAAGCAGCATGATCGTTTTATTGGTATGGATATCAAAAGTGCCGAGATGACGAAATATGCAGCAAATGCAATGTTGGCGACGAAAATTTCTTTTATGAATGAAATAGCGAATATCTGTGAACGAGTAGGGGCTGATATCAATAAAGTACGTAATGGCATTGGAAGTGACAGCCGAATTGGCTACAGCTTTATCTATCCAGGATGCGGCTATGGTGGTAGTTGTTTTCCTAAAGATGTTCAAGCCCTTGCAAAAACGGCTAAAGATTTTGGATATACACCTCGTATCCTTGATGCAGTAGAAGCGGTAAATTATGATCAAAAACATGTGATGTCTCAAAAAGTCTTTAATCGATTTGGAAAAAATTTGCATGGAAAAAAATTTGCAGTGTGGGGGTTGGCGTTTAAGCCCGAAACGGATGATATGCGTGAAGCCAGTTCGATCACTATCATTAACGACCTTACAGCACAAGGAGCTACTATAGTAGCCTATGATCCAAAATCTCGTGATGAAGCAGAGCAACATTATTTAAAAGGCAATAGCAGTGTTAGTTATGCAAATAGCAAATACGATGCTGTCAAAGATGCTGATGCTGTGATATTGGTGACAGAATGGCAAGAATTCCGTAGCCCTGATTTTGATGAACTGAAAAAGTGGTTAAAGAATCCTATATTTTTTGATGGTCGTAATCAGTTTAACAAAGATCGAATGGTTGAAATGGGATTTGAGTATATTCAAATTGGGGTCTGATCAGTGAACCAAAAAAAGATACTAGAACTATGTCTCTCTCCTGATCTTGGTGGACTTGAATTGTATATGATGCGTGTTTCACATTATCTAGAAGATGTATGTGTCAGCGTTATCAATGAAAATGGAAAGCTGAAAAGCTATTATGAGAATACGGAATATCGTCATTTCACCCTTAAGCGACGGAATGTATTTTTTTCATGGCTTACCGCGCGTAACTTAGCACGTATCATTGATTCTGAAGCTATAGATGTTCTGCATCTGCATTGGACAAAAGATCTTCCAACAGCCATAATCGCGAAGTTGTTATCTAAGCGTAAACCAAAAGTTGTACAGTCACGCCACATGACGATGACACGTTTTAAAGATGACATGTATCATCGATTTTTATATCGTAATTTGGACATGATGCTTGCTGTAACGCAACAAGTCAAATCACAGATCGAAAGGTTTGTCCCAAGTTCTATATGCCCAAGAATAGAAGTACTGTATATTGGAGCACAACAGCCAAATGTGATTAGTGACCAAGATAAAATAAATCGCCGTGAACAATTAGGATTAGCTAAGTCTTTTACAGTAGGTATAGTTGGGCGAATTGAACCACAAAAAGGGCAATGGCTCGTAGTAGATGCAATTGAAAAATTGATTCATCAGGGAGTCGATGCAAGGGCTTTGATCGTTGGGCATACTATGAGTGAGGATTATCTGGTTGCTCTTCAAAAAGATCTTATTATGCGTGGGTTAAGTGATCGTATTATATTTACCGGATTTACAAGCGAAGCACAAGAGATAATGCAGATCTGTGATGTGATGGTACTAGCAACTGAAAATGAGACGTTTGGATTGGTGTTGATCGAAGCGATGATGTGTGGTATTTGTGTGGTGGGAAGCGACAGCGGTGGACCATTAGAAATTATTGATGATGCGATAAATGGTTTACTTTTTAAAACATTCGATGCAGTCGATTTGGCCTCAAAGCTGACAGTATTGCAAGAAAACAGTGAATTGCGTGAACAATATGCACATGCTGGAAAAGTCAAAGCGATGGAAATCTTTGAAAGTAATAAACAATTTGCCGCATTGGCAAATGTATTGGATGGGATCTAAATGAAAATTCTTTATATCAATCGAGCCAAGTTTGATTATATGCAAGATTTCATCTACTCTGGTTTGGTGAAGTTAATTGGGATAGAAAATATCATAGAATCACCATGGAATCTGAATTTTCACTGGAACTATCGACAATATCCTAAGAATATAGGTGAAAACAAAGGGACACTCTTAAAATCGCTGTATGGTCAAATGCATCAAGATGATTATGATGTTGTGATTGTGGCCTCTTGCCATCCTGATGCAATTAGTCACTATTTAAAAGTACTTCCTAAAATTCCAGATCATGTTGTTACAGTTTTTTTAGACGGAGGAGACAGACCTGAAGTTGGCGGAGATTTTGATCGCCTTGGAGGAAAAGAAGATTATGAAGAGGTAATCAAAAGACGACCATTTGACCTTGTTTTCAAGCGTGAATACATTATTGGTCGAGAATACCCGAAGAATATTTATGCACTTCCTATGTGTTTTGATTTTAACAATATACCTATGCTGGATGGAAAGTTTATGTATGATGTTGCTTTTTGGGCGGTTGAGTCTCACCCGATACGTACGGAAGCTTTATCGCTTTTAGAAACAAAATTTGATTGTGCACAAAATGGTACTATCAAAAATCAAGTGATGAAAAAATATAAGCGGAAAGGTGCTTTTTATCTGCAAGAGCTTGCACGATGTAAAATAGGTTTGAATTTTAGAGGGGCAGGTTGGGATACCCTTCGCTATTGGGAAATACCTGCTTTAGGTGGATTCATGATCTCTCAGCGTCCTCAGATCATGATCGAAAATAATTATATTGATGGTGAAGAGATTGTTTTTTGTAAAGACGATTTGAGTGATTTAATCAAATTATGTGAATATTATTTAGAACATGAAGATGAGCGTAAAATAATTGCACACAATGCTAGGAAGAAAACAGAAATGTATCATTCAGATACGCAGCGCGCACGCTACGTCATTGATACGATTAAAAAAAATACCGCTTATTAAGAGATTGTTTCTGAGTGTAAGTGATTAGATAAGCCATTTTGACAGATATAGATACCCTTTTTTGTTTCCATTAAAGCTTCTGTCTGCTGTGATATATCTTGATTAAAATTCTTTTTATGATAGAGATGTACCATGATTGCAGCATTGCGGCATGATTTCATTTGAACACCAAAATGTTTTAGACGACGCTCGACATCTGTGTCTTCCCCTGTTGTAGGTAGAGTAAAGTCTTCATCAAATCCATTGATTTTTAGAAGATCATTTTTATAGCCTGACCAGTTGCATCCGACCATATGACTTTCTTTTCGGGATAACTTATGAATAAGTTGAAAGATAAGAGATGTTGGCGGAAAAAATAGCCCTTCTTCATAATGTCGTACACCATCTTTTTTGAGTGCAAAAAAGTTGGTTACATAATGGGTAAAAAATTCTTTTACACTCATTTCTTGATTTCGCAGTTTTGTACTGAATTTTAATCCAGGTTCGCTGCGTCGACCACATAATGCGTTCTGTTGTCGGCGTAAGGTGAAATGAAACTCTACGAAGGAAGAGTGTGGAACACAGTCCCCATCGATAAAGATTAGATAATCACTTTTCGCAGCGGCAATTGCACGGTTAAGAGCTCTATTTTTGCGCCATCCAATGTCCTCTTGTGTCAAATGGATGATGCGTTTGTCGTTGTAGATTTCAAGACATTGAGCGATGGGAGCGTATTGTCCATCTTCTGTAATGATGATTTCATCGGGTTCATAGGTTTGATCTAAGAGTGAATCGATGATAAGTTTCAGAGCATCTACGTCTTTGTAAACAGCTACAATGACGGCTACACGTTCATTATTATCCATTAATAATACCTTTAAAGTATTGAATCGTTTTTTTCAGACCTTCATCAAGATTGATTGTCGGTTCCCAGTGAAGCTCTTGTTTTGCTAATGTAATATCTGGTTGTCGCTGAAGTGGATCGTCTTGGGGTAATGGTTTGAAAGTAATTTGTGATGCTGAACCGGTTAGTTCTATGACTTTACGCGCCAATTCTAACATCGTGAATTCCCCAGGATTTCCAATATTGACAGGGCCGGTAAAATCATCACGGCTCGACATAAGTCGTATCATTCCTTCTACCAAATCATCTACATATTGAAAGCTTCGTGTTTGGGTTCCGTCTCCGTACATCGTAATGTCTTCATTTCTCAGTGCTTGTACTATAAAATTGCTCACGACTCGTCCATCATTAGGATTCATATACGATCCGTAGGTATTAAAGATCCGTATTACTTTTATTTTTACACCATATTGTCGATGATAATCAAAAAATAATGTTTCGGCACATCGCTTTCCCTCATCATAGCAGGCACGAATGCCAGTGGTACTTACGCTTCCCCTATAGCTTTCTGGTTGAGGGTGTACTTCTGGGTCACCATACACTTCACTGGTACTTGCTTGTAAGATTTTTGCTTTACATTTTTTAGCCAAATCAAGCATGTTTATTGCGCCAAGTACTGAGGTGCGGGTTGTTGCAACAGGATCAAATTGATAATGCGGGGGAGATGCGGGGCAAGCAAGGTTGTAAATTTCATCGACTTCGAGTAAAATTGGTTTTTGTACATCATGTCGGATAAGTTCAAAGTAGGGATGAGGAAGTAAATCGATGATATTTTCTTTATTACCCGTAAAAAAATTATCCAAACAAATGACTTCATTACCCTCGTTAAGCAGTCTCCTACATAGATGACTTCCTACAAATCCGGCACCGCCAGTTACAAGTATTCTTTTTTTCATAGTTTACCCTATTTATTATGTTTAGAATTTTACACTATGTTCGCTGAGTTACTTTGAATGAATAGTTTGAACTTTTGATGCAGCCAGTGATACCGAAACAATAAATACGAATAAGATAATAGGGAACTGGGAAATCCAAAGAGATTCACTAAAGGCACTTATAAAAAAGATGGTTAAGGAAAGAATACTCAACTCTTTAAGCTCTTTATCTTCTATGGTAAGTCGATAAAGAGTGGTAATAAACCAAATCATTAAACCAAAGCCAATGAAACCTAATTGGATAAGTATCATTAAGTGTTGATTATGGTAATCGCTTATAGTGAAAAAATCTATAGCAGGCTTGTCAAAATTATGATTATTTTTTGATAATACATCTTGAGTCGCAAGTTTATAATCTCCAATACCGGCACCGATTAATGGATTTTCTTGTATAGCGTCCAAGGCAATTATCCAAAATCCGTTACGTAACCCTACGGAAGTATTATATGTCCCTTTTTGTTGTAATTCGATATCAGAAACAACTTGTTGTATACGTACTTTAAAGGTAGGAAGTAAGGTATACGCACCAATAGAGAGTGCCGAACTGATCATAAAAAAGATAATAAAAGATTTAATGGTGATTCGATAGCGGATTATTACACATAGTGCTATAACAAGTAAAAAGGCAACTTGGCCTGTGCGCCCTCCCGATATAAACAAATTAGTTGTTGTTGTTAAAAAAAAGATGAAAATTGCTAATTTGTCTCTGGATGTATATCGTGTGGAAAGTAGACGATTTAACAAAATTATGGCAGTAGTTGCTAATAAAACGCTGTATTGAATATGGTTCATAAAAGGACTTGGATCGGTATATGTATGACCATTAATCTGCCAAAAATTAAAAAAGATTCCGTACACTAAAATTTCATTGACAAACATACCAAGTAAAAAGAAAGTGATCATATCCGGAAGCCATTCTTTTTTAAGTGATACTGCCAGTATGGGTATAATAATCCAATATCCATACAGTCGTATTTGATTAATGGCTTCGTGCAAGTCACTTGACCAAAAGATGGATATAAATATAAAAGCAATAAAAACCCCTATTGCCCGAAGTGCTGGATTTGTTTTGATAACTGCCCATGTATTCTTGAAATCATTTTTTAGTATAAAAAGAAAAATAAACCAAAGGAGAAAAAAACTGATTCCTGCTCGAGAGAAAGAGAGTATAAAGGCAAAGGATAATGCTGAATAGTAAAAAATTTGATCGATTTCTAAAGAACGTATTTTAGTCATTTTGTTTCTTTGATAATATGATTCGCGTATAATGATTGTAACATCATTTCTGGACTAATTTGACTCATGCAGATGTTGTCCTGACATTGCTTCATCGCTTCTGTTTTATAGCAAGGTGAGCAGGAGAGTTCTAATGATAGTGGATAAACGGAATTGGTGTCACTTTGGTATGGGCTATCGGTAATGGGGTTGTTTGGTCCCATCAAGACAAACGTTGGAGTATCAACAGCAGCTGCGATATGACCGGTTGCTGAATCGGTACAGATAAGGGCTTTTGCATTTTGCACGACGGTGATAAGCTCACCAATGGAGAGTTGGCCGACTAAATCGATGATGTTATGCTGGGGATAAGGTTTTAGAGTATCAAAAAAAGCATCTTCGCCGCGAGCACCGACAATAATTACAGTAGTTTGTTCGCAAAGAGTTTGCATAAGTGAACGCCAGTGTTTATTGGGCCATGCGCGATAGTTGATTCCTTGTTTTTGATTATGGGAATTGCTAGGAGCAATAACGATAGCATTTAAAGGTAATGTCATTTTTTTTGTTAAAGCACTAAGAGACACCCCAATAAGGGAAGGTTTGGAAGTGGCTAATATTACTTCATCAATAATGTCGCCATAGTATGTTTTGGTTACTTCCGCACGATTTGAAGCATGATCAATATTTGTTGGTTCTAATAACCCCATCCCTGTTTTATGAGTTGCATGAATATTTTTGATTAAACTTTTAAACTGTTTTCCAAACTCTAGTGAGATCAGTAAATCATAAGGGTGTTTTTTTGAATGACGAATGATCTCGCGTTTTTGAGCGCTCAGTAAAATCGGAATTTTTTTGTGTTTGAGCTCAAATACACGGTTCACTCTAAAATCGTATTCAAATAATTTTGCAGTACCTGGAGTCGTTATGAAATCGATGATGATATCTTCGCCGTATTGCGTTCTTAATGCATCGATAACGCTTGTTGCATAGACAAGATCACCCAATGCTCCGCATCGCAATATTAGTACCCGTTTTACATTACTGAGTATTGGCATGATTATTTTATATCTTTAGTGTATTTTTTCAAATACCATTCAACGGTTTTAACAATTCCGGATTCAAAGTGTTCATCTGCTTTCCAGCCCAATTCACTTTCTATTTTAGTTGCATCAATGGCGTAACGTCGGTCATGACCTGCACGGTCTTCGATATAGGTAATGAGAGTTTTATAACTCTTACCATCTTCTTTGGGCTTTATATTGTCTAAAAGATTGCAGATACTTTGAGCTATTTGGTTATTATTGCGCTCGTTACGTCCACCAATGTTATAGACTTCCCCCGAACGTCCTATATGATAGACAAGATCAATTCCTTTGCAGTGATCGAGGACATAAAGCCAGTCGCGGATATTTTTACCATCGCCGTAGATAGGGATACTTTCACCGTATAATGCTTTACGGATTATGGTTGGGATCAGTTTTTCATCATGCTGTTTTGGACCATAATTATTGGAGCAATTGGTGATGACGGTATTCATACCGTAGGTGTGATGATATGAACGGACAATCATATCGCTTCCGGCTTTGGAAGCGCTGTAGGGACTATTGGGAGCATAAGAAGTCTCTTCGGTGAATAATCCAGTTTCACCCAGTGTTCCATACACTTCATCGGTACTGATATGGTGAAATCGACATTCCTCATATCCTGCTTTATAGATGAATGGTTTTTCCATCCATGTCTTATATGCAACATCGATGAGTGTAAAAGTTCCATTGACATTTGTCTGTACGAATATACCTGGATTTTTGATGGAGTTGTCAACATGGCTTTCGGCTGCGAAGTGAATCACCCCACGAATGTCGTATTGAGTAAAGAGTGATTCGATAAGGGAACGATCACAAATATCTCCTTGGACAAAGATGTGACGTTCATTTTGTGGTGCATCGGATAGGTTTTCCATATCTCCGGCATACGTAAGCAAGTCAAGGTTTATGAGACGAATGTTAGGGTATTTCATTAAAAAATAGGGAACAAAATTACTTCCAATAAATCCGGCACATCCGGTAACTAAAATAGTTTTCATGATTGTTCTCCTAGCAACTGGGTACACTTTTGAAGGCTTGTTTTCCAATAAGGAATCGAAAGTCCGAAATTTGTTTTGATTTTACGTTTATTGAGTAAACTGTAATGAGGTCTTGTAGCAGGCAAGGGATACTCATCTGTAGTGATAGGATTAATATCACAAGTAACTCCAGTGAGTTCAAGGATGTTTTTTGCAAAGTCATACCAGCTGGCAACCCCTTCATTACTGTAATGATAGATTTCAGGTATTTTATTTTTTATTTTAGGAAGAATATCTAAGATGGCTTTTGCCAGATCATGCGCATAGGTTGGTGTCCCTATTTGATCATAAATAATATTTAAACTGTCACGTTCTTTACTAAGACGTAGTATGGTTTTAACAAAATTACTTCCAAAGGTAGAATAGAGCCATGATGTACGGATAATAAGAGTGTTTTTGGGTGCAATGCTTAAAATGGCACTTTCACCATCACGTTTGGTGCGTCCGTATACTCCCTGTGGGTCTGTTGGGTCCGTTTCGATATAAGGGCGATAATTTTGACCGTTAAAGACATAATCCGTTGATATATGGATGAATGTCATGTCTGTTTTTTTGGCGATTTTGGCTAAGAGAGAGACTGCTCGATGATTGATGGTATCTGAAAGATCTTCGTCACTTTGAGCCTTGTCGACAGCGGTATACGCCGCACAGTTGATGAGGACATCAAATGTCTTATCATTGAAGTAGTCTTCCATTTTGCAGAGATTACTAAGATCTAAGATTTCTCGGTCAACAAATGTAAAATTGTATTGAGGATACGAGGAACTTATCGCTTTGAGCTCACATCCTAATTGTCCGTTCTCACCAGTAACTAAAATTTTAAACATAGAAATTTTCATGATAGTTAAAGTGATCGGCATCTGCAAATAAAGGTAGCTTAGTGTCTTTATCTGAAAGTTGAAGTTTAGCTGTTTCGATTATCCAGTCAATATTTAATGCAGGATCATCGAATGCAATACCACGGTCATTTTCAAAAGAATAATAATTATCAACCTTATAAGCGAATGTACACACTTCGCTTAGGACAATAAAGCCGTGAGCAAAGCCTCTTGGCATAAATACTTGGCGCTTATTTTCACCACTTAAATGTACAGCAACGTGTTGACCAAAAGTAGGAGACCCTTTTCGAATATCAACAGCCACATCAAGTACTTCTCCTTCTATGATGCGGACAAGTTTGCTTTGTGCATATGGAGGAAGTTGATAGTGTAGACCTCGTAGGACACCATAATTTGATTTACTTTCATTGTCTTGGCAAAAAGATACTTTAAATCCTAAAAACTCTTCTAACATATCTGTACGAAAGGTTTCAACGAAATAGCCTCGCGCATCTCCATGAACTTTTGGGTCAATGAGTATGACATCAGGTATGGCTGTCCGGGTAAATATCATACGAATATCCTTCCCTCATTGGCACGGCGGATTAGATATTGGCCATATTGATTTTTTGACAGCGGTTTGGCGAGATTTAGTAGTTGTTCTTTAGTTATGTACCCCATCTCGAAGGCTATTTCTTCGAGACATGCAACTTTAAGACCTTGCCGATTTTCAATAGTTTGAATAAACATGCTGGCTTCCAGCAGGCTTTCGTGTGTACCTGTGTCAAGCCAAGCATAACCACGTCCCATAAGTTCGACTTTGAGAGCATTTTGTGCCAGGTACTCTTGATTAACAGTAGTGATTTCTAATTCACCTCGATGAGAAGGTTTGATGGTTTTTGCGATTTCTACAACATTGTTAGGATAAAAATAAAGCCCAATAACGGCATATGAACTTTTGGGTTTTAGAGGTTTCTCTTCGATGGAGAGCACATTTCCTTTTTTGTCAAATTCGGCTACACCATAGCGTTCAGGATCTTTGACCCAATAGCCAAAGACAGTTGCTTTTTTATCTTCTGTAACATTACGTACGGATTGAGCTAACATATTAGTGAGCCCTTGACCGTAAAAAATATTATCTCCTAATACGAGACATACGTCATCGTTTCCGATAAATTCAGCACCCAATATAAATGCCTGAGCAAGTCCATCTGGGCTAGGCTGTTCGCAGTATTCAAATCGCATTCCAATATCATTGCCATCGCCTAAGAGTCCTTCAAAACGTGGAAGATCGGTAGGGGTAGAGATGATCAATACCTCTGTAATCCCTGCGAGCATCAGAACGGAAAGGGGATAGTAGATCATCGGCTTGTCATAAATCGGCATCAACTGTTTGCTTACCCCTCTTGTAAGAGGGTAAAGTCGCGTACCGCTTCCACCGGCTAATATAATACCTTTCATGAAACTCCTGCAACTGTCTGTATTAAGGCATTATAGTGAAATATTACTTAGATAATTACGTAATAAATATAAGAGAAGAGAGTGAAAATAACAGATAATGTTTAAAGGTTTTTTTGTGATTGATTTAAAAGGGTGGCTCCGGATACTGGATTCGAACCAGTGACCAAGTGATTAACAGTCACCTACTCTACCGCTGAGCTAATCCGGAATGTTTAAGAGGTCGTAATTATAGTGAGCTTTATCTTAATTGTCAAGATTTTTTAGGTGTTTTTGGCCGTTTTCGCTCACTATTTGTGGAAGGGAGATAAAAAATGATATTTGAACGTTCAATTGCAGTGATTTTATGGTCATCGAGTAGAGTTTGGAACCGTTTTTTGGATTCTTCATCAAAAAGTGCATCGATATCATCTTTGGTCAAGGGGCGTTTATCGAGGGTAGTGAGTATCTCATCATCATCATAGTTTGAAGGGTGTGCCGTTGCATGGGTACGGGAAACAATATGAATGGGTAATGTGGAGTCGAAATAGTGTGATAGTTTAAATAGGTCACTAAAATTAAGACCTTCTACGGGGTAAGCAGGGGGTCGATCAATGGTACCGATGTCAATACGTTCACAATGAATCTCTTGCAATGCCTTGTTGAGTGCTATCACTTCTTTTTCAGTGTCATTGACTCCGCGAACGAAAAGAATTTCAATAAAAAGCTTGCCAGTGTAGGTATGGGAAAAGTGCTGGATGGCATGGATGATTTCATTGATTTCTATGCCCTCAGCAGGACGGTCTATTTTTTTAAAAGCTTCTTGAGTTGCCGCATCCAGTGAGAGCTTTACTTGATCAAGTTTTAAGAGGGCATGGAAAATAGATTCATCACTTAAAGAAGCGCTGTTAGAGAGGATAAGAGTCTGAATGTCTCCCTTAATCGCGTTGATGCGAGTTATAAGCTCACCAAGGTACGGATACATAGTCGGTTCACCGTTAGCGGTGAGGGTGATGACATCAACATGAGGATGAGATTTAAGGGCAATGAGAAGATCGTCTAAAATTATTTCAACGGGAGTGATGGTGTGTTGATGGGAGATAGCCGGCAGTGGGGCTAATTCACAATAGAGACAGTCAAAATTACATTGTTTGCCTGTAGAAGAGAGATCAATCCCAAGCGACACACCAAAACGGCGTGAATACACAGGCCCGAATATGGTGTTCATATTAGGAGTTTTTACTTACTCTTTGACATTCACGGACAAAGTGTTGCGCGTGTTCGACGGGAACATCCGGCAAAATTCCATGACCCAAGTTAAAGATATGGCGTTTGCCACCCATAATAGCTTGAATTTCTTCTACAGATGAAGTAGTTGCTTCTTTTGAATACAAACGGCATGGTTCCATGTTTCCTTGGAGGACATAACGATCACCTAATTTTTCTTTGGCAAGAGCCATTGGTGTACTCCAGTCGACGCCAAAGACGTCAAAGTTTCCATATACATGGTCTAAAAATGCGGGGATCCCTTTTGGGAACATGATGACAGGGATATGTGGGTACTTTTCTTTTAAATACTCGGCAATCTCAACCATATAACTCCATGAAAACTCATCGTATTTAGAGGGTTCGATTGCTGCCGCCCAACTGTCAAAGATTTGAACGACATCGATACCGGATTGGATCTGCTTTTCCATGTAAAGTTTCACAACATCGGTCACTTTACGCAGTATCTTATGAAGAAGTTCAGGATTTGAATACATCATTTTTTTACAAACGTTATAGGTTTTAGTTCCATGTCCCTCAATCATATAGGTAGCAAGAGTCCATGGGGCACCTGTAAAACCGATCAAGGCTTTGTTATCACTACGCGCATCAAGCTGTGAGCGTAGAATTTTGATGGTTTCATAAACGTAGGTTAGTTTTGAAGCGGCTTCATCTCCACCGATAAGAGAATTCAAGTCTTCCTCATTTTTTACAGGGCTTTCAAAAACAGGTCCTTCGCCATTAACAAAGTCAAGTTTCATACCCATTTCATTAGGAACGACTAAAATATCACTAAAGAGAATTGCTGCGTCAACGCCTACAATATCCAAGGGTTGAATGGTAACTTCAGCGGCCATATCCGGAGCGTGGCAAAGGTTCAAAAAGTTTCCGGCACGACGGCGTACTGTCATGTACTCAGGAAGATAACGTCCCGCTTGGCGCATCATCCAAACAGGGGTATAGGGTGTCTCTTTACCAAAACAAGCATCGACAAATATTTTACTCATGGTGACCCACTTTACTTAAAAAATAAAGACCAACAGCAACCGCTGTGATCGAGAGGGCGAGGTATAGAAGTTCGAGTGCTCCGGTAAAAACAGTATGCCCAACTTTTTGGAAAAAGCCGACGACAAGAACCATTACGATCACTTTAGATATCTTGTCTTTGAGCTGATCGAGTGAATGAACGGCTAAAAGCTGATTCTCTTTTCCATTCTCATCTTTTGCCGGATCAATATCGGAGATAAACAGCTCATACAATCCAAATGAGAAGATGATCATAACAACACCGATAAGATATAAGTCAACGGCACCGATAATACCACCGACGACTTCTTCATGAAAATGCTCTGGATGGATACCATTGGTATAAACGCTCAGTACGTAAAGCATTGTGTGATATATATCAAAGCTGGCAATAGCAAAGAGTAAAACAGCGCCAAGCAAACCAAAGATTACCGCTAGGATAATCATAAAACGTGTGCTCCAAAGACCTTTTTCAAATACTGTTTCAATAAAATTCATCTTATTCTCCCTGCATCTCTACCCATTTTTGGGCAATGCGCACCGCATTAGTAGCGGCACCTACGCGAAGATTATCGGCTACTACCCATAAATGCAGTACATTGTCGCGATAAAGATCACTGCGTATGCGTCCGACAAAAGTTTCATTTTGATCCATGCATGAAGATGGCATTGGATAAAGACTTTCATTAGGCTCATCAAGAACGATAATATTGGGAGCTTTACGTAACAGTTCACGTGCTTCATTCGCATCAACCGCACCGTCAAAAGTAAGCGTAAGTGTTTCTGCATGACCTCGTAATGTCGGGATACGGACACATGTAGCACTTACTTCAATCTCTTTATGCATGATCTTTTGAGTTTCATTGACCATTTTGAGTTCTTCTTTGGTGTATCCGCTGTCGGTAAATGAGTCGATTTGTGGAATGGCATTGAGAGCAATTCGGTGAGGGAATTTTTTTGGTTCTACGTCATCAAGCGTAAATGCAAAGAATGCCTGCATTTGCTCAACAAGTTCTTCCATAGCTGATTTTCCGGCACCTGAGGTCGCTTGATAGGTACTGACATCGATGCGTACAAGATCATAAGCCGTATCGAGTGGTTTAAGGGCTTGTACCATTTGGATAGTCGAACAATTCGGATTAGCGATAATACCGCGATTAGTCCATTGCGCTATGTCTTCAGGATTCACTTCAGGAACAACGAGTGGAACATCATCATACATACGAAAATGACTGGTGTTATCAATAACAACAGCACCCGCTTTTGCAGCATGAGGAGCAAATTCTGCAGAAATGCTTCCACCGGCACTAAATAGGGCAATATCAATTTTTTCTTCGGTAAATATAGTTGAAGTTAGCTCTTGAATGACAAGTTCTTGATCATTGAAGCTAACGGTATTACCAGCACTTCGTGCGCTTGCTAGGGGAATAAGTTTGGCAAGAGGGAAATCGATCTCTTCGAGCACACGTAAAATCTCTTCACCTACGGCACCGCTTGCACCAACAATAGCAACATTATAAAGTTTCATGAAAAATTCCTCAATTTATTATAGAAATGCGATTATATCGAATGAGGACTTTGAACTTTTTAAACTCTTCCAAACCCTCTGGCTTCTAAGAATAGATCTTCTACTCCAATGACGTCCGTATCGCTTAAAATAGCGGAGCGTTCAACCACTGAGATAAGTTCTCGGATATTGCCTGGCCATGGGTATTGCGTCAATGCTTCTATAGCATCAGTATCAAATTTTTTGGAGCTAAACCCGTATTGATTGCAATTTTGCTCTAAGATTGCGGTGGCTATGGACATTATCTCTTCAGATCGTTCACGAAGCGGTGGAATGCTTAGAGGAATCGTATTAAGACGGTAATAGAGGTCTTCTCTAAACTTAGCATCTTTAATATTTTGCTGTAAATTGGCATTGGTAGCAGTGATGATGCGCACATCAATTTTGGTACTTTTAGTAGAACCTAGGCGTCTTATCTCGCGTTCTTGCAAGACGCGTAGTAGTTTGGCTTGCAGAGCATAGGGCATTTCTGCAATTTCATCTAAAAAGAGTGTTCCACCGTTTGCCAGTTCAAACTGACCTATTTTACCCTCTGTTGCATCGGTAAAGGAGCCTTTCTCAAATCCAAACAGTTCACTTTCAATCAAGTTTTCAGGGATGGCAGCCATGTTAATAGCGATAAAGGGTTTATCACTGCGTAGAGATTTTTCATGGACATGACACGCAAAGACTTCCTTTCCAACACCACTTTCACCTAAAAGCATAATATTGGCATCCGTTTTAGCCGCTTTATCAATGTAGGTGAGCAGTTTTTCTAAGGCAGGGGATGTCCCTAAAAAGCTACCCGTTTTTAGCGTGCATTTAGGACCGTTTTTTTTCACTTTTTGTTGAATACTGGCACTACGCTTTATCGCGGCAATGAGCGTTTCTATTTCAAAGGGTTTGAGCAAAAAGTCTTTGACCCCTAGTTGTATGGATTCGATAGCGCGGGCAAGAGTTGCATTCCCGGTGATAAAGATGACTTCAAACTGTCCGTTAAGACTTTTGACAAACTCTATTCCATCCATTCCCGGCATATTGATATCACTGATGATGAGATCGAAGGTATCGTCAAGTTTTTTGAGAGCATCTTTAGGGCTTTTGAAGGTATGAACGTCGTATTCGCTGTAATCACTCATGGCGATTTCAAGCGATTTACGCATGTTGATATCATCTTCGACTATTGCAATTTTCATTTGCACCCTTGAGCTATTTTAATAGCGAAATTGTAACAGAATCATCATTAAAATCGACACTATAACATCGTGTTGGCAGTGTGACACTATCACGTGAATCGTGTCCGTAATTAGAAGTGTTTTGACGACTTTGAAGCGAAAGAGTTTGCTGTGTCACAAATTCAATA
Organism: Sulfuricurvum sp.; assembly: GCA_024637295.1. GTDB lineage: Bacteria > Campylobacterota > Campylobacteria > Campylobacterales > Sulfurimonadaceae > Sulfuricurvum. The sequence goes on from JAGXFL010000002.1 coordinate 159,303, forward strand.
AATTCATCTTCATGGCTATTAAGAAGTACTTGAAGCGTTTGTGTTGTTGAGTGACGTATCAGAAATAAAGATTCTTGTTTTTTTCCAAGACAAGGTGTCATTGATTTTGAAACGGTAATTTGATCAGAGATTAATGTTGAATTATGGGTTGTAAGACGATATCCGATTAGATATTCATCGCCCAATAGGGCAGATGTTGTGATTAGCGTGAAAACTGTGAGAAAGAAAGAACGATTTCGAGTTCGACTTCGCATAGACCATCTTTGAATGTCGTATCCATGACGTTCGCACCGCGTACCATAGCATCAACAGATGTGCGTACGGTTGAGCGCTGAAGCATCATATTTTTGACGGAGTCTTGTCCTTCAATATGAACCCCTTTGATCCGCTCTGCAATTTGACGGTAACCATCAGCAAGTGCTGCACGTTTTGCAAGTGCATATGCTTGTGCCGGGGAAGCCGTTACAGTTGGAGCAACTCCTTGACCAAAAACAGTAACAATAAGTTGATGATCAGAATCAAGTGACGGCTCTACACAATTTCCATCTGTCCCACTATAGACACATCGAACTTTTCCTGTTTCATCAGGGCTTAAAATACCTGCTTGAAGAGTAGAGATACTTAAAAGCAAGGCTAGAGCTGCTGCGTACTTCATGGTTTATTTCCTTAATAGGCTAAAATAGTATTTATCCTAAAGCAAATACTATTCCAGATTTAAAGTTCCATCATTTTCTTCGGTTGATTCACTCTCTTCGTCTTCTTCTACTTCTGTTTTTGGACAACGGGAAATACTTTTAACATCATCACCTTTGATGATATAGACACCACTCGTATTACGTCCCGATTTTGCGATTGTCTGCATATCTACACGGATCATTTTACCGGCTACAGTGAGTGCCATCATATCCATGGTTTCATCTACCATGAGACATCCTACGACGGTTGTCCCTGTCTTGGCATTGAGTTTCATTGCGATGACACCCGATCCCGCACGGTTTGTCAGACGATATTCTTCTGCAGTTGTACGCTTTCCGATCCCTTTTTCACTCACCATAAGGATCTCTTGCTCATCGTTTTTGATGATGTTGGCATCAACGACAACGTCGCCTTCAACTTTGAATTTGATACCGCGTACACCACGGGTACTTCGACCTTGGTCACGTGTTTTTTCGATTTCAAATTTGATACATTGTGCGAACTTGGTAACGATAAAGAGGTATTTGGTCTCTTCATTTGCAATGTGTGCCGTAATAAGTGCATCATCATCATCTAGAACGATCGCACGAACACCATTACTGCGAACATTGGAGAATTCACTTAATGCCGTTCGTTTTACAATACCGTTTTGGGTAAAGAATACGAGGGATTTGTTATCATCAAAATCAGTAGTAGGGATGATAGAACGAATTTTTTCATCTGCTTCAAGATTGATGAGATTAACGACTGCTTTGCCCTTAGCCGTACGAGAGCCTTCTGGGATTTTGTACACTTTTAACCAGTGTAGCTGTCCGCGATCGGTGACGAACATTAATGTGTCATGGGTATTACAAGTATAGAATTTCTCAATGAAGTCATCATCATACGTAGTAACGGCAACTTTGCCTTTTCCGCCGCGACGCTGCTTTTCATACGATGCGAGAGGAACACGTTTGATGTAACCGCGATGGCTGATAGTAACAACCATCGGTTCATTAGGGATTAAGTCTTCGATATTAATATCATCGTAATTGTCTTCGATGTCTGTTACACGAGGGATGTTGAATTGCTCTACGAGTTCTAAGAATTCGTCTTTAATAATCCCTTTGAGAACCTCTTCACTGCGAAGTATGGATTCAAGGTATTCAACATGAGCCAAAATCTCTTTGAGTTCATTCTCGATTTTATCGCGCTCTAAGCCCGTAAGACGCTGAAGGCGCATATCCAAAATAGCTTGTGCTTGGATAGGGGAGAAGCCGAACTCGCTGATAAGTCCTTCTTTTGCGCTTTCACCGTCTTTACTCGCACGGATGAGTTTGATGATAGCTTCGATATGGTCAAGTGCTTTTTTCAAACCTTCCAAGATATGAGCACGTGCTTTTGCTTTTTCAAGATCAAAAATCGTACGTCGAATAATAACGGTCTTACGATGATTAATAAAGTGACCTAACATTTCCAAAAGGGTAAAGATACGAGGCTCTTGGTTAAAGACCGAAAGCATGATGATCCCGAAAGTGGTTTCCATATTCGTAGATTTATAAAGGTTGTTGAGGACGATTTCACTCATCGCATCGCGCTTTAGCTCGATCACGACACGAATCCCTTCACGGTCGGATTCATCACGGATCTCGCTGATACCTTCGATAAACTTGTCTTTTACCAAATCGGCGATTGTTTCGATCAAACGTGCTTTGTTAACTTGATATGGGAGCTCATCGATAACGATAACGTCTTTGTTCGCTTTTTTCTCGATGTGTGTTTTAGCGCGGACACGAATACGACCACGGCCGGTCTCGTAAGCGTCTAAAATCCCTTTTTTACCGTAGATAGTCCCTCCTGTTGGAAAATCAGGCGCTTTGATAAACTGCATGATTTCAATAAGAGAAGCATCTGGATTATCCATAAGATGGACAAGTGCGCTGAGGATTTCATTAGGGTTGTGCGGAGGGATATTAGTTGCCATACCAACAGCGATACCGCTTGAACCATTAATAAGAAGATTCGGAACACGCGTAGGAAGAACAACGGGTTCTTGAGTTGTACCATCATAGTTATCCACCATGTTGACGGTATCTTTTTCAAGATCTTTGAGCAATTCTCCTGCGTAGCGGGTCATACGTGCTTCGGTATAACGCATTGCTGCCGCATTGTCTCCATCGACGGAACCAAAGTTTCCCTGACCGTCTACAAGCGGCACACGCATTGCAAAAGGTTGCGCCATACGAACCAACGCATCATAAACCGATGTATCACCGTGCGGGTGATACTGTCCAATAACGTCCCCGATGATACGGGCTGATTTTTTATATTTTGCGCCGGCAGAGAGATTGAGTTTATCCATCGCATAAAGAATACGACGATGAACCGGTTTGAGTCCATCACGTACGTCAGGAAGTGCTCGTCCTATGATGACACTCATGGAATAGTCAAGATAACTGCTCTTGAGAGTGTCTTCTATATTTATATCGTGAATTTCGCTGTTGTCTAGCAGATCGTTCATTTCGGCCCCGGAAAGTGAAGATAAAGTCGCCGATTATAACTTAATGAGGCTTAAGTGATGATTTGAGATAAAAAATGAAGGTGATTAAATTTTAATCATATTATTGCAACAAATCTGTTTATTGCTCATGTAGAATGGTGAACGAGTTTTATAACACACTTAAAGGAGTAGAGATGAAGAAATTCATTTTATCATTATTGCTTTTGCCGATGTTGGCATTGGCAGAGGATGCGGCTGCTGTAGTTGAACCTGTATTAAATTCAGGTGATACAGCATGGATGATGATGTCAACAGCATTAGTAATGTTAATGACACCAGTTGGTTTAGCACTGTTTTACGGTGGGATGACAAGAGCTAAAAACATTTTGAATACTTATGCAATGGTATTTGGTGCTTTTGTAGTTGGTTTTATCGTTTGGATTATCGCTGGATATTCAATCGCATTCGGTACAGCTGATGGTTCTATGAATCAAGTGATTGGCGGATTTGGCAATGTGATGCTCAATGGTATTGCTTGGACAGATTTTGCAAGTGTTGATTTGGGTCAGTTATATCCTAAATATGTCTTTGTTGTTTTCCAAGGGACATTTGCAGCAATTACGATTGCAATTGCTTCTGGATCAGTGATCGAGCGTATGAAGTTTTCAACGTGGATGGTCTTTACCGCTATTTGGGTATTGGTTGTTTATGCTCCGATTACACACATGGTATGGGGTGGTGGTTACCTTTTCAACGAAGGTGCGCTTGACTTTGCCGGTGGTACGGTTGTTCATATGAACGGTGGTTTGGCTGGTTTGGTATTGGCTGTATTGGTCGGCAAACGTGTCGGTTACCCAAAAGTAGCTATGAAACCTGCAAGCGTTATCTTGACAGCAGCAGGAGCAGGTCTTCTTTGGTTCGGCTGGTATGGATTTAACGGTGGATCAGCATTTGGTGCAAACGCAATCGCTGGTGTAGCATATTTATCAACAACGATTGCAGCGTCAGTAGCAGCGGTTACATGGATTTTAGTTGAGTACATGGTGTTCAAAAAAGCAACCTTGTTAGGTGCTGCGACAGGTGCGATTGCAGGTTTGGTTGCTATTACACCAGCAGCAGGTTTTGTTCTTGTTCAAGGTGCATTTATTATCGGTATCTCAGGTGCATTGGTTGCTTTCTTCGGTGTTATGGTCATGAAAAAGATCTTTGGATACGATGACAGTTTGGATGCGTTTGGTGTTCACTTCCTCGCAGGTCTTTGGGGTGCAATCGCAACAGGTATCTTTGCTGTTAACGATAAAGCTCTTCTTTGGGATGGTCCGCTAAAAGCTAGTGGAGATCGTATGGGTCAGATCATGGTACAGCTAGAATCAGTTGCAATTGTTGGTGCATTTACCTTAATTGGAACGGTTGTAGTGTATTATATCGCGATGGCTATTACTCAAGGTTCACGTGTGGATGAAGAGCAAGAGAGTATGGGTCTTGACGAATCAGTTCACGGCGAACGCGGATTTAATTTATAAGGGAAATGACAATGAAAAAAATTGAAGCGGTTATTAAACCATTTAAACTTGAAGATGTAAAAGATGCACTTGCGGAGATCGGTATTACCGGTATGACAGTAAGTGAGGTAAAAGGTTACGGACGTCAAAAGGGGCACAGCGAGTTATATCGCGGTGCTGAATATGTGGTTGATTTTATCCCTAAGATTAAAATGGAAATGGTTGTTGATGACTCGATGGTAGATCAAGTTGTTAATACTGTTGTCGAAGCAGCCCGTACCGGCAAGATCGGTGATGGAAAAATCTTTGTTACGGATATCAGTAGAATCATCCGTATTCGTACCGGTGAAACAGATAGCGAAGCTATCTAAATGTCAAGCTGATTAATTTTTAATCAGCTTTCTTTCTCCAATTTTTAAAATTGGAGCTATAATGCACGCCTTTATCTCAAAATTAAGGTGATGCTTATGGATACTTCCTACGTTATCGATACCCTCTTTACTCTTTTTTCTATTACACTGATTATTTTAATGGTTCCCGGTTTTGCGATGCTGGAAGCAGGACTCGTACGAACAAAAAATGTCTCAAGTGTACTGACAGTCAATGTGATGATTTATGCTGTTGCATCGATGGCATTTATTTTAATCGGATATACGCTGGCTTTCGGTGAGTTACAAAGTGTAACGATGAGTAAATGGGCATTTTTTATGTTTCAAATGGCGTTTGTCGGTAAAGCGATTAATATCATGAGCGGTGGTGTTGGTGAGCGTGCAAAGCTTTTTCCGTTAACTATTTTTACCATTATAATGGGTGCATTTATTTATCCGACAGCAGTCAATATCAGTTGGGGGAGTGATTGGCTAAAGGGGACGATGTTAGATTTGAACATGATTGATTTAGCAGGTTCTACAGTGATTCACTCCACGGGTGGATGGGCTTTACTTGCGGCAATATTGATAATCGGTTCACGAAAAGGACGATACGTACACGATCAAATGCGTGTTATCCCTGCTTCTAATATCCCTTTAGTTGTTTTGGGAGCGATGTTGTTGTGGATTGGATGGTTTGGATTTAATGGCGGTTCGGTTGGTGGTATATCAACGAAAGAATTGGCAGACAGTGTAGCATTGACAATTTTTAATACTAATATTGCAGGTCTTGCTGGGGCGATTTCAGCAGGAATATTGATTTATGTACGGTACAAACTTTTTGATATTACGATGATTCTTAATGGCGCTCTTGGCGGATTGGTGGCGGTTACGGCAGGGGCACATTTGTTTACCCTATATGATGCGTTGGCCGTTGGTTTTATCGGTGGGCTTTTGGTCGTTGTCGCGATTCCTCTATTTGATAAAGTACGTATTGACGATCCAGTTGGAGCGTTATCGGTGCATTTGGTAAACGGTATTTGGGGAACGCTTGCTGTGGGAATTTTTGCAAGCGATGCGGCAAAAAATATTACCTTTTTTAATCAGCTAAAAGGGGTAGTGGAAATCGCTGTTTTTGTTTTTAGTATTTCCTATATTGTTATCTATCTTATTAATAAAGTATTTCCATTCCGTGCAACTGATGAAGAACAGGTTCAAGGTCTTGATGTTAGCGAATGCGGGCTTGAAGCCTATCCAGAGTTCAAAAGGGCTATTTAGCAATCTCACGCTATAATTTTCTGAAGTTTAGCAAAAGGGAAATTATGAGCATCTACCGCGAGTACGACATCCGTGGGATTTTTGAAAAAGAGCTTAATGAAGCGACCATCACCCGATTAGGTGAAGCGTTAGCACATGAAATGAAGCCTTTTGGAAATGTCGTAGCCGTAGGATACGATGCCCGAAGCCACTCTCCGATTTTATTTGAATATTTAAGTGCTGGTTTGAATGCCGGTGGTATGACGGTTTTGGGCATGGGGATGGTTCTCACCCCTGTCAACTATTTTTGCAATTATCAATCTTTTGACGGTATTACTCCCTGTGCCTCGGTTATGATTACGGGCTCTCACAATCCTAGTGAATACAACGGTTTTAAAATCACAATTAATAAATCTCCTTTTTTCGGCGAATCTATCTACGCTCTTGGGCGAAAAATTGAGTCGATGCCATTTCCTCCAAAAGCAAAACGTGATGTGATTGAAATAGATGCTCTCAGTCGCTACAAAGAATATATGGTTAGCGCCTTTTCTCATTTAAAAGGGATGAAGGAACGTATTGTTTATGACTGTGGTAATGGGGTTGCGGGTTTGGCAATCGAAGAGATCTTTCGCGAGTTAGGACTGAATGCAAAAGGGATTTATATCGATCCAGACGGAACTTTTCCTAATCATCACCCAGATCCTAGCGAAGAACACAATCTCGAAGATATTAAAAAGCTTTTGGAAAAAGAGGGTGATATTGCATTTGCGTATGATGGAGATGCAGACCGTATTGCCGTCCTTACGCGTAAGAACAATATCAAAGGGGATATTATGGCCCTTTTGTATGCGCTCAAAATGGATAAACCGACCGTTATCGGTGAAGTGAAATGTTCGCAAGTGATGTATGACACTTTACGTGAACGCGGTGCCACAGCGATCATGTACAAAACAGGTCACTCAAACCTCAAAGTCAAGATGAAAGAGCTGAATGCGGATTTAGCGTGCGAAGTAAGCGGACATGTCTTTTTTGCGGATCGTTATTTTGGATACGATGATGCGATCTATGCGACGTTGCGTATGTTAGAACTTATTTGGCAGGGTGTGGATTTAGACGCGGAGATTGCCAAATTACCACATGTCTTTTCAACCGAAGAGATTAAGGTGGCTACGACCGAGCAAGAGAAGTTTTTATTGATGGACAGACTTAAAGAGTTACTGAAAAACCCACCTAGCGATTTCCCTACTATTCGTGAAATTATTCAAGTAGACGGTGTTCGGGTTATCTTTGAGAAAGGGTGGGGATTGGTGCGTGCGAGCAATACGACACCGGTTTTGGTCACCCGTTTTGAATCAACAGATAAAAATGAGGCATTACGGTATGAAGAGGCGTTAAATGCGTTGATACTCAAAGCTCAAAATCAACTAAAGGATTAAGCCGTGAATACAATTTCATTAATGATGCCATTGGATATGCATCTCCATCTGCGAGATGACGATATGCTCAAAGTCGTAGCACCATTGACATCGTATACGTTTAGCGGTGCTTTAGTGATGCCAAATCTTGTCCCTCCTGTGACGACCAAAGAGATGGTAAAAAGCTATCGTCACCGTATTATAGAGGCTATGGAGTCCGACGATTTTGAACCCTATATGACACTTTTTTATCAACACTATAGTCGTGAGTTTTTGGAAAGTGTCCAAGACGATATTACCGCTATTAAGATCTATCCAAGCGGAGCTACCACGAACTCTGAGGGTGGCGTGGTAAGTTTTGACATTGAGCCTATGCGAGAAACACTTGAGGCGATGAGTGATCTAGGGATCATTTTATCGGTACATGGTGAAACCAATGGATTTGTCATGGACCGTGAAGCGGAATTTATGAGTGTTTATGAAATGCTTGCGTCGAATTTTCCAAAGCTCAAAATCATTATGGAGCATATAACGACGCGTGAAGCTGTAGAGATGCTTGATCGTTATGAGAACTTGTATGCAACGGTTACGGTGCACCATCTTATGATTACACTGGATGATGTAGCAGGGGGGATGTTACGTCCTCATCTGTTTTGCAAACCCATCGCCAAGCGCCCTCATGATCGGGAGGCACTTTTGAAGATTGCTCTTGCAGCGCATCCAAAAGTGATGTTCGGATCCGATTCCGCTCCTCATCCAAAGGATAAAAAGGAATCATGCGGATGCGGTGCAGGGGTATTTACAGCACCGATTGCATTGCAACTGCTATGTGAAATCTTCGAGGAATATAATGCTCTGGATAATCTTCAAGCCTTTGTGAGTGACAATGCGCAGCGCATATACGGTATCTGCCCTGACTATAAAGAGGTTGTTTTAATAAAGCATGATTTTGTGGTTCCTCAGATGTACGGTGAGGTGGTTCCCATGAGAGCAGGTGAAACTCTAAGATGGTCTATTGAGCGTGTCGATTAAACTTTTATTGTTGGAAGATGACCTTCTTTTTGGAGAATCGATTCAAGATGTTCTTGAGGAAGAAGGGTACAGTGTAACTTTGTGCCGTAATGGAAACGAAGCATTGGAAGCCACTTTTTCACAAAAATTTGATGGGTATCTTTTGGATATCAATGTCCCTTTGCTTGATGGATTATCGTTACTTGGTTCTTTACGCGGTGCTGCTGATCAAACACCGGCGATGTTTTTGACGTCATACAGTGATATGGAAACACTCTCGCGTGCATATGAAAACGGAGCAGATGATTATCTCAAAAAGCCATTTAATACGCAAGAATTGATTATGAGGCTGGGGGTTCTTTTACGTAAAGGTAAGCCAAAAGGTCAATTGCAGTCCCTGGGTTCCTTGGTTCTCGATGAAGTACATAAACGTATTTTACTAGATGACAATGAAATAACTCTCAGTCCAAAAGAGTATCAGCTCATGGCGTTGTTGATACGTAACTGTGGTGAAGTAGTGACAAAAGAGATGATAATAGAGGAGTTGTGGAGCGCGTCTGAGATGATAAGTGAAGGATCAATTCGTGTGTACATCAATCGTCTCAAAAATTTAATCGGAAGTGCTCAGATACACAATGTACGCGGGTTTGGGTATCGTCTTGTTTCGTAGTGTAGAGATCGCACTATTCGTCTTGTACATGATGAGTGTCACTATGATCGTCGGTGGTATTTACATCATGCATGAGATATTACAGATACATCGATGGGACATGATCGCCATTGTATCGTTGATTGGTGCATTGGGAATGGGAAAGATCGTTACTCGAGTTGCTATGGAACCATTGAGAGAGTATTTTAACCATTTAGAACATTTTTCAAAAGAGACCTTGCATGAACTTAATTTGCCAATTAATACGATTACGGCCAATTTATCGATGCTTCGTAAAACAAATGAAGATGAAAAAAGCATTAAGCGTCTCGAGCGTATTGAGATGGCTACCGTGATGCTAAAAGAACGGTATAATGAGCTTGATTATTTGATTAAAAAACAAATGGAACGAGAGAATATCGAAACGTTTGATCTGAGGGAATTGATTCAGGAGCGTCTGGTATTCTTACGACCTTTGTATCCTAACGCCCGGTGGGAGGTTACGGATGAGGCATGTCTGGTCATGCTTGATCGAATAGGTTTCGCAAAAGTCATTGATAACCTTATCGATAATGGAATCAAATATTCATCATCTTCAGCTTTTATTCATATCGTATTAGAGGGCAATAAATTGTCTATACGTGACGAAGGGCGGGGAATGGATGAGATGACGTTGGTCCGTATTTTTGACCAATATTATCAAAGCGATGCTACTATGGCAGGTTATGGAATAGGACTTGGGCTTGTTAAACGGTATTGTGACCGTTACAAAATTGGATTGCATGTTCACTCACGACCAGATGAGGGGACGTGCGTTACACTTGAACTAAACAGAGGAACATATGGAAAATAACAGTTGGTTGGTATTGGCAGAACAGACACTCAATTACGGAGTGATGGGGATATTGGTTTTGATGAGCATAGTATCGTTATGGCTTTTTATTGAGCGAATGATGTATTTTGGTAATGTGCGTGTGAATGACTATGAGACCAAAGATGAGTTAGAACTCGATCTTGGTGATAATGTCTCCACCATTGCAACAATTGGTTCAAATGCTCCATATGTGGGGCTATTAGGGACTGTATTGGGGATTATGATCACTTTTTACTCTTTGGGTGATATGGGTGCAGTCGATCCTAAAAAGATCATGACAGGTCTTGCTTTGGCACTCAAAGCAACGGCGCTTGGTCTTGTTGTCGCTATTCCGTCAATCGTCTTTTACAATATCTTGCTACGGAAGATGGAACGCATTTTGACACACTGGGAACTTAATGCCCATAAAAACAGAGGCTAAGTCATGAGAATGAAACGGATCGATTCGATCAACGTTATTCCGTTTATTGACATCATGCTGGTTTTATTGGTCATGGTACTGACGACAGCGACCTTTGTCAAAACGGGTCTTATCCCTGTGGATTTACCGGAAGCCAAAGGGACGGCTGAAGAACATAAGCCCAGTGAACTCAAGCTAACTATCAAAAAAGACGGTACGCTATGGCTAGGGGACAAAGAACAGGTGAGTTTGGAGCAGTTTGAACAAAAAGTCGTTGCAGGAGGACAAAAGATGACCGTTGTCCTTTACAGTGATAAAGAAGCGGCATTTCAAAACTTTGTAGGGGTAATGGATGTCCTCAAACGTTTGGGACATGAACAGCTTTACATTGTGACGGACAAGCAATAACCGTTAATGCATCAAATCAGTAACTACGTTTACGCACATGATGATCTACTAGGGTGGGATATCCCCACCAAACGACTTCCTAACCCCTATCATGACTTTCCCTACATGCTTATCAAAGGTGTATTATCTGCTGATGAGTGTCATAGTATTACTTCTTCGGTTTTGGATACTCAAAACAGTACAGCCGCCTCTTTGCGAGGGGGTAACGTAAACTCGGATATACGAAAAACGGCTATTTACACATTAAGTTTAGAACAGCAAGTTTTGTATCAAAGCCGATTTGACGCTTTGCGAAGTGACATAGAACATTTCTTTTCGCTTATTTTGACTCACTCAACTGATGTTCAAGTACTGGGATATGAGGAAGGGGCATTTTATGTCAAGCATTCCGATGACTCTAGTGAGTTACGCAGCCGTGATGGGGATACCATCGGATACGTCAGCGTAGCTCCCGAACGTAAGCTCTCTACCGTCCTATTTGCCAATGATTCTTATGAGGGGGGAGAACTTATATTCAACTACTTATACGACGAAAATAAAGAGATGATACGCTTAAAACCCAAAGCCGGTGATATGATTGTTTTTTTGAGTAACCCCTATTTTGCGCATGAGGTGCTTCCGGTCATAAAAGGATTTCGCTTATCTCTCGTTGCTTGGCATGATGCCCTGATTTAACCCCTCTTTTCCCCCTTTATCCCCCTTTATCCTTCTTTTTTTTCTTCCTTAGTCAAAGCAGTCTATTTTTTACTTAATAATATACGTTATATCGTATATTATATACATTTTAATAATTTAAAAAAGAATATTAACGTTTTATATATGAAGTATATATGATTATATATACACAAAAGAATATATTATATGAATCATAAATAACATATAAACGTATTTAATAGTCATTTTATGTTAATAAACGTATAATATTTCAATGGAAACAAATGATCTTTTCAATCTCTTGCACAATGCTCTAGAAGCACAACGAAATGGGAAAAAGATTTCTCAAAAAGAGATGGCGGATCAGCTTGGACTCTCCATGCGAACGTATCAGGACTGGAGATTGGGAAACACCAAACCCCAATCGGCAAAAGCAGTTCTTGAGATGCTTGGAATGCTTGATGATGAAGAGATCATTCGAGTCGTACGAAAAATAAATAAATTGAAGGGGTAAAAGTATGAGTTGCTTAACACAAGAAGAGAGAATGGGTTTGGACGAAATCTTTTTATCAATGGGCGTTACGCCATCGCCGTTTGAGAAATGCAAAAACTTTTATGCGCATTACACCCCTCTATTTCGAGCAAGAGCGAAAGCATTGAGTTCGTATGCACCATCACGTAAACATCTAAAAACCTATGCGCAAGCAAAGCTTTTTTTACGTATAAAAAAAGAAAAATTAGGAAAACAACTCCGCTTCTCTCGTCATAAGTAAATATTTTTAATAGGCTAGATTGTCTATAATACCACATCTTGTTTGCATAAGGTGTTGAATGCGCTATTTCTACTCTTCTTTCGTGATTATGGCACTGGGTCTGATCGCTTCTTTTTACCTCGGCGGACTCGCCGCTATCTACATTACTTTTCTTTTGATTGTTCTTGAAATTTCACTCTCTTTTGACAATGCGGTGGTCAATGCCAAAGTGTTGGAGACGATGGACCCGATTTGGCAGAAACGCTTTATTGTATTCGGTATTCCGATTGCCGTATTTGGGATGCGTTTGGTATTTCCTCTTGCCATCGTTTCGATTGTGACCGGTATGGGATTGATGGAAACGCTTCAAGTGGCGATGAATCAGCCTGCAGAATACGAAAAAGTGCTTAAAGCCACCGAATCGACGATTTTCGCGTTCGGGGGAGCTTTTTTGCTGATGGTCTTTTTGGACTTTTTCTTTAAAGAGCGGGATATTAAATGGGTGACCTTTGTAGAGGGTTCCAAAATGATGGAAACTTTCTCAGGCGTTGCTAACATCGAGTTAATTACCGCGATTATGATTGGAATTGGGTTAGGACACATTACTCAAGATTTTGGTGTTGTTTTGGCATTTATGTATGGTGTTTTACTTCACTCATTGTTGGGGATGCTGGATCATTTTCTCTCTTCCGATACGGTCAAAAGTGGAATCGCCGGATTTATCTATCTTGAGGTGCTTGATGCGAGCTTCAGTTTTGACGGTGTCATCGGAGCGTTCGCCCTTACCAGCAATATCTTTATCATCATGATAGGGCTTGGTGTGGGAGCGATGTTTGTTCGGAGTATCACCCTCTATTTTGTTGAGCATAAAACGCTTTCTGAGTTCCGTTATCTTGAACACGGTGCTCACTATGCGATTGGGATTTTGGCGATTATCATGTTGATGAAAATTACTATGCATATCAGTGAAATGGTGACAGGAACCATCGGTATCGGTCTTATCGCTATTGCGTTTGGCCACTCACTCTGGGAAAATAAAAAAGCGAATGAAATCGCTTAATCTTCTTCGCCGTCATCTATGACGGCATTGTCTTCTCTCTTTTTCAGTTTATAATATTTGAGTATCCCATACAGACTGATCAACATCCAAATCGCTTCCATCAAAAATGACGCAAGATTCCAATCATAGAGGAGTGAAATGATGATCAGTAATGCTCCCAGAGTATTTAAAGCGGAGAAGCTTAAATCTTTCGCAGCCATTTTTTCAAGTTGTAAAAGCATATAGGCAACAATGGTGACAAAGACGCCGATAATTCCGATGAGGTCACTGAGAGCTAATTCCATGTGGTTGATTCCATTGTAGGTTTAGTTACGAAGTGTATCGAAGAAGGATTAAAAAGAGGGGGATAGCTCGCAGAAATGTCAAATGATTGACATTTCTTAGGCGAATTACATCATGCCGGGCATTCCGCCCATTCCGCCCATGTCCGGCATTGCCGGTTTGTCTTCTTTGATTTCATGGATTGTAGCTTCCGTTGTTAAAAGCATACTTGAAACCGATGTGGCATTGGTAAGTGCAACACGCTCAACTTTGAGAGGATCGATGATCCCTGCTTCGTACATGTCGACGTATTCGCCGGTCGCTGCATTGAATCCTAGGTTTTCATTGGTCGAAGAGACGATCGTGTTGACAACGACACCTGAATCATAACCTGCATTTTCCGCGATTTGTTTGACAGGAGCCGTGATAGCACGAAGGATGATCTCCCATCCGATTTTTTGATCTCCCGTGAGGTCATGTTTTACTTTTGCTGCTGCACGGATAAGTGCCGCACCGCCACCGATAACGATTCCCTCTTCAACAGCTGCTTTGGTTGCAGAAAGCGCATCATCAACACGGTCTTTTTTCTCTTTCATCTCAGTTTCCGTCGCAGCTCCGACTTTGATGACGGCAACACCGCCGGAGAGTTTTGCAAGACGCTCTTGGAGTTTCTCTTTGTCATACTCGCTGGTTGTAGCATCGATTTGTGTACGGATCTCTTTGATACGAGAGTTGACCGCTTCTTTCTCACCAGCACCATCAACGATGGTGGTGTTGTCTTTGCTGATGACAACACGTGATGCTTGACCGAGGTCTGCTACGGTTGCGCTCTCGAGTGTACGACCGATCTCTTCACTGATAAGTTGTGCACGAGTAAGTACCGCGATGTCTTGGAGCATTGCTTTGCGACGATCCCCAAATCCCGGTGCTTTTACCGCAGTGATGTTCAATACGCCGCGCAGTTTGTTGACAACCAGTGTTGCTAACGCTTCACCATCAACATCTTCTGCGATGATGAGAAGAGGGCGTGAGCTCTTTTGTACTTGCTCAAGTACCGGTAAAAGGTCTTTGAGATTAGAGATCTTTTGGTCGAAAAGAAGGATAAATGGGTGATCCAATTCAACGATCATCTTTTCACTGTTAGTGATGAAGTAGGGGCTAAGATATCCGCGGTCAAACTGCATACCCTCAACAACATCAAGCTCGTCATTGATCCCTTTTGCTTCTTCAACGGTGATAACACCGTCACGACCTACTTTATCCATAGCTTCCGCGATCATTGCACCGATGCGCTCATCTGAGTTTGCAGAGATAGTCGCTACTTGTGCGATCTCTTTTTTATCGTTGATGATACGTGAAGCCGCTTTGAGCTCTGCCAAAATCGCTTCAGTTGCTTTATCCATACCGCGTTTTACTTCAATCGGATTGGCACCCGCTGTGATATTGCGAAGACCCTCTTTGAAAATCGAGTTAGCAAGAATAGTCGCAGTCGTTGTACCGTCACCCGCTTCATCCGCTGTATTGGATGCGACTTCTTTAACCAATTGTGCACCCATGTTCTCAAGAACGTCCTTAAGCTCTACTTCTTTTGCAACCGTTACACCGTCTTTGGTGATCAAAGGTGCACCGTAGCTGCGTTGAATAAGAACATTACGACCGCGTGGTCCCATAGTTACTTTGACTGCATCGGTGAGTTTTTGGACACCGGCAGCTAATTTGTTACGTGCGTCGTCTGAATAATGTATCTCTTTTGCCATTGTCTAGTCCTTTATTTTTTTAATATTCCGAATAGATCATCGGTTTCGATGACTAAATAGCTTTTGCCATCAATAGTTAGTTCGTTTCCTGCATATTTTCCAAAAACAACGACGTCTCCCGTTGCAACATTCTCTACTTCAGTGCTGACAGAAATGACAGTACCCTGTGAAGGTTTCTCTTTTGCATTGTCAGGGATGATAATTCCTGATGCGGTTGTGGTTGCCTCTTCGAGACGTTGAACCAATACACGTTTTCCAAGCGGTTGAAAGATCATAGCATTTCCTTTATTGTTAAATTTATATTCGCGATTGTACACGAGAACAGATTAATTGTCAATAACTTTAGTCATAATGACTCAATGTATATGAGTTTAAATAATGCAGTCTTTTTGAACTTAAACAGTATTTTAAAAAAAGTTTTATCTTTTAGCTAATAATAAGTTATCAGTCATTATAATTCCAGCCTCGTTCAACTATACAAAATAGATGGCTAGGTAGCTCAGCTGGTTAGAGCGCTGGTCTCATAAGCCGGAGGTCGAGGGTTCGAGTCCCTCTCTCGCCACCATCTACACTTTCTTCATAAAAGTTTTTTCACTTGCCTTGCTTATGTCGATTTCTAGATGTTTTTGGCTAAAATTTTTGTTCTTTACTGATTATAATTAACGCGTTTTTAGCTCAGCTGGATAGAGCAACGGCTTCCTAAGCTGTAGGTCGCAGGTTCAAATCCTGCATGGCGCACCATTCCTAAACCTCTTGATAATATCCCCTAACTGTTCATCAACTCTTCCAGTTGTTCTATGGGTAATGGGCGGCTAAATAAATACCCTTGGTATGTCGTGCATCCATGCTTTAGTAGAAAATCTTTTTGTATCTGTGTCTCTACACCTTCTGCAATGACATTCATCTCTAATTCGATACCCATTGTGATGATTGTTCGAGTGATCATTTCATCACTTCTCGCTCCCGGGACATTATCTACAAAAGATTTGTCAATTTTTAGCTGATCGAGTGGTAATTTCGCGAGATACGCCAGAGATGAATATCCTGTACCAAAGTCGTCCATGGAAAATGTTATTCCCAATCTCTTAAGCTCATGCATCTTTTGAATGGTATCAACTATGTTATCCAGTATAAGGCTCTCTGTGAGCTCAAGTTTCAGCAGGCTTGGATTGATTTGGTAGTGATCGATGGTAGTTTTGACGAGTGATACATAGTCTGGCTGTCTAAATTGTTTAGCGCTGACATTGACTGCCACGTAAAAATTGCATGCAGTAGGGTGTTGTTCCCATTTTTTGAGTTGTACGCATGCGGTATGTAATACCCAATTCCCAATAGGCAAAATCATCCCGTTAATCTCACAAAATGGGATAAAGTCATTGGGTACCACAATCCCACGTTGTGGGTGCTGCCATCGGATAAGTGCTTCGACACCTATTATTTTTCCCTCGACATTCACTTGAGGCTGATAATAGAGTCGCAGTTCATCGTGTTTGAGAGCATCGCTTAGCTCGGACTCTAAAGTGACTTGGAGATTTAAGGCTTCTTGCATGGCAGGGTCAAAAAATCGCAGTGTATTGCGTCCTGCCTCTTTGGCTTGATACAAAGCGATATCCGCGTGCTGCAGCAGTTCATCAACATTGGCACCGTTTTCAATTAATGCAATACCCATGCTGATCTTGCAATGATATTCTAATCCATTCAGATCAAAGGGTACAGCCATCTCTGTCTGCAGTTTTTCGCTCAAATGTAGAGCCATGATTGCAGCTTCACTGATGTCGGGGCTGAGATTGTTTAAAAGGAGGATAAACTCATCGCCTCCTTGTCGTCCAACGGTATCTGACTCACGTATATTGGCGCGCAGACGTAGTGCTATCTCAACGAGTAGTACATCGCCAAAGCTGTGACCATGTATGTCGTTGAGCGTTTTGAAATGATCGATATCAACAAAAATAATCGCTCCAAATATCTTACTGCGCGTTGATGCTGTGATAGCCTGCTTTATTCTATCTTTGAGCAAATGGCGATTTGCCAGTCCAGTGAGGGTGTCATAATCGGCTAAATACTGAATCGTATCTCGTGATTTTCGCTCTTGTGTGATGTCGGTGATCGTAAAAAACAAAAGCTTCTCATCATTAGATGAAACGGATACATTGGAGTCTAAATGGACCCAAAAAACAGTTCCGTCACCATGTACCATTCGTAATTCACACGAGTCTTTGTCTGAGGTAGCAATGAGTTTTTGATAGTTTTTGATAGTGTTTGTAAAAGATATCCTGATCATCAAAAAAGATCAATGATGTGAGGGGATGGTTGAGCAGTTGTGATTTTGGTATATTGCATAGTTTTGAGAATGTGATGTTTGTTTTGAGGATATTTCCCTTTGAATCTAAAGTCACATAGCCAATAGGTGCGAACTCATAGAGATCAAAATAGAGATTGTTTGCTTCTTCAAGTGCATCATGCTCACGTCGCAACTCCTCATTTTGCATCTCAAGCTCGATCTGATGTACCTGTAGCTCGTGCAGTAGGATCTGCTCTTGTTCAGAGAAGATTACCGCTGGTTGAGTGGACTTATTTGCCTCAACGATACTTTCAGCTTTTTTACGGAGTACTGTATGATTCATACTGAATCCTTGGATACAGTATCATTGAGCCGTTCTGTCGTTGCAATCGCATAGTTTTGTCCGTTGTCATTTATCAAGACGGTTGCGGTTATCCATACCTCTTTGATCGAGCCGTCTTTGCACAATCGCTGGGTGAGATAGGGTACTAAAATCTTATTTTGACTCAGGTCTATAATCGTTTTCAGGGCATTGGCTTTATTGGCATCGGGTATTCGGTCTTGAACGTTCATCGCCTGAGCTTCTGTTTCACTCCAACCATACAGTCGTGTCGCACTAGGGTTCCATGCCACTATTTTTCCGTTCATATCTTGAACCGTAATAGCATCATAGGCATCATGAATTACCACCGCAAAGTGACGTAGTTCTTGGGCATCCACGATCTCTGTAATATCTACAAACGTGATGACTGCTCCTTCTATGACGTTGTTGAGTGTACGGTAAGGCATGATGCGCATCATAAACCATTTGCCCATCGTGGTGTAGAGTTTGATCTCTTTGGGAATCAGGGTGTTTAATACATTTTGGATATCGGATTGCAGCGAGTGATAATCCACGAGGTTGGAGACAATGTGTCCAACCGGACGGCCGATGTCGCTGTTAATGAGATTGATCAGCGTACTCGCTGTGGGGGTAAATCGTAAAATATTGAGCTGATGGTCCACAAACAGTGTCGCGATACCCGTACCTGAAAGTAAATTGTTCATATCGTTGTTGGATTGAGATAAATCGATCACTTTGGTCTGCAGTTCTGCATTGACCGTTGAAAGTTCCTCGTTGAGGGATTGCATCTCTTCTTTTGAGGTTTCGAGTTCTTCATTGGTGGATTGTAGTTCTTCGTTTATCGACTGCATCTCTTCGTTAGTGGATTTGAGTTCTTCATTACTGGATTGAAGTTGCTGATGGGTCGCTTTGATATAGTCGTCTTTGGCGATTAACTCTTGTTGGAGTTCTACAATATGTGCATTCGTGTTTTTATCTACTGGAATCGTATTATTTGTAGACGAATCTGCAGTTGCACTCACGGGGAGCAATGTCTCTTCCAGTATGATAAGATACAACTTGTTTTGTACCGAAGCGTCTTGTGATTCGACGGGGCGAACGGTCATTGAGGCGGTCATGTAGTGACCGTTAGTTGTGATATGCAATGTCGGAACGTGTATGATTTCCCCAGTTGTTGACACTTTGTGCAATGCAACGGTCACTTCACGTTTCAATCCCTCACATGCCATTTGCAAAATATTACTCACCCCCGGTTCGCCATTGGGTATTTCGAGATACATCCCTGCATGCCCATACACATAGAGAATATCGCCCAGAGAATCAACCAGTACCCCCGTTGGGGAGAGATGTTCCAGAAGTGTTTGTTCGGTTAGCTCACGTAAAGGTATTTTTACCGATGCAGGTGCATTAATAGTAAGGGGTTCATAATGTGGATGTTGAGGAGAAGATAGCGGGATAAAGTTGCTCATCAATCTGCGCTTTGTTGCATCAATATCCTCTGTACGTTGGTAAAGTTTTGCTTTTCGATCGATATCTGAAAAAAGATTTTCAAACTCACCGATCCCCTCGGAAGTCCCTAAAAACAGTATCCCTTTGGGATTAAGTGCGTAGTGAAAAAGAGGGATGATCTTCTTTTGTATCTGTGAACCCATATAGATCAAAAGGTTGCGGCAACTGATGAGGTCGAGTCTTGAAAATGGGGGATCTTTTATCAGATTTTGTTCGGAGAATATGATCATGTCCCGTATATTTTTATGGATACGGTAGCGCCCATCCGATTCAAGGTTAAAAAAGCGTTTGAAGCGTTGGGGAGATATATCTGAGGCTATGGTCGAGGGATAAATACCTGCACGGGCAAGACTGATCGCTTGCGGGTCTATATCTGTCGCAAATATTTGCACATGAAACGGGGTCTTTAGCGACTCGATGTATTCTTGGATAAGGATCCCAATGGAATAGGGCTCTGCCCCGTTAGAACATCCGCATGACCAAACTCGTACACTATCTCCTGCCACTTTCCCCTCAAAGAGTTGCGGGATGATTTTTTCTTCTAATACAGCAAAAACGTCAGGATCACGAAAAAAGTTGGTGACCCCTATGAGAAGATCACCAAATAATGCTTCTACTTCCTCCGGTGATTGCTGTAAATATTGAACATAATTGTCCATGTCCTCGATTTGATGGACGCTCATGCGTCTCTCAATACGGCGATGGATGGTGCTGGGTTTGTATTGTGAAAAATCATGACTTGTTTGGGCACGTAGGAGGATGAAAATCTTTTGGAGGCTGTTTTCGTTCTTTTTATCTGAGTTTACTGCAGGTGTATTGACCAGATGGTTAAGGGTATGGGTAATGTAATCAACGATAACAGGCCCCATCTCTTCGGGGGATAGCTCATAATCGACCAATCCTGTGGCTATAGCACTGCTTGGCATCCCATCGTATTGTGCAGAACTTGTTTTCTGAGCCATTACTATCCCACCATTTTGATGTATAGGAACTAACCCCTCTGTCCCATCACTACCGGTTCCTGAGAGGATGACACCAATCGCATGGTTGCCCTGATCTTGTGCCAATGAGTTGAAAAAGAAGTCGATGGGCAGGCGCTGCCCGTGAGGCTTGAGCGGAGTCAATAGCTGTAACGATCCATTGATAAGTGCCATATCATAATTGGGAGGGATGATGTATACATGGCTGGGCTGAACCTTCATACCATCCTCGACCTGTACGGTGGGCATGGTAGTATAGCGTCCGATTATATCGGAGAGGATGCTTGTATGATCAGGAGCAAGATGCTGTACGAGAACAAATGCACAGTCGGGGTGAGTAGTGGGAAAATTGGAGAAAAAAGATTCAAATGCGGCCAGTCCACCTGCAGATGCACCGATGCCGATGATGGGAAATAAAGATTCTGGCACAGCCTTAGATTTATTTTTCTTTGATGGCATTTTTAGATCCCTACTGGTACTTGTTTAGTTAAGACATTAATTATCTGATAATTATACTTAGACTATAGGGTGTTGGCTATTTTTTTAGGTTAATTGATCGACAGTCACTCCGTATGGTTTCAGCAGTAAAGCAGCTGTATCGGGCTCACCTTCTTCAAGCTTTAATACGGCGGCATAGATTCTTCCAATCAACCCTGTCTGTATCATCAGAGCATCTTTGACAGCTTCTGAGGGATTTAAATCCTGCAGCGAATTTTCTAACGGAATCTTCATGAGTTTTTCCAATATGGAAAACAGTGCAACGAGTCTTGTCTCTTCGATGAGTTGTTCGCTTGGATTTGGAGAAGCTAAATGGAGTAATCTAAGCATGGATACGACTCGTTCTTGCGCGTATGCGGAGTATTGATTGGCTGTGTCTGAGGAGCTGATACCTGATTTGGAATAGATGATGAGCAAGAGCCATTGGGTGAGGGCGTTTTTGCCCATACGCTCTATCATCTCTTTCACGGATACCGCGGAATGAATATATTCGGGATGAGTAGAGATCAAAAACTGAATGAGTTGCAGCGAAAGGGCACTTTCGCGTTTAAACATATCATAGATCTCCGTGATGGAAACATCGGTTTGCAAGAGTGAGAACAACGAGAGGACATCCATGTATCTTGGATCAATGCGGCTATGGGTTATGAGATGGGATTTGGCGAAATAGTACCCTTGAAAATAGTCAAATCCAAGTTGGGTATAGGCTTCTAATATCTCTACAAATTCAACTTTATAGGCAATAAGGGTCATGTTCTCATACGGATTTACAATAGCGTCAAACTGTTCGATATCGGTTTGTGTGACATCAAATTTAGCAAATTCCATATAGGGGAATATGGGGCCAAAGTCTTTAAGATATTGGGGATTAAGTGAAGCATCATCGAGTGCGAATCGATAGCCTATTGAGTGATAATAGCGAATTGCTTCATGTATTTGTGCAGTATGGCGTATGGAAGATGAGAGTTCAAAAATGATTTTTTCTTTGGGTAGTGTTCGGATGATGTCGGTGAGAAGCAGCGGTCCATCGGTATTGATAAAGGCGAGAGTGTCTCCAAAGCTGGATGCGGTACCGATTTGGTTGAGTAAATTGACCAATACAGAACTTGTAGCATGACGCGGGTCATCAATACTGCATTTTCCTTCGTGATCTCGATAAAAAAATTCGTAGCCTAGAACCGTATCTTGACGATTCATGATAGGCTGACGCGCGACATTAAGGCGGGTTAGCATTGTGATGTGACTTCTTGTTATATTGATTAATGGTGCGAAGTGTATCGTATTTTCGTCTTTATTTCAAAAATATAATAAGTTTTTAAAATAATGATTCAAGCTTTATTATGAGGTTCGATATAATACAGCCAAAGATAACTTTTTTTAGATTTTTAAGGAACAATAGTGGCACGTCCTACAAAAGAAGAGCGAAAAATTTCTATTATGACTACCGCCTTGAAACTTTTTTCAAAAGAGGGTTTTTATCAAACAACAATGCCTTTGATTGCCCTTAATATTGGAATGAGTGTGGGTAATCTTTATAATTATTTTACCTCAAAAGAGTTCTTGGCCAAAGAATTGATTATGTATATTGCTAATATTCTAGGGGAAGAAATCCGCCGTATTAATGAGAGCTTGATCAGTACTGAAGAGAAAATAGCTGCGGTTGTTCATATGTATTTTAAGATTGCGCAGGAGCGTCCTGAAACGATTGAGTATTTTTTACGCGTATATCTTTCCAATCGTGAAGTATTTCGTGATGGATGCGAAGGGATGATCTGCGTATCTCCGTTTGTGACTGAAATGATGATTTTATTCGAGGAGGGAGTTCGTATTGGAGATCTGAGAGATCAAGATTTTTTCAGTGCATTCGGCCTTTTTATGGGATATTTAGGGGGAATGGTATTTATACATGGGGAAAAAATACTCCCTAAACCGTTAGAGAGTTATGAAGCCTCTATCTCTGAAAATATCTATTATGCCCTCAAAACCCGCTAAACTCAAGATTATTTGGTTGCAGGGGATAACCTGTAACGGCAATACACACTCTTTTTTAAATGATCCTTCTTTAGGGGTGCTTTTGGATTCGGTGGAATTTATTTATCATCCGCTTCTCCCATGTAACCTTACCTTGCAGCAATTGGTCAGTAAGGTTCCAAAGTCGGATATTCTCATTTTTGAGGGGGCATACAAGGGTGATTTTGAACGTGCCGGTAGCGAGATGGAAGAACTTCTAATAGCGCTTGCTTCTAAAACAAAACATATTATTTCGATGGGGAGCTGCGCGAGTTTCGGCGGTATATTTAAAGAAGCGGACCCTGAACATATAAGCGGAATTTTATTCGACAAAGAAAACGAGAGAGGTCCTTTGAAAAAGATGAGGGAGAAAATCATCACCCTTAGCGGCTGTCCTGTTCATCCTAAATGGTTGAGTTTTGTACTCGATATGATTCGGTTTGGCAAGACGATCGCAGTAGATGAGTTTCGCCGTCCGACAGAGCTGTATGCCTATTTGGTTCATAACGGATGTTTACGAAATGAGTATTTTGAATGGAAAGTGGATAGTGAGGCATTCGGAACCAAAGAGGGTTGTCTATTTTACGATCAAGGGTGTCAGGGTCCCTATACGCATGGCAGTTGTAATAAAATACTGTGGAATGAGATAAGTTCTAAAACCCGTGCAGGAACACCGTGTTTGGGTTGTACGGAACCTTCTTTTCCAAAACGTGAGCTTTTTGCGACCAAAACTTATATGTCTATCCCTGCTGAAATGCCGCTAGGAATCCCGAAACGCAGCTATCTCGCCCTCGCGGGTGCGGCAAAATCGTTTCATATTAAACGCTTGGAAGAGAGACTGCTTAAATGATTACCCATCAGCTGATCGAACGCATAGAGGGAGAAGCGGTACTTGATTTTCGTTGTGATAAGAGCGGTCGCATTGAAGAAGCCAATATACGATTTTTGCATTTTCGAGGAATGGAAGCAATCTTGGAGGGACGAAGTGCTCTCGATGCTCTTGTTATTGCACCAAGAGTGTGCGGTATCTGTGGACACTCCCATCTGATTGCAGCGGCTCGGATGATCGAAAATGCTTATACTAATGCGGGATTTACATTCACTATTTCTCCAAAAGCAAATGCAATTCGGGAAATCACACTCTCATGTGAACTCATTCAAAACCATATCAAATGGCTGTATCTTGTTATGCTACATGAAAGTGGCAAACTTTTAGGAGAGGAACCCTCTGTCGCATTAAAAGCTCTTTATGTCTCTTCGCAAGTCAATCAACTCTGTGCACTTTTCAGCGGACAGTGGCCTCACAGTTCGTACGCTCTTCCCGGCGGTGTGACATGTGATCCAACCCATATCGAGGTGATGCAGGCTCTTAAGATCATCTCTGAAGTAGAGCGTTTTGTCGAAGATGAGGTTCTAGGGTGCAGTGCAAAAGCGTTTGAAGGTCATATCAGCAGTAATTCACTCCTCTCATTAGGGGGAGATTTCGGAAAACTATTGCGTCAAATGGAGCGTTTAGAACTGCTAGATGCAGGAAAAAGTCACGGTCGATTTTTAGTTTTGGGTGATAATGCTGGCTGTATAGCAAACGGTGTACGAGGTGCTGCCAATAGTGCTTTGGTGAGTGAAGACAGCTCGCAGACCTTTGCCGAGGGTGGAGATACGTATGCTAAAAATGCCCTCTACAATGGAGAATTTTACGAAACAGGACCGCTTTCACGTGCTCTCGTGACACAGCGTCTTGGTATCACGTCACTTTATCAACACTATGGTGACGGAGCAATAACACGACTAAGTGCCCGTGTCGATGAGATTGTGTATCTCATTAGCCATGTACGTTTTCTATTGAGTTCTATCGATCTCTCACAAAGCTCATTTACCGCTCCATCGGCTATCGAGAGTATCAGTGGGACGGGTGTAGGGATTGTTGAAGCTCCACGCGGATCGTTGATTCATAAAGCACGCATAGAAAAAGGGAAGATCGCAGAGTATTCTATCATCACCCCGACACAGTGGAATCTTGGGAATGGTACTTCGGATATGCTGGGAGTCGCTCAAAAAGCAATGATCGGGGCTGAATCGATAGCCAAAGCATCATTAATCTTCCGCACCTTTGATGTCTGTTCGGTTTGCACGACACACTAAATTAATTTTCTTATCTATCAAACTAAAGTCATAATACAGCTGCTTTTGTCCTAAAATTAAATAACAAATAATATATTTCAATAAATTTTATGTTTTAAATATTCGTTTAAGTTATCCAGACGTACAATAGTGAATGGTAATTCATTATAAATTGAGGAGGGGATCATGTCCGATAAAATAGAAACAGTCAAAAAACTGTTTACTTCGAAAAGTTCGCGTGTTGAAACGAACAAGGGTGATACATACTATCAAGACTTGTTTGAAAAATGTGAAGCACGCTTAAATGAAATGCGTGCGCAAACGCCTGCCAACAGACTCGACTTTTCTGATCTTTTAGAAGAGAACGGAATTGATAGACGCGAGTTTATGAAATGGGCGAGTGCAACAACCGCGATGCTGATGCTCCCTCCGATGTTTACCCCACTGGTTGCTGATGCGGCAGTGATGATGAATCGTGCACCGGTAGTTTGGTTGGAACTCCAAGACTGTGCCGGTAACTCCGAGGCTCTTCTACGTGCAGACGGACCTAAAATTGATGAGATCGTTTTAGACATCATTTCTCTTGAATTTCATGAAACATTGATGGCACCTTCAGGTTTTCAAGCTGAAAAACAGCTCGATGAAGCGATGGAACATTTCAAAGGAAAATATCTTCTCTTTGTAGAAGGTTCTATTCCGATGGGTATGGACGGTCAGTATGGAACCATCGGTGCTGCTGGTGAGACGTTCCATGACCATCTTTTACGTTGTTCTGAAAATGCAGCGGCAGTTATCGCAGTAGGAGCTTGTGCAACGTTTGGCGGTGTTCCTGCCGCTTCTCCAAATCCTACCGGTGCGGTTGGAGTCATGGATGTCGTTAAAAACAAACCGATTATCAACATTCCTGCATGTCCTGCAAATCCGGCCAATATGGTCGGTGTTGTTTTACATTATGTGCTGACAGGGCAAGTACCGGAACTTGATTCTCTTTTACGTCCTAAATTTGCATTTGGTTACCGTATCCATGACAACTGCGAACGTCGTGCACATTTCGATGCAGGTGAGTACGTCGAAGAGTGGGGCGATAAGGGAGCACAAAATAATTTCTGTCTCTACAAAATGGGCTGTAAAGGACCGATGACGTTTAATAACTGTTCGATTGTCCGTTATAACGAAGCGGTCAACTGGCCAATCGGAGTAGGACGTGGATGCATCGGTTGTTCGGAACCCGATTTTTGGGACAAATATGCGTATGAGCGTCCGATGGCGGATGCAAAAATCAAAGCACCTACCGGCGGTGTCGAGAAAACCGTTGACGAATTCGGTTTGGGCATGTTGACCGCAGCCGGTATCGGTA
The DNA here is from genome assembly GCA_024637295.1 of Sulfuricurvum sp. Lineage (GTDB taxonomy): Bacteria > Campylobacterota > Campylobacteria > Campylobacterales > Sulfurimonadaceae > Sulfuricurvum. Next base: position 185,945 of record JAGXFL010000002.1, read on the forward strand.
TTGCTATCCATGCAGCAGCAAGCGCCGTAGCCGGTAAACGAGAAAATTCAGGAGAAAGCCATGAGTAAACATATTGTAGTTGACCCTATTACACGTATCGAAGGGCATTTGCGTATCGAAGCGGTTATTGATGATAACAACACCATTGTAGATGCGTACAGTGCTTCGACAATGTTCCGTGGGATTGAGACGATTTTACAAGGACGTGATCCGCGTGACTGTGGTTTGTTGGCAATGCGTATTTGCGGTGTTTGTACCGGTACTCACTATCAACGCTCGATTGAAGCGGTAGAAGATGCGTTTAATATTACGATTCCTAAAAATGCTCGTATTGTTCGTAATTTGATTCAGGGTGCTTTATATGTACATGACCATTTAGTTCATTTCTACCATCTTCATGCACTTGACTTTGTCGATGTTGTTTCAGCTCTTTCCGCGGATCCTGCAAAAACAGCGGCAGAAGCACGTAAATGGGCAGCCGTGGCAGGAGAATCTCCATTTATTGATGGGGAGAGTGAATTTAAAGCAATCCAGGATCGTGTTGCTAAATTCGTTAAGCAAGGTCGTTTAGGAATTTTTGGTAACGGATATTGGGGTAATGCTCATTATAAGTTGACGCCGGAACAAAACCTTATCGGGGTTGCTCACTATTTGCAAGCGTTGGACATTCAACGTGATTTGGCAAAAATGCAGGCAATTTTTGGGGGTAAAAATCCACATCCGCAATCCATTGTCGTCGGTGGTGTGACGTGTGTTCAGGATATTCAAAACCCTGCGCGTATCGCATTGTTTAAATCATTGCTCCTTGCAGGGCGTAAGTTTATCAAAGAAGCGTATTTGCCGGATGTTTACATGGCAGGAACAATGTACGCCGGAGAAGCTACCGATTCTAAAGCGACGTTTACGGAACTTATGGGTGGAAAAGGGGTCGGCGGAACCGGCGGCGGATTACTCAACTATATGAGTTACGGTGATTTTCGTCTCGACGATACCGGTTTTTACAGTTCAGCGCTTCTGTTCCCTAAAGGTGTCGTAATAGGTGGAGACATCTCTAAAGTACTGCCGTTGGATGAAGAGAAGATTGCGGAAGATGTGACCCACTCATGGTATAAAGGGGATAAACCTCTCCATCCGTATGAAGGGCAAACAATTCCTGAATATACAGGGCTTGACAAGCGTGCCGACGGTATCGCGTATCTCAAAACCAAAGAGAAATACAGCTGGATCAAATCTCCGATCTATAACGATAGCCGTGTGGAAGTAGGACCGTTGGCACGTATGGTTATTGGTGTTGCAGCGAAAGATAAGCGTATTACCAAATATGTTACCGAGTTTTTAGAGCGGGGCAAGCTTCCTGTGACGGTATTGTTTAGTACTGTCGGGCGTACAGCGGCTCGTGCTATCGAAACGTCGCTGATGAGCGATGTGATGATGGAGTGGGTTGATGAGCTTGCGGCTAATGTCGTGGCAGGTGACAATAGCACATGGACAGAATTTGATTTCGATAAAGTCAGTGTGAGCGCAAAAGGTCGTGGTATGGCTGAAGCTCCTCGTGGAGCACTGGGTCATTGGGTTCGTATCGAAAATGGAAAAGTAGCTAATTATCAAGCTATCGTTCCATCGACCTGGAACGCGGCTCCCCGTGATTATAAAGGGCGTCTTGGTGCGTATGAAGCGAGTTTGATCGGTACTAAAGTTGCCAACCCTGAGCAACCCTTAGAGATCATCCGAACCATCCACAGTTTTGACCCTTGTATCGCATGTGCGGTGCATGTTGTCGATACCAAAGGTAAAGAGCTTGCTGTTTACAAAGTAGATACTGTTTGCAGTATCTAAGGAGATAATCATGAAACAGGGTTATAAACAAGTCAAGCGTATGACGACGGCAATGCGCATTATGCATTGGGCAAATGCTATTGGTATGATCGGAGCAATTGCAACAGGTTTGTACATCGCTCATCCGTATTATCAGACGTTTATGGCGGATGATGCGGTTGATAAGTATGTTATGGCATGGAATCGTTACGGTCATTTTATGGTCGCAATTATCTTTGACATAACATCGGTACTGATTGCGTATCTCTATTTTTTCAGCCGTTTTGAAAAACCGTATAAAAAACTTATTCCGAATGCCCATAATATTGCCGAATTTAAAGCGGTATTGGTCAATCTTTTAACTCTTAACCGTAAAAAAGAGTTTGATTCGTCCCATTCGGACAGTTTTAATACGGTTTACTTTACAATCTTTCACCTATTACTGATATGGATGTTGTTGACCGGTTTACAGATGTATGTTCAGGGACTTGAATCGGGTATTAGCTCGATTGGAGCATGGTGGCCATGGTTATTGCACCTTACGACGGATTGGACGATTGCCGTAACGGGGGGAACCAATATGGATGTCCGTATGGCACACCACACATCGATGTGGTTGATCATCTGCTGGGTCGTGTTTCATGTCTATTACCAAGTATGGAGAACGATTTTTTGGAAAGAGGCAGATATCGCTATTGTTGTTAGCGGGTCTAAATTTGTCAAGGATGATACACTAAATTAAGAACGCCAAAGGGATAAAATCCTTTTGGCTACGTTCGCCTTTTCGAGGCAGAATTATTAGCAGTATTATGTTCACAATTGAGTGGATGAAGGATTTGTATGGCATTTACATTAGAGGTTATGACCTCTTTTTCTCAACCGCATATTAAAAATTATCTGATTTCAACGATCCGCTCTTTTAACATTAAAGCAGTTGTCCATCAATATCCATCAAAAATAATCTGTGCATTTCAGAGCAATCACGAAAAACTTCAAGAGTGTTTGGAAACGATTGGGAATACTCTTCCGGCTTCGTGTTTTATGACAACGTCTAAACATTACGATATTGAGGGAGAACCTGACACAGTTCCTGATTTCACTCAGGAGTATCCGCTTGGGTTGGGGCTGTGCCCATCGTGTCAAAAAGAGATCTTTGATCCAGCCTCAAAGCGCTATTACTATCCATTTACCCACTGTACTCACTGTGGCGGACAATACGCCTTTTTTGAACATTATCCTTATGAACGGGCAAATACGGCACTCTCGTATGTCAAACCTTGCTCAACATGCGAATATGAATCACGAAGCTTCGGACGCCGCGAAAAACAGGTGCTGAACTCTTGTCATGAATGTGCAATCCCCGTCAAATTGCTGCATAAAGACAAAGAACGTTATGCCAATGATGCCGGGAGTTTTCGAACGATGTTTGAAGTTACTGCAAAAGCTTTGCGTGACGGAAAGAGTTTGTTAATCAAAACGACGATGGGATACCGTCGTTTTTACCGTGCGGATAAACTGGAATATGGCTCTGTACTAATGTTGGTCAACGCAGCGAAGATTACCGACTACTGCTCATTGATCCATGAGGAGTTCAACGCACTGTTAAGTATTGAGCGTCCGGTATTGCATGTGGCACTTAAAGACGAAACAATGCGAAGTACCTTCACAACCTCTATAGATGTCAAATATCCGGATGATGGTTTTTCTATTTTATTAGGCAAAGAGTTGACCCTTTTGGGACTTGACTACATTGCTTATGAAGCGTTGGAAAAACCGTGTGAAGCTGATTTTGTGATGGAGTTTGATCTGAATATTCAGTACCAGAGTGATATGCGTCTTTTCATCAACAAAGATATTCGATTTATGATTTCGGGGGAGCGGGTGTCCTTTCCTTCACGCCTTTCTTTTGGAACCAAGACACTTAGTATTGCGCATGGTCTTGTCGGTATAAAAGATGAGAACGGAACATTGTTTGATCAAATACAGCGTTTTTCCTCAACTCAGGTTTACAAAGTCAATCAGCTCGAAACGGAGACACCCTCAGTAGAATCAAGTAATTTTCATACGATTGCCGAAGATGAAGCTTCGTTTATGTCTGTCATTGCAGAGCATAATAAGTTCGGAACGAAAGTGGTCGGAGCCTATTTTCAGGGAGAACCATCCTTTCTTTATTATGATGCAAAGAGAGTGATTCGGGTCGTTCCTCCCCATATTTTTAGCCCGATAGGATTGATTGAGCAAATGGGCACATTACGTGAGGGTTCGGATAGACTCATAGAGAATATCAAAAACAAACTGCCGGATATGTATGGTTTACTCTTAGAGTTAGAACAAAGTAACGCTACTCTATTTGAAGCGACGGCGATGATCTTGGGGTTGGAGGAAAAAAGCTACGAAGGGGTCATGAAAGAAGCGTTGAAGTTTATCGGTAAAGGGGGACTCCAAATCGATACCAAAGTACATGACAACCGATTTAATCACGTTGCCTTTTTATCCAGTATCATCAGCTATAAAATTGCCGGGGTAGATTCAGTGTATCTGAGCTATTCTATCTTTGAATCGTTCGGAGACTATTTCAGTGAACTGCTAAATGAGATCAAAGGGAAAACCAAAGCAACCGATATCGTGTTGTGCGGAGAGTATTTTGCGGGGCAATCTCTTTTTAGCCGGTTACAGAGGAATTTAAAATCAACTCCTCCTTTGTTGAATGTGAACTATCCGATCGGGAAGGAAAATTGCGTTGTCGGTGGGGTCTTCTTATAATCAAAGCGTCAGTATCCTTGTCAAGGGGATAGTCCAAGGAGTAGGGTTCCGCCCCTTTGTCTATCGTGAGGCTAAGCGGCATGGAATTATTGGATACGTCATCAATACTCCTGATGGTGTTTTGATCGAGGCACAAGGGGTTCAATGCAAGGCATTTATGGATGCTTTGCAAAAAAATCTCCCCGAACATGCCCGTATTGACTCTTTCGTGATTTTGGAATGTGAACCTATAGATTATAGCGATTTTGAAATTCGCGAGAGTATAGAGGGAGAGGGGAATATTGCCATTCCACTGGACACTGCGTTATGCCTTGCGTGTCAAGAAGAGATGGATGACCCACAAAATCGTCGTTACCGATATCCATTTATTAACTGTACCGATTGCGGCCCTCGCTATACCATACTCCAAATCCCCCCGTATGACCGTGTGCGCACTTCTATGAAACATTTTACGATGTGTTCTGAGTGTGAAACTGAATACACCGATCCCTCATCGCGCCGTTATCACGCAGAGCCCATAAGTTGCCCGCAATGTGGACCACAGTTGAAATTCCTTGATAATAGTGGACATGCAATAAAGGGTGATCCGATAGAGCTTGCTGTGAGTATGCTCAAAGCAGGAAAAATCATTGCCCTCAAAGGGCTGGGTGGATTTCATTTGATGTGCAATGCGACCGATGATCTGGCAGTTAGCGAGTTGCGCCGACGAAAACATCGCAAGGCCAAACCTTTGGCGGTGATGTTCGCTACCTTGGAGCAGTTGGAAACGTATACTGATATCACAGACGATGAGCGCTCTTTGATCACCGCAGCGGTCAAACCGATAGTGATCGTAAAAGCCAAAGTGGGAACAAACCTTTCCCCGCAGGTAGCTGCGCTAATCGACCGTCTCGGAGTATTTCTCCCGTATACGCCGCTTCATCGTCTTTTGTTTGAGACGATTGATTTTCCGCTGATTGCGACGAGTGCGAATGTGAGTGATGAACCTATCCTTATTCGAACCGATGAGATAATCAACCGACTAGGAAATGTCGTTGATGGGATTTTGAGCCATGACCGCACCATCGTCAATGCTCTCGATGACTCTGTAGTGCAGATAGTGCAAGGGAAAATGGTGATGCTGCGAATGGGGCGCGGATTTGCCCCGCATACGATTGCTTTAGCTGATTCTTTGTCCAGGAGCATTTTAGCGGTCGGAGCCCATCAAAAAAGTGCCGTTGCATTGGGGGTTAAGCAGAATATGATACTTAGCGGACATATCGGCGATTTGGGAAGTGTAGAAGCGGATAACTATTTTGAGCGGTCGATTCAGACCTTTAAGCGGTTTTACGACATTAAACCGTCGCTTTATATTAGCGATTTGCATCCGACTTACTCCTCGACTCGATATGCACTGGCTCAAAAAAAGAGACACGATACTCTCCAACATCATTACGCCCATATTCTTGCGTGTATGGCAGAATACTCGTTGAATGAAAAAGTGCTTGGATTTGCATTTGACGGAACCGGATACGGAGATGACGGAAACCTTTGGGGCGGAGAGGTGATGATCGCGGATACTCATGGGTATGAGAGGATCGGTTTTTTAAAACCGTTTGCTTTACTTGGAGGGGACAAAGCGATCAAAGAGCCTCGCCGAATTGCCCTCTCTTTGTTGTTTGAATCGTATTGTCTGGATGAAATACTGGATTTGAAATCACCTACAACGGAAGCTTTTTTGCCTCATGAAATACGGATGCTTCACCATATGTGGGTCAAAAAACTCAATTCACCGATGAGCAGTTCAATGGGGCGCCTTTTTGATGCGGTTGCAAGTTTAGGTGGATTTATCCAGAGTCTCGATTTCGAGGGGCAGGGTGGGATGATCATGGAGTCTTTTGTTGATGATTCGATTACACAACCGTTTGGATTTACTGTTTTAAACGGAGTGATCGATCTTTCGATAATGGTAAAACAAATTATAGGTTTAGTCACAAAAAGGGATTCGAAACGGATCATTGCAAGCCGTTTTATTGTTACGGTTGAGGCAATAATACAGTTTTTCGCTACTATGTATCCAGAATTACCGATTGTCATCGGGGGTGGGGTGTTTCAGAATCGAGCTCTGATGAACCGATTGTACTACCGTTTTGGGGAGGGTCGATTTTATGCCCAACAGCAAACGCCGATCAATGACGGTTCTATCGCTTTAGGTCAACTTTATTATGCGATACACAATACAAAGGAAGATGATGGAAGCTAAAGTGGCACTTATCGGTTCAGGGAATGCATTTTTCAAAGACGAGGGGATCGGTCTCTACGCCGGGAAATACCTTAAAGAGAATTTTACTTATGAGCCGGCCTTAGATATTGTCGATGGTGGGACTCTTGGATTTCGATTGATGCCGCTGCTACAGGAATATGAGCATGTCATTATCACCAACACCAGCTCGGATGACACCAAAGCGGTAGGGACGATCACCGTTATGAGTGGTGATGAGTTGATTGCTAATCAGGGGATCAAGAAAACGGCGAACGAAGTGGAGATTACCGAGATGCTCCAAATCTGCTCGATGGCCAATCACTGTGCCCAAACAACAATGATCAGTATCGTCCCCGAAGATATCATCAGTGTCAGTGTGGATGTGACTTCGGCAATGCGTGTACAATGGAGTACGTATATTGATATGATTGTCCAAGAGTTAGAAAAATGCGGTATTACCGTTACGAAAAAAAGTGATATCATGGATTTGGATGAGATTTTAGAGCAGTTTGCCAATCCGAGCATTGAGTATGGAAAAGGGTTCTAATGTCGATCGTTGTGTTGGGTGTCGGGAATATTCTCGAAGAGGATGACGGAGTTGCAATTTATGCGAGTGCATATTTGAATGCCAACTATACATTCAGCCCTGAAATCGAAATCATCAACGGTGGAGTAGAGGGGATAAACCTCCTAAACCTTTTTTTGGAAAATGATCATATTATTATCCTCGATACGATCAATCTGGAAGATGCAGCGGGGAGTATTTATAATATTCCCTCGTATGAACTCAGCGGTTACGGGCTCAATAGCGGTGGAGCACATGAAGTAGGAGTGATGCAGTGTCTGGACATGATCGAGCTGATGGGCAAGCCGCAACCTAAATCAAATGTCTTGGGAATCGTTCCCAAAAGTATTACGTTTCATATGGGATTGAGTGAGGAACTGACGGAAAAATTTGGGTCATATATTGATGTAATAATCACCTATCTCAAAACATGCGGGATTGAAACACACAAAAAAGAGGAGCAACAAACTCTTTTAAAAATTATAGACGATTTTAAATTCCCGAGTCATAGATAGGTTGATTCGAGCCCGAAACTCCGTTAAAAATAGATTAAAGATTAAATTTTATACTTTTTTTATGACCATAATGTGACCATAAATCTGATATAATTATAACTTGGCGTTTTATTTATAATATAAACCATCGATAAAATATTGTCCGTATTTTAAAATTTAGAATAAAACAAGGTGATCCCATGACTATAAAACAGCAATTGAGCTTTGGAATCGGCTCGGTTATTTTTCTGGTAGCACTCAATGCAATCGTAGGATCAATCAATAGTCGTAATGTGAGTCTATTAGTAGAACAGACATCCACTGAATCCTTACCTCAAGCTTTTATGGCAGCAAATGCCAAATACCAGACGTGTCAAATTCAGCAATTTCTCACTGATGCCTCTTTGACACAAGAGAATGAACCTGTCGAAGAGGCTGATAAAGCCTACACGCTCTTTTTAAAGGATATGGCTTCATTTGAACAAATGTTCAAAGAAGAGGGGAACACTCAGGCATTAGCAAATATCGAAGCTCTCAAAAAAGAGACAGCCGCATTGCTTGAATCCGGAAAAGTAATGAAAAATTCCTATGCCAAAGATAAATCACAAGGCGATAAAGCGATGAGTCAATTCGATCAGGCGACTGAGATATTGGCAAAAAACATCGATAAGCTCAAAGATGATCAAAGTAAAGAAGCAACAGATAATTTAACGTTTGCAATGGATAAATCAGATGCATCCGCGTTGATAACATTTGTATTAGGTGGAGTCTCTACACTTATCGGACTGATCGTCGCTTTCTTAACCATTTCCACCATCAGTAGTGCGGTTCGAACACTGAAAGAAAACGTCCATGCAATGGTGAGTAATAAAGATCTAACCCATGTGATTACTTTGCCTGGAAAAAATGAGTTGACGGAAGTTGCGGAGAATATCAATACTTTGACGGAAGCATTACGCGATACTTTTGCAACGGCGCAGCATTCTTCATCTGAAAATCTCTCGGTTGCTACAGAACTCTCAGCTACCACCTTATCGATCGGCAAGCAAGCAGAAGAAGCTTCTAAAATTGTTGCTGAAACGACAGAGAACGCCAATCTTATCAAAAATGAGATGAATGAAGCCGTTGTTCGAACTCATGCAGTAAGCGACATGGCAACCAATGCACGAACCAACCTGACGACAGCTCAGCAGGCTCTTAAAGAGACGATAGAATCTCTTAATGAAACAGTAGAAATTGAAGCGGGAATGAACGATAAGCTAAACTCTCTTACTCATGAAGCGGAGCAGGTTAAAAATGTCCTTACTGTCATTTCGGATATTGCCGATCAAACGAACCTTCTGGCTCTCAATGCGGCTATCGAAGCGGCGCGTGCGGGTGAACACGGTCGAGGATTTGCTGTTGTTGCCGATGAAGTACGCAAACTCGCAGAACGAACCCAAAAGAGCCTTATCGAAACCAATGCAACCGTTAATATTATTGTCCAATCCATTATGGATATGTCGGAACAAATGAACACCAATGTCCAACGTATGGGAAATCTCTCTCACCTCTCTAGTGAAGTTGAAGCACAGACCGATTTGGCAGTGAATGCTCTTGTTTCTGCGGTTGATGGGATGCACGAAGTAGCGCATAAAGCAGAAAGTAATACAAAACGTAACGATGTTATTATTGATGAGATCAATAAAATCAGTATTATGTCGGCATCTAATCTTCGAAATGTCGAAGAGATTGCAGCGGCAGCCGAACATCTCCATCATGTTGCAGAGAATATGACGGCACAAATATCGACCTATAAAACCTGATTGTTGGATCAATAATTAGGCGATCGGTCGAAAATAGAGCTCTTCCAAGATTTTCATACGTTGTTCCATCGGAGTATTGAACTTAAACTCCGCCTCTTTTAGATAGTAGGGGAAGTGTTCATTACTGATTCCCTTAAAAGTAGTAATAAACTGTTCAAAATAGTGCCAAAACTTACTGATCGCATTATCATGTTCAGAGATTTTGATAATTTTACTGGTGCGCATGAATTTTGAGAATTCTTTTGTATAAACTTCTGCGAGATTGTCTTCCAAAAATTGTTGCTTATACATTCCAAGAGATGGCATAAGCAACGTATACACATGTTCTCCATAGCTAAATGTCAAAAAATTGTGAGAATCAAAAATGGCTGTTTTATCATGTCGTTTTGATTTTTCGAGATAAAGATATTCTTCGTACTGAGAGTCTTGAGTCCGATAGAGATTATATTGATCTTCACAATATTCAGCTGTAAGGTAGCGAAATTTTTGATAATATTTAAGAACAGTTGTATAGCTAATACCGAGTGTTTTAGTGGCACCAAGGGCACTTTTATCATCGCAAAATAGCTTGATTAACATTATTATTTGGTTGGCACGCTCACGGCTGTATTTTTTTTTGCATGAGCTGCATTTCACCATTCCGTCACTTAAGCTGTAGAGTGGGTGATGGCAATAAATACAAGTGCGGGATGTTTTCATAAAATTATTGTACCAAAGAAACAATATAAGTCCTGAAATTGTATAAGAAATATTAAGTTTTAGCTTCTTTTTACCCAAAAAATCTATAATATTTTATTCTGAATGATTATTCATAAATAAGGACTTGAAAATGGAAATCGGTTTACTGATTATTTTTTGGTACGGTATATTGCATGCATTCGGCCCCGATCATCTAACGGCAATTACTGATTTTTCAATCGGTACAGATGTTAAAAAAACATTTATGATCGTTGGCGCTTTTGCGGTTGGACATGGCGTTATGCTTTTTGCGTTTGCAAAAATTCTACAATACTATACACTCCCAGAAACATTTTTAGCCTATGGAGATGTCATTGCATCGAGTGTTATTCTCTCTATTGGAGTATACTTATTGTACATGGTCTATGCCAATAAGATCCATTTGAAAACGCATGCTCATGAGCATAAGAAACACGTACATATTTGGTTTGGAAATGAACACCAACACGAATCTTCCACTACGACATCTGCATTTGGAGTTGGTGTTTTGATGGGGATCGGTGGGGTACGCGGAATGCTCGTTACCTTGGGTGTTCTGCATGGGCAAGCAGTGAACTTTACGATGATTTTGGCTTTTATTGCAGGCGTTATGGTCGTCTTTTTTAGTTTTGGTTTGGTCATTTCATGGATCAATAGAGACATTTTGACCAATATAAAAAATGTGCGTCGGGTTTTTGCTGTGGTTGGGGCTATTTCCGTCCTTGTTGGTGGAAATATGCTCTTAGCATAATGAGTAAAAAATAAAACTATTTTAGAGGAGATTATAAATATGTGCAAAGACTGTGGCTGCTCTATTACCGATCATGATCATCATGACGACCATCACCATCATCACGGAGACCATGATCACTCTCATACGCATCAAGCAGCACATGAGACATTACACCATAATCCGCAGTTAAACGATACCAAAACGATTGCGGTGATCAAAAAGATTTTGGATAAAAATGATCAGGAAGCACACCATAATCGAGAACATTTTAATGAGCACGGAGTATTGGCGATCAATCTGATGAGCTCTCCTGGGAGTGGTAAAACAGCACTTTTAGAAGCAATGGCGGGAGTTACTCCGTTTAAATTTGGCGTTATAGAGGGGGATTTGGAGACGTCACGTGATGCCGATCGCTTGATCGCCAAAGGGATAAGTGCGGTGCAGATTCAAACGGGGAGCGCATGTCATTTGGACGCGTTTATGGTACATAAGGGGCTACATGATCTACCGCTAGCCCCTTTGGATGTCTGTTTTATCGAAAACGTCGGCAATCTCGTCTGTCCGGCGAGCTATGATGTCGGATCGCATCTGAACATTGTATTGGTCTCTATCCCTGAGGGGGAAGACAAGATCGCGAAATATCCGGTGATGTTCCGTACGGCTGATCTTATCCTCATCACCAAAACCGATTTGCTTCCGTATTTCAAATACGATATTGAACGCGAAAAAGCCGAAGCCCGTAAAATCAAACCGAATGTCGATATTTTAGAGGTGAACATCAACGATGAATCCTCGGTAAAACGGGTCATCGAGTGGATTGAATTTAAACGAAAGATGAGAGCATAATATGTGTTTATCGATCCCCTCAAAAGTGGTCCGTATTGATAAAGAGCTCAACATTGCAACCGTTGATACGATGGGTGTTCAACGTACTGCAGGGTTAGATCTGATGGAAGAGGGCTCCGTAAAAATCGGTGATTACGTTCTATTGCATATCGGATTTATCATGAACAAGATTGATGCGGAAGATGCTCTCGAATCGTTGAGAGTATATCAGGAGATTTTGGAAAAACTGGATGAAGAAGAGCGGCGGCAACTCGTTTTAGAGGATGATAATTGTGTCAATAGAGAAGCCCCATGAGTTCATTGGAACTCAAAGATCTTTATGACGGATTTCGTGATCCTGAGGTGATCAAAGGGTATCAAAAAGTCATTGCAACAGACGCGCAAAAACTCCCTCATACCATCAACATTATGGAGGTGTGCGGCGGTCATACCCACACCATCATGAAGTACGGCATTCTTCAGCTTCTACCAAAAAACATCCAATTCGTCCACGGTCCAGGATGCCCCGTGTGTATCATGCCAAAAGAGCGGATCGATCATGCTTATGTATTAAGTATGCAAGAAAATGTCATTTTGGTGACGTTGGGCGATATGATCAAAGTCCCAGGAAGCAATGGAAGTTTGCAAGATGCAAGAGCTAAGGGTGCGGATGTCCGTTTCGTTTACTCACCGCTTGATTGTCTCAAAATTGCAAAAGAGAATCCTGATAAAACGATCATCTTCTTTGCCATAGGATTTGAGACGACCACCCCGATGACTGCTGCCCTTTTGGAGACGGTGATTCGCCAAGATGTAAAAAACATCCTTTTACACGTCAACCATGTCACGGTGCCCGAACCGATGCGTGTACTCATCAGTGATGAGTCATGCATCATCGATGCTTTTTTAGGACCGTCTCACGTCAGCGTTATCAGCGGGAGCAAGATATACGAAGAGTTCCCGCGAGATTGGGGAAAACCTATCGTTGTCAGCGGTTTTGAGCCGGTGGATGTGATGCAGTCGATTAGTATGATCGTAAAACAGTTCATCGAGGGGAGATGTGAGCTTGAGGTGGAGTACAACCGTGCCGTGACACGAGAGGGGAACACAAAAGCGCAAGCAATGATGGATAAATACTTTCAAAAAGTCGACTTTCGATGGCGCGGATTGGGCGACATTGTGCAAAGCGGATTGGGTTTGAGGGATGAATATGACCGCTACAATGCTGAAAAGATATACGATGCCATCCTCCCAAAAGAGGAGATCGACGATCATAAACTCTGCATTTGCGGTGATATTTTAAAAGGCAAAGCCACCCCGCCGCAGTGTTCTATATTTGGCACCGCTTGTAAACCCACTAGCCCTGTGGGAAGCTGTATGGTAAGTTCTGAGGGTGCGTGCGCCGCCTATTATAAGTATGGGAATTTGATATGATGGAACAAAAAGCATCTTTTGGGTTAAATATATACGATGATGGTAATTGCAAATATGTTTTAGAGAGCGATATTAAAATGTTGCCTTTTTATGCTTCTTGGAAAAAGAGTATGAGAGGTAAAACTTTCATGGTTTTGGATAATGATAACGGTATCTATCTGCATGATTGGGAAAAATTGTGTAAGGCGTTTATTGAGATAAATCCCGTTCGCCCTGAGCTTGTCGAAGGGTGAACTGTTCATGGTTCGACAAGCTCACCACGAACGGTGCAAGAAGTTAAAAGCTTAAGTAGGAATGATTATGAGTAATGTCGAAAAATTAAAAATATATCTCATCGGCGACAATGGGTATTTACTGAATGAACTAAGTAACGGCAAGGTCATTATGCTTTCGGGTGAATGGGGAAGCGGAAAGACCCATTTTTGGAAAAATGAGATAGAACCAAAATTTAAAAAACAGCCTTATGCGTATGTAAGTTTATATGGTAAAACATCTATTGCCTCGATTGAAAATGATTTGTATATGCAAATTTACAGTAATACAAATGATGAAGGTGATTTTATTAGCAAAGCTTCTTCAACGCTCATCACAACATACGCAAAGGTGTTTAAACCTGTATCGATAATTGATGCAGGAGAGAGTGAGAAATTAGTTGTAGCGAGTAAACATAAAAAAGCGATAGAAGCATTACAGCAAAACGCACTTATCTGTTTTGATGATTTTGAAAGAAAATCAAAGGATGTTGATTTAAATGATTTATTTGGTTTTGTTACTCAACTCGCTCTGAATTTCAACTGCAAAATAGTTTTGATTTTGAATAGTGATGTTTTTGAGGGGAAAGAGAAAAAATTATTTGCAGATTTGAAGGAAAAATCTGTCAGCAAATTTTTTAAATTCAATCCAAGTGCTAAAAATTTATTTGAGATTGTTTTTGATAAATATAGGTTGGATGAAAAGCATAAAACTATTATTCTCGATGCAATTAATGAGTTTGGTTTATTAAATGCTCGTATTTATGAAAATATTTTGAGTAATTTCCAAGAGTACATTGAAAAAAATCCAGAGATGGCAGAACAGGAAATACGGTATTTTGTACTTACACTAATCAATTTCAATCTTCTACATATTGTATTTAAATTTTATGACTATAGTGATGAAACATTAGGTGATGATTTTGCATTACCTACTTTTTTTATTGATCAAAAAGATATAACAATCAATTTGATTCATGCTTTAAATGGCCAATCTAATCGAAATCGAGATAAATTTAGAACGCAATTGGAATTAACTGACCTTTTAAAAACTTTTATCTCTTCAAACTATAAAAATACGAATGAACCTAATAAAAAAGTGGAAACAAAACCAACTGAAAAATTGACTGAAGATTTAAAAATTGTGGATAAATATGCGGATGTCATTTGGTCCTATTGGAGATTAGAGACAAAGTTAGAATATCGCAAAGATGTGAGTGAAGATAGCATACGAAAAGTAAACGATTTCATCGAAACAGGGATATTATAAATGACCAAAACCATAACCCTCGCCCAAGGCAACGGCGGAGAAGAGAATAACGAACTCATCAAAAAAGTATTTTACAAAGCCTTTGCCAACGAGATATTAGAGCGCAGTGAAGATGCGGCCGTAATCGGGAACTTGGCGATGACAACCGACAGTTTTACGGTGAGTCCCCTCTTTTTCGCGGGGGCGGATATCGGTAAGCTCGCCGTGTGTGGTACGTGCAATGATTTGGCTATGATGGGGGCTGTGCCGAAGTATCTCACGTGCAGTGTCATCATCGAAGAGGGGTTTGAGGTAGCGTTGCTGGAGCGGATCGTCGAGAGTATGAGAAAAGAACTTGCCATCAACGGTGCGGTGGTCGTGAGCGGCGATACGAAGGTGGTACCGCGCGGTAGTGTGGACAAGATTTTTATAAACACGACGGGTCTGGGTGAGATTGTCCAAGAGGGGATCAGCTCGAACAATATCACGCAAGAGGATATCATCCTCATCAACCGCGATATCGGATGCCACGGAGCGACGATTTTCGCTGCACGTGAGGGGATGGAGATGAGCAGTACGCTCTCATCTGATTGTAACTCATTGTACCCGCAGGTCAAAGCACTCATGGATGCGGGGGTGAAGATCACTGCGATGCGCGATGCTACTCGCGGTGGAGTTGCGGCAGTGCTCAACGAGTGGGCGAAGCAGTCGAATGTCTGCATCGAAGTGGAAGAAGAAAAAATTCCTGTGAGTGATGAGGTCAAAGGGATCTGTGAGATGCTGGGCTTTGAAGCAACGGCACTGGCGAACGAGGGGACGTTTGTATTGGCGATCAAAAAAGAGAACGCACAAAAAGCGGTTGGGATACTCAAGGGTTTTGAGATGTGCGCTATGGCTTCGGCGGTGGGTGAAGTGAGCCAAAAGTATCCCAAGAAAGTGATTTTAAAAAGTGCGTGGGGAACATCACGCTTTTTAGAAACCCCAAGCGGCGAACTTCTTCCGAGGATTTGTTAAATGCATGAATATTCTATAGTTCAAGCGTTATTAACACAGTGTGAAGATATAGCACGTGAAAATGAAGCGGAGTCGGTCACGAAGATCGTTGTGAAAATAGGGAAAATGGCAGGTGTTGAACCCCATTTACTCGAAATGGCTTTTAATACGTTCAAAGAGAAAACGGTGTGTGATGGGGCGGATTTTGTGATGAATATTCAACCTCTAGTGATTGAGTGTAAAGGGTGTGGAGTAGAGACGACGTTGGAAGAGATTTATTACAAATGTCCGAAATGTGAGAGCTTGGATGTTAAAGTAATCGATGGGGAAGATATGTATTTGATGACATTGGAAATGGAGTAGTAGATGCAAGAATATTGGGAATTGTATATGAAAACAATCGATGGTAATATCGCTTCGGTTTTAGTGAATGCAGGGATTTCAGCAGATTTGCCGAGTGAAGATAAATTCACGATGGGATTTATCAAACTGACGATGCAAGCTCCGAATGATAAAGGGATGATCTGCGAAGATGAAGAGGCACAGCTCAGTTTTATCGAAGATAAAATCGAGATGGAAGCGCTGCGTTACCGGATCGGAAATTATGTCGGCAAGATAACTTCAAACGGAGTGATAACATTTATTTACTACCTTAAATATGATTTTGAATGGCCGGATGTGGTGCAAACCGCCATGAAAGAATTTCCGGAATACAGTTATGAATTTGGTTCAAAAATGGATCCGCAATGGGAGATTTACAGCAAACTCCTTTTCCCAACACCGATAGAATGGCAGATTATTCACAACCATAAAGTATGTGACAATTTAAAAGTCAACGGTGATTCACTTCACTTGCCTAGAGCGATTGAACACAAGGCCTATTTTGAAACACCGCAACAGCGAGAAAAGTTTGTAGAGCATATTGAATCTGAATCATTTAAAATCAAAGAGCTTATGGAACCAAATGAAAATACGTCTATGGTTGGTCTTAGTTTTTACCGTCAAGACAAACCGTTTTATTACGATATAGATGCTCTTACATTGCATTTGATCAATCTTTCTATTCAATGTGAAGGTCAGTATGACGGTTGGGAAACCAGTGTCGTCAAAATTTAAGATTCTTTAATGAGATTGGGGTGATAATGAACACTATAAATTTGCAGGAGCCGATAATGAATCACGATGAGATGATGAAAAAAATAAAAGAAAATCAAGGTCTTTCACGTCGTGATGCCCTAAGGATGATGGCACTTTCACCGGTAGCCGCATCGGTTTTGGCAAGTACAGGTGCTCCTGCAACAGCAAATGCCTCTTCCTCGGATGCAAAAGGGCGTGTTGTCATCGTCGGAGGGGGTGCAGGTGCAATGATGGTGCTGGCCCGTTTACGCAGAGCTCTCTCTAGCCCAGAGATTACCATTATCGCTCCCAATGACAAGCACGTCTATCAACCGGGTCAGATTTTTGTTGCTGCCGGTGAATATGCTCCGGAAGATATTATTTTTGACAATACCGGCTATATTGGAAATGATGTAAAGTGGATTAAAGACGAAGCGGCAACATTTGATCCGGATAACAATAAGCTGACAACCAAAAATGGAACTGTTGTCGAATATGATTATCTCATCGTCGCTGCGGGTATTCAATACCATTATGAAGAGATCAAAGGTTTGACTGCCGATATGATCGGAACGAACGGTATCTCGAGTGTTTATTTGAACGATTTAGCTGCAGGTACGGCTGCGGGAGGAACACTAACGCATGATTGGTTTAATGCTCTGCATGAAGCGGCTAAAACCTCCAAACCACGTGTTATCTGTACACAGCCTTCAACTCCTCTCAAATGTGGCGGTGCACCGCAAAAAATCCTCTATCTCAGTGACGATTACTTACGCCGTGATAAATTGACGGCTGATTTTACTTTTGCAACTGCCAGTGATAAACTTTTCAGTCTTCCGGAGATTGATACGGCATTGCATAAGGTCCAAGAGGAATACGGAAATATCACCAATAAATTCGGTCATGATCTAATAGCGATCGATGCCCAGAAGAAGATTGCGACCTTCCATCATAAGTATCAAGTTCAAGGAGAATTTGACAAAGATCTAAATGAATACGACATGATAGACAAAGAAGAAGAGGTAACCATGGAATACGACTTTATTCACATAAGCCCTCCGTCATATGCCGTAGATGCTGTAGCCAACTCCTTGCTCGCATGGCAAAAAGGGACATCCAAGGGATGGCTGGACGTTAATCGCGAGACTCTACAGCACCGTCGGTATAAAAATGTTTTTGGAATCGGAGATGTATGCGGTATACCGATGGGTAAAACGGGGGGAAGCGCTCGTCATCAAGGTCCGATTGTTGTTGGAAATTTGATTGCGGTTATGGAGAAAAAAGAGCCTCTCCTCAAATTTGACGGATACACCGTTTGTCCTCTCAAAACCTCTTACGGTGAGATTATAATGGCAGAGTTTAACTACGATGGATTGGCCCCATCGTTTCCGCTAGACCCTGCACAACCTCGATGGATATGGTGGGCATTTGATTTGTATTTGCTTCAACCGATGTATCGTTATTTAATGCTCAATGGATTGATGTAGAGTAGTTGAATTATTTTTCGTTATTATTACAAAAAGAGTCAATAAGGTTACATCGATGAGCACTCCTCAAACCATTTATTTTACCGATTATCGGCCAAGTGATTACACTATCACTGACTGCCAGCTTGAATTTATCATTGAAAACAGTTCAACGCGTGTGGACAACGTGATGCAGATCAAACGCCAAGATCCGCAGGCGAAAGTTTTACGACTCAATGGTGAGATGCAGGATCTTGAGCTTTTATGGGTCAATGATACACTGTACGATGAGAGTATGTACACGCTTACTGAGGATTCGCTCACGATTGCGTTGGATATGGAGGCGGCAAGTATTCGAATCATCACCCGTATCTATCCTGATGAAAATACCGCGCTTGAGGGGCTTTATCGTTCAGGTGGTATCTGGTGTACGCAAAACGAACCGGAAGGGTTTCGCCGTATCACCTATTTTCTGGACCGTCCGGATGTCATGACCCGTTTTACGACCAAGATCATTGCCTCCAAAGAGGTCTGTCCTGTTATTTTGAGTAACGGAAACTTGGCGGGTACGGCAACATTGGAAAATGGCAAACACGTCGCTATATGGGAAGATCCGATCCCTAAACCTGCCTATCTTTTTGCACTGGTCGCAGGAGATTTGGGAAGCATACATGATGTGTTTGTGACGATGAGCGGTAAAAAAGTGGATTTGGCGATCTATTGTGACAAGGGCAATGAAGCCAAATGCCATCATGCGATGCGCAGTCTGAAAAAATCGATGACATGGGACGAAGAGGTCTATGGGAGAGAATATGATCTGGATGTCTATAACATCGTCGCGGTGGACAGTTTCAACATGGGGGCGATGGAGAACAAAGGGCTCAATATCTTCAACTCCCATTATGTCCTTGCGGATGAGCAGACGGCTACCGATATGGATTTCATGGGAATCGAGAGTGTTATCGCTCACGAGTATTTTCACAACTGGACAGGAAACCGTATCACGTGCCGCAACTGGTTTGAACTGACTCTCAAAGAGGGACTGACGGTATTTAGAGACCAATGTTTCAGTGCCGATATGAACTCTGCATTAATACAGCGTTTGGATGATGTTAGAAGCCTTCGTGAGCGGCAGTATGTCGAGGATGCAGGTCCCACAGCCCATCCGATCAAACCGGATCACTACATCGAGATCAACAATTTTTACACGGCAACAGTCTATGAAAAAGGTGCCGAAGTGATACGGATGCTGCATACGCTCTTGGGTGAGGAAGGGTTCCGCCGTGCAACAGATCGTTATTTTGAGAACTTTGACGGACAAGCAGTGGGAACCGAAGAGTTCTTATGGGCGATGCAGCAAGAGAGTGGAATCGATTTGACGCAGTTCAAGCGATGGTATAGCCAAGAGCGTACCCCGACATTGGCGATTAACAGTCGCTACGATGCGCCAACACAGAGATTAACGTTAAAGATCACACAGCATATTCCTAAAAATACCCATAATCAAGAGCAACTTCCTTATGCAATGCCGTTTGGATTGGGATTATTGGACTTCAAGGGGAGAGAATTTGCGCTGGAGAGCAACAACGCAATGATTCTGCGAGAGGGTGTGGTGTGGATCGATGGTGCTGTAAACGAACTGGTATTTGAGAACATTACCGAAGTGCCAAAACTTTCGTTGAATCGCAACTTCAGTGCTCCGGTACGTATCGAGTGTGATGAGATCGACTACTCCTTTTTGATGGCGCACGATACGGACGGGTTTGTCCGTTATGAAGCAGCGCAGCAGTTTGCTATTGCCACATTGCAGTCGATGATGCTGGGAGATGAGCCTACTGAAGCGTATTTATGTGCCTATGGCAAGATACTTGAAGATGAGACGATCGAACCGATGTATAAATCGCAACTTTTGGAGTTGCCGACTATCTCTATGATGATGCAGTTTCAAGAAATAATCGATGTCAGCTCAATTCATCAATCGTTGGAAGCATTGAAACAAACAATTGCACGTCGTTTTGCAACCACGATTGAAAAACATGTGCATGCATTGTATGAACCGCAGAACAGTTCGATCGATGCTGTGAGTATGGGTAAGCGAGCATTAAAAAACCGATTGCTCTCTTTGTGGATGAGTTTGGGCGATGAGGTATGCGCGTTGCTGTGTAAACGCTACTACGATGAATCGATCAGTATGACGGATCGTCTGGTGATGCTTGATCTGCTTGAAAACTATGCCCCAGAGTTGGCAAAACCTGCATTTGAGAATTTTTATGAGAGTCATAATGACAATACGCTTGTTATGAACAAATACTTCACCCTTTTGGCATCGTGTCGTCGCGATGGGACTCTTGAACGTGTTAGTGCATTGCAAGAGGATCCTGCATTCGATGAAAAAATCCCTAATTTGGTACGTTCCCTCATTGGATCCTTTGCACGCAATCTAGTGGCATTTCACGCTATCAGCGGGGATGGATACGATTTTATGGCGGATAAGATCATCGAAGTGGATGGATTCAATCCTCAAATCGCCTCAGGACTTGCAGGTGCTTTTAAAAGCTATGCTAAACTCTCTTCTTCGCAAAAAGAGAAGATGGGAAATGCCTTGAAACGGATTGTCAATCATCCAAATCTTTCGAATAATGTTAATGAAATTGTGAGTAAAATCATAAATTCTTGATATTTTTTTGATAGTATCAGGTTATAATGAATTGTAGATAATGAAAGTTTTCAAGGAGATACGATGGCCAGATTGATAGTTTTAGGCGGTGGAGTAGCAGGACATACAGCGGCAACGTTTGCGGCTGATTGGCTGGGACGCGATCATGAGGTTGTCGTCGTCACTCCTAATGCAAAATGGAATTGGATCCCCTCAAACATCTGGGTCGGTGTGGGTCAGATGAGTAAAGAAGAAGTGACCTTCGATCTGGCGCCTGTGTATGCGAAAGCAAAAATCACCTATAAACAAGCCAAAGCGGTCAGTTTGAACCCTGAGGGAAATACTCAAAGCAGTACTCCCTATGTGAGTATTGAATACACCGGACAGGGCAAAGATGGGCAAATCGAAGAGGTTACGTACGATTACTTGATCAATGCGACAGGACCAAAACTCAATTTTGGAGCAACACCGGGGCTGGGTGAGGGATCGACATTGGGCGAGCACACCGTCTCTGTCTGTACGGCCGATCACGCGGTACATGCCGCACATGAGTTGCAAAAATGTATGGAAAAAATGAAAGCGGGTGAACGACAAAAGATCCTGGTGGGTACGGGTCATGGGATGTGTACGTGTCAGGGTGCTGCTTTTGAGTACATCTTTAATATCGAGCATGAACTTCGAAAAGCAGGCTTACGCGATATGGCCGATATCAAATGGATCTCCAATGAAGAGTTTCTGGGCGATTTTGGTATGGGCGGTTTGCACATGAGTGTAGGGGGATATGTGGTGAGTTCCCGTATCTTTACCGAATCTTTATTTGCGGAACGCGGAGTCGATTATATCATCGGGGCGCACACGAGTAAAGTCGAAAAAGGGAAGATCGAATATGAGCTTCTTGATGGGAGCAAAGGGGAAGAAGCGTTTGATTTCTCGATGCTGATCCCGCCGTTTGCAGGTGTCGGACTCAAAGCTTATGACAAAGGTGGTGACGATATTACCGATGCGGTCTTCGCCCCTAACGGATTTATGAAAGTGGATGCCGATTATACGGTCAAGGCGTATGAGCAGTGGAAGGCATCCGATTGGCCAAGTACCTATCAAAACCCAATCTATCCTAATCTTTTTGCAGCAGGGATCGCCTTCGCTCCTCCTCATATTATCTCCAAACCGGCTAAATCGCCTAATGGAACGGTGATCAATCCCACTCCGCCACGAACAGGTATGCCAAGCGGTATCATCGGTAAAGCAGTTGCCAAGAGTATCTGTGATTTGATCCTCAAGGGTAAAGATGCCCCTTTGCATCAAGCGTCAATGGCACATATGGGCGCGGCGTGTGTCGCGTCTGCGGGTAAAGGTTGGCTGGACGGTACGGCTGCGGCGATGACGGTCTATCCGGTTGTCCCTGATTATGAAAAATATCCGGGAACCGGGCGGGATACGGACTATACGTTCGGCGAGATCGGTTTGGCGGGGCATTGGATCAAACATATCCTTCACTTTATGTTTATCTATAAAGCAAAGCTCAAACCGTTTTGGAAAGTTATTCCAGAGTAAACATCCCAACAACACACTAAAAAAGGAAAAACAATGGCAGTCAAACCTGAAGAGTTCAATTTCGCTAAAAATGATAAATTTAGAACCGCTATGATTCCGGGTAAAATGGCGCGCTACTTGCGAACCTGTAAACTATGGCAGTTTATCCGTTTTATCATCCTCAATATCAAGATGCTCATTGTTGTGAGTAAGAGTCACTAAGAAATTCGTATGAATGTCACTTAT
Source organism: Sulfuricurvum sp. (assembly GCA_024637295.1). GTDB lineage: Bacteria > Campylobacterota > Campylobacteria > Campylobacterales > Sulfurimonadaceae > Sulfuricurvum. The sequence continues at coordinate 208,848 of JAGXFL010000002.1, forward strand.
TTATCGCTTTTACAGCATGCTAAACCCAATTTTCTCGCAGCTAAACAAGAGATATTGACTGAGTGGATTCATGAAAATCAGTGCGCGGCGATATTGCACCGGCATGCTATTGATATGGAACTTTTTTACAACTATTACGCCAGTAACGTCTTTGATTATTTTATCGGGGTTGTCTCAGGTGAGGTGGAATTGGGGAAATGTCCGGTCATGGGTGAACTCATCGACTATCTGAAGAACAAAGAGATCCGTTCTGAGGAACTGTTTATCTTGTGCACTCATCTAAAGCGCAGTGTTATCAATTCAACCTATACGTATCATATACACACTCAAGAACTCTTTGAATCGATCAGCTATTTGTTTGATCAAAATTTCGCGGGCGTGTTGGAACTGTACACCGACACCATTTATCAAAAAGAGCAAGAAGCGATTGAAGCGGGAAAAGCCAAGGAGTATTTTCTCTCTAATATGTCGCATGAGATACGTACCCCTTTGAATGCTATCTTGGGATTTGTTTCGTTGCTAAAAGAAGAAAACTTAGGGGCAGTACATCAAAAATATTTGGATATCATCGCTCAAAGCGGTGAAAACCTGCTCCATATTATCAATGATATACTTGACTTTAGCAAATTGCGCAGCGGTGAGTTTGCGATTGATCCGAAGGTCTTTGATATCCACGAGCAGATCTCCAATACGCTGGAACTTTTTGTTCCCAGTGCCAATGTAAAATCGATCGCCCTCAATTATACGATCAACGAAAAGATACCCCATTGTATTTTTGCCGATTCATTCCGTATTCAGCAGATCGTGGGCAATTTGTTGAGCAATGCGATTAAATTCAGCCAGCCAAAGCGGACTATTGAAGTGGATGTAGATGTCATTGACTCTCTGCTGACCATCAGTATTCGAGATTTTGGATCCGGCATTGCTCCTGAAGATCATGAACGGATTTTCAACCCATTTTATCAAGCTCAAGAGGGGACGAAGCTGGGAGTCGGTGGCAGTGGTTTGGGGCTTTCGATCTGCAAGCAATTAGCCTCTCAGATGGGGGGAAAGATCACCCTTGAATCCAAATTGGGATGGGGAAGTCTGTTTGTCGTTACTTTGCCGGTTGAAGTTGCTGAACAAGGACTATGCGAACCGAAGATAAGTAAAAAGTGTTCGAATTGTTTTGAGGGAAAAGTATTGGTAGCCGAAGACAATGAGCCTAATAAAGAACTTATCCGTATGGTATTGGAACGTTATGGACTTGCGGTGATGATTGTCTCTAATGGAGAGGAAGCGTGTATCGAAGCAATGGAAAATCGCTATGATCTGATTTTGATGGATGAACAGATGCCATTTATGAACGGCAATGAAGCAACGTTGAAAATCTTGGCGTATGAGCAAGAACACCATCTTCCTCATACCCCCATTGTAGCCTTGACGGCCAATGTCATCAAAGGGTCACGACAGCGTGCATTTGAGCATGGTTACGACGCATTTATCGGTAAACCTATCGTTCTTGTCGAGATTGAAGAGATTTTTGATCGCTTTCTTACCAAGAAAGAGTCTTCGGCTGTAATTGACAAAACAGCAGTCACCCCTCTGACAGAAATCCAACGGCTCAAACACTCTTTGATGCTCGAAGATGATCAAATCATTCAGCTTTTAGAGCTTTTTCACACTAAGATGAAGCAAATCCTCCCTGAGCTAAAAGAGGTCATAGAGCGTCGTGATTATGAACGCATTGCCAATATCGCCCATTCGATCAAAGGATCAGGCGGTAATTTTCGGTATGAAAAGTTTTCAGGTGCAGCGGCAGAGATCGAAAAAGCCGCGAGAAAACAATCGGTCAAATTTAATTATGAAAAGGGATACGAGAAGCTCGAAGAGGTATATGCCAAGCTTCACTCTTCTAGATAATAGCCCACTCCCGAAGCATTTTTGATCACATCGGTAGGAAGTTTGCTGCGCAGACGCCAGACCAGTGTTCGTACGCTGTTGTCTGTCGCCCCTTCTTGAGGCCATACGTAATTGGTCGCTTGTTCAAAATCGACCACACTTCCCAGTTGAGCGACCAGCAAAGCGATAAAAGCGTTCTCTTTTTTAGTGAGTTTGATCTTTTCATTATTAAAAAACGTCTCACTCAAAGCAATGTCATGACGGTAGCCGTTTCCAAATTCGATGATGGGCTGATCAGAGAGTTTTTTGGCATAAAGAAGCTTTTCAAGATGGGCTTGCGTCGTTTTCATCTCGTCAAGGTCGGCATTTCTTTTTTGTTCTTCTTCAAATCGGTACAGAGCCATCTGTATAGTGGTATGTAAATTGATCGGATCAAAAGGCTTTACAATATAGCCGTAGGGTTCAGTCTGTTTTGCTTTGGCCAGCATGGAAGATTCGCTGTGTGCGGTTAAAAAGATAAAAGGTCGAGGCATTTTATCACGGATAAATCGAGCGATTTCGATACCGTCGTCTTTATGTTCCAATGCGATATCGATAAGTACAATATCGGGATTGTAGATTTTGATTTTATTACGAGATGCGAGAGTTGTTTCCGCTAGAGCGATCACTTCGTATCCCTGTTTTTCCAGAGACATTTTGAGATTAAGGGCGGTTACTTCGTCGTCTTCGATAATCAAAACTTTAGTTGCTGCCATGGCTTCTTCACATTGGTATAAATTTTTGATTATTCTATCATATTTAGGCGAGATTCAAACCAAATCGGTATAATCGCACTACTAAACAAGGCGCTTTGCATCGAGGATTCACATGTTTGATTTTGATAAGTTTACACAATACTCCAAACCGGGTCCTCGTTACACGAGTTATCCCACAGCGCTAGAGTTTAGTGATGCTTTTGGTTATGCCGCATATTTGGACAAATTAAAGGGACAAGATCCGAAAAGTCCCCTTTCCCTTTATTTTCATTTGCCTTTTTGTAAAAATGCCTGTTACTTTTGTGGGTGTAATGTAGTCTTCACCTCCAAAGAGGACAAAAAAGAGCGCTATATCGATTATCTCCTTCGAGAGATGGAGATATTGGCGCAGCATATCGATACCTCACGCCCTGTAATACAACTTCATTTTGGCGGCGGTACACCGACGTTTTTTGATGCCGAACAACTGGGTCGTATTATCCGTGCGATCAAGAGCCGTTTTACAAACTTCACCGGCGATGCTGAGATAAGTTGTGAAATCGATCCGCGCCATATCAACGAAGAGCAGATGAAGGTGATGAGCGATGCCGGATTCAATCGGGTGAGCTTTGGCATTCAGGACTTTGATGAGAAGGTGCAAGTGGCGGTTCACCGTGTACAGCCTTATGAGATCACTAAAGCGGCGATGGACTTGGCACGAAAATACAATATGGTGAGTGTCAATGTCGATCTTATCTACGGCTTACCGTATCAGAACCTCGAGACGTTCAAAAAGACATTGGAACTCTCTGTATCCTTAGACCCTGACCGTTTTGCGGTCTTTAACTATGCCCATATCCCATGGCTTAAGAAGACGATGCGTAAGATCGATGAGACGACGTTACCGTTGCCTGCCGAAAAGCTCTCTATTATGCGCTACACCATCGATTACATGGAGTCTAAGGGATACAAGATGATCGGTATGGATCATTTCGCAAAACCGCAAGACGAGTTGTTTAAAGCGATCGAAAAAGGGGAGCTGCACCGCAACTTCCAAGGGTACACGACCAAAGGGGGTGCTGATCTCATCGGTATCGGTCTCACATCCATAGGGGAAGGGGCTGATTATTACGCGCAGAACTTCAAAGAGATGGCAGAGTATGAGGCGGCCATTGATGCCGGAAGACTCCCTTTTGAACGCGGTATCGCACTCACAGAAGACGACCGTATCCGTCAGTATGTCATTATGGAGCTCATGAGTAACTTCAAACTTGATATAGGACGATTTGAATCGATGTTCAACGTGACGTTTAGTAATTATTTTTCAGATGCGTTGGAGAGTCTCAAGCCGTTTGAAAACGACGGACTTTTGAGTATCACACCTAAAAGTATTGAGTGTTCTCCTACGGGAACATTATTGATCCGAAATATCGCGATGGCATTTGATGCGTATATGCACGTACACGCCAAGAGCGATAAAACCTTTAGTAAGACGGTATAGCCATGTCAGCACACCCACACGATATTTTCAATTTTACCGAGACCAGCGATGCGTGTATCAAATGTGGTAAGTGTATCCCTGTGTGTACGATTCACAATGTTAACGCCGATGAAGTAACAAGCCCTCGCGGTTTTATCGATCTTTTGGGTGCGTATCAGCGTGGGGAATTGGAATTGGATTTCAATGCCAAAGAGATTTTCGAGAGCTGTTTTCTATGCACTAACTGTACCGATGTCTGCCCCAAAGCATTGCCAACGGATATGGTTATTGAGCAAGTCCGTGCCGATTTAGCCGATAAATTTGGTATTGCATGGTTCAAGAGGTTGTTTTTCTATCTATTACGCCACCGTACGACCATGGACATTCTCTTCAAACTCGGATATGTATTCCAAACATGTGGTTTTAAAATCAAAGCCCAAACACAATCAATGGAACCAAGATTTAGCCTTCCCATCATCAAAAAAGACCGTCTTTTGCCCTCAATGGGAAAAACGTCATTTTTGAACAGTTACCCTGAAAACATTTCAAACGGTGGTAAACGTCGTGTCGCAGTCTTCATCGGATGTCTTGCAAACTACAATTACACAGAGATCGGCAAGGGTCTAGTCGAGATACTCGAAGAGCTGCAAATCGATGTTTTTATCCCAAAAAAACAGCTTTGTTGTGGGGCACCTGCATATTTCACGGGTGATTTTGCAACGGTCGATCATAATGCCAAGAAAAACATAGAGTATTTTGAGAGTTTTGCCGCGGACGTTGAGGCGATCATTATCCCCGAAGCCACCTGCAGTGCGATGATCAAAATCGACTATGAGCACTTTTTCCACGATCAGCCACAGTGGTTGGAACGTGCGAAAAACATCAAAAGCAAAGTATTTATGGCAACCGAATGGTTGGAGGGCAATACGAATCTAAAAGAGGTTCTGGCTTCCAAAGGAAAAAGTGATTTGGTCGTGACCTATCACGATCCATGCCATGCTCGTAAGATGCAGGGGATTTATCAGGAGCCACGCCGTTTGGTTGCTCAAAATTACACGATTACAGAGATGAGTGACCCCAATGTCTGCTGCGGTTTTGGTGGCGTGACGATGCAGACTGAAAAGTTTTACTTGGCACAAGCGGCAGGGAAACCAAAAGCGGCGATGATCGCCAAGACGGGTGCGCAAATCGTTACCGCAGAGTGCAGTGCGTGCCGTATGCAGATCAACAACTCGATGTTTGAGGCGAATGTCGATGTGGTCTTTAAAAATCCTATAGAGCTTATGGCCGAAGCGTTGAAAAGTAAATGACCACTATTGAAGTAGAAGATTTTCTAGCAGGGTTTAAGACCTGCATGATCGCCTCATTGACTCCAGAGGCAAAAGCGTACGCGTCAACGGCACCCTTTGCGCAGGATGGACATACGTTTTATATTTTGATCAGTACGGTGGCACAGCACGGTAAAAATTTGCTTGCAACGGATAATGTATCTTTATTGTTTGCAGAAGATGAAAGTATTTGTGCACAGGCATTTGCGCGTAAACGCATTACAATTGAAGCCTCAGTAAAAGAAGTAGTACGTGATACAAGAGATTTTGAGGTTGGTGTAAATCTTTTGAAAAATCGTTTTGATACCGAACTCGTAGAGAATTTGGCTAAAATGGGTGATTTTCATCTATTTGCTCTATGTGCTCAAAGTGGCAGTGCGGTTATGGGGTTTGGTCAAGCATATCGTTTGGATGAAAATTTGGAAGTGGTGGATTCTATTAGCGGCCACCATCAAAGGAAGTAAATGGAATATTGGCAGCACATCTACGAACATTTTAATCCTGTAGCGTTTAATCTAGGCCCCATCCCCGTCCACTGGTACGGGTTGATGTACGTTTTGGCATTGCTGAGTGCTTTACTCATCGCCAAATGGATCGTCAAAAAAGACGGTATTAATATCACCAAGCAACAATTGGATGACTATTTTGTCTATGCCGAAATAGGGGTGATTTTGGGTGCTCGTTTTGGGTATATCCTTTTTTACGATACCCATACGATGTACTATCTGACACAACCATGGCAGATATTCAATCCGTTTATGGACGGTCATTTTGTTGGTATTCGGGGGATGAGTTTTCACGGTGCGATTTTTGGATTTTTACTTGCTTCACTTCTTTATGCACGACGACACAGGGTCTCTTTTGGGATGCTTATGGATTTGGTTGCGGTTTCGGTTCCTCTTGGATATGTATTTGGCCGTATCGGGAACTTTCTTAATCAAGAACTCATCGGACGTTCTACCGATGTACCGTGGGGAATCTATGTATATAACACGCTGTGTCACCCATCACAGCTGTATGAAGCATTTATCGAGGGGTTTGTTATATTTATCATTATTTATACTTACCGAGCTCGTAAAGCGTTTGAGGGAGAGTTGATCCTTCTTTATGGATTTTTATACGGTATCGGTCGTGCGGGAGTTGAGTTTTACCGTGCCCCTGATGCGCAAATCGGTTACATCGTGGGGAACTGGATGACTTTGGGGATGGCGCTTAGTCTGTCGATGGCTGTTGTCTCTGCGGTGATTTGGATTGTGCTTCAAAAACGTATACAAAAGGTGTGAACCTCTTTTTCGTACGTGTAATTGAGATGAAACCCATGCATCTCGCAAACGGCTTGGGCGATATACAGCCCCAATCCTAATCCCCCTTCGCTTCTTTCGGTCACAAATGCCTGCAATGCCTCTTCGACAGGGCGCTTTAACGGTTCACCTTTATTTTGTATACAAATGCTGTGATTATCACAGGTGATATGGATGGGCAAAGAGGTCGCATGGCGCACTGCATTGTCAATGAGATTTTGCAATGCGCTGGTGAAAAGTTCCTGATCGACAGTGATGCGTTGATCGCATGGGTCGCAGCTTATTTTTTCATCATGGATGACCAAACGCTCAACAGCGGTTGCGATCATGGTGGAGATGCTAACAGGGGCACGCTGCAGATGAAAAGCATGCATCTTTTCAATCTGAGCCATCTGGATGATAAGATGTTCCATGCGTGAAAACAGTTTTCCCAATAAAGTCGTATTGGAACTTGGTTCTTCAAGTTCGACGATGAGTTTTCCCTTCATGATGGGAGTTTTGAGTTCATGCATGATATTGCGTAAAAAAAGTTCTCGTGAAGATCTGAGTTTGTTTTGTTTTTCCAATGCTGTATAAAAAGCGTTGGATATGAGGGCGATCTCATCTTTCCCCTGACTGATGATATGGGGTATTTTTTCACCTTCTCCATAGCGCTTGATCTGTTCATACAGATGTTTTAACGGCAATAGATTACGCCATAGCAGCAGATACATGCTAATAAGCCCGCCCATGAGGGCAAAGAACAAAAACCAGACAAAATAATAGGTCACACCTTCGGCGGTATCTCGATAGAACATGACGCAGTGCTCTCGTCCAAGGGCGTATATCACCCCTTGTGCATCACGATAGATCGAGACGTGTACATCGTTAAGACGCAGTTTTTCTTCTAGAAAATCGGGGAGGAGCAATTGTTTGGCTTGCTGGTCTAATCCATTAACGGATTTAAATCCCAGCATTGTCAGTTTTTTTGCTTGTCCTGCGCATGAGAGGTGCTGAATAAGATCAAGTGAATTGGACAGTTCAATGGATCGATGGACAAAGAGTTGCTGGCGCTGGGCCTCTTGCTGATGATACGCAGAGGTCAAAAGAAGGATCAAGACAATAGAGGCAATGATGAAAAATGCGTGGAGTTTAAAAAATACAGAATAGCGACGGATGATCATAAGGTGAATTGGTAACCCATTCCACGTACGGAGCGAATGAGCGTAGGATGCTTTGGATTGGGTTCTATTTTTTGGCGAATACGGCTGATGAGTACATCGATACTACGTTCCGAACTCTCCCATTGGATCGATACGGCATTGTTGGCAATAAAATCACGTGAGATGATCTGCTGATGATGTTTGATCAACAGGGAGAGTACTTCAAACTCCGCGCGTGTCAGCGGTAAAAGTTGCCCCTCTTTGTAGATACCGTTTTCATCCACACGAAACATCTCTCTGGACGATTGAATCGTCTTGCCGCTGCTACGTCTGAGAAGACTTTGGATACGGGCGACCAATTCACGCGGTTCATAAGGTTTTGGGAGATAGTCATCAGCCCCCAATTCGAGTGCGACTACTTTGTCTGTTAGATCACTGCGAGCTGAGGAGATGATAATGGGGATATCACTGCGTTCTCGTAAAATACGGCACACATCCAGTCCGTCAATATCGGGGAGGGTAAGATCAAGGATAACTAAATCATACGATTCGATGGAGAGTGAATTGAGAGCGGTTTGCGGATGGGCATAGCTAATGACCTCCATTTGATAACGACTTAGATACTGCGTCAATAGATCAGCAATTTCTAAGTCGTCTTCGATGAGGAGGATCTTGATCATACGTTATTTTTTATCGCAGTTTTTGCATCCCATACCAGCTGCAGGTGCTTTTATTTTCATCTCTTTTTTCGGACACGCTTTAGGTGCTTCTTCAAATTTCTTCTGTTGATCAGGTGTCAACACTGCCATCATCTTTGTGTGCTGTTGATTATGAAAAGCTTTCCCCTCTTCACGGATCTTTTTTACCTGTACTTTTTGGGCATCACTTAAACCCAATGCTTCCAAGTGTGGAGGAAGTTTTGAGGTATCGCATTGACATTTTTGTCCCATACCGCCTTGACAGCCTCCATTCATCATCCCGCCATTCATAGGGCAAGCCAACAATACTGTAGCACTAAGTGCAAGTGCTAATGCTAAAATCTTTTTCATGAGGTACTCCGTGTGTTAATGTTTGAATACTGATATGATAGTCTAATTTTTTAGATATTCTACTAATCCAATGTTAACAGATCTAATCGATCAGAGATAAGGGCGGATGTCCGAATTTTAATAATTCATACGTTTTAGGGGTGGCAAGACGTCCGCGTGAAGTACGTTCCAAATAGCCATTTGCCAGAAGATAGGGCTCGAGTACATCTTCGATAGTCCCCTCGTCTTCACTGAGAGCCGCGGCAATGGTACTTAACCCCATAGCCCGCCCTTTGGCATCCATGAGCAGTCTTAGCAACCGTATGTCCATCTCATCAAATCCGTGGGCATTTATCCCCAGTTGATCAAGCGCATACTGAGAACGTTCATGGATAATAGTCGCTTCATTCGCAACTTCAGCAAAATCACGTACCCTTTTGAGAAGGCGTAGAGCGATACGAGGGGTTCCGCGTGAGCGTTTCGCAATCTCTAAAGCTGCTTTATTGTCGATGCTTTTCCCCAGCTTTACTGCAGCTTGGATGATGATGGCGCACAGCTCATCGGGAGTGTAAAACTGCAGTCGAAAATTCATACCGAATCGATCACGCAAAGGATTGGAGAGCATCCCTGCACGGGTAGTCGCTCCGATGAGGGTAAAGCGCGGAAGATCGATTTTGACCGTTTGCGCCGCAGGACCGCTGCCTATGATGATGTCCAGACGAAAATCTTCCATCGAAGGATAGAGGATCTCTTCGACAGCAGGAGAGAGGCGATGTATCTCGTCGATGAAGAGAATGTCCCCTTCTTCGAGATTGGTGAGCAGTGCCGCGAGATCACCGCTTTTTTCGATCATCGGTGCGGCGGTTACTTTGATGTTGCTTCCCATCTCATTGGCGATAATAAGCGCCAGTGTCGTTTTTCCAAGACCCGGAGGGCCGTAAAAGAGGACATGATCGAGGGCTTCATTACGTTTACTGCTGGCTTCTATAAAGACGCCTAGATTTTTTTTAATCTGCTCTTGTCCAACATAGTCTGCCCACGCACTCGGACGCAACGAGAGTTCGGTTGCGTCTTCAGCGGTAAACTTTTCGATCTCTACGATGCGTTCCACTACACCAACCTCTTAGTAAACATAATTTTCATCCGGAAACGAGCGGTCTTTGACTTCAGCACTGTATTGTTTGACCGCTTCTTTGACCGTTCCTGCAGCGTTGGCATATTGTTTGACAAATTTAGGGACAAACGGCTCATACAGACCCAACATATCGGAGAAAACCAACACTTGACCATCCACACCGTTTCCTGCACCGATCCCTATAACGGGGATACTGACGCTTTGCGCTACACGGGTGGCAACATCGGCCTTGACCCCTTCGATAACGATGATAAACGCACCTGCATTTTCGATAGCACGAGCATCTTCAATGAGCACCAGTGCCTCATCTTCGGTTTTACCTTTGACTTTATAGCCACCCTCAGCACGGACGCTTTGCGGTAACAGTCCGATATGTCCGCATACCGCGATACCGTTTTGGGTCAGATATTTTACAAGATGGGCTTTATCGGCTCCTCCTTCGATCTTGATGGCATCTGAGGGGGTCTCTTGGTAAACACGCAGGGCATTGGCAAAGGCGGTTTTCTCATCGATGTAGGTCCCAAAGGGCATATCGCAAATGACAAACGTATTGGGCGCCCCCTTGCAAACGGCTTGTGTGTGGTAGATCATGTGATCCATGGTGGCACTAAGGGTATCCGCATTGCCGCCAAAGCTCATGGTCAGACTGTCCCCGACGAGTAATATATCGGCACTCTCTTCGAACAATCTGGCAAACAATGCGTCATACGCCGTAATCATGACCAACGGCTCACCGTTTTTACGTTTTACAATGGTGCTAATGGAGTGTTTTTTCATTATTTGCCTATCGTGAATATAATTAAGTAAGATAGTTTACCGAAAATTTTTATGGCCTGTGCTTTTGCAGGCATGTTGACTATGGAGATTAAAGAAAACAGAGGTATAATTCACCAACACAGGAGTTCTGAATACATGGGCATTCGCAGCGATTTAGAAAATAATTTTGATTTTGAAATCATCGATGAGTTTCTCGATCATTATTCGATGATGGTTGAGATCATGGAACCCCTTATCGTTGACTTGGGAAACGAAGATCGTTACCATCGCAGTATCGAAGAGCTGTTTCGGATCTTTCATAACATCAAATCGGCTTCAGGTTACTTGCAACTCGAACCGATGGTGCGTATGGCAACCTTGGTCGAAGATGCATTTGAACAGCTAAGGACACGTGACACAGTGGTCAATGAAGAGACAATCTCGTGGCTGATCAGTGTTTCCGATATGTTTATGCAGTGGCAAGAAGATTTCAAAATGGACAATGAACTCTCAAAAGTCCATTTTTCACTACTAATATTACCAGATATGGAGAAAGCGTGAAGCACCTTGTAGCTTACATTACTGCGGGATATCCCGACACAGAATTTACGATTGATTTAGCGTTGGCATTGGGTCAAAATGGGGTTGATACGCTCGAGCTGGGTGTTCCGTTTTCCGATCCTGTCGCTGATGGTCCTGTGATCGAAGCGGCCAATGAACGCTCTTTGGCAAACGGTTTTCATTTTGCCGATATTCTCACCATCTCTGAAGCCATCGCCCCTTCCATCGATACCATGTGGATGGGCTATTTCAACCCGTTTTATCAATACGGCATGGAAAAACTGCTCGATCGTGCAAAAGCCATAGGGGTAAATGGTCTGATCATCCCCGACGTTCCTCACGAAGAGGCGCTTGCGTATCGCAACCTTTTTGAAAATCGCGGTTTAGCCAATATTTCATTCGTGGCACCGACCGATGGTGAAGAGCGCATCGCGACCATCACCGCCAATGCGCGTAAGTTCATCTATCTCGTAGCCTACGCAGGGATCACGGGCAGCGGTCAGGCTGAGGATTTGGGTGCAGTACTCTCGATGATCAAACATCATTCGCAAACGCCCGTATATGTCGGATTTGGGGTAAACGAGCAAACCGCACGTGAAAAAGTGCAGGGGGCAGATGGGGTCATCGTCGGTTCGTCGATTGTCAGTGTACTCTTGGACGACACCCTCAACTACACGCAAAAAATTTCAAAATGCTGCGAAATCACCCGCAATATTAAATCAATCATCAACGACTAATTCTGCTATAATTGCGTATTCTCTTCTTTTGGGGCTGACATGGCTTCGACGGGAGCGGGATGCTTTAGGTTGCATGCCGGACTGAGCACCTCCGTTATACGGCTCACACTTGCTTAAACGCAAACAACACTAATTATCGTCCTGCTTACGCTGTAGCGTAAGTTTTAATTTAATTTAGGACTGCTCTACCATTGTATGCTATCACGCAATGGAACTGGAGTATAACCCCCGCGATAGCTATACTCTCGGAGTGCCTCGGACGAGAATGAATTTAGAGGATTGGGTGATGTAGCTTTGCACGTTGTGCGATAGTCATCTGAAATTCAAACAACGTCTCTAAGCATGTAGACGCCTCTGGTGCCCCGTTTTCGGACTGCGGTTCGATTCCGCACAGCTCCACCATCAACTCAATTTACCCCCATTCAATAAGTATCATTTTAGCCCGATGCAATTACACAAAATAATCTAGGCATATTTAGCATATAGTTATTTTTTGACTCTTCATACTTTTTCTAAGTTAGTGTGCTACAAAAGTAGTAATTATAATAGTAGAACTTAGTATTTTGCATAATCTAAGCTATATGTATTGGAATAGATTTTGCATAGTAATTATCGATATAGACAAAGATGATCCACGCGGTTACAGTATGCAATGTATGAAAGAGCATATATTGAATTTTGTCAACATTTTCCGATATACTTACCATAATAGAATAAGAGTTTAGTATAGCACTTACATTATGGCAATGTTAAGGGAGCTATAGGGTTCAGAATAGATTTTAAATCCACAAAACATATAGATTTAGAAAGAAGATAATGCAAACTATAATAAAACCATTTGCTGAAAAAAATGCAGTTAAGGTTGTAGCTTTCGCAATTCAACTAACAGAACAGTTTTCACCAGATCATATAGCTTCGATTGTAAATATCACACGTGAGACGCAATTTTTTAAAGATGAATTTTCTAACTTCACAGATCAAGTTGAAATGTCATTGACAATAGGACCGGATGGAGTTCAGCAACATTCCTCTGCAAATGGAATACTTTTTGAAAAAAAAGAGTCAGATGAGCAAATATCTTGGACAACATCCATCAATAAAGACTCTATTATTGTTACCTGTAGAGCATATACTCGATGGGAGCAAATTGCACCTAAAGCACTAAAAATAATTAATGAAGTTTTTTCTATTACCAAAAGTGTCAAAATTGCACAAATTACTTTAGAGTATCTTGATGAATTTCATATTATTAGCCAACAGTATGATTGGAAAAAACAATTATTTAGAGATAATTGTAATTACATTTTGCCAAGTATTTATGATAATGATAGTTTTTGGCATATTAACTATGGATATTTTATAAATATTTCTGATTTAGCTCAACCCCTTTTAGATAACCTTTTTATAAATTATTTTGCAGATGAACAAGATGAATTAAAGCATAAAGTAAATGTTAGAGCGCAACATAAAATTGTAGTTGATGATAATTATGATGAATCTTTTATTGCAAAATATTTTGGTGTAATTCATTTTCATAGTAAATCTATTTTTGAAGAAATCATACATGACAATATTTTAAAATTATTTGATAGGGGTGTTAAATAATGAATGCAACATCTTCGTTGGCAGTTAGCTTATTAATTTTATCTAGTATGGGGAATACTGCAACAGCACAAATCATCAAAGATGATAATATTCCTTTTGTATTAAAAACCGGTACGTCTTCAAATTATACACTTACAAATGAATATAAAAAACTATACCAAAAGTTATATACATATAGAAACCTTAATAATAATTGGGATGGGTATGATGGAGTTAGACCCCCAGAGGAAGTTATTACTACAACTGAGAAATTTATATCAATTTTAGAGAAAAATTTAATTCCCCCCCCAGTAAGCATGGTATCAGGAAGCGGGCAAGTTGCTTTATTTTGGAAAAATAAAAGTGAATATATTGAAGTAGATTTTGATGAAAATAATTATTTATCATATTTCTGTAAATTAAATAATAAGGTTTACGGAGAGGATGGAGTTATAGTTTCAAGTCATATATCCGAAAAATTACTTTCATCATTAAATTTTTTACATGAAAAAAATACAACAACACAAGCAAAAAACAAAAGCGTTATATACAATAAACGGTCAACCATAGAAACAGATTTTTTAACATTTGTTTCATAATAATAATAAATGACGTACCAAGAATTAATTGATTTAGAAAGTAGTACGCAAAGTCAATACTCACCATGCATAATATCTAATGATGAAGTAATAGCTAGAATTCTTTTTTCTCCTAATCACTATCATAACGGAGAAATCCTTCCTAGTGCTTTTGAGGATATATTTAAAGCTACTGGTTTTTCAGTACTTAGGAAGCACCATGATTTTGATAAATCATTAAAAGTTACTATTGCAGATCTTCATAAACCAGGTGTAAATGAGTATTTTGGTTATGTTTGTGCAAGAGTATCAGAAATAAGGGCAATAATACTCGAAACCTTACGATTATTTTATATTCTTGATACTGCAACAAAAAGAAAACTTGGGCATTCTGATGTATTTTCAATTCGTACTAAAGAAATGGGGTCTAAAAGCTGGGTAAATAATTATATAAGAAGTGAGATTTCGCTAGTATTTAATGACCTTGTAGTAGATGCTCAAATAGAGAGCGTATCATAGATTGTTTTTCAAATTAATTAGGCATTTCATAGCACTTTAATATTGCATATCAAGATTGTTCGAGGAAAATTATTTGAACAAAAGCGACTTTTTTTGGAATGAGTGATAGAAAAAGGGGACAGGCTAGATTACCGATCACTTACTTCCTATACTGTTTAGTAAGACCTTGCGGAAATATTTTTTTATAATCGATTGAATGATTTTCGTATATACTACTTCTTAGAATTGATCACTGCGTAGCGGGGGTCAATTATCCTTCGGTAGCACTACTAGCCCATGCCCTCTAACTTTTCCATTTTTATCTTTACGAAATTTTTGTTCAATAATCTCAAAATCTTTGTTGCTCTTTTTGCCTATGATATGCCGACCTATGGGAGAAACCTATTACTTTATTTTTGAATGTATGAGATAAAAGAGTACGATTAGCATAAATATTCGTACCATATTAGGTATGATTAAATCAATATGGAATGACCCCCATTTTAGAGATACCTTAGTTTTTCTTAGCTATTATGGTCTTAAATTGATACTGTAAAGTTGTACGTGATGATAAATGAATTGATCTGGAATGAAGAATATAGAATTGGTATCAGTAATATTGATGTTCAACACCAGCACCTGTTCCAAATTGTAGGACGGATTGCTGCTCTTGATACGGTTACCTCTACAAAAGAAGAATTGAGAGGTATTTTAATAGAACTTAGTAACTATATGAAAGAACACTTTCACGATGAAGAAGCATATATGCTGAAAATTCATTTTCCAGAATATGAATATCACCGTGAGCTTCATCAAGATATTGTAGATTTTGTCAACAAGTCGGTGACAAACTCTCCTTCGATAGCAATGATAAAAACCAAATTAAAATTCATTATAAAAAAAGCTCTAATAGATCATATTTTGGAAGAGGATATGAAAATAAAACTTTTTGTGGCATCGCAAACGAGTGAAGAAAATTTAGATGAAGAACTTCACGTTTTATCTTAAAGCCTATATAAGGTGATTGAATACCCGACTGCTTTTCCATCTATTTTAGATAAAATATTCAAATGAAAAAATACATATCAACAATATCAATAGCTATTTTAACGTTCATTATTTTAGTAGCTATATCATTAGTTGAGTACACACTTTCTAACTTTGGGAAAATTATTTTCATTACTGCTTTTTCAATAGTCACTGCATACCTATTTCATTTAAAAACACATATGGAACAAATGTTAAAAAAACGTATAAAAGCAGAAAAAATATCCAAAGTAGGTTTTTGGTCATTAGATTTAACTCAAAACTCGCTGTTTTGGTCAGATGAGATATTTGATATATTTGAGATTGATTCTAAAAAATTCAAACCTTCTTATGAAAATTTTTTACATACTGTTCACCCTGATGATAGAAATTCAGTAAATGATGCTTATACAAGATCATTAGAAAACAAAGAAAGTTACACCATTGAACACAGACTTCTACTGAATGATGGGCGTATTAAATGGGTTAAAGAAGAGTGTGAAACAGAGTTCGACACAGATGGTATTCCTTTAGTTTCGATAGGTACTGTTACAGATATCACAAAAGAAGTAGAGTATTTACATCAAATCCAAAAGTCTGAATTCACACTAAACTCTATTATAAATGCTACCGATGACCTTTTATTTTTTAAAGATAAAGATTTTAATTATTTAGGTTGTAATGAAGCATTTTTAAAATTTGTTGGAAAAACAAAAGAAGATATGATTAGTCATAATGACTTTGAACTATTTAGTGAAGATATGGCGTCGCTTTTTAGAGAGATGGATATAACGGTGTTGGAAAAAAATGAAATTTGTTCTAACTACGAATGGATTAAATATCCTAATGGTGAAAAAAAGTATCTATTAACTAAAAAGATTCCATTTCACTATACCAAAGAAGATGTTGGTATTTTAGGAATTAGTAGAGATATAACTGAACTGCATTTATCGCAAAAAAAAATAAAAGAACAATCTTATATTGATGAATTAACAAAACTACACAATCGTAAATCTTACAATGAGCACATTGAAGAATTAGTATCACTTAAGAAACGTTATGGAACTCCTTTTTCAATGGTCATGTATGATATTGACAATTTTAAAGCAGTAAATGATACATATGGTCATAAAGTTGGAGATATAGTATTAACAAAGATGAGTGAATTGATAACATCACTTCTAAGGGAAAGTGATTACATTTTTAGAATTGGCGGAGAAGAGTTTATCATTTTGTTAACTGAGACAAATTTAGAGAATGCTGTTGCCGTAGCAACTAAAGTTTGCAAAAGTGTTGAAAAAAATTTAATATATATTACAAATAATCCTATTACGATTAGTATGGGAGTTTCCGAAGTCAATGAAAGCGATAGTGAAGATACAATCTTTAAAAGAGTAGATGAGTTACTTTACAAATCTAAAAACAGTGGTAAAAACAAGGTTTCTTATTAAAGTAAATTATCAATATCCTCCTGTATTGTTGTTCATTCAAGTTGTCTGTATGTTGACTCTTCTTTGGCATAATTGCTATAGTGATTGTGGATGTTTTGAATAATTGAAAATTTTATAAGGAAGCTGATATGAAGAAGTTATATAGTTTAGTGGCAGTAGTTGTCTTGATGAGTGGATGTTCCTATAAAAATGAGGCAATAGAGCTTTCATCATACAAAGCCCATTACTTGAGTAATACGACAGAGGATCGACATAATATTTCTTTTTTATCTGTCACAGACATTAGAGAAGATAAGAGATCAATAGGGTATGTACTAGTAAATGATAAGGTAGATACAAAGCTTTACAGCAATGTGGATTTTGCAAGCAGATATACAGAGGGGCTTACTAAGGTATTAACAGCTGCTAAGTTCAACTTGGTAAATAATGCTGCCGGCGCGAATACAAAAATAGACGTAAAAATCAAAGATATTCAGCTCATTTATAATGATACTGATAAATTGAATGAAAATCTTCATGGAAAAATAGTAGTAGAGGTAACTTTGACAAAAGCTGATAAGGTCAATGTCTTCACATTTACTCAAAAACAAGGAATGTGGATAAAACCATCTTACACTTCCAAAGATGTAGAACCTTTTCTAAATACACTGTTTACTGACAGTATTGACGATATAGTTGTTAAGTTGACCAATAAATAAAGCCTTACATACTTTAAACAGTGCCCAAACTGTGTTAGAGCAGGGCACTGTTTGACGATGCAATATTAAAAAAATCATACACTCTTTTAAGCAATCCCATTCTAAACTTCTGACAAATTTTATGACATCCAGGAACTACCGATGACCTACTATATAACAAAGCTCATTATCACAACGATTTTGATTGTTTTAATATCTGAAATATCCAAGAGAAGCAGTCTAGTAGGTGCATTATTAGCGGCGATTCCTTTGGTATCTATATTGGCTATGACGTGGATGTATGTGGATACAAACAGCAGTGCTGGGGCGGTGGAGTTTTCCAATAGGATTATTTGGCTGATCGCTCCATCGATGACACTGTTTATCATCTTCCCTATTTTGATAAAAAAAGGGGTGAGTTTTTACCCGAGCATGGGTGTCGCAATCATCGCTACGGTTACGGCGTATTACTTGATGATTCTAGTGTTAAGAAAACTTGGAATAGAGCTGTAAACGAGAATAGCTATAATTTTGAAAAAGGGAATGGTATTGAAATCTTCATTACTTATTATGTGTATCGCCTTGATTTTCGGGGGGTGTACGACCGCTCCGACTCCTGCTGCTCAAAAACCGTGTATCAATGCGGAAAAACTAAATATCTATGGGTTGAATCATCTCGAATTGGTAGCTAAAACACTACGGGAAGAGAAACAAAACAACAAATCATTTGAGATCAGTATGTTCTTGCTCAATAAAACCCTCAACGAGTATTCGGATCTGTTTAAATCCAGTGCGCAGATCAGTAATGTCGCAAGGTTTCTGCCGATCCCGTATGCGGGGGAAGTGTGCAGTACGACGAAGCTTATTTCAAAAACGGCTCTCAATCTCGCTCAGGCGGCGACGGCATTTAATCAATACAAGGCAAGCTCTAATATGTTCTTGGATGAGTTTGATAAACTTAACCGAAATACGGCCACATCCGCAGAGATTTCACGACTGGCTGTCTACGGTGATACAAAACTGCTTGCCGATGCTAAAAACTTGGAACTTTCGCTAAAAGATATCTCTGAATCTACAGCTACGATGGCAGCTACTATGCAAAGCATCTCTGAGGCATTGAACAAGACAAGCGGTTATGTCAATCAGATGAAAAACTATGTCGGTGTGGATAATGATGCAAGTGTGGAAGATAAAGGAAAAGTGGTCAAAAATCGTGCGTCGATGATGAGTGCGCTTTCTGGACTAAACCAAAAAATCGGCTTGCTTGAAAAGAGCGGTCAGGCGTATCGATACAATATCGCCAAAGCCCGAGCATTCTCAGAGTTGGCACTTGAGCTCAACAAGTAGGGGATAGTTCTCCCCTAGTGTGCTTTACTCTGTAACCGGTTGCAATGCCGCTTCGACTTCGATGGCTTTGTATTTCAAAACACCGATGAGCAAAAAGATGGATGTCGCAAAGAACAGATATGTCCCCTGACCTGCAAAGCATAAATCGATGTTTTCTACCGGAATCGTTTGATACTGCATAAAAGCGACTGCGGCAACGGCCGCGAGAATAGAAACAGCACTTCCCCATACTAGTGAGATCGATTTGTTTTTAATGACCTGAAATACGGGATAAGCATACAATGCCAATAATACAAAAGTAATTTGTTGCCAGCCATTTGATGTTCGAATCACCATGTCTACCCACGGCATGAAAATGCTGATGATGGCGATGAGAGTAGAGATCAAGATTATTTTGCCGCCGATATTGATGTTGGACCATGAAAATGTCATAGGGTTCCCCTGTATTGTTTACGTATTCAAGCACGAATCATGCCTAAAGTGTTAACGGGAAAAAATTGGGTTGTCTTAGTCGACAAGTCCGTAAAAGATATTTTTGTTATGGTGCATATCGTGATTGGCAATAGTAAGAAGTTGTTGCGGTGTAAGACCGTCTTGGGGAAACAATGCGATGCCGATACTGGCACTAGTAGAGATATCTGATTCATTGATCGGTTCAGCGATCTTTTGTTTTAGCTTTTGGGCAATTTCAAGTAGATATGCTTTGTCTGTAAGCGATTCGATGATAATGACAAATTCATCTTTTCCATAGTGTACAACCGCATCGGCAGATGGACAGAAGGATCGTAGTCGTTTGGCAACTTCTGTTAGGACATGGTCACCTGCGGTGTAGCCATACTTGTCATTAAGCTGTTTGAACTCATTGAGATTGCAATAAAGTATTCCTGTTTTGGTTCCGCTAAACACTGCTAGATGAATGGCATGCGATAACCGTTCTTCAAAAAAAGTCTCTACATTTAAGGAGCCATTCTCCGGCAAAAATTTTCGAAGAGCAAAAAGATTGCGCAAAAACTGCATAATACCTCCCCTAAAGATAAGGGTTATTGTAATGTTTTTGTGTGACATTGCTGTCACATTTTGCTATTTTAGAGGAAAATAGTAGTAAAAGCAGTTTTGGCCATCTTCATAGGTGACGTGTTTTAACATATTATAACGTTCACAAATACTTGCAACGATGTGCAAACCGATTCCACTACCTTGTTTGCTGTGATCTTGGCGGGTATAACGTTCAAAAATGGCATTTTTGTCTGCGATTGGTTCTCCATAGCTTTTGAAAAGGAAGACGATCTGATTGTTTAGCTGGGTCAGTAAAACTTCAATGGATTGAAATGGCTGTCCGTATTTGATCGCGTTGGAGAGGTTGTTGTCGATGAGATATTCCAATTCAGTTTGATTCATCTCAATCAATAGCCCGCTTTGAATCTTGGAAATGATCTTACTGTCCACAGAGTGTGCAACAGGAGAGAAGAGGGCAATCCTATTTGTCATCATCGAACTGATGTCAAGGGTGCTTTTTGGCAGCTCTATTTTGTCATTTTGAAGGGTGAACGCGAGTGAGTCATAGAGGTGCTCCATGGAAATCAATGAGGAAAGAATATGCAGCTTTGCCTCTTGGTGTGCATCGTCATCAATCATTGAATGGGCTATTTTGATAACGCTTAGGGGCGTTCGTATCTGATGGATAGCATTGGAAGTGAAGGTCTTAAACTGGGCTAAGAGGGTTTGTTTGAGTTCGATTTGATTTTTGAGATCGCTTAAGAGCCAATTATAGGTATGTGCAATTTTACTGATTTCATCGTCTTTGGTTAGGATTGTCCTATCGTTTAGAGGTGTTTTGGAATGCATATGGGATTGCAATAGGGTGATGGGGACAATGATGCGACGGTAAAAAAGGTTAGACATGATTAGTACGAACCCTATGAAAAGAGCCCAGACAGACATCATGGTAATCTTCATGTTTTGCATATCGTGATACATTGCGGTTTCATCGAGCTCTATGACCAAAATGGAGTAGCTTCCCTCGAGTTGATTGTAATAGCTTTGTTGCGGGAGCATCACCATACGCAAATATCGGTCATCTTTATAATAGGTGAGCTCTTTTCGTATATCATGTTTGAACATCTCCTCTAAATGAGGGTAGAGAAGAAGTTGAGGATCTTTAAACAAATTTACGCTGGTAGGGTCTATACGCTGCATGACTTGCTGAAAATTGCCAAGACTTCCCCATAATTTTATGATGTCTTTATTTCTAACTTTTGAAAGGCGCTGAGACCAAAACGCTTGAGCGTCTCTTGATTGATACTTCGTCTTATAGACAGTGTAGGATGAGTGGCTGTAGAGAGTTGGGATCAACTCTTTGAGATGGTTGATAAAACTGTGAAACGATTTTGACTTTTTAAGGGTTTGTCTCAGTTGGATAATACAGCGGCCATTTGGGCAAGCTTGAGTCGTATAGCGTTTAAAATTATCACAAAAAGATTCGTACATAGGTTCGCTTATATCTATTTTTGTCGGATTGTTAAATAATGAGATAAAAAGCTGGGGAACATACGTATACTGCTTGAAATTAAGACCCCGGTCGTGTGACAATGTGGTACGTTCTACGGTCATCTTCTCATTAATGAGGTAAATGTCATATTGGCTGTCACCGTCGTCAAGTATCGCTTGCAAAGGTTGCAAGGCGGCATCCATCCCATGTTCTTGAAAGTAGCGCTGTGCCTGTGCCATTTTGGATATTTGTAAAGGTTTTGTCTGTGTAAATGTGTAAACCATCTCATCGTAAAATCGGATCATCTCATATCGGATGACATCTGACTTGTCATGAGCCGTATTGGAAAGCTGATTTGCGATCGTAGCGGTAGCATAGTTATAGAGCCATACAGAGCCTATTGCCATGAATAGTAAGCTCATTACGGTAAGGGTGAAGAAAAGGGCTTTTATGCTCCGTTTTGGTAGTGGCATATTTAGTAAAATGATAAGGAATAATGGGATGCTAAAGGATGCAATAGCCACTTCCTGTACGACTTTGGATGCAATTGTCCGGCAGTTTTTTACGCAGACGGGCAACGAGTTGCCGCAAATGGATCGCTTCTGCGTTCATCCCCCAAATACCACGTTCCAATAGTTCAAGAGAAACGGTTCTACCTTTGTTTTCAACTAAGATGTGAAAAAGTATTTTTTCTTTGGGAGTTAGTGGTATTTCGTGTGAATGGTGTAGCAAGCGGTGGTCGTCCAAGGTATATTCAAGTCCCTCAAGAATTTGAACCGTATTGGCTGCATTTTTTTGGAAAGTTCGAATTTTGAGTTCCAGCTCTCGGATATCAAAGGGTTTTTTCATGTAGTCATTACACCCTTTTTCATAGGCTTTACTGATCATGTCGATATCAATGGTCGCACTGATCATAATGATAGGCTTGGTAGGATATAGTTTACGAATATCTTCCATGACCGTAATCCCGCTGAATTGTGGTATATCAATATCCAAAATCATCAAATCAAAATCATTAGCAATGGCTTTGATTGCCTCGGTCCCATTGTAAAAGGGAGTGACCTTAAATCCTTTGCTGACGAGATATTGGGTGATTGCCTTATTTAGTAGATAATCATCTTCGAGGAGAAAAATTTTCATGCAAACTCTTTTTTTTAAGCATTGGGAGTAATTCTACCATTAAGTGGTCTAAAAACATACACTAGTTTGGAAAGAAATATGTTATTCTTGTCATAACTTTTTAAACAAAGGGATGTGATGTCACTCAAAGTTGTTCTTTCCCATAAAACCCATTACGCATTTGATAAGCCTATTAATCTTTCTCCGCATGTTATTCGTTTACGACCGGCACCGCATAGCCGTACTCCAATTGAAGCGTATTCACTTAAGATCAAGCCGGATACCCATTTTATAAACTGGCAGCAAGATCCCTTCGGTAACTATTTGGCCCGTATCGTTTTTCCTGAAAAGACACAAGAACTTGAGATCGATGTAGAAGTCCTCGCAGAGTTGGTCAGTATCAACCCTTTTGATTTTTTTGTAGAAGAGTATGCCACTAATTTTCCGTTTAAGTATAAAAAAGAGCTCAAAAAAGAGTTGTCCCCCTATTTAAAAGTGACCTCCAAAGGAAAATTACTCAAAGAGTTTGTCAAAGAGATTGATTTGACTCCTCGTACTATCAACGATTTTTTAGTAGAACTCAATATCAAACTTAACCAATATCTTGATTATACGGTTCGCATGGAACCCGGCGTTCAGACGTGTGAAGTGACACTGGGGAAACGATTGGGATCTTGTCGTGATTTTGCCTGGTTGTTTGTTCAGATATTCCGTCATTTGGGACTGGCGGCACGTTTTGTGTCGGGATATTTAGTACAGCTCAAAGCCGATGTCAAATCACTGGATGGTCCAAGCGGCCCGGAAGCAGATTTTACCGACTTACATGCATGGACGGAGGTATATATCCCAGGTGCTGGCTGGATCGGACTGGATGCTACGAGCGGATTGTTCGCAGGTGAGGGGCATATCCCTCTGGCGTGTACCCCAAATCCTGAGAGTGCGGCACCGGTTGAGGGTGCAATGGATAAGTGTGAAGTGGAGTTTGATTTCTCCAATACGGTTACGCGCATATTTGAATCACCACGTGTGACCAAGCCTTATCGTGTAGAGCAATGGGAAGCGATCAAAAAACTGGGCTTTGAGGTAGATAAAGAACTGGTTGCCAATGATGTTCGTATGAGTATGGGGGGAGAGCCGACGTTTGTATCGATTGATGATCAAGAATCACCTCAATGGAACACCGATGCTGACGGTCCGCATAAACGGGAATTGGCCAATGTCCTCTCTAGGCGGCTGCTCAATACATTTGGGCATGGCGGGATGCTGCATCATGCGCAAGGCAAGTGGTATCCGGGAGAACCACTGCCGCGTTGGATGAGTACGATTTTTTGGCGTAAAGACGGAAAACAGATCTGGAAAAATCACGATTTGTTGGCAAGTTTGGATAAGACATATGATCTTGCAGTTCAAGACGGCAAAAAGTTTTTGGCACGTTTGTGTGTGAATCTTGGGATCGCTGATGCCCATATCTTGGATGCGTATAACGATCCTTTGGCGGCATTATTGCAAGAATCACAATTGCCGATCGATGTTGATCCGCTCAAAGTCAATCTCAAAGATTCATGGGAACGTAAAGCATTGGCAGAGAGTTTGTCCAATGGGCTTAGTACCCCTTGCGGATTTGTTTTGCCTTTGAATCACGGACCAAAGCACTGGGCAACCTGTACGTGGAAATTTCGACGCGGTCATTTGTTTTTGATACCAGGGACGTCTCCTGTAGGATTACGCTTGCCGTTGGATTCTTTAGTCGAAAAGCCTTTATATGAATTAGATCAAGGATTTGATAACGATGCGTTTGCTGTATTGCCGGAACTTGGCGAATATCACAGTGCGATCGCTGAACGTGTTGCAAAAGGGTCAAAAAAGAGTAAGAAAAAAGCAGAGTCTGAAGTGTTTGTTCGAACGGCACTTTCTGCTGAGGTGCGAGAGGGAAAACTTTTTTTATTCCTCCCTCCCCTTAAGCGTACGGAAGCATTTTTGGATTTGATCGCATCAATCGAAACGACAGCACACGAGTTAAATATTCCTGTTATGATCGAGGGGTATGAACCGCCGCACGATTTGAGAATCGAAAAGATGCGGGTCACACCTGATCCGGGTGTCATCGAGGTCAATATCCATCCCACCAGCAGTTGGGGAGAACTGACCGAACTCATCAGCACGTTATATCAAGAGGCCCATTTTTCACGTTTGGGAACCGAGAAGTTTATGCAAGACGGTAAACATACGGGAACGGGCGGCGGGAATCACGTGACTATCGGCGGTATGACCCCAAGCGACAGTCCGCTACTGCGCAGTCCTGATCTGTTACGCAGTTTGATCACGTTTTGGCAGCACCATCCGGGTCTATCGTATCTCTTTTCGGGATCGTTTATCGGGCCCACTTCTCAAGCACCTCGTGTGGATGAGGGGAGAGCTGAAAATCTGTATGAGCTTGAAATTGCGTTTTCTCAAATTCCTCAAGGACAGGAAGTCCCTTTTTGGCTCACCGACCGGTTGTTCCGTCATATGCTCACCGATATTACGGGTAACACGCACCGCAGTGAGTTTTGTATCGATAAACTCTATTCACCTGACTCTTCAACGGGGCGATTGGGGATATTAGAACTGCGCGGATTTGATATGCCGCCGCATCAGGAGATGTCGTTGATGCAGATGCTCTTGGTCCGTACCCTCGTATCGCTGTTTTGGCGTAAACCGTATAAGCATAAACTTGTACGTTGGGGAACGCAGTTGCACGATAAGTTTTTGATCGAACACTATGTCCGTGAAGATATTCGGGATATCGTTGAATTTTTACGTGCGGAAGGGTATGCATTTGAGTTGGATTGGTTTGATCCGTTCTTTGAATTCCGTTTCCCTTTATACGGTTTGAACATGATTGAAGGGATCTCGTGTGAATTACGTGCAGGTATAGAGCCTTGGCACGTATTGGGTGAAGAATCCAGTTCACAAGGGACTGCCCGTTATGTGGACTCATCGTTAGAGCGGGTACAGGTTAAAGTGTCCAATTTTGTGAATGAACGGTATGTATTGACGTGTAATGGTGTAAAAGTACCATTAGTCTCAACAGGTGTAGAGGGAGAATATGTGGCAGGGGTACGCTACCGTGCATGGCAGCCATGGTCGGCACTGCATCCGACGATTGGAGTCGACACTCCGTTGGTATTTGACATCGTGGATAAATGGAATCGCCGTTCACTGGGTGGATTTACCTATCATGTATCCCATCCGGGTGGACGATCGTATGATACGTTCCCGGTTAATTCTCTTGAAGCACAGTCCAGGCGTTTTAGCCGTTATACGGCTTTTGGCCATTCTCAAGGGGAGCTGGAAGAAGTACGGGCACCGATAAAGGCACAAGGCAGAGAGGAAGGGGTATCCTCCTCGAAAGTCGTCCCCAATGCTCCTAAAAAGAAGACGTTTTCGTATCAAGAACTGCCGGGAAGTTTAGAATATCCTCTGACGTTGGATTTACGTCGCAAATGGAGCCCAACAGGAATGAAAGAGTGAAGAGAAGCGTATGATTTTTGAGAATTACACCACATCATCTTATGATGAGATGTTTAATGAAGCGGGGAGTATTCGAGAACATTGGAAAGTGTTTGCAGAGAATCTTAAAGAATTAGGAATCCAACAACTCAATATTAAACAAAAAGAGATTGATTGGAGACTAGAGGATAACGGTGTTACCTATAATGTTTACGATGATCCCAGCGGTATAAGCAGACCATGGCGTCTTGATCCCATACCTTTGATATTGGAAAGCAATGATTGGGAACGAGTAGAAGCAGGGATGCAACAGCGTGCCACACTTCTAAACCTATTATTCAAAGATATCTATGGAGAACAAAAAGTTCTTAAACAAAATATCGTTCCCAGTGAAGTGATTTTTGGGCATAGCGGCTTTATGCGTGAGGTTCATGGATTATACAAGGATATACAGCATCCCTTGATGATCGTAGCTGCTGATTTGGCACGAGGCCCAGATGGAAAAATGTGGGTGATACATGATCGTGTCCAATCTCCTTCAGGATTGGGTTATGCGATTGAGAATCGTTTGACGATGAACAGTGCAGTACAGGGCTTATATTCTAATATCTCTATACGTCGATTGTATACCTTTTACGAAGATTTGAAATCGATGCTTACTAAGCTGGGTGGTAACAATAAAGGTGAACCGCTCAATGTCTTTCTGACGCCTGGACCACATAATGAAACCTATTTTGAGCACGCTTACTTGAGTTCATTTTTAGGATTGACACTGGTACAGGGGCAAGACCTATTGGCCAAAGGGGGAGCAATCTGGCTCAAAAGCCTCAAAGGGCTTCGTCGTGTCGATGCGATTTTACGACGTTTGGACGAAAGTTATTGTGATCCGCTTGAGTTGCGTGCGGATTCGAAACTGGGAGTATCCGGGTTAGTGCAAGCGGTTCGAAAGCAGGGGATTACAATGGCAAATCCATTGGGTTGTGGGGTTTTAGAAAACCTCGGACTTCACCCATTTATGTCTAAATTGGCCCATTTTTTCTTGAATGAGGAGTTAATATTACCGCAAATAGCGAGTTGGTGGTGTGGTCAAAGCAAGGAGCGTGAATACGTATTAGAGCATATGTCCTCTTTGATCATCAAGGCAATTGACCGCAGCGGTAATGAATCGGGTACGTATGTTGGTAAGAGGCTTTCTGCTGATGAGCTGGAACAATTACGTGCTAAGATTGTGGCAAATCCGTATATGTTTGTGGGTCAAGAAGAGGTTCAATTTGCAACAGCCCCAAGTTTGGTAGAGGGGGAGATCAAGCCTCGACATGTGGTCGTTCGCTCATTTTCGATCATCAAGGATGAAGCGTATGAAGTGATGCCGGGAGCATTGGTCCGAGTCGGGAGCAGTGATGACTCCTTGATTGTTTCAGGTCAAAAGGGGGGTAGTAGTAAGGATTTATGGATTCTGGGTGAGTCAGGTCCAATGGCACCCAATAGTGCGTACAAACCAAAAGCGACTTTTGAAAACTCATTGGAAAATATACCGAGCTTACGAGCTGAAAACTTGTTTTGGCTGGGACGTTATTTGATGCGTTGTATCATCAGTGCACGGATGATCCGTATTACGCTAAAAAGTCTGGCAAATGCCACACGTTACGATAGTCAGGGCAATCTTCATGCACAAGAAATCTTATGTGACGCCTTGAGTCATCTTAGTATGACGTATCCCGGTTTCTTAGGTGAAGGTGATGAAGCCATTACGGATCCTATTGGCGAAATATGGTCGGTCATTTCGCAAAGTGACCGGATCGGCTCGCTACATCAGGCATTAAATATGCTTTCTAGTGCCAATACAAGTACGAAAAACCTTCTCCCCTTGGAAGCATGGCGTATTTTTGAGCGGCTTATGCGTGAGTGGAATGAATATGTCAAAGAGCCTTTGCCTCCACAGCGAACAATGATAGCAGGGCTTGATAGTCTTTTGGTCCATTTAATGGCATACAAGGCACTGATTGAAGACAGTTTGTTTTTGGAACAAGGGTTGATTTTGTATGAGATCGGGGCAGGGCTTGAGCGTTCACAGCTGTTGATTACCAAAGCACGGGCCATGTTGACATCGGTCTATGAACCTTTTACCGAGTATGAAATATTGGAAACCCTCTTAAGCAGTAGTGAGAGTTTAAATGCGTATCGAGCGCATTATCGTGCATCCATAGAATTGCCGCATGTCAGTGAATTTATGCTGTTGGATGTACAATTTCCAAAATCTTTGATCAGCGAGATATCACGATTGCTAAAACTATTACCGAAATTGCCAAAATTTAAAAATGATATCTATTTAAGCCGTTACGAAGAGCCTTTGTTTGAAGCGTTTTCATTTTTACGTTTAAGTCGCATTGATAGTTTGTGTGTATTGGCACCCGATTCAGTTGTTCGAGAAAATATGGACGCACTTCTTGCGAGTGTTTCTGAAAAGCTAATTGTGGCATCGGATGAGTTATCAAAGACTTATTTTGCCCATTATGATGAGTAGTCATGCTGTACCATATTTTTCATAGCACTCAATTTTCGTATCAGCAGTGGGTGAGTTTTAGCCATAATCTGATCCGTTTGAAACCAAGAGATACCCCTTTTCAAACGGTGATTGATTTTTCACTCTCAACAGACCCCATAATCACTGAGCTGGAAGCATATACCGATTATTTTGGAAATCATCTTCATCATATGCTCATACGTGAACCGCACCACCATCTAAAGGTAAGTGTCCGAACCTGTATCGCAATGGATATGCAAGCCATTGAACAGCACAGGATGCTATCAGAATATGCAAAAGCTGTCACCTATGCTCAGGCACTGCAAGCACTTCAAGCGAGCACGGTTGATGTTATTGATGCCAAGCAGTTTTGCATGCCCAGCCAGTTTATTAACAAAATTGATCCATTGTTGCGTGATTATGCTGCTAGCTCTTTTGCTCAGGAACGTTCTGTTTATGAGAGTGTGCAAGAGTTTATGGGCCGTATTTACGATGATTTTCAGTTTGTCAGCGGTTTTAGCGATGTTAATACACCAGTCGAAACAGTATTCGCAGCGCGTAAGGGAGTATGTCAAGACTTTGCCCATATTGCCATCAGTGCGCTTCGTTCACTTGGTCTTGCCACACGCTACGTCAGTGGGTATATTGAGACATTGCCTCCTCCAGGGGAAGAGAAGTTATTCGGTGCCGATGCTTCTCATGCATGGTTTGGGGTTTTTATTCCGGGATACGGATGGTTTGATTTTGATCCAACCAATAATCTAATACCGTATGATCAGCATATTGTCTTGGGGTATGGGCGTGATTATGCCGATATCGCACCTATGCAAGGGGTTGTTTTAGGCAGTGGAAAAAGCAATGTAAGTGTAACGGTGGATGTGACGCGCGAAGAGATGCAAACGCAGAGTCAAAGTCAAACTCAATCGTGATTATTTTTTAAGCAGACGCGTAGTAAAACAGTAATCTTTTTGCTTTATACTGTCGGAATGAAACCGATAAAAATTAAATTATGTTTATTATGGATCTTGATATTTGTAGTAGTATGGATACCTCAATGCACGGCAAAAGAACTCTCTTCGCCGCAAATTGCAGCATTGGTCCGTCCGATTGAATCTCTCGCAATGCAATATGGGACAGGGAATATTAAGGCCTATATTTTCGTTGATCCCAAATGTCCCCATTCCAGAGATTTTCTTTCAATGATTCATGACAATGAAAAAATGCGCACTATCTATCACTATTACATCTTCTTTTATGAACTAAAAAGGCTTCATTCCCATGATCTTATCGGAACCATTTATGCATCATCGACTCCACTGCAACAAACTTTAGAAGTGATGGTTGGAGAAAAGGAGATCAATGAGATGAGATCTTTCCCAGAAAAAATCAATGAACGGATAGAGGCAATCGCCAATGTCGCCGAGCAAATAGGTGTTAACAAGCGCCCGTATTTGATAATTAAAAAAGAGTTGGACTAAACTATGTATTATAACACCCCAAATGTTACTGCTTATGTTCGTACCGTGATACGTTTTAGAAGATGGATTATTGCGATTTTTACGCTGATTTCTATGCTTGCATTTACCTTTTTCAGACCGGAACTTATTTCATCGGATACGTTGTTTTGGCTTAGCGAATCAAAAGAGCTTCAAAAAACACATGCCCGTGCGTATGATACACAACACGTAGCCAGATTAAGTGTTAATGTTCCAAAATTTGATGATGTATCTAAACAGAAATTGACCGTATTGCAAACAGAGCTTGATTATAACAAAGAGATAACCCGAGTAGAATCGCTTTTTTCTTCGTATCGTATTTCTAATGAAGGGGGAGAAGACTCTTCATTGGTAAAAGCATTACCGATACATGAGTTAAAGGCTAAAGCCATTGTCGAATTTGTTTCTTCATTCAAAGAACCCTATAAACCTTATGTAAATGATGACTTTACTCGTTTTACTTTTATTATTCATTCAAAGTCACCCATTGAAATTATGGCGTTTGATATTCCCTATACATATGAATACTCAGAACCTTCTGCCCAAGTACGGTTAAAAGATTATGTCGGCTATGTTCTTATTTTTATAGTAGCGATTGTTATTATGTCCCGATGGTTGTTTAAAAACTATGTAGCAGCTTTTGGAGCATTGATTGTTACGATGTTGACCTCAATTCTAACATTTGCAACCATTCAAATAGTGACAGGAAACCGTCAAATTCATATTGCTATGACGTTAATGGTAGTGAGTGTGTCCATTGGCCATTTTCTCTATTTTTACTATCGTTGGCATATCTCACAGTATAAAAGTACGGTAATTAGGGCCATTGAAAAAAGTATTGATCGAAATCTAGCTCCAGCACTTTGGACATTGCCGGTTTTAGCAATCAGTCTTGGGTCATTGTTATTTGCGGATTCACTGATAATTACAACTTTGAGTTTAAGCCTTATGATCTCATCAGCGTATGCGTACGTGATCAATGTGACATTTTTACCGGCACTTTTGAGTTACTTTACTGCGAGACATCCTCGTGTAAGATTTGCCGGAATGTGTTACGCATTCGCAAATCAGGAGATACATTACAACCATCGTTTATTACAGTTGTTTATACTCATTACCATTTTAGTTTCCGCAGTAACCATCATCCGTTTTACAACCGGAAATATGCAAGTTTTTGACACGCATGTAGATCAAAAAACGATTACCCTTAAAGTCCCATTTGAAGAGATCGATCTCTCAATGCTGCAAAAGCTAAAACAGTTTGAGATTGAGTTACGGCATGATAATGAGGGTATTGTCAAAGTTGATTCGATTCAAAGTGTTTTAACGCGGTTAGATATGGCAAATTCACCTAAAAACCCGATAGATGAACAGCGTGTTCTTCAAGCGTTGTTTTTCTTAGAACTGAATGACATGGAAAAAGCCTATATCGATGATAGCGCATTGAATGTGATGATTTCTTTAGATAATGCAGATCAATCGGCCATCATCCGATGGATCAAAGAGTATAAAGAGATACCTTTTTTCTTTACCGATATGGAAACACTTTCTGAAAGTGCCAAGATGGATAAGCGTATACTTTTGTCTTCTTCACTGTTAGTTGCCCTTGGGATGATCGGTTTGGTTATGGGAATTGTGTTTAGGTCTATTAAAATTGGCTTGGTTGGATTTGCTGCTAATGCCATTCCCGTTATTTGGTTTGGGCTTATCATGTTGGTCTTTAATTTGGCATTGAGTATTGAAGTGCTTATTGCAATGACTATCTCTGTAGGATTGACGTCCGATACGATTATCCATTTTGCGTACAAATATTTCAGAAGCCGATATTTTGGACGAACAAAGAAGCATGCCTTGGAGATCATGTTCTTTTATGCGGGCATTCCTACTATCATCGGAGCAGGAGTTTTGATGTGTGTATTTGGATTATTGACCTTGACTCAGCTTGAGACCTTAGAGCTTATAGGAGGATACGGTGCAATATTGATGCTTATTTCATTAGTAAGCGATTTGTTTGTACTGCCTATTTTGTTATTGGCAATCGATGAAGAAAGAGGGTATCACGTGACAGTACGGCACTAGAGAAAGAATCTAAAATTAGATTATTTGATACAAAGAGGAAATGATATTCCTTTTGCTGTAAATTCTTTCGTAAAACTATTGACAATAAAGAAGTTTTCCCCTATAATTCCCGTCCACAAACGATGAGACGCCTTGAGTTAAGGCATTGAGTTTGAGTTTGCGATCATTGAAAACTAAGTAGGTCAAACGGTTTGAGACAATCTCAAAACGTTGAC